>CADEFF010000162.1 GCA_902826565.1 uncultured Rhodospirillaceae bacterium | reverse complement strand
CGGGCAGCCATCCGTCCTGGATGATCATGGAGGTGATCCCGGTCATTCCGCCGGAACTGCGCCCGCTCGTACCGCTCGACGGCGGCCGGTTCGCGACCTCGGACCTCAACGATCTCTATCGCCGGGTCATCAACCGCAACAACCGTCTGAAGCGGCTGATCGAGCTTCGCGCGCCGGACATTATCGTCCGCAACGAGAAGCGCATGCTGCAGGAAGCGGTCGATGCGCTGTTCGACAACGGCCGCCGCGGCCGGGTCATCACCGGCGCCAACAAGCGGCCGCTGAAGTCGCTCTCCGACATGCTGAAGGGCAAGCAGGGCCGCTTCCGGCAGAACCTGCTCGGCAAGCGCGTCGACTATTCGGGCCGCTCGGTGATCGTGGTCGGGCCCGAGCTCAAGCTGCATCAGTGTGGCCTGCCGAAGAAGATGGCGCTCGAACTCTTCAAGCCGTTCATCTATTCGAAGCTCGAGCTCTATGCCATGGCGTCGACCATCAAGGCGGCGAAGCGCATGGTGGAGAAGGAACGGCCGGAGGTCTGGGACATCCTCGAAGAGGTGATCCGCGAGCATCCGGTGCTGCTGAACCGCGCGCCGACCTTGCATCGGCTCGGCATCCAGGCCTTTGAGCCGGTGCTGATCGAAGGCAAGGCGATCCAGCTCCATCCGCTGGTCTGCACGGCTTTCAACGCCGATTTCGACGGCGACCAGATGGCGGTCCATGTGCCGCTCTCGCTCGAGGCGCAGCTCGAGGCGCGCGTGCTGATGATGTCCACCAACAACATCCTCTCGCCCGCCAACGGCAAGCCGATCATCGTGCCGAGCCAGGACATCGTGCTCGGGCTCTATTACCTGACGATGGAAGGCAAGGACGAGCCGGGCAAGGGCATGGCGTTCGGCGACATCGCCGAGCTCGAGGCCGCGCTGCAGGCCAAGGCGGTCACGCTGCACAGCCCGGTCAAGGCGCGCTGCAGCTGGATCGGCGCCGACGGCGAGCCGATCACGCGCGTCATCCCGACCACGCCGGGCCGGATGCTGCTCTCGCAGATCCTGCCGCGTCACCCGAACGTGCCGATCGAGCTGGTGAACCGCCTTCTCACCAAGAAGGACATCACCAACGTCATCGACGTCGTCTACCGCCATTGCGGCCAGAAGGAGACGGTGATCTTCGCCGATCGCCTGATGGGCATGGGCTTCGGCTTCGCCTGCAAGGCCGGCATCTCGTTCGGAAAGGACGACCTCATCATCCCGCCCAAGAAGAGGGCGTTGGTCGCCGACGCGCAGAAGAAGGTGAAGGAGTACGAGCAGCAATATCTCGACGGCCTCATTACCCAGGGCGAGAAATACAACAAGGTCGTCGACGTCTGGTCGCACTGCACGGAGCGCGTCGCCGACGAGATGATGAAGGTCATGTCGGAGAAATCGACCGGACGCGACATCAACTCGGTCTTCATGATGGCGCATTCGGGCGCCCGCGGTTCGGCGGCGCAGATCAAGCAGCTCGCCGGCATGCGCGGCCTCATGGCGAAGCCCTCGGGCGAGATCATCGAGACGCCGATCATCTCGAACTTCAAGGAAGGCCTGACCG
>CADEFF010000161.1 GCA_902826565.1 uncultured Rhodospirillaceae bacterium | reverse complement strand
CCTTGCCGGCCTGGGGGCTCGAGGATCGCGGCGCGTTCGCCTCGGTGGAGGCCGGGCTCAATCGCGCCGTGATCGAGGCGCCGGAGGCCGATCGCGACCTGCCCCGCGTCGCGCTCGCCCGGTTCTATTTCGCGCATGACCGTTCCGCCGAAGCGGCGGGCCTCGTGGATCTCGTGCTGCATGACCGCAAGAGCGCGGCGGACGATCCCGAGCTGCTGCTGATCTCGGCCGCGGCCAAGATCCTGATGGGCGAGATCGATTCGGCGCGTCCGCTGCTTGCCGCCCCCGTGCTGAACGGCGAGGTGGAGGCCGAGCCCTGGCGCGGCATGATCGCGGCGGCCGACGGCCACTGGGAAGGCGCCGCGTCCGATTTCGTGGCGGCGCCCACCCTGCTCGCCGACTATCCGCCGGCGATGCGCACCGCGCTAGGTCAGCAGGCGGCCGAAGCCGCCATCCGCACGCTCGATACGGTGGGCGCCACCGAATGGGTCGAGCGGTTGAAGGGCGAGGCGCCCGATGCCGCCGCCGCCGATCATGTGCTCTATCTCGAAGGCCTTCTCGCCCGCGTCGAGGGCCGCACCGCCGAGGCGCGCGACGCCTGGGAGAAGGCCGCGCAATGCCGCGACCCCGAAACCCGCGCCCGCGCGCAGTTCGGGCTCGCCGATCTGCTGCTGGAAACGCAGGCGATCGACGGCGCGGACGCGATCCCCGAGCTCGAGGCTTTGCGTTTCGGCTGGCACGACGACGGGCTCGAGTTCGATATCCTGCATCGCCTGGCGGGGCTCTATCTCGACGCCGGACGGCTGCGCGACGGCCTCGGGCTGATGCGCCAGCTTGTTGCCGACCATCCGGATCATCCGGGCACGCCCGCGATCCTGGCCGCCATGGACAAAGCGTTTCGCGGCGCCTTCGACACCGCCGGCGACAGCCCGACCACGCCCTTCGAGGCGCTGGCGCTCCATGACGAGTTCCCCGAGCTGACGCCGACCGGCGTCGCAGGCGACCGCATCCTGCAGGGCCTCGCCGAACGTTTCGTGCAGATCGATCTCCTCGATCGCGCCGCGGCGCTGCTCGACGAGCAGGTTTCGCACCGCCTGACGGGCGCGGAGAAGGCGCGGGTCGGTGCAAGGCTGGCGGTGATCCGGCTGATGGACAATCGGCCCGAGGCCGCCATCACCGCGCTCGCCAAGAGCGACGGGGCCGATCTCGATCCGGCGCTCGCCGGCGACCGCCGCCGGCTCGAAGCCGAGGCCCTCGCCGAGCTCGGCCGGGTGCCGGACGCGCTCGCCCTCATCGCGCCGGATCGGGATCCCGAGGCCGCGAAGCTCCGGGTGCGCATCTACTGGCGGGCGAAGGAATGGGCCGCCGCCGCCGCGGCGATCGGCACGCTGCTCGCCGATGCCGAGCCGGAGCAGATCACCGCGGAGGAGGCGCGTCGCGTGAAGAGCGCCGCCGTGGCGCTGACGCTTGCCGACGACAGCGCCGGCCTCGCGGCGTTGAAGCAGCGCTTCGGTCCCGCCATGGCCGAGACGCCCGACGCCGCCGCCTTCCAGCTCCTGACCGGCGACCTCGCCACTACGGACAGCGCGGGATTGGCCGCGCGCCTTGCCGGCGTCGGCCGGCTCGAAGGCTTCCTCACCGA
>CADEFF010000160.1 GCA_902826565.1 uncultured Rhodospirillaceae bacterium | reverse complement strand
CCGTGGCGGCCTCGCCGGGGCTCTTGTGGAAGGTCAGGCGCTTCTGGTCGGCGCCTTTCGCAAGCCCGAGCCTGGCGAGGATCGGCCAGACCTCGGCCACGAGGTTGCGCAGGAAGGCCTCGCGGCCCTCGCCGGTGTCGCTCGCCCGCACGTCGAAGCCGCGGGCGAGGAACCAGGACGCCCAGCCGGCGCCGATGAGCCCCGCGCCGACGATGCCGACGGTGCGGACTTTGGAACGATCGATGAAAGCCATTCGGAACTCCGGTTGAGACAGGCTAGTAGGTCACGACGCTGCGGATCGACTTGCCTTCATGCATCAGGTCGAAGCCCTCGTTGATCTTCTCGAGCGGCATCACATGGGTGATGAGGTCGTCGATGTTGATCTTGCCGTCCATGTACCAGTCCACGATCTTCGGGACGTCGGTGCGGCCGCGCGCGCCGCCGAAGGCGGTGCCCTTCCAGACGCGCCCGGTCACGAGCTGGAACGGCCGGGTCGAGATCTCCTGGCCGGCGCCGGCGACGCCGATGATGACGCTGACGCCCCAGCCCTTGTGGGCGCATTCGAGCGCCTGCCGCATGAGGGTGGTGTTGCCGACGCATTCGAAGCTGTAGTCGGCGCCGCCCTTGGTGAGATCGACCAGATAGGGCACGAGGTCGCCCTTGACCTCCTTCGGATTGACGAAGTGGGTCATGCCGAACTTCTCGGCGAGCGTCTTGCGGGCCGGGTTGATGTCGACGCCGACGATCATGTTGGCGCCGGCGAGCCGCGCGCCCTGGATCACATTGAGGCCGATGCCGCCGAGGCCGAACACCACGACATTGGCGCCTTCCTCGACGCGCGCCGTGTTGATCACCGCGCCGATCCCGGTGGTGACGCCGCAGCCGATGTAGCAGACCTTGTCGAAGGGCGCGTCCTCGCGGATCTTGGCGAGCGCGATCTCCGGCAGCACGGTGAAGTTGGCGAAGGTCGAGCAGCCCATATAGTGATGCAGCATCTTGCCGCCCATCGAGAAGCGGCTGGTGCCGTCCGGCATCAGGCCCTTGCCCTGGGTCGTGCGGATCGCCTGGCAGAGATTGGTCTTGCGGCTGAGGCAGTATTCGCACTGCCGGCATTCGGGCGTGTAGAGCGGGATGACGTGATCGCCCTTCTTGAGGCTGGTCACGCCGGGCCCGACATCGACGACGATGCCGGCGCCTTCATGGCCGAGGATCGTGGGGAAAAGGCCTTCCGGATCGGCGCCCGAAAGGGTGAATTCGTCGGTGTGGCAGATGCCGGTCGCCTTCACCTCGACCAGCACCTCGCCGGCGCGCGGGCCTTCGAGGTCGACGGTCTCGATGACGAGCGGCGCACCCGCCTTGTGAGCGACGGCAGCTTTGACTTTCATGGCGAATTCCCTCCCCGGACCGCGTGGCGCGGCAAGTGTTTCAGAGCGGTGCGGGCGAAGCAAGAGGCGGGCCGCCGTCGGCGCCCGCGCATAGCGCCGCGATGCTACGGCGTGATGGTCTTGATCCCGCCGCTCGGCGGCTTCGTGCAGCGGCAATCGGTGGTGAGGGCGCGCTCCGCGCTCTGCTGCGCGATGGCGTCGGGGCTGTCGCCCGGCTGCCAGCCGTCGCGCCAGGCCTGCAGCGCGACCACCGCGGGCGGCACGCCGTTGTCGTAGAACCAGGAATCGACGGCATAGCGCT
>CADEFF010000159.1 GCA_902826565.1 uncultured Rhodospirillaceae bacterium | reverse complement strand
GCGCCGGGGAAGCTCGCCAGCGCCGCCTGCACCAGCGGATGGGCGAGCGCCGAGCGTTCGGTCGCCGCGCGCACCGCGTCCGCCTGCTCCTTCAAGGTCGCGGCGCCCGGGCCTTGCGAGATCGCGATCACCCAGCGCTGCCCGGTCCATTCCTGCAGCAGCGAGCCGAGGCGGCTCGCGAGATTGGCGGGCGCGTTCGGACCCGGGCGGAATTCGATGCGGCCCGGTTCGTAATGGACGAGATGCACGTCGCCGACGAGCTGCGCATGCAGCATCACCTCGCGCCGCTTCGACGCGAGCTCGACCAGCTCGGCGAAGCTTTGCGGCAGGGGCGGCAAGGCGGGCGCCGCCGGCGCCTGCGGGTCGCTCTCGACGGCAAGCGCCGCGGTCGGGCGATCGCCTGTCCCGCGGCCGCCCGCCCCGCGCCCGCCATTGCCGCGCAAGGGGGTGCCGACGGCCGAGGCGGGCGCGCCCGGGCGGCTCGCGGGCGCGGCGGCGGCGCGGGGGCCCGGCGGCGCGGAGGCGCCCGCGGCAGGGGCGCTTTCGAGCTCGCGCAGGATCTCGCCCGGCGTCGGCATCTCCGCCGCATGCAGCAGGCGAATCAGCGCCATCTCCAGCGCCTGCAGCGGCTGGGGCGCGGCCTGCGTCTCGGCGAGGCCCTTCAGCAGCATCTGCCAGGCGCGGCTCAGCACCGGCAAGGCGAGGGTCTCGGCCATGGCGCGCCCCCGCTCCCGCTCCGCCTGCGGCACGGCCGGGTCGTCGGCGACCTCGGGCGTCAGCTTGACGCGCGTCAGCCAGTGGGTGAGCTCGAGCAGATCCTGCAGGAGCTGCACCGGGTCGGCCCCGGCGCGATAGAGCTGGGCGGTCTGGTCGAGCGCCGCCTTCGCCTCGCCCTTCATCAGCCGCGCATAGAGCTCGAAGAGCTGGGTGCGGTCGGCGAGCCCCAGCATGTCGCGCACCCCGGCTTCGCCGATCTCGCCCTCGCTTCGCGCGATCGCCTGGTCGAGCAGCGAGAGACCGTCGCGCACCGAGCCGTCGGCGGCGCGCGCGATGAGGGCGAGCGCGGCGGGCGCGATCGTCGCGCCCTCGATCCCGGCCAGCCTGCCGAAATGCGCCGCCAGCGTCTCCGCATCGACGCGGCGCAGGTCGAAGCGCTGGCAGCGCGACAGCACCGTCACCGGCACCTTGCGGATCTCGGTGGTGGCGAAGATGAACTTCACATGCCCGGGCGGCTCCTCCAGCGTCTTCAGCAGCGCGTTGAAGGCGTTGTTCGAGAGCATATGCACTTCGTCGATGATGTAGATCTTGTAGCGCGCCTCGACCGGGCGGTAGCGCACCCCCTCGATCAGCTCGCGGATGTCGGCGACGCCGGTGCGGCTCGCCGCGTCCATCTCGATCACGTCGACATGGCGGTCCTCGGCGATGGCGACGCAGGGCGCGCAGACGCCGCAGGGTTCCGCCGTCGGGCCGCCCTTGCCGTCGGGGCCGACGCAGTTGAAGGCGCGGGCAAGGATGCGCGCCGTCGTCGTCTTGCCGACGCCGCGCACGCCGGTGAGAACGAAGGCATGGGCGAGGCGGCCTTGCGCGATCGCGTTGGCGAGCGTGCGAACCATCGCATCCTGGCCGATCAGCTCGGCGAAATTCCGGGGCCGGTATTTCCGGGCGAGGACGCGATATTGCTGCGGCCCGTCGG
>CADEFF010000158.1 GCA_902826565.1 uncultured Rhodospirillaceae bacterium | reverse complement strand
TCTGCATTCTCCCGAGACGCTTGCGTGCCCTCGGAACCGAGCTTGCCCGAACCGGCCCCGGGGGACGGAGAGTTTTCTGGCGATCATGCGGGAAGCGGCGACATGGCTGGTGCGGCGCCCATAGGTTCCCCGGAGACCGCATGTTCCAGCCCCCGAGTCCCTCGAGCGCGGGCGACTGTGCCGGGGGCCGGCCCAATCATTTCAGATAGTTGCCAGAGTTCCGCTTAAAAATCTGTTTTGTTCTCTTTTTGAGCTTGTCAAAATGAGAACAAATCGGATACAGTGTCTTCATTGTCAGGCGGCATCGGCCGTGAAATAAGGAGATCCCCCGTGACCACCCAGGCGCAGCTCCGCATCGTCGGCAAGGAATCGATGGACAAGAACAAGGCTCTCGACGCCGCGCTCGGCCAGATCGAGCGCGCCTTCGGCAAGGGCTCGATCATGCGGCTCGGCCAGCGCGAGAAGGCGGTGGAGACGGAGGTCGTCTCGACCGGCTCGCTCGGGCTCGATATCGGGCTCGGCATCGGCGGCTTGCCGCGCGGGCGGGTGATCGAGATCTACGGGCCGGAAAGCTCCGGCAAGACCACGCTTGCCCTCCATGTGATCGCCGAGGCGCAGCGCACCGGCGGCACCTGCGCCTTCGTCGATGCCGAGCATGCGCTCGATCCGAGCTATGCGGTGAAGCTCGGCGTCAATATCGAGGAGCTGCTGATCTCCCAGCCGGACGCCGGCGAGCAGGCGCTCGAGATCGCCGACACGCTGGTGCGGTCCGGCGCGATCGACGTGCTGGTGGTGGACAGCGTCGCGGCGCTGGTCCCGCGGGCCGAGCTCGAGGGCGAGATGGGCGACACCCATGTCGGCCTCCAGGCGCGGCTCATGAGCCAGGCGCTGCGCAAGCTCACCGGATCGATCTCGCGCTCGCGCTGCATGGTGATCTTCATCAACCAGATCCGCATGAAGATCGGCGTGATGTTCGGCAATCCGGAAACCACATCCGGCGGCAATGCGCTCAAGTTCTATTCCTCGGTGCGGCTCGACATCCGCCGCATCGGCTCGATCAAGGACCGCGAGACCGTGACCGGCTCGCAGACCCGCGTGAAGGTGGTGAAGAACAAGCTCGCGCCGCCGTTCCGCGCCGTCGAGTTCGACATCATGTATGGCGAAGGCATCTCGAAGACGGGCGAGCTCATCGATCTCGGCGTGGCCGCCGGGGTGGTGGAGAAGTCCGGCGCCTGGTTCTCCCATGGCAGCCAGCGCATCGGACAGGGCCGCGAGAACGCCAAGCAGTTTCTCAAGGAAAATCCCGAGGTGGCGCAGCAGATCGAGGCGGCCATCCGCCAGAATGCCGGCCTCGTGGCGGGCACCATGATGGATGGCAGCCCCGGCGACGCCGCTTCCGGCGAAGACGAGTAGGCCGCCGCCGATCCTCTCGACCGTCCCGATCCCGACCCACCGGATCCATGGACGGCTCCCCGAACCGCCGCCGAACCCCCTTCGGCGGCGGTTCACCTCGTTTCGCCGCAGGGCCTGCCGTCGCGGCGGGGCCGCCATGAGCTTTCCGTGCAAGACGCATGGCCGCGCCGGCGGGATGATGGGCAATTGGCGTCGTATAGATACCGCTCCGCTCGATCTCGCGCCCTCGAAGCCGAAACCGCCATCACCCAGAGGAGACCCCGATGCCGGCATCGCAGATGGAGAAAGGCCGCGCCTTCCGGA
>CADEFF010000157.1 GCA_902826565.1 uncultured Rhodospirillaceae bacterium | reverse complement strand
GTCTGCGCGGCCGCGAGAAGCGCGAGCCCGAGCAAACAGGCGAGCGTTCTCATCCCTTGGAGGATACAGCTTCGTGCGCCACGCGTACAACAGCGGAGGACACGGAAGTGGAGATTGGGACGGACGCGTCGCCTTTTGCCGTCGGCTCAGCGCACAGCCTGGAGAATCGCGCGACAAGCATCTTTGCCCAAGTGCTGCAACGCGATCGGATTCTGGAGCGCCCATAGCAGTGCCAGGAAAACGGCGGACGTAACCAGCAGCGAGGTCGCACCCGCGATGGCGGCCGGGGACTGAGCCCGCAAGGGCAGAGCGCAAGTAAACAACTCAACCGTCACACACTCGAGAACCCTCATCAACTCGAATGAGCCTTCCCCATAGGCGTCCAGTGTCTGGCGGCGAAAAGCCTCCCGCATTTCGTCCCCATGCATTCTGCGAAGGTCCGCCGGATAGAGCCAGATCGAGAGGTTGTAGGCCTTCCACGCGAGCCAGAGAACCTCTTTGGGGAACGCGCGCACAACGGACTCGCTCTCATTCTGGCGCCGCGCCTTCGCGCCTTTCGCGCTCATACCGCGGCGCCACTGCGTTTCAGAACGAGGCGTTTGGACCGTAGCAGAAGGTCGCGCATACGATCCAGCTCTTGGCGGAGCGCATGGCTGCCCGTCTTGCCCAAGCGGTAGTAGCGCCGGCGGGAATCGGCTTCCTTCTCACCGTCAGGGTGGTCCACCAGGTCGATGAAGCCCTGCTCGAGAAGCCGCTGAATATTGGTGTACAGCGTTGCAGGCCCCATGCGGAACTTGCCGTCCGACAGCTCCCGGACATCCTGCATGATTGCGTATCCGTGTTTCTCGCCCTCGCCAAGGGCGAACAGGATATAGAAGGCGGCCGGCGCGAGGAGCCCCGATTCGGAGTGCTTCATCGTGTTGCATCTCGATTCTATCACGCGCCGATATAGTCGACGAGTGATCGATCATTGACAGATCTATCGGTCACTGATATAGTGTCCACATGCGAACCGCTGTCGTCCTGCTGGTTGCCGTCTCACTCGAAGTCCGGGCTCAGGAAAGCGCGAGCGCCGCTGTTGAACGCCATCTCACGGCTACGGTCGTATTGAAAGGCCGCGAGAATCCGCGCCATTCCCTCGCTGACAGGATGAGGGCGTACCGGGTCCCCGGTGTCAGCATCGCGGTCATTCATCGGAACCGGATTGCTTGGGCCAAGGGCTACGGCGTGGCCGACCGCTCCACCGGAAAGGCTGTCGAGGCCGTCACACTCTTTCAAGCTGGCTCGATCAGCAAGCCGGTCGCGGCGGCGGGAGCGCTGAAACTCGCCGAAAGCGGCAAACTTGCTCTCGACGAAGACGTCAACGTAAAGCTGCGCTCCTGGAAGGTGCCGAACAACGAGCTCACGACGGAGGAGAACGTCTCGATTCGCCGTCTCGTGAGCCACACGGCCGGCCTGACGGTTCACGGTTTTCCTGGCTCGGCCGCGGGGAGCCCGGTCCCCACCCTGACCCAGGTCCTCGATGGCGCCAGCCCCGCCAATACTCCGCCTGTTCGCGTGAACGCGACTCCCGGATCCATCTGGTGGTACTCGGGTGGCGGGTACACGATCCTGCAATTGCTGATGCAAGATGTCAGCGGAGAGAGCTTCCCCGCTTTGCTGAAACGGCTGGTGCTGGCGCCGCTGGGCATGAGTCACAGCAGCTACGAGCAACCGTTGGCGGAGACGAATCGGA
>CADEFF010000156.1 GCA_902826565.1 uncultured Rhodospirillaceae bacterium | reverse complement strand
TTTGATGCGCGCGCGGATGGATCCCATGGGTCCCGGGTCGCGCTGCGCTTGCCCGGGATGACAGTTATTGAGTGCCGCCCCTGACGCGCTATTTATGATGCGCCGTGGTGAGGAAGCCCTTGAGGCGGTCCGACTTCGGGTTGGCGAACACTTCCTTGGGGTTGCCCTGTTCCTCGATGCGGCCCTGGTGGAGGAAGATGAACTTGTTGGCGACCTCGCGGGCGAAGCCGATCTCGTGCGTCACCACCAGCATGGTGCGGCCTTCCTCGGCCAGCTGGCGCATCACGCGCAGCACCTCGCCGACCAGCTCGGGGTCGAGCGCGGAGGTCGGCTCGTCGAACAGCATGACCTTCGGCTCCATCGCCAGGGCGCGGGCGATCGCGGCGCGCTGCTGCTGGCCGCCGGAGAGGTGGCTCGGATAGTGGTTGCGCTTGTCGGCGATGCCGACCTTGGCGAGCAGCTTCTCGGCGCGCTCGATGGCGTCCTTCTTCGACAGCTTCAGCACATGCACCGGCGCCTCGATCACGTTCTCGAGGATGGTCATGTGCGACCACAGATTGAAGCTCTGGAACACCATGCCGAGGGTGGAGCGGATGCGGTCGACCTGCTTCCAGTCCTCCGGCACCGCGTGGGCGTCCTTGGTCGGGCGCATGCGGATCAGCTCGCCGCTGACATAGACCTTGCCGGAATCCGGCGTCTCCAGGAGGTTGATGCAGCGCAGCAGGGTCGACTTGCCCGAGCCGGACGAGCCGATCATGGCGACCACGTCGCCGACATTGGCCTCGACCGAAACGCCTTTCAGCACCTCGAGGTCGCCGAACCGCTTGTGCAGATCCTCGACGACCAGCGCTTTTTCCGCCATCCAATCCCCCTGTCGACCCCGCGCTCCTGATCCGGCGCAGTGGGCTTTCCCGCCCGCGTTAACGCGAGATTAGGCCCGGCTTGCTAGGGATGGCAAGCCGGACACGGAAACACTGAGGCTTCCGGCCTACTTGCGGGCCGGCCGGCAAACCGGCAAGAGTCGGGCAGGGGCCGGATGTTTCCGACGGCCGCGCGCCTCGGGCGCGGACGCCGTGCTTGATGGGAGAGGGCCAATCTTGATGAAATCCGGGATGTCGGCGGCCGCGGCCGTGGCGATGCTATGCAGCCTGTGGGCCGGACCGGCGCCGGCGGCCGAGGATGCGATCGACTGCGGCAGCACGCCGTTCGTGTTCTCCGGCGACGGCTACTTCGTCGACTGCCTGCGCTACGAGGCCAAGCCGCGCAAGGACGGCGCCAGCGGCGAGAGCCAGTCCGACGTCATCAACGTCACCTCCGACGAGCGCTCGATGTTCCTGACCCTGGTCAGCATCCGCCTCACCTCGACCGGCCTGCACATGCGCTACCAGAGGCTGGAGGAGAACACCCGCGACTTTTTCAGCGGGGTCGAGGTCAAGGACTGGAACGGCATCGGCGACAAGGACGGCTACGACACCGCCGAATTCACCTCCTTCATCAGCGGCACGCCCTCCCGCTGCGTCGCGGTGCAGCGCTACCTCAACCCGGCGTTCGGCGGCTACAAGCGCCACGTCATCGGCATGGGCTGCGCCGCCGGCGGCCTCGACCCGGTCTACGCCGCCCTCAAGCAGATGCGGGCGCCGGGCGACTAGGGCCCGGTCCTCCCCGTATCGGGGGAGGGAACGTTCCTGATATTCTCCCCCCATGAACATCCAGACTCGCCCCGAGATCGAGAAGCAGCGGGATATCCTGGACCGGCGGGCGCTGACCCAGGCGCTGACGGACGCCGT
>CADEFF010000155.1 GCA_902826565.1 uncultured Rhodospirillaceae bacterium | reverse complement strand
TGGCGTCGATGTCGAACGTGACCTCGATCTGCGGCACGCCGCGCGGCGCCGGCGGCAGGCCGACCAGGTCGAACTGACCCAGCAGCTTGTTGTCCGCCGCAAGCTCGCGCTCGCCCTGGAAGACGCGGATGGTGACCGCCGACTGGTTGTCCTCGGCCGTCGAGAACACCTGACCCTTCTTGGTCGGGATCGTGGTGTTGCGGTCGATGAGGCGGGTGAACACGCCGCCCAGCGTCTCGATGCCGAGCGAGAGCGGCGTCACGTCGAGCAGCAGCACGTCCTTGACGTCGCCCTTGAGGACGCCGCCCTGGATCGCCGCACCCACCGCGACCACCTCGTCCGGGTTCACGCCGCGATGCGGCTCGCGCCCGAACAGGGTCTTCACCGTCTCGAAGACCTTCGGCATGCGGGTCATGCCGCCGACCAGGATCACTTCGCTGATCTCGGAGGCCTTGAGGTTGGCGTCCTTGAGCGCGGCCCGGCAGGGGCCCTCGGTGCGCTTGATGAGCTCTTCCACCAGCGCCTCGAGCTTGGCGCGGGTGAGCTTGATGTTGAGATGCTTCGGACCGGCCTGGTCGGCGGTGATGAAGGGAAGGTTCACCTCCGTCTGCATCGCGCTCGAGAGCTCGATCTTCGCCTTCTCGGCCGCCTCCTTGAGGCGCTGCAGCGCGAGCTTGTCCTTGCGCAGGTCGATGCCCTGCTCCTTTTTGAACTCGTCCGCGAGATAGTCGATGATGCGCGCGTCGAAATCCTCGCCGCCGAGGAAGGTGTCGCCGTTGGTCGATTTCACCTCGAACACGCCGTCGCCGATCTCGAGGATCGAGACGTCGAAGGTGCCGCCGCCGAGGTCATAGACCGCGATGGTGCCGGTGCCCTTCTTCTCCATGCCGTAGGCGAGCGCCGCCGCCGTCGGCTCGTTGATGATGCGGAGCACCTCGAGGCCGGCGATCTTGCCGGCGTCCTTGGTCGCCTGGCGCTGCGAGTCGTTGAAATAGGCCGGGACGGTGATGACCGCCTGGGTGACCTTCTCGCCGAGATAGTTCTCGGCGGTTTCCTTCATCTTCTGCAGGATGAAGGCGCTCACCTGCGACGGCGAATATTTCTTGCCGCGGGATTCGACCCAGGCGTCGCCATTGTCGCCCGGAACGATCTTGTAGGGGACGAGCCCCTTGTCCTTCTGCGTCAGCGGGTCGTCGTAGCGACGCCCGATGAGCCGCTTGATCGCGAACAGCGTGTTCTCCGGGTTGGTCACCGCCTGGCGCTTCGACGCCTGGCCGACCAGCCGCTCGCCCGAATCGGTGAACGCCACCATCGAGGGCGTCGTGCGGGTGCCTTCGCTGTTCTCGATGACCTTGACGTCCTTGCCCTCCATGACGGCGACACAGGAGTTGGTCGTACCGAGATCGATGCCGATGACTTTGCTCATGCTTCCTCTTTTCCGGCAGGCCCGACACCGGCCCGTCAAGATCGGCGCCGGCGGAACCCCCACTAAGATTTAGTCCGGCGGGTCGGTTTTTCCACCGTCCCCGCGCCGGATCCTTCCGCAAGCGGAAAGACCCTGGAACCCGAGGGCATATATAGGCAGGACATATCGCGCTGCAAGCGCCGGCGCGGCGGTTCGGGGCCGCAGGCGTCGGCTGTGCCGCGACATGGGGGTCCGGCGCGACATGGGGGGTCCCGCCCTCCGCCCGAACCCCCCGCGGCGGTACGGCGGCCCTTGGGCGGGCGCAAGCGGGTACGGGCGGGCGGGCGCCGCGCGGCGGGCCTAACTAGCCAGGTCCCGGAAACTCCGATAGCCTGATTGCCGACGCGAAGGAGCCCCAGCATTCGCCCGGGCCATCGAACGAAGGGCGGATCCATGGCGAC
>CADEFF010000154.1 GCA_902826565.1 uncultured Rhodospirillaceae bacterium | reverse complement strand
CCAACGCCAAGGTCATCGATACCGTCGGCAAGAACATCAAGAAGCACTGTCCGAAGGCCTTCGTCATCGTCATCACCAACCCGCTCGACGTGATGGTGTATGTGATGCAGGAGGCCTCGGGCCTCCCCGCCAACCGCGTGGTCGGCATGGCGGGCGTGCTGGATTCGGGTCGCTTCCGCCGGTTCCTGGCCGACGAGTTCAAGGTCTCGGTCGAGGATGTGACGGCCTTCGTGCTCGGCGGCCACGGCGACACCATGGTGCCGCTGATCCGCTATTCCGCCGTCGCCGGCATCCCGGTGCCCGATCTGATCAAGATGGGCTGGACGACCAAGGAAAAGATCGACGCGATCGTGCAGCGCACCCGTGACGGCGGCGCCGAGATCGTGAACCTGTTGAAGACGGGCTCGGCGTTCTATGCGCCGGCCTCATCCGCCATCGCCATGGCGGAGTCCTATCTCAAGGACAAACGGCGAGTTCTGCCCTGTGCCGCCATGCTGAATGGCGAATACGGGGTGAAAGGGCTCTATGTCGGCGTGCCGGTCATCATCGGCGCGAACGGCGTGGAGAAGGTGGTCGAGATCGATTTGAACAAGGCCGAGCAGGCCATGTTCGATAAATCGGTCGCGGCCGTTAGGGGCCTCATCGATGTGGTGAGGAAGCTTCAAAGAGGAGAGAAGCAATGACGAGTATCGCATTGGCGGCCAAGAAGGCTGCTAAGAAGAAGGGTGTGAAGAAGGCGGCGTCGAAGAAGGGCGCCAAGAAAAAGGCCGCGAAGAAGAAGTAGTAGCCTTCCCGATTAGCTTTCTAGCAATCGGCTAGCGACGGCGGCAGTCCGCACACCGCCTACCTCCAAAGGTCGATCCGGGCCGAAATGGCTTGAACCGGCCGAGAAGATGGGTAAATTCGGATTGCTGCACCACAGCAATTCCAGGACTGCCGCTGTCGCCCGCTTTCCTCATAGCAAGATCGGCCTCGCTCGAAGGCCTGGGGTCCCGGGTTCCGGCGGATGCGACCTGCATCTTTGCGCCGCGCTTTGCGTCGCCTTAACTGAGGCCCGGACATGAACATCCACGAGTATCAGGCGAAGGGACTGCTCGCCAAGTTCGGCGTCGGGGTCCTGACCGGTCAGGTCGCCTACACGCCCGACGAGGCGGTCGACGCGGCCAAGAAGCTGGGCGGCCAGGTCTGGGTCGTGAAGGCGCAGATCCACGCCGGCGGCCGCGGCAAGGGCGGCGGCGTCAAGGTCGCCAAGTCGCTGGACGAGGTGCGCGAGAACGCCAAGCGCATGATCGGCATGACCCTCGTCACCCACCAGACCGGCCCCAAAGGCAAGCTGGTGAAGCGCATCTACGTGGAGAGCGGCTGCGACATCAAGCGCGAGCTCTATCTCGGCATGCTGGTCGACCGCGCGACCTCGCGCATCACCATCATGGCCTCGACCGAGGGCGGCGTGGAGATCGAGAAGGTCGCCGCCGAGCATCCGGAAAAGATCATCAAGGTCGCGGTCGATCCCGCCACCGGCATCCAGCCGTTCCATGCGCGCAAGGTCGCCTTCGGTCTCGGCCTCGAAGGCAACCAGGTCTCCTCGTGCGTGAAGTTCGTGATGGCGATGTACAAGGCCTTCGTCGAGCTCGACTGCTCGATCGTCGAGATCAATCCGCTGGTCGTCACCGGCGCCGGCGACGTGATCGCGCTCGATGCCAAGATGAACTTCGACGACAACGCGCTCTACCGCCACAAGGACGTGGAGGAGATGCGCGACGAGGACGAGGAGGATCCGGCGGAGCTCGAAGCCGGCAAGCACAACCTCAACTACATCAAGCTCGACGGCAACATCGGCTGCATGGTCAACGGCGCCGGCCTCGCCATGGC
>CADEFF010000153.1 GCA_902826565.1 uncultured Rhodospirillaceae bacterium | reverse complement strand
CAAGTGGGGCATCTCCTGGCAGATCACGCCGCGCGTGCTGACCGAGGCGATGGCGATCGGCGGCGACGAGGCGAAGCGCGCCTTCGAGGCGATGATGGGCATGCGGAAGATCGACGTCGCCGCGATCGAGGCGGCGCGGCGCGGCTGACGGTCCGCGGCCGACGTTCCTGCGTTGCCCCGTCAAGCCGAAATCAGGCGTTCAGTTCAGAAGCGAGCGGATCGTCGGTTCCGCCGCTGAAACCAGCGGCGGAGCCTGGCCCGTTCGACGGCCCGGCGGTGGCGGCGGGCTCAGGCCTCGCCCATGCCTTCGGCGGGTTTCGGCGTGCTGCCTGCGCGCACCTTCGCCTCGATCCGCCGGCCGGCATCGGCATCGATGTTCTTCCAGTACTGGAAGGCGCGATCGAGCACCTCGCCGCGCACGCCGCCCAGCAGGCTGCCCGAGACCTGGTCGACCAGCTTCGTCCGCTGCTCGTCGTTGAAGACGTCGCGGACCAGGATGCCCGGCTGCGTGAAATCGTCGTCATTGGCACGGGGCGTATAGGCGCTGCGGACCATCTCGCCGTCGGCTTCCCACCCGTCGGCGACCGCGCCCGTCTGGTCCGCCCAGCCGCGGTTCCCGCTGTTGGGCGCATAGACCGGCGCGCTGCCGCTGTGCTCGTAGGCCATGTGGCCGTCGAACATGTAGGTGTTGACCGGTACCTTCGGGCGGTTCACCGGAAGCTGGTGGAAGTTGGTGCCGATCCGGTTGCGCTGCGCGTCGTTATAGGCGAAGGCGCGGCCGAGCAGCATCTTGTCCGGCGACAGGCCGATGCCCGGCACCGTGTTGCCCGGCGAAAAGGCCGCCTGCTCGATCTGCGCAAAGAAGTTCTCGGGATTCCGGTTCAGCGTCATCCGGCCGACCTTGATCAGCGGGTAGTCCTTGTGCGGCCAGGTCTTGGTGAGGTCGAAGGGGTTGAACCGGTAGGTCTTGGCGTCCTCGTAGGGCATGATCTGAACGGACAGGGTCCAGCTCGGATGCTGGCCGCCGGCGATCGCCTCGAACAGGTCGCGGCGATGGAAATCCGCATCCGTGCCCGCCATCGCCGCGGCTTCTGCGTTGCTGAAGAACGCCATCCCCTGATTCGTGTGGAAGTGGTACTTCACCCAGTGTTTCTTGCCGCCCGCATTGATCCACATGTAGGTGTGCGAGCCGTAGCCATTCATGTGGCGCCAGGTGCGTGGCAGGCCGCGCTCGCCCATCAGATAAGTGACCTGATGGGCGGATTCCGGATTGTTGGTCCAGAAGTCCCATTGCATGTGATTGTCGCGAAGGCCTGAATCCGGCAGCCGCTTCTGGCTGCGGATGAAGTGGGGGAACTTCATCGGGTCGCGAACGAAGAAGATCGGCGTGTTGTTGCCGACCAGATCGTAATTGCCCTCGTCGGTGTAGAATTTCAGCGAAAAGCCGCGCACATCGCGCCAGGTGTCGGGGCTGCCCATCTCGCCGGCGACCGTCGAGAAGCGCGCCAGCATCTCGGTTTTCGCGCCCTTCTTGAACAGCGCTGCCCGGGTATATGCCGAGACATTCTCGGTGGTCTCGAAGACGCCGAACGCGCCCGCGCCCTTGGCGTGCGGTTGGCGCTCGGGCACCTTCTCGCGGTTGAAATGCGCCATTTGCTCCAGAAAATGCACGTCGTGGAGCAGGATGGGCCCGTCGGGGCCGATCGACAGCGAGTTGCGGTCGCTGGGGGCCGGCGCGCCGGCGCCCGTCGTGGACCCCGCGGCTTGCTTGTTGTCTGGCTTCGTCATGGGTCCGTCTCCCTTCACCGGCTCCTGGCTAGTGCTGAATGTAGATCGCCGAGGGCCGTCTTCAACATGCGAAGGGTCGCATGGCTGTCCTCGATCGCGGCGCTTCGCGCGCAT
>CADEFF010000152.1 GCA_902826565.1 uncultured Rhodospirillaceae bacterium | reverse complement strand
GTTGGAGGTATCGTTGAGCACGCAGGCAATGGAGACTTCGCTCGTCATGCGGGAGGCACGCTCCATGCACGCCGCCGGCGAGTCATGTCAGCCGCCGATCTCTCCGAACAGCGTGGCAAACGTCTGCTTGGCCTTGCCCTTCTGCTCTACGGCAGCGGCGGCGCTCTTGTTGACGGGCTCGCCGACCACGACCAGGCCGACCATGCCCATGCCGTAGTGCGGCTTGCATTTGATGCCGTAGACGCCCGGCTGATCGAAAGCGACCGTCAGGTCCTTGCCCATCTCGCCCTTGAAGGCCTGGGCGGCATCGGGAAGCATGCCGTCGATGCTCTCGACATTGTGGCCCTTGTCGGTGGCGACGAAATGCACGGTGTCGCCCGGCGCGATCTTGATCACGGAAGGCTCGAACACCATCATGCCGGCGGCGCCCTTGTTCAGCATCTTCACTTCATGCTCGGCCGCCTGGGCGCCGAGCGGAGTCATGACCGCGATCAACGCGATGGCGGAAGCGATAACGATCTTTCTCATGGGTAGCGGTTCCATCATGGCCGCGTGGCCGGTGGCGACCGCCGCGGGAGTTGCGCCGCGGATCGATCGATCCGGGGGTTTTCTGCTCCATAGATGGAGGAATGCGACCCGCCGCGCTATCCGTAGTTGCCCCTAAGCAATAGCGCATAGCCTGGCGCGTTCAGGCATCGATCCATTCGGAGGAACCGTCTGGCTTGACGAGGATGGCGCGGCTGGCCCCCGCCGCCCGCAGCAGAGCGGGGATGGTTGCGGCTGGCACCAGGTTGCAGGCCGTGGCCAAGGCATCGGCGACCGCCGACCGCTCGGCGACGACCGTCACGCTGGCGTAGCGCTGCGGGCAGGCGCCGCTGCGCGGATCGAAGATGTGGTGGAACCGTCCGCCTGCATCGAACTTGAAGCCGTAGCTCCCGGAGGTCGAGAGCGCCTGTCCGATCAACGGCACTTCCGCGACGAGGCTGCCGCGGTCGGCACTCTCGACGCCCACGTGCCACGGCGCCGCGCCGTCCCGCGCGCCGATAGCGCGGATCTCGCTGAGATCGACCAGCAGGTGGTCGAGGCCCTCGTTTCGCAGCATGTCGGCGATGCGGTCGGTGATGTAGCCCTGGGCGATGCCGTTCAACGTGCCGGCCATGCCCGGCCGGCGCAATCCGACCACCGATGGCTCGATCTCCAGCTCGCGATAGTCGACATGCTCCGCGGCGCGGCGGACGGAGTCTGCGGACGGACCCGCCGGATCGGCGCCGCCAGTCATGAAGTGATCGGCGTAGACCCGCCACAGGGGCTGCACCGTGACATCGAACGCGCCCTCGCTGATCGCGCCAAAACGACGCGCATCGGACAATACCTGGATGAGATCGAGTGGCGGGTCGCGCAGGACGCCGGCCCTGTTCAGCATCGACAGGGCCGAGTCCGGGCGATAGAGGCTTAGCACCGCTTCGAGGCGGGCGATTTCGCTGCGCGCTAACTCGATCAGGCGCGCGCCTTTGCCCGGATCGGTGTGCCGGATCTCGATGCTGGCGAGATTTCCGAGAACCAGCCCGCGCCACGACAGCGGCGCCGGGTCTTCCGCGAATGCCCGCACGCCGGTTCAGCCTGCGACCGCCAGGGTTGCGGCGCTTGCGGCAACGCGGATGAAGCGGCGGCGAGAGAGGGGTCCAGTCACGATATGATCCTCAATTCAACGAGGTTTCCGCCATGGCGGCCTTCGCACCGTCCAGCGTGACGATCCGTCCGCCATGCTGCGCGGCAAAGGACTTGGCCGCGGCTTCGTCGCCGAACGGAACCGCTTCAGCGCCGCCCATGCCGCCCTCCTGGGCGCTCGCGATCACATAGACGGCGCGGTCCGCGAGGACCCAGTTGGCGTCGCCCGGCTGCTCCCAGCTCGGCGCCTTGCCCATCTCGCTCACATAGACCGCGGCTGCGTCCTTGGGCCCCTCGGTCCGCGAGAGGAAGGTGCAGGTGTCGCGCACCGGGGCGAACCTCACCCGCCCGCCGTCCCCCCCCCCCAGCAGCACCCCCGCCGC
>CADEFF010000151.1 GCA_902826565.1 uncultured Rhodospirillaceae bacterium | reverse complement strand
GGTGTGTCGCGCGAGGAGCGCCGCAAGGTGATTGAGCGCTTCATGCAGGACAAGGACCTGCTTGTACTGATCGCCAATGACGCGGCCGGCGAAGGCGTGAACCTTCAGCGCGGCCACCTGATGATAAATTACGACCTGCCCTGGAACCCCAACAAGATCGAACAGCGGTTCGGTCGCATCCACCGCATCGGCCAGACCGAGGTCTGTCACTTGTGGAATCTCGTTGCCGCCGACACGCGCGAGGGCGAGGTCTATGGACGCCTCCTCGAAAAGTTGGAGGCCGCGCGCGAAGCGCTGGGCGGCCGCGTGTATGACGTGCTCGGCGAACTGTTCGAGGGCACAGCCCTGAAAGACCTTCTCTTCCAGGCCATCCAATATGGCGAGCAGGAAGAGGTGAAGGCGCGGCTATTCCAACAGGTCGATGGCGCGGTCGATCAGACGCATCTGCTCGAACTGCTCCGACGGCGCGCGCTCGCCAACGACACCATGCCCGAGGCTAGGGTCGAGGAATTGCGGCTTGAGATGGAGCGGGCCGAAGCACTGCGCCTTCAGCCGCATCACATCCAGAGCTTCTTCGTCGAAGCGTTCCAGCAGCTCGGCGGCCGTCTCAAGCGCCGCGAGGGGGGACGTTGGGAGGTCACCCATGTTCCGGTGCGCATCCGCGAGCGCGATCGCCAGATCGGCACCGGCGCGCCGATCCAGAAGCAATATGAGCGGATCTGCTTTGAGAAGAGCCTGATCAACCAGCAGCCGGTCGCGGCTTTCATCTGCCCCGGACACCCGCTGCTGGAGGCAGTGATCAGCCTCATCCGCGAGCAGTATGAACAGATCATGCGCCAGGGCGCGATCCTGGTCGACGAAACCGATCCCGACGACGAGCTCTCCGTCGTCTTTCTTCTGGAGCACACGGTCCAGGACGGCCGCACGACGAGCGCCGGCAAGCCGCATGTGATCTCGCAGCGGCTCCAGTTCGCCGCGATCGACAAGGCGGGCAAGGCGGTCAACGCCGGTATCGCGCCGCACCTCAACCTGCGCCCGGCCACGGCAGAGGAGATCGGCGCCGTCCGTGACCTGCTCGACGAGAACTGGCTGACAAGCGAGCTGGAAAAGATGGCCATCCGCTTCGCCACGGTGGAGTTGGCACAGGGGCACGTCGCGGAGGTCAAGGCGCGTCGCCTGCCTGAAATCGAGAAGGTCGAGCAGGAAGTCCGCGCCCGGCTCAAGAAGGAGATCAATTACTGGGACTCACGGGCCTTCGAGCTGAAGGAGGAAGAGAAGGCCGGCAAGAAGACGCGGCTCAATTGGCAGAACGCCCAGCGCCGGGCTGAGGATCTGGCCGAGCGTCAGAAACGCCGGATGGACCAGCTCGAACGGGAGCGTTTCATATCGTCGCAGCCCCCGCGCGTGCGGGGCGGCATGGTGGTCATTCCGCGCGGTCTTCTGGATGTGCGTCAGGCACCGAGCATCCCGAACCATTTGGAGGATCCAGCGGCTCGCAGAGTCATCGAGCTCGCTGCGATGGAAGCGGTCATGGCGGCGGAGCGCGCCTTGGGGCACGCGCCCGTCGATGTGTCCGCCCAGAAGATCGGCTACGACATCGCCTCGCATGATCCCAAGTCAGGTCATCTGCGCTTCATCGAGGTGAAGGGCCGCATCGACGGCGCCGATTCCGTGATGGTCACACGGCAGGAGGTCATCACCTCGCTGCACGAGCCTGAGAAGTTCATCCTGGCGATCGTGCCCGTCACCGGCGGTTTCGCCCATGCGCCGCGCTATGTGCGCGGTCCTCTTGTCGAGCGTGAGCCATCTTTTCTCGAGACGGCGATTCAGTTCCACCTGCCGCGCCTGCTCGAGCGCGCGGAGGCGCCGCGATGAGGATTACCAAAGGACTGATCATCGACGATCCCTGGATTGGCTACCCTCTTGGCGGGACCAAGGACTGGGAAATGCGGTCGTCGGGGGCGTCGCATCGCGGCTGGTTCGGTCTGATCCGCAAAGGCACCGGGGCGGTCTATGGCGTGGCCAGACTGATCGAGGTCGGCGCACCGCTATCGCC
>CADEFF010000150.1 GCA_902826565.1 uncultured Rhodospirillaceae bacterium | reverse complement strand
AGCGCGCGCCAGTCGGCCGGCGGCGGCGCAACCTTAAAGCGCCGCGCGGCCTCGATAAAGATGCGGGATGCCGGATCGCCGCCGGGCCGCGCCCGGTCGGCGGCCGCGAAGGCCGCCTCCGCTTCGGCGAAGCGCCGCGCCGCATGGTGGTCGAGGCCGGCCTCGTAGAGCGCGATCCAGTCGAGCGGCCCCAGGGTTTCGCGTTCCTCGGCGAGCCCGATCAGCTCGTAGATCGCGATGCCCTCGGTCCGCCCATAGACCGCCACCCGGTCGAGCCGGCGCACGAGGATCGCCGCCCCGGCGGCGTCTCGCGTCGCCGCGCCGATCAGCATCCGGGTGCCGTAGCGCTTGTTCAGCCCCTCGAGGCGGCTCGCGACATTCACCGCGTCGCCGATCGCCGTGTAGTTGAGCCGCTCCGCCGAGCCGATATTCCCGACCAGGATATCGCCGCTGTTGATGCCGAGCCGCATATGGAGCGCTTCGCCGCCGGCGGCCTTCGCCCGCGCGCGCATCTCCGCCAGGATCCGGTCGCAGGCGACCGCCGCGCGGCAGGCCTCGAGCGCATGGGCGGGGTTCGCGATCGGCGCGCCCCAGAAGGCCATGATGGCGTCGCCGATGAACTTGTCGATCGTGCCGCCGGTGCCGTGGATCGCCCCCGACATGCGGCCGAGATAGTCGGCGAGGATCGGCACCACCGCGTCGCCGAGCCGTTCCGAGAGCCGGGTGAATCCCACGAGGTCGGTGAACATCACCGTGATCGGCTGGTGGCTGCCGCCCGGCTTCGCCTCGATGCCCTGCCGCACGAGGGTGCGCACCAGCTCGGTCGGCAGGTATTTCTGGAAGGAGGCGAGGCCGCTCGCCATCTGCGACAGCGCCGCCGAGAGCCGGTCGATCTCGCGCAGCGGCGAGCGCCGCCGCGTGATGCGGCCGAGCTCGAAGCTCTCGATATGGGCAAGCTCCGCGGCGACGCGGCCGAGCGGCCTTGCGATCAGCAGCCGCGCCAGCAGGGTCGCCAGCAGGGCGATCGCGATGGTGAAGCCCAGCACCCACCAGACGAGCCGCTGCGTGCTGCGCTCGACCCCGGCGAGGAAGTCCGATTCCGGCACCACCGTCGCGATGAGCCAGCCCTTGAAGCCGAGCGGGGTGAAGGTGACGATGTAATCCTGCCGGTCGAGCCCCGAGCGGAAGGCGAGCGGCATGGTGCCGCGGATCTCGGCGAGCTGCATGCCGAAATGGGTCAGCGCCTCCTTCGCCACCATCTCGAGCCGGTCCTTGTCGGCGCCCAGCATCGGCATCTCGGCGGATTCGGCCTGGGTTCCTTCGGCGAGCTCGGGCGCGGCGACGATGCGGCCGCTGCGATCGACGATCACCACCGTGCCGCTCCGCCCGACGGGGATGGTGGCGAGGAAGCGGGAGAGCCGCTCCAGCTCGATCACGATGTTGATGACGCCCTGGAACTGCTGGAACACCGTGAGCTGGCCGGAGGTGGCGATGGCCGGCTTGCTGCCGGTCGGAAAGCGCGCCACGTCCGACCAGATCGGGCCGTTCGCCGCGAGCGCGCGCTGGTACCAGCCCTGCGCCGTGGCGTCGTAGTCGCTGGGCTCGAAGGCCCGCTCCTTGAACTCGATGTCGCCGGTGATGACGTCGTAATAATCGACGCGGCGCTCGGCGGCGCTGTGGTCCGCGTTCCATTTCACCTCGACCATCTGGATCCGGTCGTCGCCGACCTTCTGCGCGCCGAAGAAATTGCCGTCGGGCCAGCCGAAGGAGATCCAGGAGAGGCTGGGCTGCGACTGCAGGAGCGACAGGAACACGAACTCCCGTTTCGCCTCGTCGTTCGTCTTGATGACGTTCTGGAAGAAGATGGTGCGCAGCGCCTCCTGCGCGGCGCCGGCGTCGGCGATCACGTCGCCGACCTCCTGCCGGATCGACGCCGCGATGCGGTCGTTGAGCTGGTCCACCAGGTCGCGGACATTGCCGCGCGCGATGGCCGACCAGGGGAAATGCATGAAACCCGCCGTCGCCAGCACCGCCACCAGCAAGGTCGCGGTCAGCACCGCCCCGAGGCTCGGGCGCCAGCCGGCGGCGGCATCTGCGGCAGGGCCGGGTTCGCTCATCGGATACGGGCGTCGGAACCGGGTTTCGGGGGCGGGGCGGGAGGGCCCAACCTAACCCGGATCGCAACGTCCCGTCAT
>CADEFF010000149.1 GCA_902826565.1 uncultured Rhodospirillaceae bacterium | reverse complement strand
CACGGGCTGGTAGGCTCAACGTGTCGCGATAAGCGTCCACGTAGTTGAAAGTGAGCGCGGCGCCGGTTTGTACGCCCTGCCAGGCCAAAGTGGCGCGGCCGCGAAGGTCTACCGGCCCATTCAAAGTGTTGAGCGCGCTCACTGGCGCCGCTCCCGGCGCCAACGTGGTCTCATACTGCAGCATGTTGCTGGCGGCCAAGGTCAGCGAGATTTGCCCAATGTCGGTCTCGAAAGCGTAGGCCGCAGAGAGATCGATGCCGCGCACGCGCAGGGCCGATAGATTGACCAGGCGCCGGTCGACGATGACCTCAACGCCGTCGGCGGGCAGCACGCCGAATGGGGGCGGCCCCAGTGCCAGAAATTCGGCTATGAGCTGAGGCGATGGATCCCGGTAGATGATGCTTTCAAAGCCTGCAGGATTGCGCAGGATCGCAAACGTTCCGCCCGCCGAGGTGATGCGGTCGGCGAAATCGATGTCATAGTACGTCGCCGAGAGAGTAAAGCCTGCGCCGAGCTCGATGTCGAAACCTGCGGTCCAGCTCTCCGCCTGTTCGGGACGCAGTTCGCGATTGGCGCCGGCGATAGCCAAGACCCCGGTCGAGCCATTGTCTGCGAGCGGGTCCTGTGCGGCGCTCGCCGTGAGATACGAGATCGCTGTTCCGCCCAGCAATTGATCGAACAGCGGCCCCTTGAAGGATTGGCCCCAGGAGGCGCGGAGCGCGAAGGCCTCGGACAAAGCCCAGCGGACGCCAACGCGTGGCGTAGTCGATGCGCCATAATCGCTTGCGTCTTCACGCCGGGCTGACGCCGACAGCGTCAGGGCATGTACAAGCGGCACGCCGTTATCGGGTGAAATGAGAGGCAGGTATAGTTCGGCGAAAACAGCGTCGACTGTGCGTGCGCCAGGGTCCTGAATGAATTGATCGGCGACACCTGACCCATGGTCTTCGAAACGCGAAATCGAAAAGCGTTCGCGGCGTTGCTCGACGCCGAAAGCGGCGGGGATCGGCCCGCCAGGCAAGGCCCAGAGTGGGCCATCCATGGTGGCGCCGTAGCTCGTGACCCGGCCTTCGTTTTCGGTGGCGATGTCGAATGTAAGGCCCGCCAGCACGGCCGAATTCGTATTGGAGCCGTCTGCGAAGGGATTGAAGGCGGTGTTCAGATTGCCGCTGGCGAGGGCCGGAGCAATGTTTGCAGAGTCGAAAAAGTTTTCATTGTCGATGGACTCGCGGCTTTCAGAGTGGGTGAGGGATGCCGACAATATCCAATCGTTGGGCAATGCGAGGTCGCCGCTAAATGCCGTGGAATAGGCTTGCGATCGGCTGATGTTGCGCACCGGTCCCAAGTCTGGTCCGAAAAAATACGCGATCGTGAGCGGTCCTTGGCCCAGGAATAAATTGTTCAGCTGCCGATAGGCGTTGGATTCTGGGACGACGATATTGGCAAAGAGCTGCTCTCGCTCGAGGTATGCCCCACGATCGGTCGCGATGAGATCGGCGCTGAGTGTAAGGGCCGGACTCACATCCTGCTGCGCGCTAACAAAGATCGAGTGGCTCGTCTGCTCCGGCAACAGCCAAGCGCCCTCGTTGAGTTCGTTGAGGTTCAGCACTCCTGGAATGAGGTCTGCCGCAGTCAAAGACGTACCGTCTTGACCTTCGGGGATGGCGAGGGAAACCGGCGTCGCACCGATGCGGATAATGTTGCCCGGATTAGCGAGCGTACGCGAGAAATTGGAGCCTTCGGGACGGAAGTCGGAGCTTGCCAAGAAGTCGCGATCATCGATGTCGAGTTCGCGGCGGTCCCGATAATCGTAAGCGGCGGTCAAGCGCCCGCTGTTCCAGTCGAAGCCGAACAATTGCGAGAAGCCTATGCCTTCGGCGCCCCCTTGCGATGTGCCGGTGACATAGCCTCGCGTTTCGGCGCCCTCGAAGCTGTCATTGAGGATAATGTTCACGACGCCGCCGACCGCGTCTGAGCCATAGGTCGCTGAGGCCCCGTCGGCTAAGACTTCGATGCGCTCCACCGCCGCGAGCGGAATGATTGAGATATCCACATAATTGCCCACGCCTGCGGGCGCGAGGCGGCGGCCGTTGACGAGAGTCAATGTGGCGTCGGCGCCTAAGCCGCGCAAATCGATAGTCGAGCCGTAAGAAAAGTTACTGCGCGCGTTGAGCGAGCCTTCCACCGTTCCTTCATTTTGGCTGCCAGCAAAA
>CADEFF010000148.1 GCA_902826565.1 uncultured Rhodospirillaceae bacterium | reverse complement strand
GGCCTGCCCGCCGGCGGCGATCTTGAACACCTGGTTGGTGAGCCCGCCGAGCCTGCTGATCTCCACCGTCTCGGGCGCCAGCGCGGCGAGCGGCTCGATGCTGCGAAGGCTCGCTCTTGCCTGTTCGATGCCGTCCTCCGCCATTGCCGCTCCCTCAAGCCTTCAGCCGCTTCATCTTGGGATCGTATCGGCAGCGCGGCCCATGGCTCGCCGGATGAAGCCGGCCGAACGCCTCGATCGCGAAGCCGCCGTCCGGGCTGCTGGCAGGCGGCAGCCCGGCCGGCACGTAGCCGAAGGCGATCGTCCTGCCCACCGTGTAGCCGAAGCCCGCGGAGGTGGTGAAACCCACGAGCCGGCCGTCGTGCAGAATCGGCTCGCCACCATGGAGCGGCGCGAAGCCGTCGATCGCAAAGCTGCGAAGCTGCCGCGTCAACGCCGTGCGCTTGATCCGGCGGAGCGCCTCGCTCCCGATGAACTCGCCCTTGTCCAGGGCGACGCAAAAGCCGAGGCCTGCCTCGTAGGGGTTGTCATCAGGGCCAATGTCGCCTGACCAGTAGAGATAGCCCTTCTCCAGCCGGCAGCTCTCGATCGCCTTGTAGCCTGCATGGCCGAGGCCATGGGCGGCACCGGCGGCGAGGAGGGTATCGAGGACGTGCACCGCCACGTCGGGCGCTAGATAGAGCTCGTAGCCGAGCTCGCCCACATAGCCGATGCGCACCGCGAGCGCCTCCGCCTGGCCGATGCCGATGCGCCGCGCGGCGAGGAACGGAAAGGCCTCGTTCGAGAGATCGTCGTCGCTCGCCGCCTGGAGGATCGTGCGGGACGCCGGGCCGCACAGATTGAGCACGGCGAGCGCGCTCGTGATGTCCTGCATGCGCACGCTGCCGTCCGTGGGCAGGTGGCGCCGCACCCAGCCGCCATCCCGCACGCCGAAACCCGCGCCGGTCACCAGAAGGAAGCGGTCCTCCGCCTCGTGGATCAGGGTGACGTCCGCCTCGATCCCGCCCCTCGAACTGCAGAGCTGGGTATAGACGGCCTTACCGGGAGCGCCTGCGAGATCGTTCGCCGCGATCCGCTGCAGCGCCGCCAGCGCGCCCGGCCCCTCGATCAGGAACTTGGCAAACGAGCTCTGGTCGATCAGCGCCGCGCGCTCGCGGATCAGCCGGTGCTCCTCGCCGACCGCCTCGAACCAGCCGGGCTTATCCTCGAAGCTTGGGCGGTCGTCGGCGGGCCCGGCGGTCCGATCCGGCGAGGCGAAGAAATTCGGCCGCTCCCAGCCGAATTTCGCACCGAACACCGCGCCGGCCGCCGCCATCCTGTCGTGCAACGGCGAGCGGCGCAGATCGCGCCCGGCCGTGCTCTCCTCGCCTGGCCGATGGAGCTTGTAGTAGCTGGCATAGGCGGCTTGCGCGCGCTCCTCCAGAAACCGGTCCTGGGCGTGCAGCCGGCCGAAGCGGCGCACGTCGAGGGACCAAAGATCCATCCCTGGATCGCCCTCCAGGATCCAGCCCGCGATCGCCTGCCCCGCCCCCCCGGAGGCGGCGATGCCGGCGGTGAAGCCGCAGGCGACGAATAGATTGTCCAGCTCGGGCGCCGGGCCGAGGATCGGCTCGCCATCGGCGGAGACCGGGATCGGGCCGTTGATGATGGTCTGGATGCCGATCTGGTTCAAAATCGGGAGGCGCTCCGCCGCCGGCATGGCGAACCGTGCCAGGCGCTCCATGTCGGGCTGGAGCAGCTCCCGGCCGAACGCGAACGGCGGCCGGCTGCGCCAGCAGCAGGGTGCACCTTCCTCCCAGCCGCCGATCGCGAAGGCGCCGGTGTCCGGCTTCAGATAGAAGTTCTTGTCGGGATCGCGGAGCGTCGGCAGCGACTTCGGCAGGTCCAGGGTCTTCTCGGTCAGGAAGTACTGATGCTCGACCACACTGGTGGCGAGCGCCACGCTGGCCATCTCGCCGACCCGCTTGGCCCAGAGCCCGGCAGCGTTCACCAGGACCTCGAGGCCGACCGTGCCGTGATCGGTCACCACGCCGACGGCGCGCCGCCCTGCGAGGACGATGTCCCGGACCAGGACCCTCTCCTCGATCCGCGCGCCCATGCGACGCGCCACCCGGGCATAGGCGGTGGTCAGAGCGTAGGGATCGACATAACCGTCGCCCGGGATGAAGGCCGCCCCTTCGATGTGGGCGGGGTCGATGAACGGAAACATCGCCCGCGCCTCGCCCGCGGAGAGCGCATGG
>CADEFF010000147.1 GCA_902826565.1 uncultured Rhodospirillaceae bacterium | reverse complement strand
ACCAAGAAGGGCTCGATCACCTCGGTGCAGGCCATCTACGTGCCCGCCGACGACCTGACCGACCCGGCGCCGGCCACCAGCTTCGCCCATCTCGACGCGACCACCGTGCTGTCGCGCCAGATCGCCGAGCTCGGCATCTACCCGGCGGTCGATCCGCTCGACTCCACGAGCCGCATTCTCGACCCGCGCGTCGTCGGCGACGAGCATTACAAGGTCGCCCGCGAAGTGCAGCGCGTGCTGCAGACCTACAAGTCGCTGCAGGACATCATCGCCATCCTGGGCATGGACGAGCTCTCGGAAGAGGACAAGCTCGTGGTGGCGCGCGCGCGCAAGATCCAGCGCTTCCTGTCGCAGCCCTTCCACGTGGCCGAAGTCTTCACCGGCTCGCCCGGCAAGTTCGTCAAGCTCGAGGACACCATCAAGGGCTTCAAGGGCATCATCGCCGGCGAGTACGACGATCTTCCGGAAGCCGCCTTCTACATGGTCGGCACCATCGAGGAAGCGGTCGACAAGGCCCGCCATATGGCGGCCGAAGCGGCCTGAGCCGGCGCGTAGGGATCGGGCAAGAAGGGCCGCAGCATCATGGCCGAGCAGACCCTGTTCGAGCTGGTATCGCCGGAACGCCTGCTGGTGTCCCGCCCCGTCGACATGGTCGTGGTGCCGGGCACCGAGGGCGATATGGGCGTGCTGCCGGGCCATGCCCCGCTGATCGCGACGGTGCGGCCGGGCGTCATTGCCGTGTTCGAGAACGGGCAGGTAATCGACCGGATCTTCGTCGGCGGCGGCTTCGTCGAGGTGACGGGCGAGCGCTGCACGGTGCTGGCCGAGGAAGCGGCGCCGCTGGCCGAGCTCGACCGCGGCCGGACCGAGGCGGAGCTCAAGGCGGCGCGCGAGGACCTCGCGGATGCGCGGGAGGAGCCTTCCCGCAAGGCGGCCGAGCGGCAGGTGGCGATCGGCGAAGCCAAGCTCGCCGCCCTGGAGCCGCAGCCCTACTGAACCGTTATTTACGTCGAGATTCGCGGGATCGGGCCTGGTCAAGAGGCGATCCGTCGCAGCTAGTGCGTTGGAATCCTTCGATTTCGACGCGAAAAACCGGCTTGATCGCGGCCCATGGCGCTCCCAATATATGAACGGGGAAGCGTGTCAGCCGTGCGGCCGAAGGTCGGGTTGGGAGGTCAGAGCGATGCAGCATTGGACGCTCGACGACATACCCTGGGACCGGTTCGACGCCGCGCGCGTCGACCCCGAGCTCATCCGCATCGTCAAGGCCGCCAGCATGGTCGAGTACAATGGCGGCGATTACGGCCGCTATCTCTGCTCGGTCTTTTCCGACGATGCCGATTTTAAGGATGCCGCCGAGGGCTGGGCGGTCGAGGAGATCCAGCATGGCGCGGCGCTCGCGCGCTGGGCGAAGCTCGCCGATCCATCGTTCGATTTCGAACAGAGCTTCGCGCTCTTCAAGCGCGGCGTGCCGATCCCGGTCGAGGCCACCAGATCGATCCGCGGCTCGCGCGCGAGCGAGCTCGTGGCGCGCTGCATCGTCGAGACCGGGACCAGCTCCTACTACACCGCCCTCATGGAGGCGGCGCAGGAGCCGGTGCTGAAGGAAATCTGCCGCAACATCGCGGCCGACGAGTTCCGCCATTACAAGCTCTTCTACGGCCATCTCCGCCGCTATATCGAGCAGGAGCGGATCGGCCGGCTGCGCCGCGTGCTGGTCGCGCTCTCGCGGATCGCCGAGAGCGAGGATGACGAGCTCGCCTATGCCTATTACGCCGCCAATGGCGGCACCGGCGCCGACTATGACCGCAAGCGCTGGACCCGCGCCTATGCGCGCCGCGCCTACGGCTTCTACAAGATGCACCATATCGAGCGCGGCATCGGCATGGTGCTGAAGGCGGCGGGGCTGAAGGCCAATGGCCGGCTGCAGCGCGCGCTGTCGCGGCTCGCCGCCGGCATCATGCAGTTCCGTCTCGCCCGGCTGGAGCGCTCCGGCGTCTGAGCCGGCGCGGGACGCTCGCGCCCCGGAGCATTTTCCCGCGAAGTGGACACCGCTTCGCGGGAAAAAAATGCGACCAGACCGACGAATCCGGAGCATTTTCCCGCGAAGTGGGCACCGGTTCGCGTCAGAAAATGCGACCAGACCGATGAATCCGGAGCGCGTTCCGATTCGACCTCGAGCAAGCGCGCTCCCGGACTGCCCATCGACTCAGCGCGTCACCCCGGCCAAGCGAGCGCTTGCGAGCGCGAGCCGGGGTCCATGACAGGGTTGGTGCGAGCGGCGCCATGGATTCCGGCTCTCCGGCGCGTCGCGCCTTCGGCCGG
>CADEFF010000146.1 GCA_902826565.1 uncultured Rhodospirillaceae bacterium | reverse complement strand
CTCGTCGACGTGGCGCAGGACTGCATCATCACCGAGGAGGATTGCGGCACGACCCGCGGCCTCACGGTGCGTGCGGTGGTCGAGGGCGGCGAGGTGATCGCCCCCTTGAGCGAGCGCATCCTCGGCCGGTCGGCTTCGGTCGATCTGCTGGATCCGCTGAAAGGCAACGTCATCGTGCCGGCCGGCGAGCTGATCGACGAGGACAAGGTCGAGCTGGTGGATCGCGCCGGCGTCGATTCGGTCGTGATCCGCTCGGTGCTGACCTGCGAAACCAAGGTCGGCGTCTGCGGCAAGTGCTACGGGCGCGATCTTGCCCGCGGCACGCCGGTCAATATCGGCGAGGCGGTCGGCGTCATCGCGGCGCAGTCGATCGGCGAGCCGGGCACGCAGCTCACCATGCGCACCTTCCATATCGGCGGAGCGGTGCAGCGCGGTGCGGAAGTCTCGAGCGTCGAGGCGGCGTTCGAGGCCAAGGTCGTCGTCAAGAACCGCAACGTCGTGGTGAACAGCCAGGGCACGCCGGTGGTGATGGGGCGCAACTGCGAGATGGTGCTGCTCGACTCCGCCGGTCGCGAGAAGGCGCGCCATCGCATCCCTTACGGCGCCAAGCTCCTGACCGACGACGGCGCGACGGTGGCGAAGGGCACGAAGCTCGCCGAGTGGGACCCCTACACGCTGCCGATCATCACGGAGAGGGAAGGCATCGCGAACTACATGGACCTCGTCGAGGGCGTTTCGATGCGCGAGGTGCTCGACGAAACCACCGGCATCTCGAGCCGCGTGGTGGTGGACTGGAAGCAACAGCAGCGCGGCAGCGACCTCAAGCCGCGGATCACGCTGCGCGATCAGAACAACGAGGTCATCATGCTCCCGAACGGCCTCGAGGCACGCTACTTCATGTCGGTCGACGCGATCCTGTCGATCGAGAACGGCGCGCATGTGAAGGCCGGCGACGTGCTCGCGCGCATCCCGCGCGAGTCGTCGAAGACCCGCGACATCACCGGTGGTCTGCCGCGGGTGGCGGAGCTGTTCGAGGCGCGCAAGCCCAAGGACTACGCGATCATCAGCGACATCGCGGGCCGCGTCGAATTCGGCAAGGATTACAAGACCAAGCGCCGGATCGTCGTGGTCCCCGAGGACAATACCGATGCGACGCCGGTCGAGTATCTGATCCCGAAGGGCAAGCACATCAGCGTCCAGGAAGGCGACTATGTGCAGCGCGGCGATCTGCTGATGGACGGCAACCCGGTGCCGCACGACATCCTGAACGTGCTCGGCGTCGAGGCTCTCGCCAACTACCTGATCAAGGAGATCCAGGAGGTCTATCGCCTGCAGGGCGTGAAGATCAACGACAAGCACATCGAGGTGATCGTTCGCCAGATGCTGCAGAAGGTCGAGATCACCGACGGCGGCGACACGACCTATCTGGTCGGCGAGCAGATCGATCGCTCCGAGGTCGAGGCGGCGAATGCCCGCACCGACGCCGAGGGCGGCCGTCTGGCGAAGTTCATGCCGGTCCTGCAGGGCATCACCAAGGCGAGCCTGCAGACCAACTCCTTCATCTCGGCGGCCTCGTTCCAGGAGACGACGCGGGTGCTGACCGAAGCGGCCGTCTCGGGTCGCGTCGACACGCTGACGGGGTTGAAGGAGAACGTCATCGTCGGTCGCCTGATCCCGGCCGGCACGGGGGCGGTGATGAACCGGATGCGGCAGATCGCCGCCGATCGCGATCGGCAGCTTTCGGCGCAACAGGCGCAGCAGGCGGCCCTTCCGGCGAACGAGCCGCGCTCGGAAGTCGCCTGAGGCACGGCTCGGCGGCGGCGGGTTCGCCCGCTTCCGCCGGAGAATCGGGAGATGGGTCCGGGGCGGCGACGCTTCCGGACCCGTCGCCGTTTCGGGTGGCCGCAAGTGCCCGCGTCGAGCGAGGCAAAGGAAAGATTCCATGAATTCAAGCGACTAAGGTTGCGACCGCCGGCTGCCGCGCAACGCAAAAACGATACGGCGGCCACCCCCGATCCGGAGTGGCGTCGAGCCAGCCAAAACGATGAAATTCCTTGGCTCTTTCGGCTTGACGGTACCCCGACTCGTTCATATTATCCGCCCGCCTTTCGGGGGCTGGTGGTAGGCCAATCAACGGCTTAGACGCTGCCCTCCATAAAAGCGCAATGAGACATAGGTCGCCGAGGCGGCCATTTCTTTTCGGACCGCGCGGCGCGCGTTGCGCTCGTGCGGTCGTTTGCATCGCGATTTCGATCGCGAAGAGCCAAGGAAGCGAGCTCGATGCCGACGATCAACCAGCTCATCGCCAAGCCGCGGCGGCCTCTGCCTGCGCGGAACAAGGTCCCGGCGCTGCAGGCCAGCCCGCAGAAGCGCGGCGTCTGCACGCGCGTCTATACGACGACGCCGAAGAAGCC
>CADEFF010000145.1 GCA_902826565.1 uncultured Rhodospirillaceae bacterium | reverse complement strand
GCTCACCTGCTCGAGGTCATCCCCGATCTTCATCACTTCCGCGAACACATGCCCTCGGGCGGGCTCGAGTTATTGCCGTGGAAGGGGCGTTCGGCCTACGTGGTCGCCGGCTCGAAGCAGACCGCTGGCGAGAACAAGACGCCGCGATTGCCCGAGGAGGTGATATCGCCGCTGCTGAAGTGGTCGCTGAAGTATATCACGGTGTTCTCAGCCGACATCCTGGCCGCCCGCGCTGAGCTCGACGCTCTTCAGCATCGGCAGACGCAGTTGATCGCCGAGGATCGGCGCCTCTCCGAGGCAATGCGTCTGCGGCGGCGCTGTGACCGGCTTGTCGCCTACCTCAACCAACTCCGCACCAGTGGTCGAGGCGTGCCGATCTGGACGACAGCTCACAACGGTGTTGTCCGCACCGATACCGCCAGCGGAGCAACGACACCGCCGATCAACGCCACCCTGATCCACATGCACATCGGCGTTGACGCGCAGGCCGATCCACGGGCCCACGTCCTGCTCACGAGGGATCGGCAGACGATCATGAACGACGCCATTGTCGCGTTTGGCGTCGAGACCGGCGGCATGGACACGCCCATCACCAACGATCCGGACACGGGGCTTGCCTGGCGGCCGCGCTTCGATCCCAAGACGCTGCTCATTGAAGAGCGGATGCTGCAGGCGGCCTGCTATATCGTCTGTGCTTATCTCACCGGCATGCGGGATGCCGAGGTGCAGGCCATGCGTTCGGGCTGCCTCGAAGCCCGGCGCAGCGAGGACGGCCTCGTCGAGCGTTACCGGGTCAAGAGCACCGTGTACAAGCGGCGCGATGGCCGTGGCCAGCCCGAGACGTGGACGACGATCGAGCCGGTCGCCAAGGCGATCCGCATTCTCGAGCAGCTGACCGAGCGTATCCGCAAGCGTCGCGGGGGCGACACCCTCTGGCGCGTGCTCGATGATGGCCGCAGCAGCAAGGATCACATCTCCGCCGAGATCGTCCGCCAGCTCAATGCTTTCCGCAATCACTTGAACGTGCAGTTCGGCACGGCCGAGGCGCCGATCATCCCGCCGTGCCAGGACGGCAAGCCGTGGCGGATCACCACGCGGCAGTTCCGTCGCACGGTCGCTTGGCACATCGCCAACCGACCGTTTGGCACGGTCGCCGGCATGATCCAGTACAAGCACGCGAGCATCGCGGCCTACGAAGGCTACGCGGGCTCGAGCCGCTCGGGCTTCCGCAATGAGGTGGAACGCGAGCGTGCCCTCGGCCAGCTCGACGACGTGCTGTCCTATTTCGAGCGGCACCGGGCAGGCGAGGCGCTGATGGGCCCGGCCGCTGCGCGCATCTCGAACGAGCTGCAGCAGGCCGTCGACGATCGCGCCGTGGATCGAGGTGTAGTTGCCGGGTCACATAGCCGATCCCGCGCGCATTCGCGCCATGCTGGCCCACGTCGCGAAGACGCTGTTCGTCGGCGTCATGAACGACTGCTTCTTCGACCCGGCGACTGCGCTCTGCCTCAACGGCAAGGCAGAGGCGGCGACTCCGGCCATGGCCCAGTGCCGCCCCGACCGCTGCCCCAACTCCTGCATCGCCAGCCATCACCGCCAGCTCTGGGCCAAAGCCATCGCCGATGGCGAGCAACTGCTCAAGACGAAGCGGCTGTCGCCGCTGCAGCGGGAGGTGCTCGAACTAGATATCCGGCGCTACCGCAAAGCGATTGGATCGCGCGTCTTGCCCTCAGAAGCATCGGAGTCCAATCGCCCATCACGAAGGCTGAAGATATGATCAAACCGGTTGAAGATCTTCTCGTCGTGGGTAACGGCGATGATCGCCGCCTCCTGCTCGACGGCGACCTTGCGCAAGAGGTCCATGACGATCCCGGCGCGCTTGGAATCGAGCGCCGCCGTCGGCTCGTCGGCGAGAATGATGCGCGGCCGGTTGGCCAAGGCACGAGCGATGGCCACGCGCTGCGCCTCGCCGCCCGAAAGCTTGGCCGGCATTGAACTCCGTCGGTGCCCCACCTCGAGATAGTCGAGGAGTTCGATCGCACGAGCGCGGGCCACTGCCGCATCCGCTCCGGCCAATTGCAGCACCAGCGCCACGTTGTCCGTGGCGTCGAGGAACGGGATCAGGTTGTGGAACTGGAAGATGAAGCCGATCTTGTCGAGCCTGAGCTGCCTGAGGTTCGACCTAAGCCATTGGCCGTCCTCGAGCACCGTCTCGCCGTCGAGCTGCATCGAGCCCGATGACGGATCCAGGATACAACCGATGACGTTAAGAAGCGTCGTCTTGCCCGAGCCGGAGGGTCCGAGAAGCGCGACGACCTGCCCCGGGAAGACATCGAGTGAGACTTCGCGCAAGGCGTCGACGCGCGTCTCGCCTTCACCAAAATGCTTCGAGATGCGATCGAGATGAACGAGTGGATGACCACTGCCTGCTTCCGCCATCTCAGCCCCCGAGCGCGGTAGCAGGATCGACGCGAAGTGCGGCACGGACGCCGAGGCCGCTGGA
>CADEFF010000144.1 GCA_902826565.1 uncultured Rhodospirillaceae bacterium | reverse complement strand
CTAGTGTGGCGCTAAATCGCCTGCTCCTCACCCAAGCGGTCACACTCGCCGCTGCAAGCGTGCGTTGGCTCGCGGACCGCGATACCGGCCGCAGTCATGCGGCTCTCACGGCGATCTCTCGGGCGAAGGCGTCTGTCGATCTCCTCGTATGGACCAACCCGTCGAGCCTCACCGCGGCGAAGAGCCCCGGCGAGCGACTAGATTTGCCGGCCCTCTCGGCTGCGGAGGTCGCGCGCCTCGGCGAGCAAGACTTCGCCTCTGTACCGGTTATCCCATGCGCTGTAACGCTAGGTGGCTTGCTCTCGATCGGTTGGCGCTGCCCCATGGAGGTGCGCGCCACCTTCGAGGTTTCCGCCACCTTTGATCTTTTGGCGGTCGCGAAGCACGGTGCGACTATTTCCCCGCCGATCGCGCCGCTTCTTCCTGAACTCACGTCCGAGCGCATCGGCCGGCTAACACCTTTTCTTCGTCAGTATGCTCCAGCCCTGTTTCGTGACGGTCTGGCACCCATCGAGTGCGCGCGAATTGCGGCGAAGATCGCCGGTACTCTGCGTGCTGGAAAGCGTCCGGCGACGAGCCAGTGGACCGCTTTCTATCGAGATCTGCCTTCCTTCATGAAAGAGGGGCCGGAGATGCTCGTCGGCTTCCCCGTAATTCTCTGCGATGACGGGACGGTTCGTGCCGGCCGCAGCGACGTCCCTACCGATGGCGAACTTCCGCGTGTCCGGCGGCGCCGGCGCAAGGGTGAGCGGATTGAACCCTCCCTCTTCTTCCCACCCGCGACGCGGCCATCGGGTGAGAACGCGGATATCCCGCTTGAGCAACTCCGTGTGCCGGCGCCGTTAGCCGCCCACTTCGCCTTTGCCGCGAACACGCTCCCCTGGCACGGTGAGCTGCGCCCGGCTCGTGAGTTCCTAGAGCGCGGTCAAGTCTCTGCCTATGATGGTGAAACGGTCCTCACCCGTATCTCCCAGGTGGTCAACGCGGGCGCCTCGGTCGAGGAGGCTCTGGCGGGTCTCCGCTGGGCATTTGCAATCTGGCGTCGCGCTCAGGCCACGAGGTCGATTAAGGTCGATTCCTCATATCGCTTGCTCGTGCCCAGAGCCCAGGGGATGAGCCACGACCCGCCGCCCGCCTTCTCGGGGACCTTGGCTCATCAACTGCTCGGCCGAGGGCTGACGCCGCTCTGAACCGCCGCGCCGCCCGACTTTGCCGACTTTTCCGACTAGGGAAAGCGCGTTCTCGCGCCGACCAGCCATCGCGCCTTCAAGGACCAGGCGACGCTGTGGGCGGAGTTTCTGCGCGGACTGGGTGTTGGAACTGGCTTGCGCGCGCTTCCCTTGCCCACCATGCCCCCGACAAGATCCTACGAAGTAACGAGCTTCGGCTTCGCCAAGAAGCTCGGTCTTAGTGATGCCGCCATTGCCGACTGGAAGCGGGACGTCAGCACCTTTAACAAGGAGAGCCTCCGCCACGCATATTCCACCAACTACAAATTTGCGAACGCGCTGTGGCACCTGCCCGGCCAAAGCGACCACGAACGCTTTTCCGACGATTGCCGCGAAATCTACGCCGGTCTGGTGATCGAGTGGCTGGCAGGCGCCGGAAAGGAGTTGCTCCGCGTCGACCTTCGTCACGAGCACTTTTCGAGCGACCAATACCCGTGGTCTACGCCCGCGGGTGCCTTTATTCGTAGCGGCGCTTGGCTGCCCGCGGACGATCCATCATCTGACGGGCCGGTTCGCCGCTTCTATAGCCCGTCGGACGTCTGGGTCTCGAGCAACGAGCGCTTTCCTTTCTATCTTCGGCAGGTGGCGGTCACGATCGGCAGGATCATCGATCGACGCCAGCCCGACGCGCTCAAGCAGCTCCGAATCTATGGAAGACTACGCCTTCTGAACGATCCCGCGATCGCCCTCGATCAAGCACGTTTCCTTGCGTCCCAATATGCCGCCGGAACGGTTCGCCCACACTATGAGCAGCAGCTCGCCAACCTCTACAACGCGACCTGGAAAGTTATCGCAGACAAGCACGCAGCGGATCCGCAAGCGACCGGCAAGGCGGCTAACGACATGCCGATCCTTGTCCGTCGGCGTGCCGATCTCGCGGTCACGATCCCGGTCAAGGAGACCGCGCCTCTCTACGTCCGAGACAGCGACGACGATCTTGCGCCGAGCCTTGTCGCGTCGATTGATGGACTCCTTCTCGACATCAAGGGCGCTGATCGCGCGCGGGTGGGCGCAGCAGCAGAAGCCTTGTTCGGCAAGAAGGTGAGCCGCCTATCCACGATGCGCTACGACGTAAAAATCGACGACGTGGCGCTCGACGACATTGAAACGAGCGAAACGGCGCTCGACAAATGCCCCTGGCTCCGCGTGATGCTCGCGGTTGCTATGGAGGGGTTGCGCGGCACTGACGCCGGTCAGCTTCCTGCAGATCGTGGCACCGTTCTCGAACGGCTTAGTGATATCGCCCTCGTGGCGGCGGAAGATGTCGCCTTCGAAATCAACGAACAGCGGATAATGGCCCCTGGTGATCGCCCCGCCTATGTCTTCCGAC
>CADEFF010000143.1 GCA_902826565.1 uncultured Rhodospirillaceae bacterium | reverse complement strand
TGGCGGCGGCGCGGCCGAGGCCGAGCGCGGTGCCGGAGGGCGCATCCACCTTGTGCTTGTGGTGCATCTCGAGGATCTCGATGTCCCAGTCGGGGCCGAGCGCGCCCGAGACCTGCTCCACCAGCAGCAGCGCCAGATTGACCCCGAGGCTCATATTGGGGGCGAGCACGATGGTGGCCGTCTTGCCGGCGACGGCGATCTCGGCCTCGGCCGCCTTGTCGATGCCGGTCGTGCCGATGATGTGGATCTTGCGGTGCCTCGCCGCGAACCTGGCGTGGGCGAGCGTCGCGGCGGGGGCGGTGAAATCCAGCACCGCGTCGGATGCGCGGAAGAGCGCATCGGCGTCGGCGGTCGCCTCCACGCCGAGCGCATCGATGCCGGCGAGCTCGCCGAGGTCGCGGCCGAGGGCGGGGCTTCCCGCGCGCTCCGTGCCGCCCGCGACGAGACAGCCTTCGGCGGCCGCCGCCTCGCGCACCAGCATCTGCCCCATGCGGCCGGCCGCGCCGACGACGCCGATCTTGAACGCAGTCATGGAACTCGGTCTCGCCGGATTTCTGTGGCCCATCGGTTATCTAGACGCCGACGAGCCGGCGACGCAAGCCGTGCGGAAGTGGCGGCCTGGGTCAAGCATGGGAAGCCTCGGAGAATCCGTTAGCGGCGCACGCCGAGGGCGTCCCTACTCCTTCAGCTCCTGCCAGAGGTCCTTGACCTTGGCGAAGAAGCCCTCGGCCTGCGGGCTGTGGGACTTGCCCTTGCCGCCCGCCTTGTCGAACTCGCGCAGCAGCTCCTGCTGCTTCCGGCTGAGATTGACCGGCGTCTCGACCGCGAGATGGACGAAGAAATCGCCGCGCGCGGTCGAGCGCAGCACGCTCATGCCCTTGCCGCGCAGGCGGAACTGCTGGCCAGCCTGGGCGCCGGCCGGGATGGCGAGCCGCATTCGCGTGCCGTCGACGCCCGGCACCTCGATGGTGTCGCCGAGCGTGGCGGTGATCATCGAGACCGGCACCTTGCAATGGAGGTCCGGCCCGTCGCGCTCGAAGAGCCGGTGCGCCTGAACCGAAAGGAAGATGTAGAGGTCGCCGGGCGGCGCGCTGCGCAGCCCCGCCTCGCCCTCGCCCGCGAGCCGGATCCGCGTGCCGTCCTCGACGCCGGCGGGGATGTTGACGTTGAGCGTCTTCTCGCGTCGCACGCGGCCGCCGCCGCTGCAGCCGCGGCAGGGCTTCTCGATCACCTTGCCGGTGCCGCCGCAATTGCCGCAGGTCCGCTCCATGGTGAAGAAGCCCTGGGTCATGCGGGTCCGGCCATGGCCGTGGCAGGTCGGGCAGTTCACCGGATGCGAGCCCTTCTCGCCGCCGCTGCCGTTGCATTCCTCGCATTTGACCGAGCTCGGGACGCGCACCGTCGCGGTCTTGCCGGCGAAGGCCTCCTCGAGCGTGATCTGCATGTTGTAGCGAAGGTCGGAGCCGCGGCCGCTCGCCTGCTGGCCGCGCCGGCCGCCGCCCATGAAATCGCCGAACATCTCCTCGAAGATGTCGGCGAAGCCGGCGCCGTTGAAACCCGCGCCGCCGTTGCTGCGCGGTCCGCCGTTCTCGAAGGCGGCGTGGCCGAAGCGATCGTAGGCGGCGCGCTTCTGATCGTCCTTGAGGACGTCGTAGGCTTCGCTCACGTCCTTGAATTTCTGCTCGGCGGTGTGGTCGCCCGGATTGCGATCCGGGTGGAACTTCATGGCGAGCGCCCGGTACGCCTTCTTCAGCGCCTCCTGGTTCGCGTCGCGGCCCACGCCGAGGGTCTGGTAATAGTCCTGCTTCGCCATGCTCGTCAAATATCAGATCCAGGACGCCGGAGGCCGGTGCTGCGCGGGCTTCGAGCTACGGTTCATACCGCAAACCCCCGTCGCCTTGCCACATTCACCGACATCCGACACCGGCTTCCCGATCCGTCTTCGACGAGGCCCGGAGGCCTCAGATGAGGCCAGAGGCCTCGGGCCGACTCGGACGAGGCCAAAGGCCTCAGGCCGATTTGCCCTTGCGGTTCTCGTCCACTTCCTCGAACTCGGCATCGACCACGCCGTCGCCGGCCGCGCCATTGGCGCCGCCGCCCTCAGGCCCGCCGCCGGCATTGCCGTCGCCCGAGTCGCCCGGACCGCCCGGCTGCCCCTGGCTCTGGCGATACATCTGCTCGCCGAGCTTCATGGTGAGCTGCAGCAGGGTCTGGCTCTTGCTCTCGAGCGCCGCCTGGTCTTCGCCCTGGAGCGCTTCCTTGAGGTCCGCCACGGCGCTTTCGATCTGCGCCTTGTCGCCGGCCGGGACCTTGTCGCCCCATTCGGCGAGGTTGCGCTCGGTCTGGTGCACCAGCCCGTCGGCCTGGTTGCGCGCCTCGATCAGCTCGCGCCGCTTCTTGTCGTCCGCGGCGTGCGCCTCGGCGTCCTTCACCATGCGCTGGATCTCGGCGTCGTTGAGACCGCCCGAGGCCTGGATGCGGATCTGCTGCTCCTTGCCGGTGGCCTTGTCCTTCGCCGACACCTGGACGATGCCGTTGGCGTCGATGTCGAACGTGACCTCGATCTGCGGCACGCCGCGCGGCGCCGGCGG
>CADEFF010000142.1 GCA_902826565.1 uncultured Rhodospirillaceae bacterium | reverse complement strand
GGATCGGCGGCGAGCGCCGCCACGGCGCGGCCGACGAAGCGCGGCGTTTCCGAGATCGCGAAATGCGGGATGCGCGCCGTCGCCTCGCGCCAGTTCTCCTCCCGCACGCCGAACGCCTCCAGCATCATCTCGGAGCGAAGCCAGCCGGGCGTGATCGAGACGGCCGTCGCGCCATGCGGCGCCAGGTCCTTGGCATGGGCCCAGGCCATGCGCGTGACCGCCACCTTGGCGAGATCGTAGAAGGGATTGATCCGGTAATGCGTATCGTTATAGCCGGGGGTGCCGTCCGTCACCTCGACCAGCAGCCCGCCCGGCCGCTCGATCAGGAGCGGCAGCGCATGATGCGCGGTGATGAGATGGGTCTCGACCTGGAGGCGCAGCAGCCGCAGGCCGTTCTCGAGATTGTGCTCCCAGACCGGCTTGTTCCATTCCTTGAGCGTCTCGCCGCCCCAGACGTCGTTGACGAGGATGTCGAGCCGGCCCGCCTCGGCGCGGAGGCGCGCCACGAGATCGCCGACCTCGGCCGGAACGAGGTGATCGACCCGGATCGCGATGCCGCGGCCGCCGAGCGCGGTGACGAGCGCGGCCGTCTCCTCGATGGTTTCCGGGCGGTCATAGTCCGAACGCTGCTGCCGGGTGGTGCGGCCCGTGACATAGACCGTGGCGCCGGCGGCGCCCAGCTCCGCGGCGATGCCGCGCCCGGCGCCGCGCGTCGCGCCGGCGACCAGCGCCACTTTTCCTTGCAGGGTCATGGCCGTTTCCACCGCCTCTCACAGGGATTTCGCCGCCCGATCCGGCAGGATAGTTGCGGAACGGGCGGCGCGCGAGACGGGAGAAAACCCGTGTCGCCGGCGTCTGGCGGGCGTCTCACGAATGCGTGTTCGCCGGGGACGGAACGGGGCGGCGGCGGACCGGTTGTTCGGAAACGAGGCTTGGCGGGCCCGATCTCCGGAACCCGCCTCTTCGCCTCGGGCTCTGGAAAGAAGGGAGACGGCGATGTCGATTCTCGACCATTCATGGCGGAGTCTCGGGGCGGTGGCCGCCCTTTCGCTGCTGGCCGCCTGCGGCTACCGCGACTACGAACCGTCTGAGGCCAATGCGAGCCAGACGAGTTCGACCTACAGCAGCGCCGCTACCGCAAGCGACGCCTCGCTTCCGATGATGCCGACCGGCACGGGCAGCGTGCTCGTATCGCCGACCGGCATGACGCTCTACACCTACACCAAGGACACGCCCGGCACCTCCAACTGCTATGGCGAATGCGCGGAATACTGGCCGCCGGCCTTCGCCGATTCGATGGCGCAGCCGACCGGCCGCCTCTCGATCGTGACGCGCAGCGACGGAAGGCAGCAGTGGGCGCATGACGGTATGCCGCTCTATACCTTCATCCAGGACAAGAAGGCCGGCGACATGACGGGCGACAATTACAACGGCGAATGGCATGTGGTGCGGTAGCGCCGCCCGACGTCGCGTCAGACGCGCTGCCTGACCTCACCCTCGGGCTTGACCCGAAGGTCCATTGCGCCGGCGCGCGAAACCGGCGCGTGCGCGAAGATGACCTCGACCCCGTCGGGCGGCGTCTTGCCCGGCCGGTAGTCGTTCCGATAATCGGGGCCGAGCGCGTTGCGCTGCCGGTCGCTCTCGCGAAAGGCATCGAACTGGTCCGCGGTGACGGTCCAGCGGGCGATCTCGCGGTCGCCGCTCCGGATCGCTTTCACTACCGCGACGGCGCGCAGGAAGTTGACGGTCATGGCGGCGCCGATGACGGCGGCGACGATGCCGACTCCGATCGAGAGGGCGGAGGCCGCGGTCTCGTAGCCGAGCCGGTTCATCTCGACCGTGCCGAAAACGATGCTGCCAATCTCGGCGACGCAGATCGCGAGCGCTATCCAGCTATTGCGGACGGGATTGCGGACGCCGGTATTGCGCATAAGCGTGCCGTTCCTCGTCCTTCAGCGCAAGGCGCCGCCGCGGAACCGCGCCGGCAGCGCGTCCCGGAACGGATAATAGTGGAAATAGGGTCCGGCTTCCTCGAGGACGCGCGCGAAGCAGGGGCGCGCCGTCAGCCGGTCCAGATAGGCGGCGGTTCGTGCGTGGTCCGCGCCGAACGCGACCACAGTATGGGCATAGAAGAGCGCCGGCGCCGCCGCGCAATCGGCGATGCTGAAGGCCTCGCCGATGGCCCATTCCTTCGTCGCCATCTGCCGCTCGATCATGCCATAGGCGGTTTCCAGCGCCGCCCGGGCCTCGGCCACGCCGCGCGGATCGCGTTCGGCTTCCGGGCGGAGGCGGTCGGCGACGATCCGCTGCATCGGCCCCTGCACATAGAGGTCGTAGAAGCGGTCCCAGAGCCGCGCCTCGAGGCGGGCCTCCGGGTCCCGCGGCAGCAGGGGCCGCGGCCCGGGATAATGCCGCTCCAGATATTCGATGATGATGCTGGTCTCCGGGACGGTGCGATTCCGGGCCTCGTCGCGCAGCACCGGGATCTTGCCGACCGGCCAGAGGGCGAGGAGGCGGTCGCGCTCGGCCGCGTCGCCGAGATCGACGAGCCGTGCCTCGAAGGGCGTGCCGTTCTCGTAAAGCGCGATCAGCACCTTGTGGCAGAAGGAGGCGAGGGGATGGCTGTAGAGCGTGAGCGTCATCGGATCGGCCTCGTCG
>CADEFF010000141.1 GCA_902826565.1 uncultured Rhodospirillaceae bacterium | reverse complement strand
GGGGATCGAGCAGTGCGCGGGCAAAGACTGCTACATAAGAAGGCTGGTCGCCGATACCTTGCTCGCAACGTTCAGCGGGCAGCATGGGCTTTGCCGAGCATGAGACTATGCGCGTGGCGGTCGAGGATCGCCTGCGCGGAGGCGGCCTCCGCCTTGAGGATCGGCCAATCGGGTATGTCGCTGTCCCATTCGACAAGCGTCGGAATTGGTCCGCATCGGCCGATCACCATGTCGAAGAGTTTCCAGACGGCGGCGGCGACCGGGCCGTCATGGCTGTCGATCAGCAGAAGGTCGCCCTCGTCGTCCGCCTGTTCGGCATGCCCTGCCAGATGGATCTCGCCCACATGTTCGAGAGGAAAATCGGCGAGATAGGAAAGCGCGGAGTAGCCGTGATTGGCGGTCGAGACGAAGACGTTGTTGACGTCGAGCAGCAGGCCGCATCCGGTGCGCCGGACCAGCCCGCGAATGAAATCCGTTTCGCTGATCGTCGATTCCGGAAAGATGACATAGGTCGACGGGTTCTCGAGCAGGATCGGGCGCCCGATCCTCTCCTGCACTTCGTCGATGTGATCGGCGACCCGGGCAAATGTGGCCCGCGTATAGGGCAACGGAAGCAAGTCGTTGAAAAAGGTGTTGCCGTGGGTCGACCAAGCGAGGTGCTCGGAAACAAGGGCCGGCTCGTAGCGATCGACAAGCGCCTTGAAGCGACCAAGATGCGCCTTGTCCAGCAGCTGCGGCCCGCCGATCGACATGCACACACCATGAAGCGACACCTGGTAGTCTCGGCGGATGTGCGTCAGCGCATCGTGTGGCGGACCACCGGCGCCCATATAGTTTTCGGCATGAACCTCAAAGAAACCTGCCTGCCTCCCGTCGGCAAGGATCGTCGGCAAGTGCTCATGTTTGAGGCTGGTGCCTGTGAGGCCGGCAAAGGGATGGGCCGGAAAGCGGACCGTTCCGAACGCGTTAGAATCTGGACGCGTCACCAGTTCGTTCATCTTGGCCCCCGCTTTCCGGCAGGTTTCATTGCTTATGACGGGACGTTGCGAGTCAGCGGCTCGGGCGAGCCTTTGAGGCCACCGGGCAGCTCCAACGTGGTGCAGGTGCCGCCGCGCACAAACTTCCAGGCATTGCCCTGGAAGTCGACGGTGGACGTGCCCTGGCAGGTGGTGCCCGGTCCGGCGGCGCAGTCGTTTTGACCCTTGAGCGCGACGCCATAGCACTTCTCTTTGCCCGCATCGATTGCCGCTTTTCCTTCCGCTTCCGTCAGCGGTCCTGCGGCGGCGTAGGATGCAAGGGCGGTTGCAACGGCGCCGGCCACGAAGGCCGCGCCCACGATTGATCTCGTAGACATGTGTCTCTTCTCCCGTTGGTTGCTCCGCGCGCCGTTCTGCAGGCGCACGATTCCCAGTTCGATCCGGGCAATCCATGTGTTACATCTTCTCGGAAACACGATTTGGTGATCGATAACTTCCATCGATGGAACAGAATCTTGGCAGCCATGTAACAAAAAGGCCGCGCACGAACGTAATCAGGGAGGAAGGCAGGCTTGGACGGCAGGGCCGAAAACGAACTTGCCCGGCTGCTGCGGGCCGCAATCGCGGGAGACGAACGAGCCTATGGAGAATTCCTGCTGAGGGCAGCCAGTCTCGTGCGGAGCTTCGCCCGCCGAAGGATCGTGCAGGGCGGAATCGACCCGGAGGATGTCGTGCAGGAAACGCTGCTTGCGATCCACATGAAGCGCCATACATGGCGGGATAACGCGCTCGTGACGCCATGGGTCTATGCGATTGCCCGCTACAAGCTCATTGACGCCTTCCGCCGCCGCGGCCGCCGGGTGGAGATCGAGATCGGCGAGACCGCCGAATGCGTCGCCCAGCCGGAACGTGAGACCGTTAGCGACCATGAGATTGGTCGCGCCCTCGACACGCTTGCACCCGGCCAGCGCTCCGCCGTGGCAGCGATTTGCGTCGATGGGCTCTCGATCCGCGAGACGGCAAAGCGTCTCGGCATGAGCGAGACGGCAGTGCGGGTGGCACTCCATCGCGGCCTCGCGGCGATCGCCAGGCGAACCGGGCGGAATTGACATGGATACGAACGAACTCATCAGGGCCTTGGCAGCCGATGCACGACAGCATACGGCGTCCGTCTCGTCGGTATGGTGGGGCGCGGTCGGTCTGGCGATCCCCCTTGCCGCTGTCGTCTTCATTGCGACTCTCGGTCCGAGGCCCGATATAGCGCTCGCTGCCGAAACGCCACGCTTTCTGTTCAAGTTCGTGATCACGATCACGCTTGCCGCAAGCGCATTCCGCCTCGCCCGCGCGCTGTCGCGGCCGGACGAGACCTGGCGCAAGGCGATGCCATGCCTCGCAGTCGCCCCTGCGCTCATTGCCATGGGGGTCATTGTCGAGCTTTTTGTTCTGCCACCGGACACATGGTCGGCTAGGTTGGTCGGCGCGAACAGCATGGTTTGCCTGACCTTTATTTCGCTGATCGGCATTGGCCCGCTCATCATATTCCTGCTCGCGCTGCGCCAAGGCGCACCAGCGAGACCGGCCCTTGCGGGCGCGGTCGCGGGACTGCTGGCAGGCGGTATCGCGGCCACTTTCTACGCCGCCCAATGCACGGACGATTCCCCGCTTTTCGTCGCCGCTTGGTACACGATTGCCGTCGCCG
>CADEFF010000140.1 GCA_902826565.1 uncultured Rhodospirillaceae bacterium | reverse complement strand
TGCGGCGCGTCGGCATAGGCCTCCGGCTTCGCGCCATAGGTCCAGTTCGCCATCTGCCGGAACTGCGGGCCGGTGAAATAGGCGCTGACGCCGATGCGCGGGCCGCGGCTGCGGTTGATGCCGGCGCCGTGCCAGGTGCGGCCTTCCCAGATGATCGCGCTGCCGGCCGGCGCTTCGGCCTGGATCTCGGGATAGTCGAGCCGGGCGGGGTCCGGGTGCTTGCCCGAAAGGTGGCTTTCCGGCACGAGCCGCGTGGCGCCGTTCTCCGGCGTGAAGTCGGTGATCGCCCAGAAGCAGTTGCAGACCACGGGCGGGTTCAGCGGATGGTTCGCGCGGACCGGCTCGCCATAGGGCTGCTGCTGGCGCGTGATCGTGCCGGGCCGCTGATGCGGCTCGCCCGGCATGCGCGGATGCGGCATCCACCACTGGTCGATATGGAGGTCCATCATCCGGTTGCCGGGGTGGGTCACATGGGCGGCATAGTCCGAGAGCAGGATCTCCGGCCCCAGCACATGGCGCACGAGAGAGAGCGCCGTCGGGTTCAGCAGCGGCTCGCGGAACTCGATGCCCTTGTTGACGAGCATATAGACCCACTGGTTGCGGTGGCTCACCGTCTCCACCTTGTCGGTCCGCTCATGCCCGTCGCGCCGCTCGGCCGCCGCCTGCTCCAGGAACCGCGCCCGGATCGCCGCCACGCGGTCGGGCGGAATGAGGTTGGCCGCGATGCAGTAGCCGAACCGGTCGAGGTCCGACCGTAGCTGCTCGAGGTCCGTGCTGGCTTCCGGTTTGGTCCGGCCGTCGGTCGCGCCCATGCTCATGCCCTTCTCGAATGCGGTAATGGGGATCGAATTCGGGCGGCATCTTGCGGCGAAGCGCCGCCGCGATCAACGGCCATGGCTGGGCCCGCATCGGCCCCCTTCCGTCAGATCGGCAGCCGGTCGCGGAGCTTGTACCAGGCGATGGACGGTGCCAGGAACCAGGGCGTGCCGGTATAGAGCGGCCGGGTCGGGAAATCGATCCCGTCGAGCGCCGTGCGGCCTTCCGCGAGCCCCAGGATCTGCTGCCCGATGCGGGTGCCGAAATAGCTCGCGAGCGAGACGCCGGAGCCGCAATAGCCCATGCAGTACCAGACGCCGTCCTGCTGGCCGAGATGGGGCAGGGTGTCGAAGGTGAAGGCGACGAACCCGACCCAGCTATGGGTGATCCTGGTCGGGGCGAGCTCGGGAAAGATGCGGACCATCTCGCGATGGAGCCGGGGCGCGCTCACCCGCGGGTCGTTCTCCGCATAGGCGACGCGCCCGCCGAACAGCATGCGGGTGCCGTCCGGCGAGAGGCGATAATAGAAGATGAGCTTGCGGCTGTCGGAGAGCACGCGGTTGCGCGGGCTCACCTGCTTCGCCAGCGCGGGGTCGAGCGGCTCGGTCGCGATGATGTAGCTGCCGATCGGGATCACCCGCCGCCGCTGCCAGGGCGTGCCGGGCCCCGTATAGCCGTTGGAGGCGACCAGCACGTCGCGCGCCTCGACGGTGCCGTGGCTGGTATGGACGCGGAAGCTCTTGCCGGAACGCTCGATCGACTGGACGCGGGTGCGGTCCGCGACCTGGCCGCCCGCCTCGCGATAGCGCTGCAGCAGCCCTGCGTGATAGCGCCCGGGATGGAGCGCCGCATGTTTCGGAAAGACCGCGCCGCCATGGTAGAAATCGCTGCCGATCTCGCGCCGCTGCTCGGCGCGGCTCACCATCGCGCAAGGCACCTCGAGCCCCTGCATCTGGCTGCCGAGCGCCTTCGCCATGGCGTCGTACTGGCGCGGATTGTGGGCGGCATGGAACCGGCCGGTCACCTGCCAGTCGCAGTCGATCTTCTCCGCCTCGATGAAGGCGCCGATATGGGCGAGCGCCGCCAGCCCCTCGCGCCTGATGCCGAAGGCGCGGTCGGTCCCGTGCCTCTTCTTGAGGCTGTCATAGTCCGGCTTGATCGAGGTCGAGACCTGCCCGCCATTGCGGGTGGAGCAGCCATGGCCGAGCCGCTCCGCCTCGATCACGAGGGTCTGCCGCCCGCCGCGCTGCGCGACGAGGCCGGCGGAAAGCCCGGTATAGCCGGAGCCGACGATCACGAGCTCGGCGCGGCCCGGCAGCGCCGCAGGCTGCAGGGTCGGCAGCGGCGCCGCCTCCCACCAATAGGGTTCGTTCTTGTAGCCGGGGGCGAAGAGGCCGCTCGAATCCATGCCGGGTCTCGCTTCTCGTTTATGATGGTCAGCGCGCGCCAGTCGGCCGGCGGCGGCGCAACCTTAAAGCGCCGCGCGGCGTCGATAAAGATGTGGATTGTCGGGTCGCCGCCCGGCCGGGCGCCCGCCTTCGCGGGCGTGACGAGCGGGGCGAACGGGAGGCAGTTCCTTTTCCCGTCATGCCCGCGAAGGCGGGCATCCATGGTCGGCCGGGACCCGGAACGCGCCGGCGATGGACTCCCGCCTTCGCGGGCGTGACGAGAGGAGTGAGCGGGCGTGACGAGCGGGGCGAACGGGCGGCAGTTCCTTTTCCCGTCATGCCCGCGAAGGCGGGCATCCATGGTCGGCCGGGACCCGGAACGCGCCGGCGATGGACTCCCGCCTTCGCGGGAGTGACGCGCGGAGCGAGCGGAAGGCAGTTCCTTGTCCGGTCATGCCCGCGAAGGCGGGCATCCATGGTCGGCGAGGACCCGGAACGCGCCGGC
>CADEFF010000139.1 GCA_902826565.1 uncultured Rhodospirillaceae bacterium | reverse complement strand
CGGTCATGACTCCGATCTTGCCGTCGTCATCGACGTCACCGAGAAGCAGGAAATGGAATTCAAACTCGCCGAGCAGCGAAACATGCTCGCGCACCTGATGCGGCTCAATGCGCTCGGCGATCTGTCGGGCGCGCTGGCCCACGAGCTGAAGCAGCCGCTGACCGCGATCATGAGCAATGCGCAGGCCGCGCAGCGTATTCTGCATCAGCCCCGGATCGATCATGCCGAGCTGCAGGCGGTCCTCGAAGACATCGTGCTGGACGACCGGCGTGCGAGCCAGGTGATCCAGCGGCTTCGCGGCCTGCTGCGGAACGCGCCGCTCGAGCGGGAGGCGCTGTCCGTCGATGAGCTCTTCGCGGAGACGCGGCACCTCGCGAACGGCGCTCTGCTCGAGCAGCGGGTCCGGGTCGATACGAGGACGGCTCTACGCCTGCCGCGCGTCGATGGTGACCGCGTGCATCTGCAACAGGTTCTGCTCAATCTGATCCTGAACGCCTGCGATGCGATGCAGGATATCGAGGTCGTTCGGCGCACGCTCAGCCTCGGGGCGGAGGCGGGCCCGGACGGGGCGGTGCGGATCTATGTGGCCGATCGTGGGCCGGGGGTGCCTCAGGCGCTGAAAACCAGGGTTTTCGAGCCTTTCGTGACCACCAAGCCGAGCGGCCTCGGGCTCGGCTTGGCCATCTGCCAGTCCATCGTCACGGCGCATGGCGGGCGACTGTGGGTGGAGGACAACCCGGGTGGCGGAGCGCGCTTCTGCCTCTCGCTCGCGGCGTACAGCGACCGGGGGGAGCTCGCCGCATGACGCACAAGGGCAATGTCTTCGTGGTGGATGACGATGCGCGCGTGCGCAAGGCGCTGCAGCGTCTCCTGGCGACGGATGGCTTCAACGTCATTTCCTTCGAGGATGCGGAGAGTTTTCTCGCCGGCGTGGGTTGCGACATGCCGGGATGCGTCGTGCTCGATCTTTCCATGCCCGCGCTCGACGGAATCATGCTGCAGCGCGAGCTGCTTGCGCGCGGTTGCCGGCGCGCGATCGTCTTCGTCACCGGACATGGCGACGTCGCTGCCGGCGTCCAGGCGATGAAGGCGGGCGCTGTGGATTTCCTGGAGAAGCCGGTCGCCGCGGATCGGCTACTGGAGGCGGTGACCCGGGGCCTGGAGCAGGATCGGCAATGGCGCGACGAGAGCGCCTATCGCAATGCGGTCGCGGGTCGGGTCTCGAGCCTGACGCGGCGCGAGCGTGAGGTGCTGGAGCTTGTCGTCAAGGGACAGTTGAACAAGCAGATCGCCGCCGCCCTCGGAACCGTGGAGAAGACCATCAAGGTGCATCGCGCGCGGATGATGGAGAAGATGGGCGTACGCTCGGTCGCCATGCTGGTGCATCTGACCGAGCGCATCGGTCTTCAGGGGCTGAAGAAGGGCGATCTTCGCGCCGCCGGCCATTTCGACACGGGCCCGGCGCCGGCGCCGAAGAATTTCACGTTTCAGTGACGTAGGACCAATGGCCAATACGCGGCGGGTTTCCTTGTCTGCTATGAGCAGGGGCCATGGGAGCCGCATCGCGCTGCCGCATCGCCGTCATCGACGACGACAAAGCCGTTCTGAAGGCGCTGCAGCGGTTGCTCGCCACGCACGACTTCGGCGTCGAGACCTATGAATCGGCGGATCGTTTCCTCGAGGCGCTCCGGGTGCCGTTGCCGGACTGCCTGGTGCTCGATCTTCAGCTCCCGGGGACGAACGGCATCGAGCTGCAGCGGGAGCTGCTGCGCCTCGGCCTCGCCTTTCCGGTGATCGTGCTGACCGGCTACGACGATCCCGACATGCGGCGGCAATGCCGCTCCACGGGCGCGGTCGCCTGTCTGAGCAAGCCGGTCGACGGGCGCGCCCTGCTGCTGGCCATAAGGACCGCTGTCCCGGCCTGCCGGGGCGCGCCCGGGCACTGACGCCCGCCCGGCAGCGGCCATTGGACGAAGGTCCAATTGCGGCCGGTCCCGGAACCCGGACCAAGTCTGATAGTGGCAGGCTGACGGACAGCCTTATTCAGATCGACCAAATTGTTGAAAAGCAGATTTGGTGATCCCCGCCGCCTTGAGCGTGCCTAAATGAGCGTTTACCGCCCTAAGGTCCTTCTTGGTGGCGCGATAAGTCCGCCCTAATGAGTCATAAACTGCGAGTTCGGTTACGCCATCCCACATGTTCTCATACTCCTTGCCGAGAACGTGGAGAAACTGCCCTGGTGCGAGCACCTTCGGAATTGAGTTATCCAAAACGATGAATCCTGTTCCTTTGGACAGGCGGCCACCAGCGTTCGTGATCACGACGGGCTTGCTACCGATGTTGGTAATTCTATAGGTTAGAACATTATCCTCGGAGCCGACACCGGGCGTCACTATCGAATGAAACCCGCATTCTAAACGCAATCGTCCAACATCTTTAAAATCTCTATACAGAGTCCAACCGAAGATCGCGCTTGAGAGTAGCGCGCCATAGATCGCTATGACGGCAGTTAGCGAATCCATTCGAACTCCGCACTCTAGAGCAAGTTTCGTTGTCGGCCCGGCTTAACGTGCTCCAGAACTTTTTCAATCGCACGTTCGGATTGAAGCTTCCCATTGATGCGCTTTTGAGTGGCCCGAAGACGAACGCGAAGCTCGTCTCCGCGTCGAAAACTTTCTCTACCAGAGTCAACACGAGCTAAAAATTCTTCATCTTCGATCGGCGCATAGAATGAAGTTCGCCCATCGCTAAACTTCCAGCGGCTCTTGCCCTGCAATACCGCCGTAAGAAT
>CADEFF010000138.1:1572-2806 GCA_902826565.1 uncultured Rhodospirillaceae bacterium | reverse complement strand
GACACACGGTCGAACATGGGCCACTCGCTCATGATCGTCGGCTGTCTGATGGGAATGGACGTGAGGATCTGCGGTCCCAAGAAGTTGTGGCCCTCCGAAGACTACGTTCGGACTGCGCGCATGCTCGAGCAGAAGTACGGGGGCAAGCTGACGATAACGGACGATGTGCGAGCCGCCGCCGATGGCGTCGACTTCATCCACACGGATGTTTGGGTTTCGATGGGAGAGCCCAAGGAAGTCTGGAAGGAGCGGATCGACTTGTTGAAACCGTTCCAAGTCAACACGGAGCTGATGAAGGCGAGCGGGAACCCTCGCGTGAAGTTCATGCACTGCTTGCCGGCGTTCCACGATACCGAAACGACGGTCGGCAAGGACATCGAGAAGCAGTTCGGGCTCAGCAACGGCGTGGAAGTCACCAACGACGTGTTCGAGAGCGAGATGAACATTGCGTTCGAGCAGGCGGAGAACCGCATGCATACCATCAAGGCGATTCTGGTCGCCACCCTGGGGGAATAGCCACGATGCGCATCGTCGTCGCCCTCGGCGGCAACGCCTTGCTGAGGCGCGGAGAGCCGATGACTGCCGAGGTGCAGCGTGCCAACGTCAAGGTCGCTGCCGAAGCTTTGGCACCCGTCGCGAAAGAACATCAGCTCGTGGTGTCGCACGGCAATGGCCCGCAGATCGGACTGCTGGCGCTGCAGGGCGCGGCTTATAAACCTGAGGAAGCGGCACCGCTCGATGTTCTCGGCGCGGAAACCGAGGGGGCTATCGGCTACATGATCGAGCAGGAGCTCGGCAACCTGCTGCCGTTCGAAGTTCCGATCGCGACGTTGCTGACGATGATTGAAGTTTCGGCCGACGATCCGGCTTTCCAGAATCCTACCAAGTTCATTGGTCCGATCTATGGCAAGGAGGAGGCGGACCGGATCGGTAAGGAGAAGGGTTGGCGCTTCAAGCAGGACGGCGACAAGTGGCGGCGCGTGGTGCCTTCGCCCCAGCCGAAGCGCATCTTCGAAATTCGTCCGCTGCGATGGCTGCTCGAGAAGCGCACCATCGTTATATGCGCAGGCGGCGGCGGCATCCCCACCATGTATGATCCGAATGCCGACAGAAAGCTCGTCGGCGTGGAGGCCGTCATCGACAAGGATCTCGCGTCCGAACTCCTGGCGCGCGAGATCGAAGCCGATGTTCTCGTTATGCTCACCGATGCGGATGCTGTCTATGCGGATTGGGG
>CADEFF010000138.1:0-1472 GCA_902826565.1 uncultured Rhodospirillaceae bacterium | reverse complement strand
GGAGCTCGACCGCTTCGGACCTGGTAACGGCACTTCGCCGGCAGACCAAACAGCCGGCTCCGTCAATGGTGGATGGGCTTATTTCGCATGGCCATCGAAAGCGGATCTACGCCTGAGCGGGTTGGACCGGGCCGACCGCCCTCGCTCCTCGATGCCATAATTCCGCTCCTTGCTCTGATGCTCTTGCTCGGCTCGTCCTACGCCTATTTCGGTAACGAGGCGTCGCTTGGTCCCAATCAGATCGCGCTGCTTTTCTGCGGTCTCATCGCGGCCGGCATCGGCTGCAAGAACGGCATCCCCTGGAGCGCCTTGCGACAAGCCACGGTCGACAGCGTTTCCAGCGGACTTACGCCTATCTTCATCCTGCTTGCGGTGGGTGCGCTGATCGCCACCTGGGCGATGAGCGGCACCATGGTCGCGATGGTCTATTACGGGATGAAAGTGCTGAGCCCGCATTATTTTTATGCGTCGGCGGCCATCATCTGCGCGATCGTCTCGACGGGTATCGGAAGCTCGTGGACGACGGCCGGAACCGTAGGCCTGGGGCTGATGGGCGTTGCGGAAAATATGGGCCTGTCCCCCGCAATAGCCGCGGGTGCCGTGATCTCCGGCGCCTATTTCGGCAACAAGATCTCTCCCTTGGCCGACACGGCGAATCTGACATCCGCTACCGTTGGCGTGCCGCTTTTCGAGCATATTCGGGAGACGCTCTGGACGTCGCTTCCGTCTCTGCTGCTGGCGATCTTGCTGTTCGGCCTTCTCGGTAGCGACAGCGACTTCGACGCATCGACCGGTCTTTTGGCAATCGAGCAGCACTATAACGTCTCGCTCTGGGCGTTCTTGCCGATCGTCTTCGTGTTCGGACTTGCCGTCCTCGGCTTTCCTCCATTCGTCACAATCTTTGTCGGCGCGCTGCTCGGCGGCGTGATGGCGGTGCTGCTGAATCCCGACGCGGTCGTTGCCTTTGCCGGAGATCCGACGCTCACAGCGCCGCTGGCAATGTTGAAGGGCGTATGGCGGGCTTTGGCGACCGGTTACGTCGTCAATTCGGGCAATCCCGAGCTCGACCTCCTCCTCTCGCGCGGCGGCATGAGCAGCATGTTGACGACCGTCTGGCTCATCATGACGGCGCTTGCCTTCGGCGCCATCGTTGAACGGGCCGGCCTCCTCGAGCGGATCATCGAGCCGGTTCGACGGCATGCCCGCTCGGCGGGTGGGCTTGTGGCTGCCGTTGTGGCCAGTTGCATCGGCGTCAATATCGTGGCTTCCGATCAGTATATAGCCATCGTTTTGCCCGGACGGACGTTTCGCGCCGAGTTCGCTCGCCGCGGCTTGGCGCCGACCGCGCTGTCGCGTGCCGTCAGCGACTCCGCGACCGTCACATCGCCCCTCGTGCCGTGGAATAGCTGCGGCGCGTTCATGTCGGCAACGTTGGGCGTGCCGACGCTGAACTATGCCGGCTTCGCCTTCCT
>CADEFF010000137.1 GCA_902826565.1 uncultured Rhodospirillaceae bacterium | reverse complement strand
GAGGCCCATCTCGCCGAGGCTGTCGGCGAGATAGAGCTCGGTCCAGCCGTCCGGCGCGGCGCCGGCCGAACGTCGCGCCAGGCGGAAGCCGAGCGTGCCGAGCTCGGCGGCGATGGCGCCGCCGCGATCGGGGTGGCGCGGGGCGATGATGGTGAGGAGGTCGCGATGGCGCGCCGCCAGCGCGCGATGGAGGGCGGCCGCGATCGTCTCCTCGCCCGCATGGGTGCTGGCGAAGAGCAGGACGGGGCGGTCGCGCAAGGCGTCGCGGAGGCGCGCAAGCTCGGCCTCGTCATGCGGCAAGGGCGGTGCGGCGGATTTGAGGTTTCCGGTGACGGTCACGGCGCCCGCGCCGATCGCGCGGTAGCGCGCCGCCTGATCCTCGTCCGGCGCGAGGATGAGCGAGAAGCTGCCGAGCAGCGTCGCGGCCCAGCCGCGCGCCCGGCGCCAGCGCGTCTCGGCGCGCGCCGAAAGCCGCGCATTGACGAGGGCGAGCGGGATGCCGCGCCGCCGCGCCTCGGCGATGAGCTGCGGCCAGAGCTCCGATTCGACGAAGATGCCGAGATCGGGCCGCCAGTGATCGAGGAAGCGCCGGACCCAGCCGCCCGCATCGAGCGGCAGGAACTGGTGGCGCGCCGAGGGCGGCAGGCGCTCGGCCAGCAATCCGGCCGAGGTCACCGTGCCGGAGGTCACCAGGAACGAGAGTTCGGGATGGTCGCGGCGGAGCGCCTCGATCAGCGGCAGCAGCGACAGCGCCTCGCCGATGCTGGCGCCATGGAGCCAGGCGAGCCGGCCCGGCGGGCGCGGCGCCGACGCCACGCCGTAGCGTTCGGAAAGCCGCGCCGGATCCTCCTTGCCCGCCGCGGCGCGCCGCGCGAGATAGCCAGGGAGGAAGGGCGCCGCGGCCGCCATGCCGGCCCGATAGAGCAGCGGCGCGATCATCCCGCCTCTCCGACAGCGGCGCGGGAGGGGATGTCGGGCGGGTTCGCGGGCGCGCCCCGCGAAGGAACGGCATCCGAAGGAACGGCGTCCCTGCGGTGTGGCGGAAACGTCATGACGGGCGCCCGCCTCCTCAGCCGATGACGCGCCGCTCCGTCTGCGGCGCGCCCTCCGGGGCGGGGCCTTCCGCGAACTCCCGCGCCTGCAGCCGGGCATAGACCCCGCCGCGCGCGACGAGTTCGGCATGGCGGCCCGCTTCGACGACGCGGCCGCCCTCGAGCACATAGATGCGGTCCGCGCGCGCGACGGTCGCGAGCCGGTGCGCGATGACGAGGGTGGTGCGTCCGCGTTTCAGCTGCTCGAGCGCGCCCTGCACCTGGCGCTCGCTTTCCGTGTCGAGCGAGGAGGTCGCCTCGTCCAGCAGCAGGATCGGCGCATCGCGCAGCATGGCGCGGGCGATGGCGATGCGCTGGCGCTGCCCGCCCGAGAGCCTGGTGCCGCGCGGCCCCACCTGGCTGTCGAGCCCCTGCGGCAGGGCCTGGATGAAGCCCCAGGCGTCGGCCGCCTCGGCGGCGGCGATGATCGCCGCCTCGTCCGCCTCCGGCCGGCCATAGCGGATATTGGCGCGGACCGTGTCGTCGAAGAGCAGCACGTCCTGGCTCACCAGCGCGATGGCGCGCCGCAGCGAGGCGAGCGTCACGCCCGCGATGTCCTGCCGGTCGATGGTGACGCGCCCCGCCTGCGGCTCGAAGAAGCGCAGGATGAGATTCATGACCGTCGATTTCCCGGCGCCCGACGGGCCCACCAGCGCGATCGTGGCGCCGGCCGGCACCTCGATATCGACGCCGGCAAGCGCGGGCGTGCCCTCGCCATAGGCGAACTCCACCCGCTCCAGCCGGATCGCGCCGCCGGCGATCGCGAGCGGCCGGGCGCCCGGCCGGTCGGCGATCCGCGCCGGCATGTCGAGCAGGCCGAAGATGCGCTCGGCCGACGCGAGCCCCGCCTGGAGCGACGCGTTCATCTGCGCCAGCCGCTTCAGCGGCTCGTAGGCGAGCAGCACGGCGGTGATGAAGGAGAAGAAGGCGCCCGGGGTGCGCACGCCCTGGACCACCTGCGTGCCGCCATAGAACATCACCGCGACGATCACCGCGCCGATGATCGTCTCGAGGATCGGATAGGAGAGGGCGCGGTTGCGGCCGGCGCGCGACTGCAGGCTCTGCACCCGCGCGATCGCGGTGTCGGCGCGTTCGGTCTCGACGCGCTCCATGCCATAGGCCTTCACCTGGCGGATACCCTGGAAGCTCTCGACGAGGAACGAGGTGAAGTTCGCGACCTCGACCTGCGACGACCGGCTGATGCGGCGCATGCGCTTGCCGAGCCGCGCGATCGGCACCGCGGCGATCGGGATGGCGACGGCGGCGATCGCGGCCAGCAGCCAGTCCTGATAGAACATGACGCCGACCAGCCCGACCAGCGTCAGCAGGTCCTTGCCGAGATTGGTGACGAGGTTCGAGGTCGCATCGCGGAGCTGGCCGGTGTCGCTCGTCACGCGCGAGACGAGCTTTCCCGGCGGCTGCTCGTGATAGAAGGCGAGGTCGGCGCCGAGCAGGTGCCGGAACACGCGGCGCTGCAGGCTGGCCACGATGTCGAGGCCGACCTTGATCATCAGCACGGTCTGCGCATAGGTCGCGACGCCGCGGACGGCGAAGGTGGCGAAGATCGCGGCCCCGACGACCATCAGGGCGCGCATGTCGTGCTCGGCGAAGACGCGGTCGAGCACCTTCTCCATCTGCCAGGCGAGCACCGCCGTGCAGCCCGCGGCCAGCGCCATGAAGACGATCGCGGTCGCCATGCGCTTTAGCTGCGGCCGGATCTCCTCCCGGAAGAGGCGGCGGATGAGCGCGGCGCTGGAAGGCGGCAGAGGGGCGGCCATGAACCTCGG
>CADEFF010000136.1 GCA_902826565.1 uncultured Rhodospirillaceae bacterium | reverse complement strand
CAGGTGGACCGTTCCGCCGGCACGATCCGCGTGCGGGCGATCCTGCCCAATCCCAAGGGCCTGATCACGCCGGGTCAGTTCGGCCAGGTTCGCATCCCCGGCTCGGAGCCCTACGAAGCGATGCTGCTGCCGGAGGCCGCGCTCGTCACCGACCAGGCGCAGAAGATCGTGCTGACCGTCGCCGAGGACGGGACCGTGGTGGCGAAGCCGGTGCGGGTCGGTCCCAATCGCGGGCCGCAGCTCCGCATCATCCGCGAGGGGCTCTCGCCGACCGACCGCGTCATCATCGGCGGGCTGCTGCGCGCGCGGGCGGGGGCCAAGGTCACGCCGGTCGAGGGCAGCTTCGCCGATCTCCGCGATCCCGAGGAATAGGCCGTCCCCATGCGCCTGCCGCATTTCTTCATCGACCGGCCGATCTTCGCCGCCGTCCTCTCGATCTTTCTCGTGCTGATCGGCGGCTTCGCCTATTTCACGCTGCCGGTCGCGCAATATCCCGAGATCGCGCCGCCGACCATCGAGATCTCCGCGAGCTATCCCGGCGCCTCGGCCGAGGTGCTGAGCGACAGCGTCGCGGCACCGCTCGAGCAGGAGATCAACGGCGTCGACGACATGCTCTACATGGTGTCGCAATCGACCGGCGACGGGAACCTGAAGCTAACCGTCACCTTCGCCCTCGGCACCGACCTCGACGACGCCCAGGTGCTGGTGCAGAACCGCGTGGCGGTGGCCGAGCCGCGCCTGCCGGAGGAGGTCCGGCGCATCGGCGTCACGGTGCGCAAGAACTCGCCCGACATGCTGATGGTCATCCATCTGAGCTCGCCGGACGGCAGCCGCGACCAGCTCTACATGTCGAACCTCGCGACGCTCCAGGTGCGCGACGTGCTGTCGCGCATCGACGGGGTGGGCGACGTGCGGATCTTCGGCGCGCGCGACTATTCCATGCGGATCTGGCTCGATCCCGACCGCGTCGCCGCGCGCGGCCTGACGGCGGGCGACGTGGTGGCGGCCCTCCAGGCGCAGAATGTGCAGGTGGCGTCGGGCGTGCTGAACCAGCCGCCGGTGCCGCAGCCGAGCGCCTTCCAGCTCAATGTCGAGACGCTCGGCCGCCTCGTCGATCCCCGGGACTTCGCCAACATCATCGTGCGCGCCGAGGAAGGCCGCGTGACGCGGGTGCGCGACGTCGGCCGGGTCGAGATCGGCGCGCAGGATTACAGCGCCAACGGCTATCTCGACGAGCGGGTGGCGGTGCCGTTGCTGGTGTTCCAGCGGCCGGGCTCGAACGCGCTCGCGACCGCCGACCGCGTGCTCGGCGCCATGGCGGAGCTCTCGAAATCCTTCCCCGAGGGCGTCCGCTACGACGTGGTCTACAACCCGACCGAGTTCATCGCCGAATCGGTGGACGAGGTGATCAAGACCATCTTCGAGGCGGTCGCGCTCGTGGTGCTGGTGGTCATCCTCTTCCTGCAGACCTGGCGCGCCTCGATCATCCCGATCGCCGCGATCCCGGTCTCGCTCATCGGCACCTTCGCGGTGCTGGCCGCGATCGGCTACTCGCTCAACAACCTCTCGCTCTTCGGCCTCGTGCTCGCCATCGGCATCGTGGTGGACGACGCGATCGTCGTGGTCGAAGGCGTCGAGCGCAATCTCCGCGCCGGCCTCGGCCCGCGGGAGGCGACGCGGCGCACCATGGACGAGGTCGGCGGCGCGCTCGTCGCGATCGCGCTCGTGCTGACCGCGGTCTTCATCCCGGCCGCCTTCATCTCCGGCATCACCGGCCAGTTCTTCCGCCAGTTCGCGGTGACGATCGCGGCCGCCACCATCATCTCCTGCTTCGTCTCGCTGACCCTGAGCCCGGCGCTCTGCGCGATCCTGCTGAAGCCGCACCGGGCGGGAGAGCGGCGCCCGGCGCTGGTCGCGCGGCCGTTCCACTGGTTCTTCGCCCGCTTCAACCATGGCTTCGACCGGCTCTCCGGCGGCTATGGCCGGCTTACCGGCTGGCTCGCGCGGGTGGCGGTGCTGGCGATCCTGGTCTATGTCGGCCTCGTCGCCCTTGCCGGCTGGCAGTTCCATCGCGCGCCCACCGGCTTCATCCCGGAGCAGGACCAGGGCTATCTCATCACCGTGATCCAGCTTCCGCCGGGCGCGTCGCTCGACCGCACCGACAAGGTGGTGCGCGAGGCGGCGAAGATCATTCTCGGCACCGAGGGCATCCTGCATGCGGTGCCCTTCGCCGGCTTCGACGGCGCCACCTTCACCAACGCCTCCAATGCCGGCGCGATCTTCTCCGGGCTCGCCCCCTTCAAGGAGCGGGCGGCGCAGGGCCTCTCGGCGTCGCATATCATCGCCGATCTGAACCGGCGGCTCGGCGCGCTCGAGGATGCCTTCATCATCACCATCATGCCGCCGCCGGTGCGCGGCATCGGCACCGGCGGCGGCTTCAAGATGATGATCCAGGACCGCCGCGGCCGCGGCTACGAGACGCTCGAGGCCGTGGTCGGCGAGATGGTCGGCGCCGCCAACCAGACGCCGGGCCTCGCCGCGGTCTTCTCGCTCTTCAACACGCGCACGCCGCGCATCTATGCCGATATCGACCGGGTGCGGGCCGAGATGCTCGGCGTCAATGTCGACCAGGTGTTCCAGACGCTGGAGATCTATCTGGGCTCGGCCTTCGTCAACGAGTTCAACCTGCTCGGCCGCACCTATCGCGTGACCGCCCAGGCCGATGGCGGATTCCGCCAGGACATCCGGGACATCGCCGATCTGCGCACCCGCAACATGCAGGGCGAGATGGTGCCGCTCGGATCGGTCGCCTCCTTCCAGGACCGCACCGGCCCCTACCGCGTCTCGCGCTACAACCTCTATCCCGCGGCCGAGATCCAGGGCTCGACCGCGCCCGGCGCCTCGACCGGCCAGTCGCTGGCCGCGATGGAGCGGCTCGCGGGCGAGCTGCTGCCGGACGGCTTCGGCTTCGAATGGACCGAGCTCGCCTATCAGGAACGGCAGGCCTC
>CADEFF010000135.1 GCA_902826565.1 uncultured Rhodospirillaceae bacterium | reverse complement strand
AACCGCGACCGCCGCGGAGAGCGAGACGACCGCGCCCGGCACGACCGAGCTTGCCGCGGCGGCACCCCCCGCCGCGCCCATCGATCCGCCCTGGCGGCGCTATGCGCGACCCTTCCCGCTCGCCGATCCGCGGCCCCGCATCGCCATCGTCGTGACCGAGCTCGGCCTCAGCCGCGCCGCGACCGAGGCCGCGATCGACCGACTGCCGCCGGAGGTCACGCTCGCCTTCAATCCGCTCGCGCCGAACCTGCAATCCTGGATCGTCAAGGCGCGCGCCCGCGGCCATGAGGTGATGCTCGACCTCCCGATGGAGCCGCTCGCCTATCCGAGCGAGGACCCGGGGCCGAACGCGTTGCTCGCCTCGCTCGGCGAGGTCGAGAATCTCCGGCGGCTCGGGTTCCTGCTCTCGCGCGCCGACGGCTATGTCGGGGTCGCGACCTATATGGGTTCGCGCTTCGAGGGTTCGGCCGAGCTGATCGAGCCGGTGCTGCGCCGCCTCGCGGAGAAAGGCTATCTCTTCCTCGCCAACCGCTCCGGCCCGACCAGCGAGGTCCCCGCCATCGCGGCCGCGCTGCAGCTCCCCTATGTCGGCAACGACCGGTTCCTCGACACCGAGGCGACGCGGGTCGCGATCGACGGCCGGCTGCAGCAGCTCGAGCGCCTCGCCCGCACGCGCATGGGCGCCGTCGCCATGGGGCTGCCCTATCCCGTGACCATCGAGCGGGTCGCCGCCTGGGCCGAGACGCTGGGGGCGAAGGGCATCGCCCTCGCGCCGGTATCCGCCCTCGTCGGCGCGGTCGAGCCATGAGCGCATCGGGGCGCCGCAAGGGCGACGCGGAGAGCCCGCTCCGCTACCGGCGCGGCGTCGGCATCATGCTGCTGAATGCCGACCGCCAGGTCTTCGTCGCCAAGCGCATCGACATGCCGAGCGACGCGTGGCAGATGCCGCAGGGCGGGATCGACAAGGGCGAGACGCCGGTTGCCGCCGCCTGGCGCGAGATGCGCGAGGAGATCGGCACCGATCGCGCGACCCTGCGCGCCGAAAGCCGGGACTGGCTGCGCTACGATCTGCCGGCGGAGCTGGCGCCGCGGCTCTGGGGCGGGCGGTTTCGCGGCCAGGAGCAGAAATGGTTCGCCTTCGATTTCGCCGGCCGCGATTCCGACATCGACATCGCGCAGGACCGCCATCCGGAGTTCTCCGACTGGCGCTGGGTGGAGATGGAGCGGCTGCCGTCGCTGATCGTCCCCTTCAAGCGGCAGCTCTACACCGACCTCGTCGCCGAGTTCTCGCCGCTGCTCCGCGATCGCTGAGGGCTGCGACCCACCGGTCGGCGGTTTTGCCGCCGGCGCGCCTGGCTTAGGCTGGCATCGCCGGGCGCGGCGGATTCCGGACGGTGCCGCCGGCGGCGCGTCCTTCCCATCATCGACGAGGGTTCGCGATGCTTTCGAAAACGGTCGATACCCTCGTCATCGGCGGCGGATCGGGCGGGGCCGCGCTCGCGGGTCTCGTCGCCGAGCGCTCGAACGAGACCGTGCTCCTCGCCGAGGCCGGGCCCGATTACGGCCCGCTCGCCATGGGCCGCTGGCCGGCCGAGATGCTGGATGCGCGGCGCCTCCCGGCGAGCCACGGCTGGGGCTATCACTCGGGCGATCTCATGGGCGGCCGGCGGCTCGATTTCGAGCGGGCGCGCGTCATCGGCGGCTGCTCCGCGCATAATGGCTGCAGCGCCGTCTGGGGCACGCGGGCCGATTATGACGGCTGGGCGCAGCTCGGCCTCCCGGGCTGGTCGCTGGCGGAGGTGCGGCCGCTGCTCGCCGCCGCCGACCGGCGGCTGCGGGTCCGGCGCTTCCGGCCGGAGCAGGTGCCGCCCTTTCAGCAGGCGAGCTACGACGCGATGCGCGCCTTCGGCCTGCCGGCCACCGACATCAACGATCCCGAGGCGGATATCGGCGTCGATTTCTGCCCGATGAACAGCCATCTCGGGATCCGGTGGAACGCCGCCTTCGGCTATCTCGACCCGGTGCGCCATCGCGAAACCTTGACGATCGCCGGCCACGCGCTTGCCGACCGGCTGCTGATCGAGGCGGGACGGGTGCGCGGCGCGGTCTTCCGCCATGAGGGCGGATGCGTCGAGGTCGAAGCCGGCCGCACGGTGCTGGCGGCGGGCGCCTACGGGTCGCCGGCGATCCTGCTGCGGTCCGGCATCGGCGATCCCGACGCGCTGCGTCGCCTCGGCATCGCGCCCGCCCACCCGCTCGCCGGGGTAGGGCAGAATCTCCAGGACCATCCGGCGGTGGCGGTGCGGTTTGCCGGAACGCCCGCGCTCGAGCAGCGCTCGGCCGCCTTCGAGGCGCGCGGCTGGTATCCCGACGAGCTGGTGATCGGGAAGGCGAGCTCCGGCCTCTATCGCGACGGCTTCGACCTGCATCTCTTCCCGACCGGCGGGCGCGTCGCGGACGGCGTCGAGGAATGGAGCTGGGCCTTCTTCGTCGCCTCGGTCCGTCCCCGCGCGCGCGGGCGGCTCGGCCTCGCCTCGGCCGATCCCGAGGCCATGCCGGCGATCGACCATCGCCATCTGGGGGATGCGGACCAGACCGACCTCGCCGCGCTCGTCGAAGGGGTGGCGCAGGTCCGCGCGATCGCCGCGACCCCGCCGCTCGCCGCCCTCATCGGCAGGGAGACCGACGATATCGGCAGCGGGAAGGCCGTCGCCGACTGGGTCCGGCGCAACGTGCAGCATTACTGGCATCCGGCCGGAAGCTGCGCCATGGGGCCGCGGCCGGAGCAGGGCGCCGTGGTAGATGGCCGCGGCAAGCTGCACGGGCTCGAGGACTGCATTCTGGCCGACGCCTCGATCATGCCGGTGGTGACGCGCGCCAACACCAACATCCCGACGGTGATGATCGCCGAGCGGATCGCACGCTGGATGGTGTAGAGCGCGTTTCCTCGAAATCTCGTGCCGTCATTCCGGCCGAAGGCGCGACGCGCCGGAGAGCCGGAATCCATGGCGCCGCTCGCACCAGCCCTGCCATGGACCCCGGCTCGCGCTCGCAAGCGCTCGCTTGGCCGGGGTGACGC
>CADEFF010000134.1 GCA_902826565.1 uncultured Rhodospirillaceae bacterium | reverse complement strand
GGCCTCGCGCGGCTGGTGCGCGGCGCCGTGGTGCCCGCGCTGGAGAACGTCGCGCTCTGGCACGAGCGGGACATCTCGCACAGCTCGGTCGAGCGGGTGATCGCGCCCGACGCCACCGTCGCGCTCGATTTCGCGCTGGCGCGGCTCGCCGGGCTCGTCGAGAAGCTCGTGATCTATCCCGCGGCGATGACGCGCAACCTCGAGCTCTTCGGCGGGCTCGTCCATTCGCAACGCGTGCTGCTCGCTTTGACCCAGGCCGGCATGGCGCGCGAGGCCGCCTACCAGGCGGTGCAGCGAAACGCCATGGAAGCCTGGCAGAAGCGGAAGGATTTCCTCGGGCTCCTCAAGGCCGACAAGGAAATCGCGCGGCATGTGAAGCCGAAGGCGCTCGAGGCGCTCTTCGACCTCGGCTATCACACCCGGCAGGTCGAGACGATCTTCAAGCGCGTGTTCGGGAAGGGCTAAGCGACCCCGGGGCGTTCGCGCGCAACCGTCCCTGCTCCCTCGTCATGCTCGGGCTCGACCCGAGCATCCATGTTTCGGTGCGAACCCGGAGCTAACCGATCCGCTACATCGCATCGGCAGGATGGACCCTCGGGTCGAGCCCGAGGGTGACGGTGGCTGTGTTCCGCTGCCGTCGCATCGCCCCCACAGAAGGTCCTCATGCTGAGCCTGTCGAAGCATGAGCCTGTCGAAGCATGCGATCGAAATGGAGGCTCATCCTTCGACAGGCTCAGGATGAGGATCTGTTGTCGGGATGAGGGTTCGTGCAGCGGAATCTGGCCGCGTGGCTCAGCGGGCGTCCTGGCCCCGGACCATGCGTGCGATCGCATCCTCGCCGAGGGGGCGGCGGTGCTTGAGGCGCAGGCTCTCGGCCCATTCGCGGGCGAAATCGCGCTGCAGGGCGCCGTTGATGGCGGCGACGATCAGCATGGCGACGAGCGCGCCCAGGCTCGCCAGCGCCATGTCGGCATGGGCATCCCATTCGTCGCCCTGGGTCCCGAGATAGGCGGCGCCGAGCTCGCCGCCGAAGATCTCCGCCGCGCCCCACTCGATCAGCTCGAACAGCATCGAGGTCGACATGGTGAGGTCGAGCGGCAGGAAATAGCCCCAGAAGCCGCGCGCATCGGCCACGCGAAGGAAAAGCTCGCGCATGGGATAGGCGAGCAGCAGCCCGTAGGCGAAATGCACGACGCGGTCGAAGTTGTTGCGCTCCCAGCCCAGCGCCCCGTCGATGCTGACGCCGAGGAAACGTTGCGACCATTCGTCGTAAGGCACTTCGGAGTAAGTGTAGTGCGCACCGATCTGGTGCAGGCAGAGAAAGACGAAGATCAGCGTGTAGGAGATGCGCGACAGCGGAATCCAGCGCGCCGAAACGATCGCGACCGCCGCGAAGCTCAGCACCAGCACGTTCTCCAGCATCCAGTCATGCCGGTCGCTGGGCGCGATCGCCAGCGCGACCCACAGCAGGAGGAAGATCACCGCGAGGAGAAGCCGGTAGCGGCCGTGCGACATGCGAAAGCGACGCCTGCGGCGCCGCCCCCCTTTCATCCCCTGTCCCGCGGCCGCAGGCGCCGACGTCGGCGCCCGGGCGCCGGCTCGCCGCGCCGGTTCGGCTGCAGGCCGTTACTTCGTCTCGGTCATCACCTGCTCGCGGGCGACCGCGAGAAGCGCATCCATCTGCTTGCGCAGGCGATGCTCCGACATCTCGATCCCCTTCGCCTTGAAGTCGGTGAGCAGCTTCTGCAGCACGTCGTCGTCGCCGGGCTTCTCGAAATCCGACATCACGACCGCTTTCGCATAGGCATCGTGTTCCGCCGCGGGCAGGTTCATTTCGCCCGCCGCCCACAGCCCGAGGAGCTTGTTGCGGCGCGCGCCGACCTTGAACTGCAATTCCTTGTCGTGCTTGTACTTGTTTTCGAATCCCTTCTGGCGATCTTCGAAACTGGCCATTCTGCTCCCCGGTCCTGCTGTGGCGAAACCAGACTGGACATGGCCCGAACCGGCGAAGCCGTCAAGCCCATAGGCTTGGGGACCGCCCGTCGGCCCTTGCCAGCCGCGCCGCAACCTGCCATTGCCGTCCGGCCATGTGCAGCATCGTCATCCTCTACCGGCCGACCCATGACTGGCCGGTCCTGATCGGGGCGAACCGCGACGAGATGGCCGACCGCCCCTGGGATCCGCCGGGGCGCCACTGGCCGGATCGCCCGCAGGTCGTGGCCGGGCGCGACCGGCTCGCCGGCGGGAGCTGGCTCGGCATGAACGACCAGGGCGTGGTCGCCGGCATCATGAACCGCAGCAGCAGCCTCGGGCCTGCCCCCGGCAAGCGCAGCCGCGGCGAGCTGGTGCTGGAAGCTCTCGACCATGCCGATGCGGAGGATGCCGCGGCAGCGCTCGCCGCGCTCGATCCCGGCGCCTACCGCCCCTTCAACATGGCGATCGCCGACAATCGCGACGTTTACTGGCTGCGCAACCTCGGGATCCGCGAAGGCTGGGTCGAGGTCGAGAAGCTGCCGCCGGGTCTTTCGATGCTGACGGCGCATGACCGCAACGACGCCGCCAACAGCAAGCGCATCGCCGCGTTCCTGCCGCGGTTCGAGGCGGCGCCCGTGCCCGATCCGGAAACCGGCGACTGGCGGGGCTGGGCCGAGCTCCTTGCGAGTCGCGAGATCGCGCCCGGCGGCGGGCCCTACGACACGATGAATATCGGCCCCGAAAAGGGTTTCGGCACGCTCTCGAGCGCGCTCATCGCCCTGCCGCGCCCGGGCCTCGAACGACCTCCCGTCTGGCTCGCGGCGAGCACGCCGTTTGCAGCGAATTCCTTTGTCGGTCTAGAGGCTTAGCCGCGAGGCCCGCTGTCATTGTCAGGGCATGGCGCGCCTGCTATAGAGGCACGCCACTTTGCGGCCGGAGTCCCGCAAGCGCGCTTCGCGCGCGGACCCGTCCTCTCCTTTCCGTCCGGGAGTTCCGCCCATGTCGCGGCGCCGACGCATTTACGAGGGCAAGGCCAAGATCCTGTACGAAGGCCCGGAGCCGGGAACCCTGGTGCAGTATTTCAAGGACGATGCGACCGCCTTCAACAACCAGAAGAAGGGCACGATCACCGGCAAGGGCGTGCTCAACAACCGCATCTCGGAATATCTGATGATGCGCC
>CADEFF010000133.1 GCA_902826565.1 uncultured Rhodospirillaceae bacterium | reverse complement strand
CCAGAGGAGACCCCGATGCCGGCATCGCAGATGGAGAAAGGCCGCGCCTTCCGGAAGCTGCATGAGAGCGGCTGCTTCGTGATCCCGAATCCCTGGGATGCCGGTTCGGCGAAGCTGCTGGCCGGGCTCGGCTTCAAGGCGCTCGCCACCACCAGCGCCGGGCTTGCCTTCGCGCTCGGCGAGCCGGATGGCGCCGCGCGGATCGGCCGCGCCGAGACCATCGCCAATGTGCGCGCCATCGTCGCGGCGACCGACCTTCCGGTCAGCGCCGATCTGGAGGACGGGTTCGGGCCGAAGCCCGAGGATGCGGCCGAGACGATCCGCGAGGGCGCCGCGGCCGGGCTCGTGGGCGGATCGATCGAGGATTCGACCCGCGGCGGCAGCGAGCCCGTCTACGAGATCGGACGCGCCACCGAGCGCGTGCGCGCGGCGGCGGAGGTCGCGAAGGGGCTGCCCTTTCCCTTCATGCTGGCGGGGCGTGCCGAGAACTACCTCCATGGCCGTCCCGACATCGCCGACACGATCCGCCGGCTCCAGGCCTATCAGGAGGCGGGCGCCGACCTGCTCTATGCGCCGGGGCTGCGGACGCGGGAGGAAATCGCGAGCGTGGTGACATCGGTCGACCGCCCGGTGAATGTGCTGCTGGGGGCGGGCGGCCTCACCGTCGCCGACCTCGCGGCGCTCGGCGTCCGGCGCATCAGCGTCGGCGGCACGCTCTATCGTGCAGCCATCGGCGGCTTCCTCAAGGCGGCGCACGTCCTTGCCGAGCAGGGCGTCGCGAATTTCGCGCCGGATGCCACCCCGCATGGCGAGCTCAACAAGAGCTTCGCGCCGCGCTGATCGATCCGGTATCGCCCGGGGCGATGGACTCTCCCTTTGCGGGGAGAGTCTCCCTTGCGGCGCGACGCGAGGAGCGGCGCCGGCAAGCGCGGGCGGTGCCGGGTTGTCCCCGCGAGACGGCTATGCGCACCCCTCCGTGATCGCGACCCGGTCCCGCGCCCGGGTGACCCGAACTTGTCGCGGCGGCTGCCAAACCGGCGAAATCCCTTGCCTTTCTGGACAGGGCGTTCGCCGGTTGGTAAAAGCCATGCCATAGTCATGTTGCGGTGCGAAATCGGCCGGAACGGCGGCGGGATCGGCAGTTCCGGCGCCGGCGCCGCCCGATGGCCGCCCCCGAACCAGCACGCACAGCCGAAAGCCGGACGACCGACATGCAGACCGCCAACGAAATCCGCAGCGCCTTTCTGGAATATTTCCGGAAGCACGGCCACGAGGTGGTTTCGTCCTCGCCGCTGGTGCCGCGGAACGATCCGACCTTGCTCTTCACCAATGCCGGCATGGTGCAGTTCAAGAACGTCTTCACCGGCCAGGAGAAGCGGCCCTATGTGCGCGCGGCGACGGCGCAGAAATGCGTGCGGGCCGGCGGCAAGCACAACGACCTCGAGAATGTCGGCTATACCGCGCGGCATCACACCTTCTTCGAGATGCTCGGCAATTTCTCCTTCGGCGACTATTTCAAGCCGCTCGCCATCGAGCTCGCCTGGAACCTGATCACCAAGGAGTTCGGCCTGCCGAAGGAGCGGCTCTGGACCACGGTCTATTCCGAGGACGACGAGGCGTTCGATCTCTGGAAGAAGATCGCGGGCCTGCCGGAGAGCCGCATCATCCGCATCCCGACCTCCGACAACTTCTGGGCGATGGGTGATACCGGCCCCTGCGGCCCCTGCTCGGAGATCTTCTTCGATCACGGGCCCGAGATCGCGGGCGGCCCGCCCGGCAGCCCGGACGCGGACGGCGACCGCTATATCGAGATCTGGAACCTCGTCTTCATGCAGTTCGAGCAGGTGACGAAGGCCGAGCGCGTCGCGCTGCCGCGCCCCTCGATCGACACCGGCATGGGGCTGGAGCGGCTCGCGGCGGTGCTGCAGGGCAAGCACGACAATTACGACATCGACATGATCCGGGCGCTGATCCTCGCCTCGGCCGAGGCGACCGGCACGGCGCCGGACGGGCCGCAGGCGGTGTCCCATCGCGTGATCGCCGACCATCTGCGCTCGACCAGCTTCCTCATCGCGGACGGCGTGCTGCCCTCGAACGAGGGGCGGGGCTATGTGCTGCGCCGGATCATGCGGCGCGCGATGCGCCATGCGCACAGGCTGGGCGCGAAGGAGCCGCTGATGTGGCGCCTCGTGCCGGCGCTGGTCGCCCAGATGGGCCAGGCCTATCCCGAGCTCGGCCGCGCCCAGCCGATCATCACCGAGACCCTGCGGCTCGAGGAGACGCGCTTCCGCCAGACGCTCGAGCGCGGCCTCAAGCTGCTGGAGGAGGAGACCGGCCGCCTCGGCGCGAGCCAGGCGCTCGCCGGCGACGTCGCCTTCCGCCTCTACGACACCTTCGGCTTTCCGCTCGACCTCACCCAGGACATCCTGCGCGGCCAGGGCCGCAGCGTGGATACGGCCGGCTTCGACAAGGCGATGGCGGAGCAGCGCGCCGCCGCCCGCAAGGCCTGGGCCGGCTCGGGCGAGGCGACGACCGACCGGATCTGGTTCGAGATCAAGGAGAAGGTCGGCGCGACCGAGTTCCTCGGCTATGCGACCGACATGGCCGAGGGTCAGGTCCTCGCCATCGTGAAGGACGGCAAGCCGGTCGAGCGCGCGAAAGCCGGCGACAAGCTCGAGCTGGTGGTCAACCAGACGCCGTTCTATGGCGAGTCGGGCGGCCAGATGGGCGATACCGGCATCTGGTTCAATGGCACCGGGCTCGAGATCGTCATCGACGACACCCAGAAGAAGCTCGGCGAGCTCTGGGTCCATTCCGGCGAGGTCAGGAAGGGCGAGGTGACGCTCGGCGACGCCGTCGAGATGCGCGTCGACCGCGAACGCCGCGACCGGCTGCGCGCGGCCCATTCGGCGACGCATCTGCTGCATGAGGCGCTGCGGCGCCGGCTCGGGGCCCATGTCACGCAGAAGGGCTCGCTCGTCGCGCCCGACCGGCTGCGCTTCGATTTCAGCCATCCGAAGCCGATCACGCAAGAGGATCTCGCCGCGATCGAGGCCGAGGTCAATCGGCGCGTGCGGCGCAATGCCGAGGTGGCGACGCGGCTGATGACGCCGGATGCCGCGGTCGAGGCGGGGGCGCTCGCGCTCTTCGGAGAGAAATATGGCGAGGAGGTGCGCGTCGTCTCGATGGGCGGCAGCA
>CADEFF010000132.1 GCA_902826565.1 uncultured Rhodospirillaceae bacterium | reverse complement strand
CGAGCTGGTAGCCGCGATCCTCGATATGGACCGAGGCGCGGTGATGCGGAACGTAGTGGCCGTTGACGTAGGCGATGCGGGGCATGACGGGAATATCTGCGGCGAATATGGCGGGGCGGTGGCGGATGGCGACGGTGACGGTTTCTAGGTCACTCGTCGACCTGAATTCTGCGTTTGACTGGGCAGCTCTCCGAAAAGCCGCCTATAGCTCGCAGCGAAGCGGCCAAGATGCGTGATGCCATGGTCGAACGCAATCTGAGTGACCGACAAGTGCTTCGCTCCACGGGCCTTCAGCGCTTCCCGGACCCTGTTCAACCGCAGTGCCGTTATAAACGCCTGCGGGCTCACGTCCAATGTGCGTCGGAAGGCGTATTCGAGCCGCCGCCGGCTTGTCCCGAGCGCCTCGCAAAGCTGCGTTATCCGGATCTCTTCATCGATATGCGCATGGATCCAGTCCTGCGCCCGATGGACGTCCCGGATGTGGTTGTGCGCCGCCCGGAACCCCGGCCGCGCCTCCTTGACGAACTCCGCATAGGCGCCGGCAAGCGAAGCCAGATAGCGGCCGACAATCGCTGACGATCCGGCCGCTGACGATCCGGCCGCTGACGATCCGGCCGCTGACGATCCGGCGGAAGCCTCGCCGCCCGAAGCGACGGTCCTGAGATCCGCTATGGCCCGGTCGAGGCTACCCTCGATCTCGACGAAGCGCCCGGCCGGTAGCCGATGCGCAACGATCCGATCGGCGAAAGCTTCGGCCGTCGCTCCATTCTCGACAAGCTGGGCGGCAAGCCACTGGCGGACCGGCACCGTGATCCCGGCATAGGAGAACCCGGGCATCACGCCCCCTTCCAGGGTTGCGCCCGCGGGTATCGCCATGAGCATCCCGTCCTCGAGAGGGATCCCGCAGACGGACGTGCCGTTCGCCTTTCGGACGAGGACGAGAGCGATGCAAGCGGGGACCATCGGCCCCTCGACGCGGAGTTTGAAACGCAAATCCGCGACGTCGAGTCCCCAGCCGGCAGCGTCCTGAAATTGTTCGAGTCGGGAAACGGCGTCGATCGAGGCAAGCCGGTCGATCTGCATTGTCGTACCCGATATGGCGTATCGAAGTTCATCGGGATCGACGATCTCGTGCCGTTTGTGCAAAAGCGACGCGGTTTGGATCGACGCTGCGGTCACGGCACGCCTGTGCGCAAAACGGATAGCGAACGAATACTAGATCATGTAACTGACTGATTCAATGTGATGAAAGCGTGCGGTCAAGAAGCCTCGCCCAACAGATCAAAAGCGCTCTGGCCGTATGGACAATGATCGTTGGCGAAGATCGGCAGAGGGCGATGTTCATTGGAATAACTGTGCCAGTTATTCATATAACCCAAGGTAAACGCGCTCGTTATGCTTTTGCATCGAAGTATTTCGCAGGCAGGGTGCTGTCCCGCGCGCCGGGGTCACGGCGCAGGCAGATCGAATGGTCGATGCCATTGCGCCACGGCTGAAGAGGATGGAAATGAGCCCTCAAGGTTTGACCGCCGCCTACCCCGCTTGGGAGCAGAGGGTCACGCGGCGCGAAATCCTGCGATCGACGAGCGCCATGTTGGCGGCAATGGCCGCTCTTCTGGCTTCAGGCCTCCCGGCCTTGGCCGAAGACGCTTCGGCGCCTCATATCATTTATATTCTTGCCGACGATCTGGGGTGGAAGGACGTCGGATTCCACGGCTCCGACATCAAGACGCCGAATATCGACCGATTGGCCGAGACCGGCGCGCAATTCGAGCAATTCTACGCCGAACCCATGTGTACGCCCACGCGCGCCGCATTGCTGACGGGCCGCTACCCTTTGCGTTACGGCCTGCAAACCGGCGTCATTCCGGCGGGAGCCACCTATGGTCTTCCGACCGACGAATGGCTGCTCCCGCAGGCGCTGAAGGAGGCCGGATACAGGACGGCCCTGATCGGCAAGTGGCATCTCGGCCATGGAAAGACCGAGTACTGGCCGCGGCAGCGGGGTTTCGATCACTTTTACGGGGCTCTCGTCGGCGAGATCGACCACTTCGAGCACGAATCGCACGGGGTCGTGGACTGGTATCGAGGCAACGAGCTCGACAACGAGCCCGGCTACGACACGACGCTCTTCGGCGCCGAAGCCGTCCGGGTCATCGAGCAGCACGATCCGGCGACGCCGCTTTTCATGTATCTCGCATTTACCGCACCCCACACGCCCTATCAGGCGCCCCAGGAATATCTGGATCGGTATCCGGATATCGCCGATGAGTCTCGGCGCACCTATGCGGGGATGATCACCGCGATGGACGACGAGATCGGCCGGGTGCTGGCGGCGCTCGAGAAGCGCAAGATGCGCGAGAACACGCTGATCATATTCCACAGCGACAACGGCGGCACGCGCTCCAACATGTTCACCGGCGACACGGTGGTGACGGGCGAGCTGCCTCCCGACAATGGGCCCTATCGCGACGGCAAGGGAACGCTCTACGAAGGCGGTACGAGGGTCGTGTCGCTCGCCAACTGGCCCGGCCGAGTTTCTGCCGGCCCCAAAAGCGGCATGCTGCATGTGGTCGACATGTATCCGACCCTGGCGGGCCTGGCGCGCGCCAAGCTCGACAAGAACAAGCCGCTCGACGGCGTCGATGCCTGGCCCCTCATAAGCCGGGGGGCGCCCTCTCCGCGCGACGAGATCGTCTACAATGTCGAGCCCTTCCGGGCCGCAGTCCGCAAAGGCAACTGGAAGCTGCATTGGCTCGCCCTGCTGCCCGGCCGGGTCGAACTTTTCGACCTCGCCCGGGACATCTCCGAGACGACCGACCTCGCGATCCAGAATCCCGGGAAGGTCGAGGAATTGAAGAAGCGCATCGAGGAGCTGGCGCGCGAGGCGGTGAGGCCCTTGCTCGTCATGGAAGCGCTGCAAAAGACGTTCTTCACCGCGCCTTCGACGCCGGAATTCCTCTTCCAGCATTCCGACTGAGGCAGAGGGAAGCGAAACGCGATGGCGTCCCGGGGCGGGTGCCGAGGGATATAGACCACGGCGAAATTTCTCAGGGAACGACCGGTTCCGCAGGACGGCCCCGATCGTTCTCGCGGCGGCCCGCAGCCGCCGGATTCTGCGGCGCGCGGGGATCGATTTAAAAGAACTCGAGCTTGACCGAGAACATCTTCTCCACCTGCGGCACGGCCTCGGCGATGGCGAAGATCACCACCCGGTCTTCCGGCC
>CADEFF010000131.1 GCA_902826565.1 uncultured Rhodospirillaceae bacterium | reverse complement strand
CTTGGCGAGCGATTCCGCGGTCACGCCGGCGCGCGGATATTCGTCCTGCTCCACCACCGCGTCGCCCTTGCGGCTTGCGATGGTCACCGGGACGATCTCCTCCTTGAAGCGGCCCGATTTCTGCGCGGCCTCGGTCTTCTGCTGCGAGCCGGCGGCGAACGCATCCTGCTCGGCGCGGGTGATCTGCCATTTCTGCGCGACGTTCTCGGCGGTGTTGCCCATGTGGTAGCCGTTGAAGGCGTCCCAGAGCCCGTCCTTGATCATGGTATCGACCAGCTCGCCCGGCCCCATCTTCACGCCGTTGCGCAGATGGATGCAGTGCGGCGCCTGGCTCATGCTTTCCTGCCCGCCCGCCACCACGATGGCGCTGTCGCCGGTCGCGATCGCCTGATAGCCGAGCGCCACCGCGCGCAGCCCCGAGCCGCAGAGCTGATTGATCACATAGGCCGTCTTCTCGACCGGGATGCCGGCCTCGACGGCCGCCTGCCGCGCCGGGTTCTGGCCGGCTCCCGCCGCCAGGATCTGCCCCATCACCACCTCGTCCACCTCGGCCGCGCCGACGCCGGAGCGCTCCAGCGCCGCCTTGATCGCGATAGTGCCGAGGGCGCTTGCGGGCAGGCCGCTGAGCGCGCCGTTGAAGGCGCCGATCGGCGTGCGGACGGCGCTGGCGATAACGATGTCGGTCATGACGCGTTCCTCGGACTGGGGCTGAGGGAGGCGGCGGGCCCGATCGCGCGAGCGGCGCTGCCGATCGCCGACCTTAGCCGAAGCTTCGCGACAGCCGCAAGGCAAGCACCCGCCCTGCGCTGCGGCGTTCGGCCGCTCGCCGCAAAAGCTTCGGGATCGCTCAAGCCCGCGCGCGAAGCCAGGCGAGCAAGGGCTGCCAGAGCTTCGTTTCGGCGCCGCCGCCGACCATCATCCCGATATGGCCCGCCTCCGGCCGCAGGCTGTCCGCGCCGGGGATGGCGGCGGCGAGCGGCGCCGCCGAGGCCGGCGGCACGATGCGGTCCTGATCCGGCAGCACAACGAGAGCGGGGACCGACACATCGCGCGGCAGGACCGGCCTGCCCCCGATCCGCCATTCGCCGCGCATCGGGCTGTTCCTCCCGTACCAGCCGCCCAGGCATTCGATGGCGACCGCGGCGGCGAGCGGAACGCCGTCATTCACCCAGTCCTCGAGGGCGACGAACGCCTGCGCCTTCGCCGAGCCGGGATCGAGGGCGCCGAAGGCGAGGAACTTCCGGCTCACCTGCAGCGGGTCGAGCACCCCGAAGAGCGACTGGATGCCGTCCACGGAGAGCTCGCCCGAAGCGGCGATCGCCGGCGCCAGCAGCTCGCCGAGCGCGCCCAGGGCCTCCGCCTGCTCGGCGCGTTCCGCATGGAAGTCCCAGGGCGTCGCCAGCAGGACGAGCCCCGCGAGCGAGGCCGCCCGGCGCAGCGCGAGCGCCAGCGCGAGATTGCCGCCCATGCAGTAGCCGACGAGATGGATCTTCGCCCTGGCATGGCGCGCCGCGACGACATCGAGCGCCGCCGAAAGGCGGCCGGCGATGTAGTCGGTCAGATCGAAGCCGCGCTCGATCTCGCCCGGCGCATCCCAATCGACGAGATAGGGCGCATAGCCGGCGCCTGCGAGGAAGCGCATGAAGCTCCGCTGCGGCTCGAGATCCACCACATAAGCGCGGTTGACGAGCGAGGGCACCACCAGCACCGGCGCCGCCGATGCCGCGCGCCCGCGCCTCGGCGGCCGCGATGTGCCGGCCGCGCCGGCGGAATAATCGAGCAGCCGCGTCGTGCCCTGCCGCCAGATCGCCGGCGGCTCGCCGCCCTCGCGGCGATAGGGGTGCGACTGATAGCGTTCGATGCCGATCGCGAGACGTTCGAGACGCAGCAGCGCCTCGGTCTCGAGGGCGCCGGCGAATGCCTCCGGATCAACCCCGGCGAGCGCGCTTTCGAGCTCGGGCGGCGGGCTTGGGACCGGGCCGGCCGCCGGCCGCTTCGAGCTTTTCGAGACGCCGCTCCAGAGCCGCCAGGCGCCGGGCGAGCTCAGCCAGCTCACCCCCGCCACCGCCAGATGCTGCGGCAGCGGCCGCGGCCCCCGCCTTGCCGGCACCGCGTCTTGCCTTGTGGCTTTCATGACCATCTACCCCGCCGGCAACCGCCGCCATGCCGTCGCCGATCGCGCGAAAGAGCCGCGTAAGCTGCTCCGCCAGCGCCGGATCGCTGGCCATGGCGGCGACCTGATGCTCCCAGAGATCGAGATAGCGCCGCGCCAGCGCCGCGAGATCGGGCCGTTCCGTCATGCGTGCGGACTATAGCGACCCATCGCAGGGCTTTCCACTTGCCGCGCTGCAGCGGGTCTGGCGCATTGCACAACCCGACCGGAATCCTGCTATGCTGCAACTGCGAGAGCCGCCACGGCCCACGGAATCGCTGCCGAAGGAACCGGCATGAACGAGCGGAGCGACGGCGCCAAGGCGCCGATCACGATCAAGAAATACGCCAATCGCCGGCTCTACAACACGGCGACGAGCAGCTACGTAACGCTGGATCATCTCTGCCAGATGGTGAAGGACGGCGTCGAATTCGCGGTCTATGACGCGAAGAGCGGCGAGGACATCACCCGCTCGGTGCTGACCCAGATCATCGTCGAGGAGGAAGGCAAGGGCGGGCAGAACCTGCTGCCGCTCAACTTCCTGCGGCAGCTCATCAGCTTCTATGGCGACAATCTGCAGTTCCTGGTGCCGCGCTATCTCGAGCACACCATGGAATCCTTCGCGCGCAACCAGGAGCAGATGCGGAAATACATGTCGGAAAGCTTCGGCGGCATATTTCCGTTCGGCCGCTTCGACGAGATGAGCAAGCAGAACATCGCCTTCTTCGAGCGCGCGATGCGGATGCTGAACCCGTTCCAGCCGGGCGACCCGGGGGCGCCGGCCGGCGACCCGACGCCGAAAACGGACACCCCGCCGGCCGAGCAGGGCGATCAGCTCGAACGGCTGCGCTCGCGACTGGAAGAACTCCAGCGCGAAGTCTCGGCTCTGACCGACAAGGACAACAAGAAGTAGCGTCGAGGCGCGCCCGTGCCCGAACGCGAACCGGGCATGAGTGCGGCCGCGGCTGCGCGCGACGCGCTCGGCCCGGCGCGAGGCCGTCCCGCAGGGCTTTCGGGCGAGACCCCTCGGAGACGGTAGGCTCGGGGGCGGGTCGCTCAGGCGCGGATATTGCCGACGGCCGAGGCGCGGGCCGCGTGCTCGGCGAGCGAGACCACGTTGCGCCAGGGCCGC
>CADEFF010000130.1 GCA_902826565.1 uncultured Rhodospirillaceae bacterium | reverse complement strand
CGCTCCCGGCGGTCCTTATGGATTGGCGGCGTCAAGATTCGGCCGCCGGTTAATCACCCGACAACCTATTGAAGGCCAGGCTGGCGGACTCTTCCGCAATCGCCTGCAACCTGCTCATGACCCTCGCGCTCGAGATCCGCGGCCTCCGCAAGCGCTACGACCGGCCGGCCGTCGACGGGCTCGATCTCGCGATCGGGGCGGGCGAGTTCTATGCGCTGCTCGGCCCCAACGGGGCCGGCAAGACGACGACCCTGCGGATGGTGGCCGGGCTGCTGCGGCCCGACAGCGGCGCGATCGCGGTGTTCGGCGTCGACGCGCTCGCCGATCCGGTCGCCGCCAAGCGGATCACCGCCTGGGTTTCCGACGAGCCGATGATCTACGACAAGCTTACGCCCGTCGAGTATCTGGAGTTCGTCGCCGGGCTCTGGGATATCGAGGCCGGCAAGGCGGAGGCGATCGCGCGCGATCTGCTCGGCTTGCTCGGCCTCGCTGCCCACGCGCAGGAACGCTGCGAATCCTTCTCCAAGGGCATGCGGCAGAAAGTGGCGCTGGCGGGCGCGCTGGTGCACGACCCGCGCCTCATCATTCTCGACGAGCCGCTGACCGGGCTCGACGCGGGCTCGGCGCGGCAGGTCAAGGACCTGCTGCTGCAGCGCGTGCGCGACGGCGCGACCGTGATCCTCACCACCCATATTCTCGAGGTTGCCGAGCGCATGGCCGAGCGGATCGGCGTCATCGCCGGCGGCCGCCTCATCGCCCAGGGCACGCTCGACGAGCTGCGCGGTCTCGCCGGCCGCGGCGGCACGAGCCTCGAGGATGTCTTCCTCGAGCTCACCGCAGCGCCGAAGGCCGCATGAGCCGTCCGGGCACGCTGTTCTGGTTCGCGCGGCATGAGCTGAGGCTCGGCTGGCGCGACTGGACAAGCCTGATGACCGCAGGCCGCCGGCGCACCGGCACCGTCGCGCTCGTGCTGCTCGGCTTCGTCGCCTTCATGCATCTGCTCGCCTACAGCATGGTCGGCCGTTTCGCCGCCGATGCGCCGGTGCCCGACCTGCCGACCCTCATGTTTCTCGAGGCGATGGCGCTGCTCTACTGGTCGCTGATGCTGTCCCAGGCGATGGAATCGGTGACGCGCGCCTTCTATGCCCGTGCCGACCTCGATCTCCTGCTCTCGGCGCCCGTGCCGTCCCGCCGCGTCTTCGCGGTGCGGATCGCCGCGATCGCCGTCATGGTCGCCACGATGGGCATGCTGGTGGTCGCCCCCTTCGCCAATGTGCTTGCGGTCTTCGGCGGAATCGGATGGCTCAGCGCCTATCCGGTCGCGGCCGCGCTCGGCGCGAGCGCCGTGGCCGCCGCCGTGGCGTTGACGGTCGGGCTCTTCCGCCTGCTTGGCCCGAAGCGCACGCGGCTCGTGGCGCAGATCGTCGCCGCCGTTTTCGGCGCCGCCTTCGTCATCAGCCTGCAGATCGCCGCGATCGGCTCCTACGGAACCTTCGACCGGATGCCCGTTCTCCATTCGCCGGCGCTGCTGGCCCGAGCGCCGGACGCGACGAGCCTGCTGTGGCTGCCGGCGAAGGCGATCCTCGGCGATCCCGCGGCGCTGGCCGCGCTCCTTGTCGGCAGCTTCATGCTGCTGCTCCTCGCAGCCGCCCTCTTCTCGCGCCGGTTCGGCGATCATGCCGTCGCTGCCGCCGGCGTTGCCTGGAGCGCGGCAAGGCCGGGCGCGGACGGGATCATAAGGTTTCGTCGCGCGGGCCCGCGGACCAAGCTTCGCCACAAGGAATGGCGCCTGCTCCGGCGCGACCCGTGGCTGCTGTCGCAAAGCCTCATGCAGATCATCTATCTGCTGCCGCCCGTCTATCTGCTCTGGCAAAACTTCGGCGAAACGGGGACGCTGACCCTGATCGTGCCGGTGCTGGTCATGGCGGCGGGACAGCTTGCGGGCGGCCTCGCCTGGATCACCGTCTCGGGCGAGGATGCGCCCGATCTCGTCGCCAGCGCTCCGATCACGCGCCGCCAGATGATCCGCGCCAAGGTGGAAGCGGTCTTCGGCGCGCTCGCGATGGTGCTGGCGCCGCTTTTGCTGGCGCTTGCGGTCGCTTCGCCGCGGAGCGCCTTCGTCGCCGTTCTGGGGATCGTCGTCGCGGCGAGCGCCGCCATTGCCATTCAACTCTGGTTCGCGGTCCAGGCGAAACGGAGCCATTTCCGTCGCCGACACACGTCTTCCCGCATCGCCACCTTCGCCGAGACCTTCTCGAGCCTGCTCTGGGCCGGTACCGCGGGCGCGGTCGCCGTGGGGACCTGGCTCGCGATCGTCCCTGCCATCCTCGCGGGGGCGGTGGTGGTCGGTGCCTGGGCGATCAGTCCGCGCCGGGCGCCCGGCGTCGCAGCCCCCGCCTAGGACCTCCGCGCGTCCCGAAACCGGCCCTGTCCGCGGTGCGCTCTCCCGCCATGTCGAGGGACCGGTGGCCGTCCTTGCCCTTCCGTCTGCTGCCGCGCCCCGTGACGCCCTTGCCGGTCGGCCCGGCGCTCGCCCGCAAGCGCATGCCCGAGCAAGGCGTCCGTTGCGCCGTTGACGGCCGGTGCCGCCCCATGCGACCAAGTCGGCCGCGCAGGCGGGCGGGACCTCATGACCATCGGGAATCCATCGCGGGACGATGCCGGACGGCCGGCCGGCATCGGATTCATGCTGATGGCGGCGGTCTGCTTCAGCACGGGCGGCCTCATCACGCGCCATGTCGAGGCTGCCGATGGCTGGCAGGTCATGTTCTACCGCGCCGTCGGCATGGTGGCGACGCTGACGCTGGTTCTCCTCGTCAAGGAGCGCGGCCGCGTCGTCGCGCCCTTCAAGGCGATCGGCTGGGGCGGGCTTGCGGTCGCCGCCGTCATCGCCGTCTCCATGGTTTCCTACGTCTTCGCCATGCTGCTGACGAGCGTGGCCAATGCCCAGTTCGTGATGAGCTCGGCACCGTTCTTCGCGGCCCTGCTGGGCCTGCTCGTCCTGCGCGAGCCTGTCCACCGGACGACATGGCTGGCGATCATGGTCGCCATCGTCGGAATGGGCGTGATGTTTGCCGACGGCTTCGCCGCGGGCCGGCCGGTCGGCCTCTTCGTGGCGCTCCTGGCCGGCTCCACCTACGGCCTGCTGGTCGTGATGCTGCGCCAGCTCCGTGCGCTCGACATGCTGCCGGCGCTGATCGTCGCCGGGCTGCTCGCCGGCGCCGTCTCGGCCCTGATGGCGGGGGATCTCGCGGTTTCCGCCAACGACATGCTTGCCGCGCTCTTCATGGTCGTGGTGG
>CADEFF010000129.1 GCA_902826565.1 uncultured Rhodospirillaceae bacterium | reverse complement strand
GCGTCACCCCGGCCAAGCGAGCGCTTGCGAGCGCGAGCCGGGGTCCATGGCAGGGTTGGAGCGAGCGGCGACCGGTCCGCCACCGCGAGCGCGTTCCGATTCAACCTTGAGCAAGCGCGCTCCGGGCGAGGCGGGTGACGGGCACGAGGTTCGCCGCGAACTGGCTCGCCGAATGGGGCCAGGAGTAACGCAGCGCATGGCCGCGGCAGCGCAGCCCGGAGATCCGCCGCGCCCCGGCGACCGCGCGCCCCAGATCCTCGTCGAGCACGCCGCAGCCGCTGCCGGCGATCACGTCGAGCGGACCCGGCACCGGAAAGGCGGCGACGGGAAGGCCGCTCGCCAGCGCCTCGAGCAGCACGAGGCCGAAGGTGTCGGTGCGGCTCGGGAAGACGAAGAGGTCGGCCGCCGCATAATGCCGCGCCAACGCCTCGCCGCCTTTCGCGCCGACGAAGACCGCATCGGGATGGCGCCGCTCGAGGCCGGCCCGCGCCGGCCCGTCGCCGACGACGAGCTTGCTGCCGGGAAGCGGCAGCGCGAGGAAGGCGTCGATGTTCTTCTCGACCGCCACGCGCCCGACATAGAGGTGGATCGGCCGCGGCAGGTCGAGAAAGGGCTCGGCGCGCGGCCGGAAGAGATCGGTATCGACGCCGCGCGTCCAGCGCCGGATGTTGCGGAAGCCGCGGCGGGAAAGCTCGTTCTCGATGGTCTGGGTCGCAACCATCACGCCCGAGGAGGGCGCGTGGAAGCCGCGCATCGCCGCATAGCCGAACGCCACCGGCAGGCCGGTCCGCGCCTGGATATATTCCGGGAAGCGCGTGTGATAGGCGGTGGTGAAAGGCAGCCCGCGCTCGAGGCAGTAGCGCCGCGCGGCGCGGCCGATCGGCCCTTCGGTCGCGATATGGATCGCCGTCGGCCGGAACTGCTCGATGAGCCGGCGGCAGCGCGCATAGGGCCGGATCGCGAGACGGATCTCGGGATAGCTGGGGCATGGCAAAGTGCGGAAGAGCCGCGGCTCGATCATCCGCACGCGATGGCCGGCGCGGCGAAGCTCGGCTGTGACCCGCCCGAGGGTACGCACCACGCCATTGACCTGCGGCCGGCCGGCATCGGTCGCGATGAGGATGCGGGCGGGACCGTCGATCATGCGCGGGCGGGAAGGGTCATGCGACCGCGACGGCCGGCTCGAACAGGGAAAGGCTTCGTTCCTCGGCCCAATGCAGGATCTCGAGCCGCCCGTCCTGATGCTCGACGAGGGCGGTGCAGCTCTCCACCCAGTCGCCGTCATTGGCATAGAGGATGCCGCCGATCCGGCGGATCTCGGCCTTGTGGATATGGCCGCAGACCACCCCGTCCACACCGCGCCGCCCGGCTTCCTCGGCGACGGCGCGCTCGTAATCGTCGATATATTTGACGGCGTCCTTGACGCGCTGCTTCAGCCAGGCGGAGAGCGACCAGTAGGGATAGCCGAAGCTGCGCCGGCCGATATTGAACCAGTGATTGAGCTGCAGCATGACGCGATAGGCCCAGTCGCCGAGCAGCGCCAGCCATTTGGCGTATTTCACGATGCCGTCGAACTCGTCGCCATGCAGCACGAGCAGCCGCCTGCCGTCGGCGGTCAGATGGATCACCTCCTTTGCGAGCGCGACGCCGCCGAACTGCATGTCGGTGTAGTCGCGCAAGGGTTCGTCGTGGTTGCCCGGGATGTAGACGACGCGGGTGCCCTTGCGCGCCTTGCGCAGGAGCTTCTGCACCACGTCGTTATGCGCCTGCGGCCAGTACCAGCCGCGGCGGAGGCGCCAGCAATCGATGATGTCGCCGACCAGATAGAGCTGCTCGCAATCCACATGCTTCAGGAAATCGAGCAGGAACTCGGCCTTGCAGCCGCGCGTGCCGAGATGGATGTCGGAGAGGAAGACCGTGCGATAGCGGCGGGGGGCGATCCACTGGTCCATGCGCGGGTTGCGACCCTTGCCTTCACCGGCGACTCGGGGGAGCCGTTTTCTCCGAGTCGATGCCCGCTCGATACCGGAAGATTGTGACAGCCGCGCGAAGCCGTGATATTTCCGCCGGCGGATGGCGGCCGGCCTCCGGTGGCCGGCCCGCTGTCATCGGCCGGTCATCCGGCCCGGCGAGTCTGGCCTGCCGCGCTCCCGTGCCTCCCCGCATCCGGTGCCTTTGCCGAATGGCCCTTGCCAGAGATCCAGACGAGACGAACGGCGCGCGGCGGCTGCGGCTGATCTACAACCCGACCGCGGGCGGGCTCCGGCGGCCGCTGCTCGATCGCGCCGCGGCGCGCTTCGCGGCCGCGGGCTGGGCGGTCGAGCGCACCGAGACCGCGCGTGCCGCCCATGCCGAGCATCTCGCGGCCGAGGCGGCGGCCGATGGCGATGTCGATCGGCTGGTGATCGCCGGCGGCGACGGCACCATCCATGAGGCGATCAACGGGCTGCTGCGCGTGGTGCCGGCGCTGCCGCTCGCGATCCTGCCGATGGGCACGGCGAACGTGCTGGCGCACGAGCTCGGCCTCCACCGGTTCGAGGATGCGGTCGAGGCCGCTGCGGGCGATGCGCTCGCGGCGATCTGGTCCGGCACCGCCAATGGCCGGCATTTCGCGATGATGGCCGGGGTCGGCTTCGACGCGCATGTGGTGGCGCATGTCGATACGCGGCTGAAGCGCCGCATCGGCAAGGGCGCTTATGTCTGGGAAAGCTTGCGGCAGATGTTCCGCTTCGGCTTCCCGCGCTATCGCGTGACCATCGACGGCGAGACGCACGAAGCAGCCTCGGTCATCGTCGCCAAGGGCCGGCATTATGGCGGGCCCTATGTCGCGGCGCCGGCGGCGCGGCTGGGCTCGCCCTCCTTCGAGGTCTGCCTCTTCCTCAGGCGCGGCCGGCTCGCGGTGCTGCGCTACGGGCTGGCGCTGGTGCGGGGACGGCTCGCCGGCCGGCGCGATTTCATGATCCGGACCGGCCGCAGCGTGACGATCGAAGGGCCGGTCGGCGACCCGGTGCAGGGCGACGGCGACATCATCGGCAAGCTGCCGGTCTCGATCTCGATCGCCGAGCGGCCGGTCGAGATCGCCGTCGGGCGCGGCGACCGGTCGCAGGTCGGTGTCAAAGTCGATTCTCGATCAGCATGCAATTAGGCCCGTGAGCGATGGTTGGACACGATGGGTAGCTGAAGATGAGAGGATTGTTGGCTCATCGCAGCTCTTGGCCCGCCTGGAAGGGCTGACTTGCGGTACCGATCGCATCGTTGCGGACGCGATCCGCTGGCGCGAGCCGGTCTGAAAACCGCGACCGCGCACCTCCAGAAAACGGCCCGCGATGATCGGACACAGGGG
>CADEFF010000128.1 GCA_902826565.1 uncultured Rhodospirillaceae bacterium | reverse complement strand
GCCCGCAGAAGCGCGGCGTCTGCACGCGCGTCTATACGACGACGCCGAAGAAGCCGAACTCGGCGCTTCGCAAGGTGGCGCGCGTTCGCCTTACCAACGGCTACGAGGTGACGAGCTACATCCCGGGCGAAGGCCACAACCTGCAGGAACATTCGGTGGTGATGATCCGCGGCGGCCGCGTAAAGGATCTGCCCGGCGTCCGCTACCACATCATTCGCGGCACGCTCGACACGCAGGGCGTGAAGGATCGCCGTCAACGCCGTTCGAAATACGGCGCGAAGCGTCCGAAGTAAGGAGTCACGCGATGTCCCGCCGTCACGCCGCCGAAAAGCGCGAAGTTCTGCCGGACGCCAAGTTCGGCGATGTCGTGATCACGAAGTTCATCAACTCGCTGATGTATGCCGGCAAGAAGTCGGCAGCCGAGACCATCGTCTATGGCGCGCTCGAGCAGATGCAGAAGAAGGCCGGCCAGGATCCGGTCAAGTCCTTCAAGGATGCGCTCGACAACGTGAAGCCGCATCTCGAGGTGCGCTCGCGGCGCGTCGGCGGCGCCACCTACCAGGTGCCGGTCGAAGTGCGGCCCGAGCGCGCGCAGGCGTTGGCGATCCGCTGGATCATCCAGACCGCGCGCGGCCGTTCCGAGCAGACCATGACCGACCGCCTTTCGGCCGAGCTGCTCGACGCCTCGAACAATCGCGGCGCGTCGGTGAAGAAGCGCGAAGACACGCACAAGATGGCCGAGGCCAACAAGGCCTTCTCGCATTACCGCTGGTAGGCCCGGGGAACTCGCAGATCATGGCCCGCACGACGTCTCTCGATCGTTATCGCAACATCGGCATCATGGCGCACATCGATGCCGGGAAGACGACCACGACCGAACGCATCCTTTATTACACCGGCCGGTCCTACAAGATCGGCGAAGTCCACGAGGGCACGGCCACCATGGACTGGATGGAGCAGGAGCAAGAGCGCGGGATCACCATCACGTCGGCCGCGACGACCTGTTTCTGGCGCGACCACCGCATCAACATCATCGACACGCCGGGCCACGTCGACTTCACCATCGAGGTGGAGCGCTCCTTGCGCGTGCTAGACGGTGCCTGCGCCGTGTTCGACAGCGTCGCCGGCGTGGAGCCGCAATCCGAGACGGTGTGGCGCCAGGCCGACAAATACGAGGTGCCGCGGATCTGCTTCGTCAACAAGATGGACCGCGTCGGCGCGGATTTCTTCCGTACCGTGCAGATGATCATCGACCGGCTCGGCGCGAAGCCGCTGGTGCTGCAGCTCCCGATCGGCGCCGAAAGTGAGTTCGCCGGCGTGGTCGACCTCGTTCAGATGAAGGCGGTGATCTGGAAGGACGAAGCGCTGGGCGCCGAGTTCGTGGTCGGGCCGATCCCGGCGGAGCTCAAGGACCAGGCGGACGAGTATCGCCACAAGCTGCTCGAGATGATCGTCGAGCTCGACGATGGCGTCATGGAGGCCTATCTCGAGGGCAAGGAGCCGGACGTCGATACCATCAAGCGCCTGATCCGCAAGGGTGCCGTCGCCAGTCAGTTCGTGCCGGTGATCTGCGGCAGCGCCTTCAAGAACAAGGGCGTGCAGCCGCTGCTCGATGCGGTGGTTGATTTCCTGCCGTCGCCGGCCGATGTGGCGGACGTGGTCGGCGTGAAGCCGGGCACCGAGGAGGAAGTCACCCGGAAATGTTCGGATGACGAGCCGTTTGCGGGGCTCGCCTTCAAGATCATGACCGATCCTTTCGTCGGGTCGCTCACCTTCGTGCGCATCTATTCGGGCGTGCTCGCCGCGAGCTCGCAGATGCTGAACACGGTGAAGGACGAACGCGAGCGGGTCGGCCGCATGCTGCAGATGCATGCGAATCACCGCGAGGACATCAAGGAAGCACGCGCGGGCGACATCGTGGCGCTGGCCGGGCTCAAGAACACCACCACCGGCGATACGCTCTGTGATCCGAACAATCCGGTCGTGCTCGAGCGCATGGAGTTTCCGGAGCCCGTCATCGAGGTGGCGGTCGAGCCGAAGACCAAGAGCGACCAGGAAAAGATGGGCATGGCGCTCGGCCGGCTTGCCCAGGAAGACCCGTCGTTCCGGGTGTCGGTCGATCACGAGAGCGGTCAGACGATCATCAAGGGGATGGGCGAGCTCCATCTCGAGATCATCGTCGATCGCATGAAGCGTGAGTTCAAGGTCGAGGCGAATGTCGGCGCACCGCAGGTGGCTTATCGCGAGACGATCACCCGGACGGTCGAGCACGACTACACCCACAAGAAGCAGACCGGCGGCGCCGGCCAGTATGCGCGCGTGAAGATCAGGTTCGAGCCGGCCGCGCCGGGCGCGGGCTACGAGTTCGAGAACGAGGTCGTCGGCGGCGCCGTGCCGAGGGAATACGTGCCCGGCGTGGTCAAGGGGCTGCTCGCCGCCAAGGAGTCCGGCGTGATCGCGGGGTTCCCGATGATCGATTTCAAGGCGAGCCTCATCGACGGCGCCTATCACGACGTGGACTCGAACGTGCTGACCTTCGACATCGCGGCGCGCGCCTGCTTCCGCGAGGCGATCCCGAAGGCGGGGCCGAGGCTGCTCGAGCCGATCATGCGGGTCGAGGTGGTGACGCCGGAGGACTACATGGGCGACGTGATCGGCGACCTGAACAGCCGACGCGGCCAGGTCTCGGGGATGGACAGTCGCGGCAATGCGCGCGTCATCACCGCGATGGTGCCGCTCGCCAACATGTTCGGCTACGTGAACACGCTGCGCTCGATGAGCCAGGGCAGGGCGCAGTTCACCATGCAGTTCGACCACTATGCGCAAGTCCCGCAGGCGGTCGCCGAAGAGGTGCAGGCGAAGTTCGCCTAGAGGTTCCGGCCCAAGGGGCCGTTGGAGAAGACTTTCGTTTTTGTGTTGAAGGATGGAGAGCCAACATGGCTAAGGAAAAATTCCAGCGTACGAAGCCGCATTGCAACATCGGCACCATTGGTCACGTCGATCACGGCAAGACCACGCTGACGGCGGCGATCACCAAGGTGCTGGCCGAGAAGGGCGGCGCCAAGTTCACCGCCTATGACGAAATCGACAAGGCGCCGGAAGAGAAGGCCCGCGGCATCACCATTTCCACGGCGCACGTGGAATATGAGACCGGCAAGCGCCACTACGCCCATGTCGACTGTCCTGGCCATGCCGACTACGTGAAGAACATGATCACCGGCGCGGCGCAGATGGACGGCGCCATTCTCGTGGTGTCGGCCGCAGACGGCCCGATGCCGCAGACCCGCGAGCACATTCTGCTTGCCCGTCAGGTCGGCGTGCCGGCGCTCGTCGTCTACCTCAACAAGGTGG
>CADEFF010000127.1 GCA_902826565.1 uncultured Rhodospirillaceae bacterium | reverse complement strand
TCCATGCGTTCGAGCCCCGCGAAGGCGGCCGGTTCCGCATCTCGCTCACCTATGAGGCGCCGACCGGCGCCGGCAAGACGACCCCGCAGACCGACACGCATCGCGGCCGTTTCCTGCGGCTGGTGCCGGGGCGGGAGGTGGTCGAGACCGTCGCGTTCGAGACCGCCGATCCCGCGATGCAGGGCGAGATGCGGATCGTCATGACCCTTGCCGACGCCGCGGGCGGCGGCACCGATCTCGTCGCGCTGCATGACGATCTCCCGCCCGGCCTCTCGCCGGCCGACAACGAAACCGGCTGGAAAATGTCGCTCGCGAAGCTTGCCGCGCTGGTCGAGGCCGGCGGCGACCCCTGACGGCGCCGATGAATGGCGGGCTGCCGCTGCCGACGCCGATAGGTTCGCCCGTCGGGAAGCGGCTATACTCCCCCGATACCGATGCCGCGCAGGGCGTCGAGGATGAACCTCCCGTCGCGAAGGAAATTACCATGGCCGATGCTTCCAGGAACCGCGGACCCGCCGATCCCGCCCGCGTGAATCTCGAGGACCGGCTGGAACGGCTCTATTGGTGCCGGAAATGGGGCGTGAGCGAGATGCAGCTCCGCGCCGCCGTCAAGGCCGTGGGCGATTCCGCCGCCGCGGTGGACAGGCAGATCCAGCGGAAGAAGCTCGACGGCAATATCGGCCGCAACTGAGCGGGTCCGTTCCCTGGTGCGCCTGCACCGCCTTCCCTTGTGCGCTTGCAAATCCGTCGACGGTCGCAAGAAGGAGAACCCCGGCCCGATTGCGTCCGGACAGCGTCGAACGCCTCCATCGAAGGCAATCCCGCCAGGGAGGCATCGCCCGGGGAAACCCGTTGCGCGGAAAATGGCGCAAGCGCATCATTGCGGCCACTCAGCTCAATAGTGGCATTCAGCTTGGCCGCCCGTCGATTTGAAGGTGCCGCGCATGGGTGACGATCGGCCAGGACCGGGGTTCTCTGCCGATCGGGGCCGTTGGGGACTTCGCTTAGAGGCGAAAGGAGACGGAGAGAGGCGCGCCCGGCGCGGTTCCTCGCCTCCATAGGGCAGTACCGCTCCCGTTCCGCCGACCGACACCGCTATCTGCATCACGGGTTTCGCGGCATCGTCCGTCCCGGGCCAGCGGCCGATGCATCCATGATCGAAGCGCCCGCCCGAGCAACCGCGAGGATGTGTCATGGATCGAAGGGGCTTCCTGTTCGCGACGACGGCGCTCGCAACGGCGGCGGCGGTCGACAGCCTGCAATCGGGATTGGTGAAATCGGCGCTCGCCGCCGACGCTCCCCGGCCCAACATCGTCGCCATCATGGGCGATGACATCGGGATCTGGAATATCGGCGCCTACCATCGCGGCATGATGGCGGGCCGCACACCGCATCTCGACAAGCTCGCGGCCGAGGGCATGATTTTCACCGACTACTATGCCGAGGCGAGCTGCACGGCGGGACGCGCCGCCTTCATCACCGGCGAGCTGCCGATCCGCACCGGCATGACCACCGTCGGTCAGGCGGGCGCCAAGATCGGCATGCCATCGCAAGCCATCACTATCGCGACGGCGCTCAAGGAGCTGGGCTACGCGACCGGCCAGTTCGGCAAGAACCACCTCGGCGATCTCAACGAGTTCCTGCCGACCGTCCACGGGTTCGACGAGTTCTTCGGCTATCTCTATCACCTCGACGCGATGGAAGATCCGGCGCACCCGGCCTATCCGCAGGAGCTGCTGGGCACCGTCGGCCCCCGCAACATGGTCCATAGCTGGGCCGCCGACGCCGACGATCCGACCGTCGATCCGCGCTGGGGCAAGGTCGGCAAGCAGAAGATCGAGGATGCCGGAACGCTCTATCCCAAGCGGATGGAGACGGTCGACGACGAAATTCGCGACATGTCCTTCAAGTTCCTGGACAAGGCCAAGGCGGACGGCAAGCCATTCTTCCTCTGGCTCAATCCGACCCGCATGCACATCGTCACGCACCTGTCGGAGAAATACGAGGCGATGCGCAATTCGACGAATGGCTGGTCCATTCAGGAAGCCGGCATGGCCCAGCTCGACGATATCGTCGGCGCCACCATGCAGAAGCTGAAGGAGATGGGTGTCGACGACAACACCATCGTCCTGTTCACCACCGACAACGGCACCGAGACCTTCACCTGGCCCGACGGCGGCAACACGCCGTTCAGAGGGCAGAAGGGCACGATCTTCGAAGGCGGCTTCCGTGCGCCGGCGATCATTCGCTGGCCCGGCCATGTTCCCGCCGGGGTCGTGGAGAACGGTATCGTCTCCGGGCTCGACTGGCTCCCGACCTTCGTCGCGGCAGCGGGCAATCCGAACATCGGGGAGGAGCTGCTGAAGGGCAAGAAGATCGGCGACGTTACCTACAAGAACCATCTCGACGGCTACAACCAGATGGACATGATCACCGGCAAGGGTCCGTCGGCGCGCCATGAAATCTTCTATTTCGGCGAAAGCACGCTGGGCGCGGTGCGCATCGACGACTTCAAATACCGGTTCATCGACCAGCCCGGCGGCTGGATCGGCAGCAAGGACCATGTCGATGCGCCGGTCCTGACGAACCTGCGGCTGGATCCTTTCGAGCGCCTCGACTTTCCGGAGAACGGAACACTGAGCGGATCGCAGAACTACTTTACCTGGTTCCAGTATGAGTTCTGGCGCTTCGTCTTCGTCCAGCAGGCAGTGGCGAAGCTCGCCATGACGGCCATCGAATATCCGCCGATGCAGAAGGGCGCGAGCTTCAACCTCGATGCCGTGAAAGCGCAGATCGAGGCCGCCGTGCGGCAGCACGCCGGGCAATAGCCGGCGTCCGACGGCGACGGGCGGCCTCGAACGGGCCGCCCGTTGATCGGATCGGCCAGCGCGAAGCCCGTAATCGCGCGAAGACGACCGTGGCGAGCCGCTGTTGGGCGAGGCGAGCAACCGGCAGAACATATAAAGAACATTGACGCAGCCCCGATCACGCATCCATGCTCGGCGGTATAAGCACCGTACCGGATGAATTAGCTCGCGATCCTGAAACGCGCGACCGGACTCCGCAAACCGGTTGCCTCGAGCACGAGTGCCGTCGTGAAACGAATCGCGCTGCCTCCCGACTTCAGGTATCGGTGGCAGTCTCGACCTTCTGCACGGGTGCGTGATGCCCTCTTCCCAAGGCATTTCAAAATCCCCCACCGGTATCGGCGGCTTCGATGACCTGACACTCGGTGGCGTCCCGACCGGTCGCCCGACGCTTGTCTGTGGCTCGGCCGGTTGCGGCAAAACGCTTTTTGCCACGACGTTCCTGATCCACGGCGCGCGCGACTTCGACGAGCCCGGCGTTTTCGTCACCTTCGAGGAGCGTCCGGCGGACATCGTCAGCAACGTCGCCTCTCTGGGATTCGCGCTCAACAAGCTGGTAGACGATCAAAAGATCGCTTTCGAATACGTCGCCTTGGACCGTTCGGAGCTCGA
>CADEFF010000126.1 GCA_902826565.1 uncultured Rhodospirillaceae bacterium | reverse complement strand
TCGGCGATGCGGACGGTGCCGCGGCGGTCGGCGCGGGCATGCTGGCCCGGCAGCACCACCAGGGTCGAATCGCGCTGCAGGACGATCGCGGGCCCGGCCACGCGATGGCCGGGCTCGAGCTGCTCGCGGCGATAGATCCGGGCCTGCTGCCAGCCGGCCGCCCGGTCGAAATAGACGCGGCGGCTGCCGATCGGCTCCGGCGCGGGTTTGGTCGAGACGGGCTCGGCCGGTTCCGGCAGCCGCTCGATCCGGCCGAAGCCGTCGACCCGGAGATTGACCAGCTCGACCGGGACGGCCGGATCGGCATGGCCATAGCTGCGCTCATGCGCCGCATGGAACTCGGCCGCGAGCTTTTCCGGGTTCCACCAGCCGGCCCCGTCCGGCACCGGGAGCGGGATGTTGAGGAGATGGAACTGCCCGACGCAGCGCATGTCGGCCGCGAAGCGGTAATAGCGGTCGGCGGGCTTCACCCCGTCGGCGCCGAGCTCATGCTCCAGCTCGCGCTTCAGCGCATCGAGCCGCGGCTTGAGCTCGCCCGCCTCGATGCGATGCAGGCGGCGCTGCCAGGGCGCCTGGGCGGCGTGCCGGATGTCGGTCAGCAGCAGCCCCTGCGCCGCGAACACGCCCGGATTGCGGGGCGCCACCGTCTCGGCCATGCCGAGCTCGCGGATCATGTAGGGAGCGTAGAGCGGGCCGGCGCCGCCGAAGGCCAGCAGCGCGAAGCCGCGCACGTCATGGCCGCGTTCCACGGAAAGCGTGCGGATCGCCTGGATCATGTTGGCGTTGGCGACCGAGACGATGCCGTAGGCCGCCTCCTCGACCGAAAGCCCGAGCGGCTTCGCGACCGCGCGCTCGACGGCGGCGCGGGCGAGCGCCGGATCGAGCTTCATCTCGCCGCCGAGATATTCCTCGGGATCGAGCAGTCCCATCACCACCGCGGCGTCGGTGATGGTCGCGTCCTCGCCGCCCTGGCCGTAGCAGGCGGGGCCCGGCACGGAGCCGGCCGAGCGCGGGCCCACCTTGAGGGCGCCGCCGATATCGACATGGGCGATCGAGCCGCCGCCGGCCGAGATGGTCTCGATGTCGATGGTCGGGAGCCGGAGTGGCTGGCCGTCGATCTCCCGCTCGGCGACCATGGTCGGGTGGCCGCCGACGATGAGCGAGAAATCGGCCGAGGTGCCGCCCATGTCGAAGGTGATCATGTTGTCGATACCGATCGCCCGCGCGAGCTCGGCGCCGGCGATGACGCCGCCGGCCGGCCCCGAGAGCAGCATATGGGCCGGGTTGTCGCGCGCCGCGCGCGGCGTGGCGACGCCGCCGTCCGAGCGCATGAGCCGGAGCGGCCCCTTGAAGCCGACATCGGTCAGGTTCTTCTCGAGCCGCTCGATATAGCGGTCGATGACCGGCCCCGCATAGGCGGCGACGGCGGTCGTGTTGGCGCGCGGGAACTCCTCGATCTGCGGATTGACGCGGCTCGAGAGATAGATCGGCACGTTCTGGAGCCGGCGGCCGATCGCGGCCGCGACCTCGGCCTCGTGCGCCGGATCGAGATAGCTGAAGGTGAGGCAGACGGCGACCGCCTCGGGCTCGAGCGCGGCGACGGCTTCCGCCACCCGCTCCGGCTCGCCCTCGGCCAGCGGCGTCACCACCTTGCCGAAGGCGTCGAGCCGCTCCTTCACCTCGACGGTGCGGGCGCGCGGCACGACCGGCAGCGGCTTCTCGGCCGAAAGCGAATAGATGTCGGGGCGGCGCTGGTCGCCGATCAGCAGCACGTCGCGGAAGCCTTCGGTCACCACCAGCACGGCGCGGGCGCCGGTGCGGGTCAGGAAAGCGTTGGTGCCGACCGTGAAGCCATGGACGAAGAGGTCGATCTCGCCGGGCTCGATCCCGGCCTGGCGCGCGATACGCCGGATGCCCTCATGCACGCCCTTGGCGGAGCCGGTCGCCTGGCTCGGCACCTTGTCGATATAGACGCGCGCCCGCCCGGCCGATCCATCGACCAGCACGAGATCCGTGAACGTTCCTCCGACATCGGCAGCGAGATAGCGCATGGCGGGGCGATGCTAGCGGGCGGAAGCGGAGAGGTCGAGGGGGTGGAATGGCGTCACGAAGCGCCACCCCCACTCAATTTTGCGTCAGATACCCCGCATAGATTGTCTGGTCGATCTCGTTGGCAATGTAGATCCGGTGGCGGCCCGCCCAGGGCGTCGGGTTCCAGGGCGTGTCGGGATGGTGGATGGTGCCGGGGTCGCCGACCGTGCCGTTCGGCCCCCAGATCTGGGGAATATCGTCCATGTGGATGTAATTGACGTAGTCGAAGGCGATCGCCTCCATGCCGCCCGCGGCCCCGATGCCGCTGCCGATCGCGATTTCGTTGCCGAGGGGGCCGATGACGACGATCTCGTCCATGTATTTGTCGCAGAAGCAATAGCTCCAGGGCGAGGCGCTGATCCCGGTGATGCCGCGGCCCTGATACTCGCGGGTCCCGAGCAGGAGGCCGTTCGTGCCCCAAAGTTCCGCCGTGTTGCCGCCGCCGCGCACGAAGAAGAACCCGTTGCAGGCGAGGCCATGCGGCGAGGTCATGGTGGGCGAGGGTGTCGCCACCCGCGTGTCGGTCAGGAGCCCGGTCTCGGGATCGAAAGCGAGGATGATCTCCGGCTCGTTCGTCGCCTGGCAGCACCAGATGACCTGCCGGAAAGGATCGTAAGCCATATCGGAAATGGTTTCGTAGCCGAGCGGACTCGCGTGGCGGTACGCTTCGGTGCCGTCGAATGTATGCAGATAGAGAACCTCGTCGTCGTACGAGGTTTGCGTCAAAAAGGCGAGATACGGATCGTTCTGGCGCAGACAAACGGTCAGCGCGGTGCCCGAGCCCTCCGTCGCGATGGGGTACGGGTAGCTCCAGGTGACCTCGAAGCGAAGATTGGTGACCGGCATGGAACGCTCCTCGGGGCCGAGGGGGAAAGGGCTGCACGCCAAACCGAAGCCAAGCGCCGGCTATGCCGAATTTCCCCGAAGAGCGCACCCCCGCCGGAGCGATCCTATCGCGATGGCAAGGGCCAGTGGAACGATGTTCTCCCGCGCGGCGACCGTTCGCTCAGGATGCCGGCGCGTCCGCCCCGCTCGCCACAACCCGCTTCCCCCCGAACCGCGTCGCCACCCGCCTGACCACCACATAGAACACCGGCGTGAAGACGAGGCCGAAGAAGGTCACGCCGAGCATGCCGGAGAAGACCGCGGTGCCGAGCGACTGGCGCATCTCGGCGCCGGCGCCGGTCGCGATGACGAGCGGCACCACGCCGAGGATGAAGGCGAAGGAGGTCATCAGGATCGGCCGCAGCCGGACGCGCGCCGCCGAGATCGCCGCGCTTACGGTGTCGGCGGCGCCCCTAGAACTGCGTTAGATACCCCGCATAGATCATCTGGTCGATCTCGTTGGCGATGTAGATCCGGTGCCGGCCCGCCCAGGGCGTCGGGTTCCAGGGCGTGTCGGGATGGTGGATGGTGCCGG
>CADEFF010000125.1 GCA_902826565.1 uncultured Rhodospirillaceae bacterium | reverse complement strand
CTATACCGACCCGTCGGTCGTGGGGCCGTTCGAGCAGGCGCACGGCGTCAAGGTCGTCGGCAAGGAATATACCGGCGGCGACAACATGCTGGCGCTGCTCAACTCATCGCCTCCGGGTACCTTCGACGTGGTGCTGAGCGACGCCGAATATGTCGAGATGCTGCGGCAGGCCGACGTGCTCGAGACGCTCGATCCGGCGGACTACCACATCGACGAGTTCTGGCCCGAGTTCCAGAATTTCCCAGGCCTGTGGGCCGACGACAAGATGTATGCGGTGATGACGAGCTTCGGCTATCTCGGCATGACCTACAACACCGAGCATATGTCGCCCGACGAGATGAAGACCTACCAGATCATGTGGGACGAGAAGGTGAAGGGGAAGGTCGGCATGTACGACTGGTACCTGCCGCCCATGCTCTGCCTCAGCCTCGCCAACGGCAACAAGCCGCCCTACGACATCAATGCCGAGCAGTTCGAGAAGCTGAAGGACACGCTCTTCAGCCTGAAGCCGCAGGTCGTCGGCATCGGCGCCTTCGCCCAGGCCTTCTCGATGCTCTCGCAGGGCGAGGCTTGGATCATGCCGGGCACCGGCGCCTGGCTCACCCTCATGCTCAAGAAGGAGAGCGTGCCGGTCGAGGACATCGTGCCGGACGAAGGCGGGCTGCAATGGAGCGAGGCGATGGGTATCGCCAAGACCAGCGCCAAGCAGGATCTGGCCAAGGCGTTCGTCCAGTACATGGCGTCGCCGGAAGGTCAGATGCGGATCGCGATCAAGCCGGCCTATTCGGGCTCGATCCCGAACAAGGCGGGCTGGACGCTGCTGAACGAGCAGCATCCGGACTGGGCGAAGCTCCTGCAGCACCAGCTCGACCAGCGCAACGTCATGGACGAGTACAAGGAAGGCAAGATCTTCATCCGCGACCTGCCGAAACAGCAGTCGCTGACCGAGTGGAACGACGCCTTCACCGAGTTCAAGAACCTCTAGTCGCGCCATAAGAAGCGCGAGAGCGACAACGGCGTGAGGCGGGCCCCGGGCGAACCGGGGCTCGCCGTCTGCGGCGTCGGGCAGGCCGGCTCGCTCCCGCCGCCCGCGGCGCGCGATCGACAGGATATCGGGGCGGATCGGAAGGGGAATCCCGCATTGTCCAGCGGCGCCATGACAGAGCGGCACATGCCGGCGACGGCAACGAAAGCGAGGGCGCCGCGCGCCTTCGGCCTCGTCTTCGGCCTGCCGATGCTGATCTGGCAGCTCGCCTTCTTCGCCGCCCCGCTCCTCTTCCTGGTGGTGATGAGCTTCTGGGTGGTCGTCAATTTCCGGGTGACGCCCGATTTCAGCTTCTACAACTGGGCGAAGCTGCTCTCCGCCGGCTATTTCTGGGACATCTACTTCCGCACCTGCCTCTACGGGCTCCTGGCCGCGGCGCTGGCGAGCCTGCTGGCCTTCCCTTGCGCCTATTTCCTCGCCTTTCGGGTCAGCACCAACACGCGCTGGCTCGGGGTCTTCCTGCTGATCACGCCGTTCTTCACCAGTTACCTCGTTCGCACCTACACCTGGAAGATCATCCTGACCGGCAATGGCATGGTGAATGCGGTGTTCGGCTTCCTGGGGCTCGGGCCGTTCCCGATGGTGAACAACCTCTTCGGCACGATGGTGGGCTATCTGACGCTGGTGCTGCCGCTCGTCATATTGCTGCAGCTCTTCAGCCTCGCCTATGTCGACCGCAACCTGGTGGAGGCGGCGCATAATCTCGGCTGCAGTGCGCTGCGCACCGTGTTCCAGGTCATCATCCCCTCGGCCAAGATCGGGCTCGTGCTGGCCGCCGCCTTCGCCTTCATCCTCGCCTTCGGCGATTATGTCGGCCCGACGCTGCTCGGCGGCAGCAAGCCGCCGACCTTGAGCATCCTCATCCTCGACGTGGTGAAATCGGGTGCGAACTGGCCGGAGGCTTCGGTCGTCGCCGTGATGATGGCGGTGACGTTGCTGGTCGTCTGTTTTGCCGCCCTCATCTTCGCCTATGGCCGGGGCGGGCGGCGCGCATGAGCGGACGTCTCGTCAACCCGCTGCTGTGGCTCTATCTCGCCCTCGTTTTCGGCTTCATCTTCCTGCCGATCGTGGTGAGCTTCGTCGTCTCCTTCAACTCGCAGCGCTTCCCGACCTTGCCGCTCGGCGATTTCAGCACGGAATGGTACGAGGCGATCGGCGACGATCCGACGATCCTCCCGGCGCTCGTCAACACCCTCATCATCGGCGTTTCGGTCTCCGTGCTCTCGACCTTGCTCGGCTTCGGGGCCGCCTACACCGATTTCCGCTACCGGTTCTTCGGCAAGAACGTCTATCTCGCGCTGGCGCTCCTGCCGCCGACCATTCCGGTGGTGATCCTCGGGCTTGCCATGCTCGTCTTCCTTTCGCAGGTCGGACTCTTCGGCGAGCTACATTCGGTTATCGTCAGCCATGTCGTGCTCTGCCTGCCCTTCGCCATGGCGCTCATCCGGCTGCGGCTGTCGCAGATGGATCCGAGCCTGGAGGCCGCGGCCTGGAACCTCGGCGCCAGCCAGTGGCGCGCCATGCGCGAGATCATCCTGCCGTTCGCCCTGCCGTCGATCTTCTCCGCCCTCTTCATCACCATGGCGGTCTCCTTCGACGAATTTGCCATCGCCTTCTTCGTCTCGGGCTTCAACGAGACCCTGCCGGTCCGGATCCTCGCCCTGTTCCAGGGCCGGGTCAGCCCGCGCATCAATGCGATCGGGAGCATCGTCTTCACCATCACCATGCTGCTGGTGATCCTGGCGCAGGTCGCCCTCATCATCCGCAATCCGGATCGCCGCAAGCTGGCGCCGGGCGAAACGCAAGCAACGGAGCCGGCACGTGGCTGAACAGCTACTGACGCTATCCAGCCTCACCAAGAGCTACGGCGCGGCCGTGGCCGTGCGCGGCATCGACCTCGCGATCGACAAGGGCGAGTTCGTCGCCATCATGGGCCCGAGCGGCTGCGGCAAGACGACGACGCTGCGGATGATCGCGGGCCTCGAGACGCCGAGCGCCGGCGAGATCCGGCTGCGCGGCCGCCTGATGAACGAGGTGAAGCCCTGGGAACGCGACACGCCGCTCGTCTGGCAGAGCCTCGCGCTCTTCCCGTTCCTCAGCGTGCTCAAGAACGTCGAGTTCGGCCTCAAGATGCGCGGCATGAGCGCCGCCGAGCGGCGCAAGCGTGCGCTCCACTGGCTGGAGCGGCTCGGCATCGGCGAGTTCGCGGACCGCGACGTCGCCACGCTCTCCGGCGGCCAGAAGCAGCGCGTGGCGCTCGCCCGCGCGCTGGTGACGGAACCCGAGATCCTGCTGCTGGACGAGCCGATGAGCGCGCTCGACGCCCATCTCGTGGTCCGCATGCAGGCCGAGCTCATCCGCCTGCATCGGGAGCTCGGCATCACCTTCTTCTACGTGACGCACAGCCAGTCCGAGGCTTTCGCCATGGCGAGCCGCGTCGTCATCATGAATAACGGCCGGATCGAGCAGGCGGGGCCCGCGAAGGAGGTCTATCGCAGCCCGGTCAATCGCTTCGTGGCGGGTTTCGTCGGCACCAACAACATCCTCGCCGGCAAGGTGGAGGCGCTCGACGGCAATCGTGGGATGGTCGCGACGCCCGCCGGTCGCTTCTCGGCGACCGTGCCGGCCGGGCGCGGGATCAAGGTCGGGGACGAGGTGGATTATGTGGTCAGCGCCGACGGCATCGTGCTTGGCGGCGCGGCGCAGGAGAACAAGGTTTCCGGCAATCT
>CADEFF010000124.1 GCA_902826565.1 uncultured Rhodospirillaceae bacterium | reverse complement strand
GGGTGGGGGTGAGGGGTGCGTTGTCATGTCGGGCGTCGCCGTGACATTCACCGCCACCTCTCCCGCTCCCATCCGCGCGATCGGGCGTTCCTGTCGATGAGCCGACCGCATCCTCCGCTCGATGTGATCGCCCCTCACCCCTCCCTCTCCCCGCTCTGCGGGGCGAGGGGGCCGCATCGCGCTACAGTGGCGCATCCCAGAGTTCCCTCGAGGGTGGGGGGTGCGTCCGACGCGCCGCGGCTGACTTCGCCGCCGGAAGCGCTACACTTCCCGTCATGACGACGCCACCGAGGGAAGCGCCGACGGCGCGGCCGGCGGGCACCGCGCTCCGCTTCCGCATCCGGCGCGCGCGCCCGGACGAGGCGGAGGCGCTGACCGAGCTCACCCTGCGCTCCAAGGCCTATTGGGACTACGACGCGGCCTTTCTCGCGCGCTGCCGCATCGTCATGCGCATCCTTCCCGGCACGATCCGCGACAATGTCTATTACGTCGCCGAAGCCGATCCCGCGCACGTCGGCGCACCGGCCTTGCCCGGAGTCCCCCCGCACGCCGGCGCGCCGGCGCTGCTCGGAGTCTACGGCTTCGAGCCGGAACCGGACGGCGTCGGGCTCGATGTGTTCTTCGTCGAGCCGGCGGCGATCGGCCGCGGCGTCGGGCGCGCGCTGTGGCGCCACGCCGTCGAACGGGCCCGGCGGCTGGGCGCTCCGGCGCTGGTGGTGCAGAGCGATCCGAACGCCGCCGGCTTCTATCGCCGGATGGGCTGTCGGCCGGCGGGCGGACGGGCGTCGGAGATCGAGCCGGGGCGCATCCTGCCGCTCTTCCGCTTTGCGCTTTCCGAGCCGCCCGCCTAAGCTTCCCCGCGCCGATTCACCCCAACCCCGTCCGGAGACAACGATGGCCGCCGCGCGTCGATCGAAGAGCCGTTCCGCGTCGAAAAGGACCCGTTCCGCGTCGAATTCCACGTCGAAAAAGGCCCGTTCGGCGTCCAAAACGAGCCCTTCCGCGTCGAAAAAGGCCCGTTCCGCGTCCAAAAAGAGCGCCGCCAGGACGAAAACGGCACCCAAAACGGCCAGGAAGAAGAGCCCGCCGAAGCGGAAATCCGCCGCCGGCAAATCCGCGACGCGCGCGCCGAAGCGCAAGGTCGCCGGGAAGCCTTCCGCCGCGAAAAATCGCGTCGCCGCGAAGCCGCGCGCGACCTCCGCGACACCGGCGCCGCGTCCCAAATCCGCGCCTTCCAAATCCGCGACCGCGAAGCGCCCTGTCGCGAAATCGCCCCGCGCGACGTTAAAGTCCGCGGCGTCAAAGCCAGCGACGAGAAAGCCGGCGACGTCGAAGCCCGCGGCACCAAAACCCGCGGCGAAGTCCGCAGCGGCGAAGCCCGGCACGCCCCCCTCGCGCCGTCTGCGCGCCCAGCGCCACCTCACCCATCGCGATCCTGGCCGGCGTCCGGGGCCGGAGCGGGAGAAGGCGGCGCGTCACCAGCCGGCGCCGCGACCCCTGCCGAAGGCGAAGGCCCGAACGGCGAAGCCCGTCGAAACCCAGCCGACCGCGGCCGACGACGCGAACCTCCTCGGCGATCTCCTCCGCCACGCGCGCCGCGCCGGCGCGGACGCGGCCGACGCGGTGCTGATCCGCTCGGCGGCCCTCACCCAGTCGCTCCGCCTCGGCAAGCCCGAGAAGCTCGAGCGCGCCGAGGCGCAGGATCTGGGACTCCGGGTCTTCGTCGGCAAGAAGCAGGCCATCGTCTCGAGCTCGGACATGGCGGCCGCGACCCGGGACGAGATCGTCGAGCGCGCCATCGCCATGGCGAAGAGCGTGCCGGAGGATCCCCATGCCGGCCTCGCCGATCCCGACGCCATCGCGCGGAGCTGGCCCGGGCTCGACATGGCGGACCCGACCGAGCCCGATCCGGCCTGGCTGCTCGCCACCGCGACCGCGGCGGAGGAAGCCGCGCGCGCGGTGAAAGGCGTCACCAACTCCGAGGGCGCCGAGGCGAGCTGGAGCCGCAGCCAGATCTCGATCGCCGCCAGCAACGGTTTCGCCGGCGGCTATCGCCGCTCGCATTTCGGCCTCTCGGTCTCGGTGCTGGCCGGCGAAGGCACCGCGATGGAGCGCGACGACGATTTCACCGCGGGCGTCTATCGCAGCGACCTCGAGGACCCGGCCGGCGTCGGCCGGCGCGCCGGCGAGCGCGCGGTGCGGCGGCTCAACCCGCGCAAGGCCGCGACCGCGAAGCTGCCGGTCGTCTATGACCCGCGCGTCGCCAACAGCCTGGTCGGGCATCTGGCCGGCGCCATCAACGGCGCCTCGATCGCGCGCGGCACGAGCTTCCTCAAGGACAGCATGGGCGAGCCCGTCCTGCCGAAGGGCATGGATCTGGTGGACGATCCGCATCGCCGCCGCGGCTTCCGCTCGCGGCCCTTCGACGGCGAGGGCATCGCCGCCACCACGCGCAAGCTGGTCGAGGACGGCATCTTGCGGAGCTGGGTATTGGACCTCCGCTCGGCGCGGCAGCTCGGCCTCGCCAGCACCGGCCATGCCGGGCGCGGCACCTCCTCCCCGCCTTCGCCCGGCACGACGAACCTCTATCTGACGCCGGGCGAAGGCTCGCCGGAAGAGCTGATCGGCGCGATCAAACAGGGCTTCTACATCACCGACCTGATGGGTTTCGGGGTGAACGGCCTCACCGGCGATTACAGCCGCGGCGCCGCCGGCTTCTGGATCGAGGACGGCAGGCTCGCCTATCCGGTGAGCGAGGTGACGGTGGCGGGCAACCTCAAGGAGATGTTCCGCACCCTCGTCGCCGCCAACGATCTCCGCTTCCGCTACGGCACCGACGCGCCGACGCTGATCGTGGAATCCATGACCATCGCCGGGAAGTAGCGCCGGGAAGTAGCGCCGGCTCATCGAGCGTCCCGGAGCGGGATGACTTCAGGTTGGCCGATCGCCTGGGTTCCGGAAGCAGCTTGCGCGTTCTTGTGCGCAATCGCACCGCCATGCCTGACCACAGCCGGTCATCGGCCGCCGCATCGCAAAGATGGCCGATCGACCCCGAAAGACAATCATCACCGAAGGTAGCGGGCATCATCGAAGATAGCGGGCGGAAACTGGGCGCAGAGGCTATCCTTGCCCGCCGTCAGCAGGATTCCCCTGCCGATCATCCACGGTAACCTGTGCCCTCATCCAGCGGTCCAGATGCTCGAAATCAAACGTACCGGCGGCATAAAGGCCGGATATGAAGGCAAAGGTTTCGTCCGCGTCAGCCGTGATCCGCGCGCCGTTGATGGCGAGAAAAGTATAGGTGGCCGCGAAAGCGGCGCGCTTGTTACCGTCGATGAACGGATGGTTTTGCGCGAGGCTTTCCCACAGTGCGGCCGCTTCCGCGATCAGGTCGGCATAATAGCCGGTCTGCGGACGGAACAGCGCCGCTTCCAGCAAGCCGAGATCCCGCACCCCCGCCGCGCCGCCATAGCGCTCTATCTGGTCCTCATGAATGGCCAGCACTTCAATGAGCGTCAGGTAGTCCGTCATTCAGCCAGCTTTTTGTAGAGCGGCGCGAACTTGTCATGGCTGGCCCGATATGCCGCCATCACATGATCGCGGGGACGGCCTTGCTTCCGCTTCTCGATCAAATCGGCCAGCGCTTCATCGACCAGCGCCTGAATCTGCCGCCCTTCGGTTTGCGCGATACCGCGCACGGCGGACAGGATTTCCGCATCTACCTGGGTTGCAAACTTTTCGCGTGTCCGGGTCGCCATGGCGCACCTCCATTTCCAGCTTTCAATCTATCATGACATATCATGAAACGTCAAGAAATGGATGCGGCTCGCCGCTGCGCTCGCGCTTGCCGCGCCGTCGACGGATCGCGTCGCCGGACGCGGGCGGCGGGAGCGAATGCCGCCAGTGCGGGCGAAGGTTCGACGGTGCAGGCCCCAACCG
>CADEFF010000123.1:2223-3996 GCA_902826565.1 uncultured Rhodospirillaceae bacterium | reverse complement strand
TGATTTCGTAGCGCGCTCCATTCGTTTCCTCCAGGCTTGGTTTCCCAACCTCCTTCCCATTGGGAAGCAAGTCGCTACGACGCCCCTGCGGCAATCCGACCGTCGCCTTCTGCGCCGCGATGTTGCTAGGGCTGGCGCACATAAGCCTGGTTACGACGGTGCTGCTAAGCTGATTATGACAACACCGTAGACCTCATCCTGTGGGGCTGATCGAGATATCGCAGCGCATCTCGGCCGCCTCAGCCATGGGCTGGCCTGTCTGTGGAAACCCTCGACACCGGCCGTCCTACGACACCTGTCCTAGATCAATATGTGATCGGCCCTCCCGTTGACTTCCGATCTGACTTGTCGCATCAGTCAGTATCTTTCGGGAGCAGATGGGAATGTCGGAGCAATCTTCGGTTTCGGAAATTCGTGACGCCTTGGCGGCGATAAGAGGGCATGGCGAAGCTCAGGCCCGTGTGATGCCATCGACCTTCTACACGTCGGAAGCCTTCCACGCGCTGGAGAAGGAAGAGATATTCCGGCGCGAATGGGTTTGCGTCGGGCAGATGGGGGAGGTTTCCAAACCCGGCGACTACTTCACTACCGAGCTGCTGGACGAACCGCTCTTGGTTGTGCGCGGGGACGACAACCAAATCCGGGTGCTTTCGAACGTCTGCCGCCACCGCGCCAATATGGTCGCCGCGGGCGCCGGCAATGCCAAGGGCTTCGTCTGCTCCTATCATGCGTGGACTTATGGTCGCGATGGCCGGTTGCTTGCCGCACGGCTGATGGACGGCGTCGAAGGCTTCGACAAGGCGAATTGCCCGTTGCACGGCTTCGCCACGGAAGTTTGGCAGGGGTTCATCTTCGTCAATCTCGACGGCCAAGCGAAGCCTCTAGCGCCGCGCCTCGCCGGACTACTCCCTCACATCGAGGCTCATCGCCAGGAGCAGCGGCATCTCTTCTACACCGCTGAAGAGACTTGGCAGACCAACTGGAAGTGCCTCGCGGAGAATTTCGTCGAGGGTTACCACCTGAGCATTGCCCACAAGACGACGCTCCATCCATACATTCCGACCGCGCTCGGCGTGAAGATCCCCGGCGGCGAAGGCTATACCGCCTACCGTGGCGGCTGGACACCGGAATCGCCGCAGCGTGGGCCGTTCAATCCCGAGTTGACCGCCGTGCAGTATCGGTCGAGTTTCCTCTTTTGCGTCTTTCCAAGCTTCGTCGTCTCCTACGCGCCCGACATCACTAACTATCTCTGCCTGCGCCCGAAGGGCACGGGCGAGGTGGCGATCCGCTGGGGGCTGACGAGCTACGTCAAGGATCTCGAGCCCGAGTTGAGGCAGAGCTATATCGATCTTTGCTATGCCTTCAATCCTGAGGATCGCGCCCGTCTCGAAACCTTGTGGAAGGGGTTGCAGTCGCGGCACTACAAACCCGGTCCGCTCGCCCCCGCCAATTACGAGGGGACGATCTGGGATTTCTATCAATATATGGCCGGGCGCCTTGGCAGCAATCGCGGGCCGAGCGCGGTGCAGGCAGCGGAGTAACAAGCCCCCAAGGTTGACGAAGAGGTCGGGGCAACGTTGCCGGCGACAAAATCACCCGCGGCCCTCAGGCCACTCTCTCATCGCTCGATGATGCGCGCCGCTTCATCCTGAAGAACTTTGAGGGAGTGACGCGAGACGCCGGGTTGGGGCGTGCAGTCGAGCTGCTATTCACAGGGGCCGAGACTGAACGCCTCGCGGCGCGGCAGAAGGCAGCGGCGCAGAGCGAGCTGGT
>CADEFF010000123.1:0-2213 GCA_902826565.1 uncultured Rhodospirillaceae bacterium | reverse complement strand
CCCGGCGCCCCGCGACTGGCTGTAGCGCCCGGGGACGCCGCTCCGGTAGCCTCCCCGAATGAAGAACTGGTATCTGCCCGAGAAGCTCGGCCTTCCCGAGCCCGGCTCCTATGATGGGAAGCAGCATGTTCTCCGGCCGGTCGGCGAGCTGGCGCCATGCCCGGAGAGTGGCTGCCGTAAAACACCACTCGTCCATCGGCCGCTCGGTCACAGTCGCCGCGTCGTCCGTTGTCTCGGGTGCGGGGCGTTCTTCACCGTGCCGGCAAAGGCCACGGATGCGGAGATCGAGGCGGAGTGGAATGCGCGGGCGGGGAGGCAATAGGCCATGCCGTTCCTGCGGGGCGGGTTGAGGTAGCGGTGCGCGAGCCCGGCGCCTTGGACAGCCTGCTCGCCGAGAGAGCGACGCCAGGATCGCGCTAGCGGCTGGCGCTCGGCGCGCTGCCGCTGCTGCGGGGTCGGTAGGGGAGAACGGACCGCGCAGAGAGCCGAGAAATGATCCTCGGCAACTTCAGGCTTGAACGCCGCTGGCGACAAATTGGTTCCCGTCGAAACCCCGCCCAAAAATCCACAAAAAATTGTCGTTTTCCGGTAGTTCGTGCCTGCCTAAAGTTAGGAGCTGACTTTTGCACCCTCAAGACAGGAGGCTGTGATGGTTGGGGCTATACCCTATGTTTGCGGTTTGCTCGACGCGGCCGGCGAGGTGTCTACAACCGTGCATCTCACGGCGAGAACAGACACCGATGCGATCCTGCTTGGTAATACTCTGGAACATGAACATCCCGGATGTTCCGGTTTTGAGATTCGCGTCGGAGAACGCCTCGCCTATCTGCGAAAGGCCGAGCCGCTATCTGCTAGTCCCTCGGCCGGGTAAGAGCCGACGAACTTCAACACTTTGCCCCGCTTCGGCGGGGCTTTTCTTTGCAGCCGGTTCGCGCATCGCCCTACCCCCGTCCCTGACCCTGCGCTGTCATGCACGACTCGCCATCCCCTGCGCCGGGGTGTAGTGTCTCCGATGTTGGTGGCTTATGTCTTGGGCACCGACAGCCGCGAGAAGGCCGGACGGCTCTCGCCCTATTCGCGGAGCGCGTCGGCCATGATGGAATTACCCTATTCCTGCCACCTGCTTCATGCAGACGGCCGCGCCTCCCAACCCGTAGAGCTACAATCCCACGACGACGCCGACGCTCTTCTGGCGGCTCATCGCCTTAAGCTCCGCACGCCAGACTGCGTTGGGTATGAAATCCGACGCAGCGGCGTTCTGATCTATCGGCACGAGTTCAACCCGCAAAGAATCGCCCCTCGCGATGGCCGACAAACGATCATGTTTGTTGATGACGATGCAGTCTTCCGCATGGCGGCGACGGCGCATCTTCGCGATGAGGGCTTCCGCGTGGTGGAAATCGGAGACGCAATGTCAGCCCTCGATGTATTCGAAGGGCCTGTCACGATAAACCTGTTGGTGACGGATGTTAAATTCGAGCCCAACCACTTGCATGGCATAGCTCTCGCCAGGACTGTCCGCACGCGCCTCCCCGGCATTCCCATTATCTTTGTGACTGGATTCCCCGAACTCTTAGATGGGCAAAGCGAGTGGCCCGTCCTTATCAAGCCCTTCGATTTCTCGGCGCTCTCTAAATTGGTTCAGGCGGAGTTGGCGGGGAAAGCCGTCCGGGCATAGCAACTGGGAACCCGGAGGAGCTTAGCAGGGCTATCGTCCCGCAATTAGGGAGCGGGCCCTCGCGACAATCGCAGCGATGTCGTAAGGCTTCTCGAAGAAGCAAGTCGCGTCGATTTGCTCCCGGTAAAGTTCCGCCATTGCGACATCGCCAGAGGTGAGAAGCATTGGGAGTCCGACACGGTTGACCCGCATCCACCGACGCAAGCCGAACCCGTCCATGGCCCCCGGCATTCGCACGTCGGAAAAGACAAGATCGACGTGAATAGCGGTTTGCAAGACGGCAACGGCTTCCGCGGCGTGCCTCGCTTCTATGGTGGCAAAGCCGAACTCACCAAGCTGGGCAGCCGTCCCCATCCGTATGATGGCGTCGTCTTCGACTACCAGAATCATGAGACGGTCAGTCGTTACAGGTGGTGTTTTGTCGGGAGGCATGGGGCGGGCCCTTCGCACACCAACCCCCCGCTGACCCTGCTGTTCCGGCCGCAGCCACTTCAATCGTCCCTATCCTCCGCAGTCGCCGTATCCTGCACCTTCT
>CADEFF010000122.1 GCA_902826565.1 uncultured Rhodospirillaceae bacterium | reverse complement strand
GTTTCACGGGCCGATCCAGCGCCGCCACGGACCGGGACGCAATGGACGCACTGAGGGCACCGGGGCGTGTCGATGATGTTGATGAGGAGTCGAGCCGATGACCAGCGGTCGCGATGGCGAATTCACGCCCCCACGATACGACCCGGAGCGCTTGAATTCGAAGACCGGCAGCCTGCCGGACGACTATTACGAGCGCGTACGCCGGGGCGCGATCGATCGGAAGCCGATCCTTGAACAGATCGTCCGGCCGAGGACGGGATTCGGCTTTGCGTTGAAGCAAGGCAACCTGGTCAGGATCACCTGCATCGAAGGTCCGCAGGTGGTCGATCTCAACGCTTTCAACATGCACGACACGCGGGAGGCTCTCTCATGCGCCCGCACCCGCATGGTGAACGGACTGCATCTGAAGGAAGGCGACTATATCTGGAGCAAGCCGCCTTACGCGCGTCCGATGATGAAGCTGGTCCGGGACACCGTCGAGAAGACGGGAGGCAAGCTTCATACGCACGATCTCACTTTCAGCCAATGCGACCGGGAATACTATAAATTGCTCACCGGAAGGGGTGATGTCCCGAGTTGCCACGACAATCTTCATTCGGCGGTGGCGGAATATGGAATCACCACCGACATGGTCCATGACCCCGTCAACCTGTTCATGTACACCGGCCTGAACGAGGAAAACAGGATGTACTATGAAGACCCGGTCGCAAGGCAAGGCGACTACGTGGAAATCGTCGCAGACATGGACTGCATCATCGGAATCTCGGTCTGTCCCGGCAACTCCAGCGGAAAGATCAAGCGGCCGATAGCCATACAGCTCTTCGAGCTGGACGGCGGAGTTCCCGCGTCATGACCTCGTAAGGGTCGAATAGGGGAGGCGCCGGCTCGCCGGGCAGCGAGGCGCGCGGGAGTCGCCTGTGAAGAACTCTCAAGCCGCTGAAATCCCGCCAGCTTTCTGGTTTTCGTTTCTCCAGCGCGCGCATTCTCGGAGGCCGCTCCCTGCGACCCCGATCGTCTGCTCGGCTTATGTCGAGCTCGACATAAGCCGAACTATGCCGGGAGGTCGTTCGGGAAAGCGGTGCTGAAAGACTTCCCCGACAGTTGACGTATTCGGTCGGCGGGGGATTGCCGGCATCTTTCGGCGGGTAAATCTCGAGGCCCGAGGTGATGTTCTCGACGGCTGGCTCCCGGCCGTCCTTGATAGAGCCGCGCATTTGCTGGTCATAGGCATAATGATCGGTGCAGTGCCGGCGTCCGCCGCCGGCACTGCGCTGACCAGTTCTATCACTGCACCAACTCGATCTCGCTCGGCCGCCAGCTCTTGTCGAAGAACGACGGCAACGGGCTGTAGAGGCGCAGAATTGTGAACCAGCCCTTCCCGGGGACGGTCTGGATCCAGTTGCCGCGTGCCACGCCGGTCGGCTGGGTGGGGCCGAAATAGACGGTGGTCGTGCCGTCGGCGGCGGTCGCGGCGGCCGGAGAGGGATAGCTCTGGCTGCCGGCGCGCGGATATTTCTGCGGCGTCTGCAGCATCGAGCGCGTCTGGTTGTCGTAAAGCGTGAAGGACCAGAACGCCTTGGCGGGAATGTCCTTGGGCAGCGTCACCTTGTAGGTCATCGCGCCGTCGAAGGGAGTTCCATCAGAATCGAGGAAGTTCATGAGGTACTGCGAGCCCACGCCCGGGATGCGCATGATCATGCCGGGGGAGTCGAGCGTGTAGCCGTAATAAAAGGCTATGCGGGAATCGAGCGTGCGCGCGCCAGTCGGCGCCAGCGGCTCGAACATGCCGTCCTTGAAGATGGGCGGCGGCGTCTCGAAAAACGCGCCGCCGTCCCACAGCATGCTGCCCCACTGCGAATCCTTGTAGTAGGCCCAGTCCGGGTGCTGCATCGCATAGCGCCAGTTGAGCGCCCGGCCGCTCGCCTGGCCGACCAGGGCTGCGTCCGACAGGATCTTCTTCATCCGCTCGTCGGGGGCGAATTTCTTGCCGTGTACGATGCCGATCGCGGCAAGCTGCCCAGCAAGCTCGACGTCGTAGCTGGTGGCCGGCTGGCTCTGGACATTCTCGTTGATCATTTCGAAGAAACCGTAGCCGCTCGGCGGAATCGTGTTGAACGACCGCCCGCTGGCCTCGATGAACTTCATCTCGGGAAGTTCCGGTTCGCCGGCAATGCGCACCGTGCCTTCGAGCGCCTGAGCAATGCTCGTTCCGAAAGAGCCCGGCTGGTAAGGATAGATCTTCAGGTTCCGCTTGATGTTCTCGACGGCGGGCTTGGGGTCGTTGTCGACGAGATAGGCGCGCGCGGCGTAAAGAGCGAGGTTCGTCTTTGAATGGGCAACGAAATAGCCGCCCTCGGGCAGCGGACCGTTATAGTCGGGGCCGACGATCAGGTACTTGCCGCCAAGGCCGCGATCTGGCCCCGGGGCGCCAATGTCGATGATCCACGAGAACCACATATCGTTGATCGTGCCGACGGCATCCGATGGCTGTTCGACCACCAGCGGGCCATTGCTCAGATCGAGCGCCGAGAGGTAGTAGACCGTATCGGCATTTGCCGTCAGGAACAGCGAACTCGAGTCCATGAGATCCGAGAAGATCGCAACATCGCCGGGCTTGGCGCCAATGCTCGCGAATCCCTTGACGAGCGCCAGGGCCGAGGCGCCACGGAAGCTGTTATTGTAGACGTTGAGCGCCCGGGTGAAATCGAGCGCGTCGTATACCCTGCTGGCGGTTTCGGCAGTTGGTGCGCCATCCTTGAATTCCAGCGTGCCGATGCGCGTCTGCGCCGTATCGGGCGCGCCGAGAGACCGAATGGTCTCTTGCGATACCTGCGCGATCGCGGCGGCAGAGGGCAGCGCGAGGACCGCGAAAGCGGTGGCGCCGGCCAGTCTCAGGTAGCGTTTCATGATTTTCCCATCCTTTGTAGCAATTCGGAATGCGAGGTGGCTCACCCGACACCACGCATCGGCATGGTCGCGATTATTGCTGCGCCATTGTGACAGCCGGCAGGTGCCAAGCCTCCAGTTCGCCCGAGGCACTTATATCTAGAATACGTATTCCGACCAATGCTCCATATTCCAACTGGACCGTCTCGCTCACTTGTAGGACCTTGAGACAGCGTGTAGACAGGCCTCTTGGAGTTATCTGCGTGATGCGGCGATGACAGTTGAGGTTCATCCCATCCTCGGCGATTTCGGCGCGGAGGTGACGGGCGTCGATCTGACGAGGCCGCTGCCGCCCGAGGCGTTCGCCGCGATCGAGGACGCCTTCGAGCGCTACGCCGTGCTCCTGTTCCCCGACCAGCCCGTGACCGACGAGCAGCAGCTCGCCTTCACCGCGCTTTTCGGCCCGCTCGAGATGAACCCCGACTATGCCGGCGGCAAGATGTTCCGACGCCGCGAGGTGGCGGATTTTACCAATGTCGCCGAGGACGAGAGGCTGATGGCGGCGGACGATCCGCGCCGCGCCTTCAATCTCGCGAACCAGCTCTGGCACACCGACAGCTCCTTCAAGCATGTGCCGTCGAAATGCTCGATCCTCTCGGCGCACGAGATCGCGGCGGTCGGCGGGCAGACCGAATATGCCGACATGCGCGCCGCCTGGGACGCGCTCCCGGAGGCGAAGCAGCGCGAGCTCGACGGGCTGGTGGCCGAGCACAGCATCTTCCAGTCCCGCAAGCGCCTCGGCTTCACGCAGTTCAATCCGGAGATCGACCGGCTCCTGCCACCGGTGCGCCAGCTTCTGGTACGGCACCACAAGCGCTCGGGCCGCTCGAGCCTCTATCTCGCCTCGCATGCCTCCCATGTCATCGGCTGGCCGGAGGCGAAGGGCGCCGCCCTCATCGACGAGCTGATGGATTTCGCGACCGAGCCCCGCTTCGTCTATCGCCACCGCTGGCGGAAGAACGACGTGGTGATGTGGGACAATCGCTGCACCATGCATCGCGGCCGCCCCTGGGACGCCGGCAAATATCGCCGGGTCATGCACAACACCAAGGCGGCCGA
>CADEFF010000121.1 GCA_902826565.1 uncultured Rhodospirillaceae bacterium | reverse complement strand
TCGCGAATTTCATCAATATGCCTAATCACACGCTCAGACGGCTTAGGATTAGCGTCCTCGGCCGCCAGCTCCTCAAGACGCTTAACGAAGTCATACCAACTCTTCGGTTCCTTGTAGGCAGAACCGGAGAGCTTCCTATAATAAGCCTCTATCACCAATTCAACCGCTCTAAGAAAGTGGAATCCTGCCGCAGTGAATTGGCGATAGGCGAGGCACTTACCGGCCGACCGAAGCTCAAGCTTTGCCTCGTCGCTCATTTGGGGGAGCAACTCTGCGGGCACCATTGCGTCAGTGTTGTTGAGCAAATCGTCAGTTGTAAAAATGCTCACCTTCTCGATGAAATAGGTCGGCGCCCCTCGCATTTCTGCCGCGAGAACAGTCTGGAACTCATCCAATGCTCGGTAAAGTTCGATCAATTCCCAAGATTGGATCTCCGCCTTTTCCCATTCAGTAATGGCGATTCTGGTCCCATCAGCAGCGGCCCACTTTTCCTTTTTAGTGGTCTCCACTAGCCTCGCCAAATTCTCGGCATAGTGGCGGGAAGCGCCGAGCTTAATTATTGGATGGTCAAGCAGCCGCTGCATGGCAAACCCCGTTTCCGTGAGCGGGCGGAAAAGGCGGTTCAAATTGATCGTTTCAAAACGAAGTAATTTCAGCGCGGCTAGCGTCGCTCCGAGCTCCACAAACTCGTATTGGTTGATCGGGCGCACGCGATTCTCCTCACAAAGAGATTGACCCGAGTATTGCTCCTTTCTGGGGAACGGAACAATCTCGGCCTCTTTGTGACGGGCACTAGACAATCCGAGTCGTTGGTATGTCAAGTATATAATCCCGTCAAAAAGAGAACAAAACAACAATTTCATGGGAACAGGAACTTGGAGAGCGCGACCGGCGACCCTCGGGCGAAAGCCGCGCCCTCCGCCCGCCGCGATTCGGGGGCCGCGGCGGCCAACCTGCCCCGGTACCGGGGACGCCGCCACCGGTGGATTCCCGCCCTGACCGCCCCCGAGCCGTCCGTCGTCGGCCCCGGATTCACCTCGCCTCAACGATTCGTTGCTTTCTTGGAACGGCAGCATCGAGCATCCGGATGCAACCGTTGAGATTACCCTGCCCTCCATGTCACCGATCCGTCGCACCGCCCTCCTGTTCCTCGCCCCGATTGCGTTCGTTTTCGCCCTGGCACCGGCAAATGCGTCCGATGCCCCGGCCTGGCTCGAGCTTCTGGCGCAGCGCGACTACGATCGGATCGAGGATGGCCTCAACCAGCTCCGCCTCGAACCCGACGCGGATGGCTGCGCCTCCTGCGCGGCGATGGCCCCCTATTATGCCTTCGCCAACTCCGATCCCGTGATCGGCCAGCGGCTCGACGACTGGGTGGCGGCGCGTCCCGATTCCGTTCCCGCCCGCCTCGCCCGCGGCCTCTATCTCGACCATCTTTCCTGGCTCGCCCGCGGCGATGCCTCGGCGCATGAAACGCATGCCCGGCAGTGGGAAGCGATGTATCGGCTGCAGGAAGCGGCGATCGGCGACCTGAGCTGGGCGATCGCGCATGACCGGGCCCTGTCCCCCGCTTATGTCGCGCTCATGAAAATCAGGGCGGCGCAGGGGAACGAAGGCGCCGTCGCGGAACTTTACGGGCAGGGTCTCGACGCCAATCCGGATTCACCGGACCTCTACGAAGCGCGGATCTGGTCGCTCTCGCCCTGGTGGCAGAGCCGCCTGCCCTGGCGGCAGGCAATCGAGCGGCAGCTCGCCTTCGTGGCGGAGCTGACGCAACGCCGCGCCGGCCAGGCCGGCTTCGAGTGGCTCGAAGGCTATGCCGATTTTCTCAAGGCCGAATTCTTCGCGCGCGACGAGTATTTCGTGGGCGCCATCGCCGCCTATGGCAGCGCGTTGCAGGCGCGGGAGCGGACCGCCTATCTGCTGGAGCGCGCCGCCGCTTACCGAAGCACCGGGCAATACGCGCTCGCGCGCGCCGACATAGAACGCGCCTTCGCCATCAACCCCGCCAGCAAGCCCGTACTCTATAAAATGGCGGATCTTCGCGCCGATGACTGCCGCAAGGCGCGACGCGAGGAAATCGACTCCGATCGGATTTGCGAGGAAGCGACCTCGCTCCTGGACAAGGTTGTGGCGCGCGATCCGCTGAACCCCGACTATCTCCTGCGTCGGGCCACGCATCTTTCCGAATCCGGACGGTTCGAGGATGCGCGCCGCGATGCCGAGAGCGCCGAGATCTACGGGCAGTTCGATTGTTCGGTCCAGGCGCGGATCGGCCGGATCTACGAGGATTTCGACCCACCCGCCGCCAAGCTCGCCTATCAGAGCGCGATCACCCTCTCCCCGACCGACCCGGTCCATTTCGACCAGTATCTCGGGTTCCTGCGCCGCACCGAGGATTGCGAATATCTCGACCTGCTCGAACCCTATCGGGCTGTTTGCGAGCAGACCGGCAAATGCCGCTCGCCGGTCGATACGCGCGCGCTGGCGCGGGAGTTTCAGAGCGCCCGCAGGCGTTCCTGCGCCGCCGAGACCTGGCAGGAACCGGACGCCAGCCTCGCGATGCCGGAATAGGGAAGCCGCATGTCGAACGCCCCGATGCGAACCGCGCTGCGCGCGCTCGCCTTCCTGCTTGCCGTCCTTGTTCCCTGCTGGGCCGGAGCGCTGGCGGGGGCGAGCGAAGCGACGGCCGATCGCGACGCCATCCTGGGGATGCTCGCGGCTTCGGAGTTCGACGAGCTCGACCGGCATCTGAACCTGATCAACGACGCGGTGAACGACGATGCGCGGCCCGACGCCGATCTTTCACGGGCGTTCCAGGCGTTCGCGACATCCGATCTCGCGCTCCTGCCGCAACTCGACGCCTGGGTGGAGGCGCGGCCGGAATCGGCGATGGCGCTGATCGCGCGCGGTGTCCACGAATTCCACCGGCTCGAGATCCTCCGCTATGTCGAACCCTTCACGGAGGCGAGCGCGCCGCTTGCGGAAGACATCCAGGCACGGCAAAAGGCCGCCTTCATCGACGTGCAGAAGGGCCTCGGCATCAAGCAGACGATCGCGACCGGCTTCGTCTGGTCCCTCGACACGTTCATTCGCTGGGGCCAGATGCATGAGATCGAGCAATGGTATCGCATCGCCATCAACGACCTCCCGGCCTCCGCCGCCATCCATCGCAGCTATCTGTCCTCCTTCGCGCCCTGGCGGCAGGGCGGCGCCTCCTGGCAGGAATCGATGGAACGTCTCGAAGCCGCCTGGGGCAGCCTCCAGAAAGGCTTCGGCGCGGATCCCGACTTCGCGTGGCTCGCCGGCTATCTCGACTATGTCAAAGGCGAAGCCAGCCGGCTCCAGGAACGGCCCGACGAGGCGCTCGCTTTTTTTGACGCCGCCGTGGCGGCAAGCGCCGATCCCGAATACTTCCTCGGCCGCGGCCGCGCGCATCTCGCGCTCGGGAACCACGACGCGGCGCTGGCGGACTTCGACAACGCGCTGCGGCTGGATCCGCTGTCGGCGCCCGCGCTCCATGGCCGCGCGATGGTCCGCGATGCGCTCGTCCAACCCGCTGAATCCGTCGCCGATCTCGATGCGGCGATCGCCCTCGACCCCGACAACCCGCTCTATCTCACGGACCGGGCCCGGCTCCTGCGCGAACTCGGGCGCGAGGAGGAAGCCAGACGCGACATCGATGCCGCCCTCCGCTTCGGAGAATACGACCCCTGGGTGCAGGTCTGGCGCGGCACCCTCTACGAGGCCGCCGATCCGGCGGTCGCCGCCGCGGCATTCGAGCGGGCCGCCGCGCTCGCGCCCGCGAAGCCGGCCTATCTGAAGCGCTATGCGCAGTTCCTGCTGCGCCGCGAGGATTGCGCGGCGGTCGCGGTCGTCGCGCGCTATCGGGAGGCCTGCCCCCTGACCGCCGGCTGCGGCGTCAGCGCGCTCGAGTTGAGCGGGGAATCCGACGCTCTCCAGGCGAAGCTCGCCTGCCCCGACTAGCGATCCGGCTCGTCGGCGCCCGCATTCGAAGAAACCGTCCGCTCGCGCGACCGCCGAGGCGCTTTCCGACCCCGCCCGGTTCGGGCAAGCTCGGTTCCGAGGGCACGCAAGCGTCTCGGGAGAATGCAGA
>CADEFF010000120.1 GCA_902826565.1 uncultured Rhodospirillaceae bacterium | reverse complement strand
GGGTCTTGCCCTTGTCGTGGTCGAAGAAGACGCCCGGCGAGCGGTGCATCTGGCTCACGATCACGCGCTCTGTGCCGTTCACGACGAAGGTGCCGTTGGCCGTCATGAGCGGCATGTCGCCCATATAGACGTCCTGCTCCTTGATGTCGCGGATCGAGCGGGCGCCGGTCTCCTCGTCCACGTCCCAGACCACGAGGCGCAGGGTGACCTTGAGCGGCGCAGCGAAGGTCATGCCGCGCTGCTGGCATTCCTCGACGTCGTATTTCGGCTCTTCGAGCTCGTAGCGGACGAACTGCAGCTCGGCGCGCTCGGAAAAGTCCTTGATCGGGAAGACCGACCGGAACACTTCCTGCAACCCGACATTGACGCGCTGGTCGGGCGCCACGCCGATCTGCAAGAAATAATCGTAGGAGCTCTTCTGCACCTCGATCAGGTTCGGCATCCGGGTGATCTCCGGAATACGGCCGAACGTCTTGCGGATCCGCTTGCGTCCCGTGAATGGATTGGTCATCGCTGTCCTCGTCCAGAGCTCCCGGATGATCGCGCGTCCGGGTCGCGCACGCCGTGGCGGGTTAGGATGTCGAAGCCGCCGCCTCGACCGGGCTCCCGCCGAGCCCGCACTATCCGATCCGGGAACCGTCTCGCGGGCGCACGCCGCTCCCGGTGCGGCGCGGCGCACGACCGCCGCTCCGTCCGGAGACGAAAGCGGCGGTCGGCCGTAGCGACCTCGAACGCGAGGCCAAAGCGAGCTACTTCAGCTCGACCTTGGCGCCGGCGTCCTCGAGCTTCTTCTTGATGTCCGCAGCTTCCTGCTTGTTGACACCTTCCTTCACGGTCTTGGGGGCGCCCTCGACCAGATCCTTGGCTTCCTTCAGGCCAAGGTTGGTGATCGCACGGATCTCCTTGATCACGTTGATCTTCTTCTCGCCCGCCGCGGCGAGAACGACGGTGAACTCCGTCTGCTCCGCCGCCGGCGCCGCCGCCGCCGCACCGCCGCCCGCGGCCGCAACCGCGACCGGCGCCGCCGCCGACACGCCCCATGCCTCTTCGAGCTTCTTCGAGAGTTCCGCCGCTTCGATCACGGTCAGCTTCGAAAGCTCGTCGACCAGCTTCTGCAAATCAGCCATTTCATCTTCTCCTAAAGGCTTGAACTTCGTTGGATACGCATGCGGCGTCGGATCAAGACGCGGCGCCCTCTTTCTTCGCGTAGGCACCGAACACCCGAGCAAGCTGACCGGCCGGCGCCTGCAGGACCGTGGCAACGCGCGTTGCCGGGGTCTGCAGCATGCCGACGAGCCTCGCCCTCAACTCGTCGAGCGAGGGCAGCTTGGCGAGCGCCTTGACCCCGTCGGGATCGAGGATCTGCTCGCCCATCGCCCCGCCGACGATGGAGAGTTTGCTGTTGTCCTCGGCAAAGGCGTTCGCCACCTTCGCCGCCGCCACGGGGTCCTTCGAGTAAGCGATCGCTGTCGGACCCTTCAGCAGGGACGACAGGCCCGTGAACTTGGTGCCTTCGAGAGCGCGACGCGCGAGCCGATTCTTCGCCACTTTGAAGCCGGCCCCGGCATCCCGCATCTTCCGGCGAAGGGACGTAACCTCCGCCACCGTCATGCCCGCCTGGCGGGTGACTACCACCAGCTCGGCGTCCATGAAGGTCTGATGCAGGGCCGTGATCTGCTCCTGCTTTTGCGATCGGTCCACTGACGATCTCCGTCGCGTTGGATCGGCGCCGCCTCATCGGCATCGCCGGTCCGGTTGCTCCAATGGACCTCCGGAACGTTGCCGCCCCGAAAGTCCGGTTCGGCCTGCCCCAGAAGTTCAAGCCATCGCGGGACGGCGGCTCCCGGCGTTGCTGCGCCGGAATCCGGGCCCGAATGACTCGTCCTCCTGTCTATGCCGGCCGCGGGAAAGGTCCCGCAATTAAGTCCGCAGCTTTCGCCCCGGACGCCCGCAGTCTCGGACAGGTGACCGAAAGTCGCCCCGAGGGGCTTCCTCCGGCCGTCACCGCCCGCCGTTGCCGGCGGACGGAACGCCCTCTGCGCCGCTCGCGGACGAGCGGCGCGAAACCTCATGCGCCGCCGACGATCGTGACGACGTCCAGCTTCACGCCCGGCCCCATGGTGGAACTCAGCGACACCTTCTTGAGGAAAGTGCCCTTGGCGCCGCTCGGCTTGGCGCGATTGATCGCGCCGACGAACGCCTTCACGTTCTCGGCGAGCGCGGTTTCGCTGAAGCTCGCCTTGCCGATGCCGGCATGGATCAGGCCCGCTTTCTCGGCGCGGAACTCGACCTGCCCGCCCTTGCTCGCCTTGATCGCTTCGGCAAGATCGTTGGTGACGGTGCCGAGCTTCGGGTTCGGCATCAGGCCGCGCGGGCCGAGCACCTTGCCGAGCCTGCCCACCAGCCCCATCATGTCGGGGGTGGCGATCACGCGGTCGAACTCGATCTGGCCCGCATTGACCTTTTCCGCAAGGTCTTCCGCGCCGACGACGTCGGCACCCGCCGCTTCCGCCTGCTTCGCCTTGTCGCCCTTCGCGAACACCGCGACGCGCAGCGTCTTGCCGGTGCCGTGCGGAAGCTGCACCACGCCGCGCACATTCTGGTCGGCATGGCGCGGATCGATGCCGAGGTTGAGCGAGATCTCGATGGTCTCGTCGAACTTCGCCTTCGCGCGCTCCTTGATCATCTTCACGGCGTCCGTGACGCTGTAGAACGCGTCGCGGTCGATCGCCTTGTAGGCGTCCTTCAGTCGCTTGCCCTGTGCCACGGCTTACCCCACCACCTCGATGCCCATCGAACGCGCCGTGCCGCGGATCATCTGCGCCGCCGCCTCGACGTCGGTGGCGTTCAGATCCTTCATCTTGGCCTTCGCGATGTCGCGAAGCTGCGCCTCGGTCACCTTGCCGACGAAGCCGCGGCCGGTGGTCTGGGAGCCCTTCTCGATGCCGGCCGCCTTCATCAGGAAGTAGGTCGCTGGCGGCGTCTTGGTGATGAAAGTGAAGGAGCGATCCGAGAATGCGGTGATGACCACCGGGATCGGCATACCCGCTTCCATGCCCTGCGTGGCCGCATTGAACTGCTTGCAGAACTCCATGATGTTGAGGCCGCGCTGACCGAGCGCGGGTCCCACCGGCGGCGAGGGGTTGGCCTTGCCCGCCGGGATCTGCAACTTGATGTAGCCTTCGATCTTCTTCGCCATCTCAAAACCTCAGTCCGTTTCCGCCAGGGGCCCGATGCCCCTGCCAAGGTGCCGCGGTGCCGACGGCCCTGGCCAGGCCTCCCGCGCCATTGCCGCCCGGCTTCCGCCGCGCGGCGCCATTCCGCCGGTCAGAGCTTCTCGACCTGCGAATATTCCAGCTCGACCGGGGTCGCCCGGCCGAAGATCGACACCGCGACCTTGAGACGGCCGCGTTCCTCGTCGACTTCCTCGACGAGGCCGTTGAACGAGGTGAAGGGCCCGTCGGCGACGCGAACCTGCTCGCCGATCTCGAACACGATCGACGGCTTCGGCCGCTCGATGCCTTCCTTGACCTGATGCAGGATGCGGTCGGCCTCGGCATCGGAGATCGGCGAGGGGCGTCCCTTGCCGCCGAGGAAGCCGCTCACCTTGGGCGTGTTCTTCACCAAGTGCCAGGTCTCGTCGGACATATCCATCTTGATGAGGACATAGCCGGGAAAGAACTTCCGCTCCGCATTGACCTTGCTGCCGCGGCGCACTTCGACGACCTCTTCGGTCGGCACCATGACCTCGGCGATCTGCTCGACCATGCCGGCCTGCACCGCCTGCTCGCGGATCGACTGCGCGACGCGACGCTCGAAGCCGGAATAGACGTGCACGACGTACCAACGAAGCGGCATCCTCAGCTTCCCCCCAGCCCGAGCACGATTTTCAAAGCGAACGACAGCACCTGATCGACCAGGAAGAAGAAGATCGCCGCGAGCAGCACCATCGTGAACACCATGATGGTGGTGATGGTGGTCTCCTTCCGCGTCGGCCAGGTCACCTTCGCGACCTCGGCCCGCACCTCGCGGAAAAACCTAAACGGATTGAAATCAGCCATGCCCACCATCAACTCGTTCAGCGCTCTCTTTGCGGCCGCTCCTGCCGGATGGCAGGAGTGGAGGGGCTCGAACCCCCAACCCCCGGTTTTGGAGACCGGTGCTC
>CADEFF010000119.1 GCA_902826565.1 uncultured Rhodospirillaceae bacterium | reverse complement strand
GCCGGTTGCCTCGCTCACGATCAGCTGGGGCGCCATCGCCCGCAACCGGCCCACCAACCCCGCCACGCCTTCGCCGTCGCGCGCGACGGCGAAGGCCGCGCCCGAGGGCCGGACATAAACGTCCAGCCGATCCTTCGCCACGTCGATGCCGACGAATACCTGTTCCATGACCCGTCCTTGCAAATACGGTCTCGCACGGCGGACCAAGCGACTGTTCGGGTTCGTTGGAACGACGGACGGGGAGCCATGCTCTCCCACGGTCTTCAAGACCAAGGGCTGGTCGGTCTCCCGTCCGCCACCGCCAGCGCTATCATAGCGCTGGCGCCGATTCGATGAGATACAAGGGCGGCGAGCGAAGCGAGCGGGTGAGGGGCGGCGCGCAGGCGAATGAGCGGGGTGAGCCGATGAACGCGGCGGTCGTGTCACGCCTGCCTTTTCGACGAGGATCGCGGATGAGGCTCGTCGGGCGCGGTGGGACATGAGCGGGGCGAGCGGATGAGCGTGGCGTGGGACGCCGTCATCGTCGGCGGCGGGCATAACGGGCTGGTGGCGGGCTTCTATCTCGCGCGCGCCGGGTGGAAGGTGCTGATCCTCGAGCGCCGCGCCATGGTCGGCGGGGCCGCGATCACCGAGGAATTCCATCCGGGCTTCCGCAACTCGGCTGCGTCCTATGTGGTGAGCCTGCTCCGGCCCGAGGTGATCGCGGAGATGGACCTCAAGCGCCACGGCTTCGAGACGATCCGCATGGGCGGCTCCTTCGGCGTCTTCGGCGACGGGCGCTCGCTGCTGCTGACCGGCGACGAGACGGCGGACCGCGCCGAGGTGGCGCGCTTCTCGAACCGCGACTGGGAGGCGATGGGCGAATTCGGCGCGATGCTGCGCAAGGCGGGCGACATCGTCCGCGCCGAGATGCTGCACCCGCCGCCGCGGCTTGCGGGCGGCGGCATCGCCGACATGATCGGCGCCTTCCGCCTCGGGCGCGGGCTGAAACGGCTCGACGCCGACGAGCGGCACCGCTTCCTGCAGCTCTTCGCCACGCCGGTCGGCGACCTGCTCGACCGCTGGTTCGACAGCGACGCGGTCAAGACCATGTATGCGGCGACCGCGACGGCGGGCTCGATGGTCGGGCTCCGCGATCCGGGCTCGGCGATCAACCTGCTGCATCTCGGGATCGGCGAGGTCGAGGGCGAGCGCGGCGCCTGGGCGCTCGCCAAGGGCGGCATGGGCGCCATCACGCAAGCCATGGCGGCGGCCTTCCGCGAGGCCGGCGGCACGATCCGCGTGCAAGCGCCGGTCGCGCGCATCCTGGTCGAGCAAGGCCGCGCGGTGGGGGTTCGGCTGGAAGCCGGGGCGAAGCCGGCCGATGCCAAGGATGCGACGGACAGGCGCGCGACAGGTTACGGTGAAGACAGGTCAGGCGCGGCGGGCGAGGAAATCCGGGCGGGCGCGGTGCTCGCCAACACCGATCCGAAACGCACCTTCCTCACGCTGCTCGGCGAGGGCGACCTGCCCGCCGATTTCGCCGCCGACATGCGCGGCTACCGGATGGGCTCGGGCTCCTTCCGCATCAATATCGCGCTCTCGAGCTTGCCGGAATTCGCGAGCCGGCCCGGCGCCGGGGTCGGGCCGCAGCATCGCGCCTTCATCCGCATGGTCTCCTCGCTCGGCGCCTATGACGCGGCCTTCGCGGCGGCGAAGCGCGGCGAGCTGCCCGAAGACCCGATCATCGACGCGCTCATCCCGACCGCGCTCGACCCGGGCCTCGCGCCGCCGGGCGGCCATATCCTCTCGATCCTCGCGCAGCATTACCCCTTCCAACTCGCGGGCGGGCGGCGCTGGACCGACGACGACCGGACTCGCGCCGCAGACGGCATCGTCGCCGCGCTCGAACGCTACATCCCGAAGATCCGCAGCCAGATTCTCGGCTGGCGCGCCTATAGCCCGCAGGACCTGGAGGATGTCTTCGGCCTCACCGGCGGCGACGTCTATCACGGCCGGCTCGATCCCGATCAGCTCTTCTCGATGCGCCCGCATCCGAAGGCCGCGCAATATGCGACGCCGGTCAAGGGGCTCTATCTCTGCGGCGCGGGCGCGCATCCCGGCGGCGGCGTCTCGGGCGCGCCGGGCCGGAACGCGGCGATGGTGGTGCTAACCAAGTAGAACTGTAATAGCACGATTCAAAGCTGCTTGATCCAAGCGCGAACTTTGGGGTTTGGTTGTGCTATTTAGAATTGTAATCTCTATTGAGATCGAATGTCAGAGTTTCATCACCTCCCGAGATAAAAATGGACCTCGCTCGAACACTTCAAATTGACAGCCTTCCACCCTCCCTGCTCAGTCACATTGACGCGCGCGACGCTGCACTTTGGCTATTAGAACCATTTTTGGTCAGAGCCGGAAGCGAGGTCGTGGCCGAAGTACTTCGCCTCCCCTGGCGCCTAGTATTAAGCGAGAGTTCGGATTCGAAGCTGTTATCCGCTCTAGAACTTCCTGAAAACCCCTCTGATCCGTTGGTCCGGAAAAGAGGCTACGTTCATCTGGTTGATACAAATCCCGCAGAGGTGTTGCTACCGCCGCGATGCTTACCAGTTTATTTGATGAGTGGCCGTGGCATTACCCCTTCGATAGGTGGTCTTGCCGACATGACTCGGCGCCTCACTATGCTCGATGCACTGCGGAGAGCTGGAGCAAAGGAGCTTATAATTCTCGCAGGTGCTGGCGCTACGTTGCCTCCAGAGCTCTCACAACTTTGGAGTGACGGGTTCCGCACCATTGTAACGGTTGTCAGCAACAGCACCAATGCGACTGCGGAACTTGAAGCGTGGCGCACCACACAACCGTCGGGAACTTCGGCTGCGCTTTTTTCGATCGATCCAATCACGTTTTGCCAAGAAATCGTTTCTCGATATTTGGCAGGTAGCGCCGGTGCCCGAGTTTCGGTTCGGATGCGCGATTCTCGTGGCGACATTGGGGTCGTCGACATTACCGGGCTGGATGACCCCGAACATCCAGTTTCTGCAAACTATGAAATCCTGCAGGATTCTGATTTGCGCCACCTGCTACCTGAAGACCTGACCTCAGAACAAGCGCTGGGGTTCTTCCAGGATCCTGCATCGTCTTGGCGGCCATATGCAGCGGGCATGCCTTGGCATCGTGACAAAGGAGTTTGGGAAAAGCTACGCGCACTGTTGCGGAAGGTGGACAAAGATGGTCCGGAAGCAGGGCGCATTGCATACATAACCGCCGAAACCGGCGCGGGCGGCACAACGCTTATGCGTTCGCTTGCCTGGACAGCGGCAGCAGATGGCTATCCGTCATTGATTGCGAGACCAGCACCGTTTGTGCCGAGAGCCGTTGAAGTTGCAACTTTTGTTACGCGGATCATCGATCAGCAACGATCGGTAATCAAACTGGATGGGGAAGGTGAACGTCGCTACGAAGTGCCATGGCTGCTTGTTTTCGATCGAATGCATTGGGAGGGCCGCTCAGACGAGCTAGTTCACTATTTGCATGAGCTTCAACGAAGTGGTCGTGCTGTCTGCATTCTGATTGTGACCGGCCCTTACGTTGGCCTCGAGTTTCTTACCAAGGGCCAACGAACTCACCTGACAAATTTGTCCCACGAGGTATCAATCGATGATGCCGTTACCTTGGGGCGCCACATAAACAAATTTCTAGAACCTCATGGCCCAACCCGATCAGAATCTGAATGGCGCAGTTTCTATGACGCATCGACCGTCCAAGCCAAACGCGGCATAGCAGCATTTTGGATTGCACTTTCGTTTTGGGTGCAGCGTCAGTTCGACATGAAAGAGACAGTGCAAGCTTGGATTTATCGTCAGTTCAAAGAGAAGATCCATGACGCAAGTTTGAGACGAGCCGTTTTGGATATTGCCGCTCTAAGTACAGAGCGTCGACCGCTGCCAGATGCGATGCTTCCGTCCACCACTGATTGGCCGATGTCTCAAAAGATTGAGGACATACGGCGAGATGTTCCGTCGTTAGGACTTGCCCGAATATCCGATGAAAATAACCGGTATTGGGCATTAGCCCATGACGTCATCGGTCGATACTTGCTGACGGCACTATTTTACGACGTAACCGCACGTAAAGCGGCGGGGTTCGAAAGCGCGTTGAATCCTGAACACCTTCGGTTTTTGCTGCTGCGCCGACTATCATCTCTGAACGCGCTAGGCCAAACGTCCAACCGGGCGATTGCCGAAGAGTTCGCGATATCCATTTTCAAAATCGATCCCGACCATGGTCATGCTAATTTTATGCCGTTTTGGCGAGAGGCGTTGACGGCGCTGGATGAAATG
>CADEFF010000118.1 GCA_902826565.1 uncultured Rhodospirillaceae bacterium | reverse complement strand
CAGCCCCTCACCTTGCGGCGACAGCCGGGTTACGATCACGGCTATTACTTCATCGCCAGCTTCATGGCGGATCATCTCCGCCACCACGCCGCCGAGCTCGCGCGCTGACATCCCGCGCTGCCGGCGGCCCCGATCGGGAACGGCCGGTGTTGCGGATGGAGAGAGGCGAAATCCCCCAGAGCCCGATCGACCGCGCGACGCTGATCCGGCTCGACCGGCGCAGCAACGGGCCCGGGCTCGCGCGCCTCGCCGGCCATGGCGCGGCGCTGGCCGGCAGCGGCGCGCTGGTGCTCGCCGCGACGGGGAGCCTGCTGCTCATCCCGGCGATGCTGCTGCACGGCTTCTTCCTCGTATTCCTGTTCGCGCCGCTGCACGAGACCGTCCACCGCACGGCCTTCCGCTCGCGCTGGCTCAACGATGCGGTCGCCTTCGTCACGGGTGCGCTCCTCGTCCTGCCGCCGGAATATTTCCGCCGCTTCCATTTCGCCCATCATCGCCATACGCAGGATCCGGCGCGCGACCCGGAGCTGGCCGTGCCGAAGCCCTCGAGCCGCGGCGCCTGGCTCCTTCATGTCTCGGGCATCCCCTACTGGATCGCCGCCTTCCGCAGCCTCGCCCGCCACGCCGCCGGCCGGGTCGAGGAAAGCTATGTTCCCGCCCAGAGCCGCCGCCGGGTCATTGCCGAGGCGCGCAGCCTCTGGGCGCTCTATGGCGGGACGGCGGCGCTGGCCCTGCTGTCCGCCTCGCCCTTGCCGCTCCTGCTCTGGGCCGGGCCGGCGCTGCTGGGCCAGCCCCTTCTCAGGCTCTATCTCCTCGCCGAGCATACCGGCTGCGCCGAAACGCCCGACATGCTGGCCAATTCCCGCACTACCCGCACCAATCCGCTCGTCCGCTTCGTCGCCTGGAACATGCCGTTCCATGCCGAGCACCATGCCTGCCCCTCGGTGCCATTCCATGCGCTGCCGGCCCTGCATCGCCATCTGGCCGCGCGGCTCGACTGCCGCGGCGACGGATATGTTGCGGTTCAGCGGGAGATCCTGGCGGCGCTGGCCAGTCCCACGGCGTCACCCCGCCAGGTCGAAACCGGAACCGGAAGCTCGACCGGCCGGTAATTGGCCTCTCCCCCGATGCATGGCTCTACCCCTATGGGTTGAGTAGGGTGTAGCCGGAAAAGCGCCCGGGTCGGCCGCAAACCGATCCGTTTCCTGACCGATCAGCCAGACTCAGGGTCGGAAAGCCTTGCGAATTTGCATTAGCTTTTTTCTATCCGGGGCCCGGGGACAATTCTCCCGCTCAATGTCGTACTCCGCATCTTGCTTTTGGCAATTTCCCCCTCCAATCTGGTTCTGCTTCGGAAGCGACATGCGCGTTTCCGTCGCCAAGCGATGTGCCCGCCGATCGCGCCAGGGGCGAGGATCACATTCGGTACGCTTTTGCAGGGAACAACTGGCGCGGGATGGAAGAGCGGAAAAATGAGCGACTATCAGGGAGCTGAAGACGTCCGGGAAGTCCGCGGCAAGATCAAGTGGTTTCGTGCCGACAAGGGCTATGGCTTCGTGACGCCGGCGGACGGTACCTCGGATGTGTTCCTGCATATCTCGGCGCTGAAGGATGCCGGGCTGCAGGATGCGCCGGAGGGTTCCACGATTCAGTGCGAGGTCGGGCAAGGTCGTAAGGGCATTCAGGTCCTTCGCATCATCAATCTCGACATCAGCACCGCGGCGGCGGATCGCCCGCCGCGGCGTCCGCATATGCCTCGTATGCCGGAACGCTGAGCCGGATCGAGGAACGGGACTGAGGCCGGCCGCCCCGACGCAAAGGGCGGCGAGGACCAGGCGGCGGGATCGGGCATCCATCGGCCCGGGGAAGCGCGCGGCTCGAAATTTTCTGGCCGGAAACCCGGCTTTAGGGTATCCGGGGCGGATGACGTTCGACACGCGCCATTTCCGCAGCGCCCTGGGCTGGTTCGCCACCGGGGTCACCATCATCACCGCCCGTCGGTCCGACGGCGAGCTGATCGGGGTCACCGCCAACTCCTTCAACTCGGTCTCGCTGGATCCGCCGCTCGTGCTGTTCAGCCTCGACCGCAAGGCCTACAGCCTCGCCCATTTCGAGGACGCCGGCTGCTTCGCGATCAACGTGCTGCGCGAGGAGCAGGAGGCGCTGTCGAGCCTGTTCGCCCGCCAGGGCGCGCACAAGTTCGAGAACCTCGATTACGAGGTCTGGGAGACCGGCGCGCCGGTCCTCTCCGACACCCTCGCCTCGTTCGATTGCCGCACGCGCTCGACCCATGACGGCGGCGACCACATCATCTTCCTCGGCCATGTGGTGCGCTACCGCTCGGACGATCACGGCCGCCCGCTGCTCTACTTCCGCGGCAAATACAGCCGGCTCCAGGACATCCACTGACCGCGCCCCGCCGGCCGCGCGCCCTCGCCCGACTGGGCGCCGCGCCGGCCCACGGGCGGTCGCACGATGGGCCTCATGGTTCGACAGGCTCACCATGAGGAAGAGATAAAGTCCTCATCCTGAGCCTGTCGGAGGATGCATCCATCCAGGGTTTCCACCGGTGGTTTTGAATTGGTCGGCGGCGGCTACCGATTGGGCCGCGCTCGCCTTGCCTCCATTTGCGGCTTTCCTGTAGGCTTTCCGAAACGGGAGCGCCGGCGCCGATGACCCTCCGAAAGAGAGGGCGGAGCGCCGGAGGGGAGACCAGCCCCAGCGCCGCGGCGCGAGACGGCGGCCCGCTCCCGCATGGAACGAAAAACAGGGAGCGAAGGGCACATGAGCGACGTCAAGAAATGGGGCGACGAGGAGTTCTGGGGTCTCGGCTACGAGTTCGACCCGCAATGGATCCTGACGCCGCACCAGAAGGAACTGCAGGCGAAGCTCATCGAGCTCTCCCGCACCACGCTCCGCGACAACGCCATCGAATCCGACAAGAAGCTGCTCTTCCCGCGCAAGAACTTCGAGGCGCTGGCGAAGCACGGCTTCCTCGGCATCTTCGTGCCGAAGGAGCTGGGCGGCATGGGCGAGAACCATGTCGCCGCCGCCATGGCCGTCGAGACGATCGCGCGCTATGGCTGCGCCTCGACCGCCATGTGCTACACGATGCATCTGGGCGCGGTCGCCGCCGCCCTCTTCCGGCACCATAACAACAAGACCCTGACCGACATCCTCCGGCGGCTCGACAAGGACGTGCTGATCGGCACCCTTTCCTTCTCCGACCCCGAGACCGGCTCTCATTTCTGGTATCCGATCTCGTCCGGCGCCGAGAAGGTCGAGGGCGGCTGGAAGGTCCGCAAGAAGGCCTCCTGGACGACCTCCGGCGGCTTCGCCGACTGGTACGTCATCCAGACCACGAGCCCCGATTTCGGCGGCAATTACGGCGACCTCTCCTGCTGGCTCGTGCTGAAGGACGAGGTGAAGGCCGAGCCCTCCAAGTGGGACGGCCTCGGGCTCCGCGGCAACCAGTCCGGCACGCTCGAGGTGGACAATGTCGTGCTGCCGCCGGACCGCATGGTCGGCCCGAAGGGCGACGGCGCGCTCGCCAACGACGAATGCGTCGATCCCTTCTTCCTGCTCTGCTCGTCCGCCTGCTGGAACGGCATCGCGCTCGGCATGATCGACATCGCCAAGCGCCACACCACGACGAAGAAGCATGTCGACGTCGGCATGCGGGTCTGCGACTACCCGACCATCCAGGACTATGTCGGCGAGGCGATCATCGACACCAACGCCTCGCGGGCGCTCACCTTCCAGATGGCGCGCGCGATGGACGACGCCACGAACAACTGCGACTGGTCGATCCACAAGGACCTGACCGCGGCGCCGCGCGCGCAGACCCTGCCCTGGATGTGGCAGGTGAAGTTCGCCGCGGCGAAGAACGTGGCGCATGTCACCGACAAGATGCTGCATGCCTGCGGCGGCACCGGCTACAAGCCGGGCCTCGGCATCGAGCGCTACCTGCGCGACGGCAAGGCCGGCTGGGTGATGGGCCCGACCAACGAGGTGCTGCGGCAGTTCGTCGGCAAGTCCGCCCTGCTCGGCTTCGAGAGCCTCGACTACTGGAACACCTCGATCAACGAGCGCGTGCTCGCGAACGAGACCAAGAAGATGAATTCCAGCCAGAAGAAGGCGTTCGCGGAGAAGCTGCTCGCGGAGGCGCAGGGGAAGGCGGCGGAGTAGGAAGCGCCGCTCGACAATTTGCGAGGATTAGGAGGACTACTGCAGCGTAAATGCGCTGCAAAACTCGTCAATTCTTCGCGGCGCCTTTTCCAATGGGGCAGAGATCCTTAAACGCCTTCGTCTTTTGACGCGCTACGTCCTTATCATAGGAGCGCATCAAAGCGGCGGTTAGTTCTTTGACCTTCTGTGGACTCTTAAGGATTTCCTTGTAGTCGAACACCCCCGCCTTTTCGGTCACATCCTTTACTTCATAATTGA
>CADEFF010000117.1 GCA_902826565.1 uncultured Rhodospirillaceae bacterium | reverse complement strand
CATCCAGGTCGTCCGTTCCTCGCACTTCGGCCTGCTCGAGATGTCGCGGCAGCGCCTGCGCACGGGTGTGCTCGAAGGCTCGACGTCGCAATGCCCGCACTGCCAGGGCACCGGCATCATCCGCTCCACCGAATCGATGGCGCTGGCGGTTCTGCGCGGCATCGAGGACGAACTGATGAAAGGGCGCCCGTCGTCGCTGACGGCGCTGACGACGGCTGGCGTCGCGCTTTACATTCTCAATCACAAGCGCGGCTTCATCATTGAGATCGAGCAACGCTACGGCATCATCGTCAACGTCGAGGCCAGCGAGCGCATGCAAGGCGCGAACTTTGCCATCGAGCGTGTGGCAGACGGCGCCGCACATGCGAAACGACCCGAACGCAGCGCCGCGGTCAACATGGAGTGGGGTTTCGAGGGCGAGGAGCGCGAGGTCGAGGCGCCGCGCGAGGCTCGCGCCGAAGATCGCAGCGACGACGAAGGCGACAGCAGCAACCGGCGCGACGGTCGACGCCGCCGGCGCCGCGGACGTGGCAGCGACCGCGACCGTGGCGAGCGGAATTTCTCCGCAGATCGCGGCCGCGACCCCGACCAGCCGCGTGGCGACCGCGCCGCGAACGGCAGCGATACGCATGACGATGCGGAGGGCGCCAACGGCGATCCGCATCCCGATGGTGGCGAGGGAGACGAGGATCGTAGCGCCGATGCGCCGCGCAGTGCCGAAAGCCGCGACGGCGCCGAGCGACGTGATGGACGCAAGCGGCGGCGCGGCCGCCGCGGAGGACGCAATCGCGAGCGGCGTGAGACGGCCGAGGGCGAGCACGCGCCTGCGTCCGGCGACTTTGCGCACCCCGAGAACGCCGGCAATGAGTGGCCCGCCGAAAGCCAAGGCGCACACGTCGAGCCGTTCGCGTCTCAAAGCGCCGGCGCCGCTGCAGAGCATCGGCACGAGGAGCATGCCACGGTCCACACCGGAGCGACACGCGAGCGGCAGCATGATAGCAACGTTGCTCCCGCCACGTACGCGACGGAACAAGCTGGTGCCGCAGCGGATATGAGCGAGGATCGCCGCGAGGAAACCGCCCTCGCTTCCTCGCGCTCCGAAGTAATCCCTGCACGCATCGAGAGCGTGCGCGAGGATCGAACCGCGCACCAGACCAGCGCTCCGGACCAGCGCCCGGAACCTGAGAAAGTGGCTGTCGAGGACGTCCCCCAAAAATCGGACGACCCGCCCCGCAAAGGCTGGTGGCAGAAGCGATTTGGCAACGGCTGACGACTGCCGCGCACCTCTCATCTGCATTAAGGGCCGGCATTCCTCCGGCCCTTTTTTCTTTCGCAGGCGCCTATGGTCGCAGCCCGCTCAGACATTTCCCTTGACCTTGCGTTCTGGCTCCATAAATAATGACTGACCAGTCAGTCATTATTTATGTGAGCGGCACCTGTGGCCAAACCCCTGCCGGCGATCAAAAAGCCTCGAGGGCATCCGCGGGGCACGCGTCCTGGCCGCTCCAATGCCGCCAGGACCGCGCCTCGCGCGTCAGCACCCTTGACTGTAACCGGCGCACCGGCTGCCGGGGACAACATCCCGGTCCGCGCCGGACGCGGCCGGCGCAAGGCGTCGCCCGAAGCCACCGACGAACGGCGGCGCATCATCCTCGCAGCCGCTCTGGACGTTTTTTCCCGCCACGGCTTTGCCGCCGCGCGGCTCGATGACGTGGCCGCCCAGGCCGGCGTCGCGAAAGGCACGCTCTATCTCTACTTCCCCAACAAGCAGACGCTGTTCCAGGAGTTGATCCGCAGCTACTTGTCACCGCTGTTCGACAAGCTGGCGCAGGAGACGCCGCCCGATGTGCCGCCGCAGGCGTTCATAGCCCGGTTCTTCGAGATGTTCCGAACGCAGGTTCTCGGCACCGAGCGCCAGCGAATTTTGCACTTGCTCATCTCGGAGGGGTCGCGATTTCCCGAGATCGCGGAGTTCTATCATCGCGAAGTGGTCTCGCGCGGCATTGAGCTGGTCCAAGGTGTCTTGCGGCGGGCGGCACAGGAGGGCGTTCCCTCCGCGGCGACGCTCGCACAATTTCCGCAGCTTCTCGTCGCACCGATGATCGTTGCCGTTATCTGGGACTCGCTGTTCGGCCGCATCCACCCGCTCGATGTCGATGGAATGCTGAAGGCCCACGTTCGTCTTCTGACCAGCTCCGAGGAGCCCAAGCCATGAACCGCAAGATCGCCGTCATTGCCGGCGTTGTGCTGGTTGCGGCCGCCGCCGGCGCCTTCCTCATGCTGCGCGGCCCATCCCAGCCGCTGCAGTATCACGGCTGGGTCGAGGCCGATCTTCTGTTCGTGGGTGCCGACGAGTCGGGCCGCCTCACCATCATGGCCGTCCGGGAGGGCGAAGCCGTGAAAGCGGGCGCCGCCCTTTTCACGCTGCAAAACGACATCCAGCAAGCAGACCTGCAGCAAGCGCAGGGCGCCCTCGATGAGGCCAAGGCACGTTTGGCCAAGGCGGAGACGGCGCAGCATCGGCCCGAAGAGGTGGCCGTCTTGCAGGCCCAGGAAGCCCGAGCCCGCGCGGCGCTGGAAAACTCCGAGCCCGAGCTCGAGCGCACGCGCAAGCTGGTCGAGCGGGGCATTGTCGCGCAGGCCCGCCTCGATCAGGCCAAGGCCGCACACGATCGCGACCGGGCGCTGCTGCTGGAAATCCGGCGGCAGATCGAAGTGGCCCGCTTGAACGCGCGCAGCGAGGACATCAACGCCGCGCGCGAAGTCGTCAAGCAGGCCGAAGCCCGGCTGACATCGGCGCAAACGCGCAACACTCAGCGCCAGGTGGCCGCGCCAGCCGACAGCGTCGTGCAGGAGATCTATTTCCGCGCAGGCGAGATCGTGCCGGCGGGCCGTCCGGTCGTGTCCCTGCTCCCGCCCGGCAATCTGAAACTGCGGTTCTTCGTGCCGCAGTCGGCGCTGCCCGCCATCGCTCTCGGCGACATGGTGTCGGTGCAGTGCGACGGTTGCGCGGACGGCATCATGGCGCAAGTCACCTTCATCGCGCGCCAGGCCGAGTTCACGCCGCCCGTCATCTTCAGCAGCGAGGAGCGCGCCAAGCTCGTCTTCCGCGTCGAGGCCATCCCGCGCAAACCCGAGCTGCTGCGCGTCGGCCAGCCGACTGAAATCAGCCTCGTCACCGATCAGCCGCGTGAGACCGCGTATGGCAAGCGCTGAGCCTCGCACGCCCGATCCCGTCATCGAGGTCGAAGGCCTGACCAAGTCCTTCGGCAGCAAGGTCGTGGTGCGCAACCTGACGATGCGGGTGGACCGCGGGCAGATCTACGGCTTTCTCGGACCCAATGGCTCCGGCAAGACCACCACCATCCGCATGCTGTGCGGCCTGCTCACGCCCGATGCCGGGCGCGGCACGTGCCTGGGCTACGACATCCTGACCCAAGCGCACCTCATCAAGCAGCACGTCGGTTACATGACGCAACGCTTCAGTCTGTATCAGGACCTGTCGATCCGCGAGAATCTCGAATTCGTGGCCCGCGTGTTCGGGCTGCCCGATCCACCCGCAAGCGCCCGCGCCGCCATCGAGCGGCTGGGCCTCGGCGGGCGCGAGGCGCAGCTTGCCGGCGAGCTGTCGGGCGGCTGGAAACAGCGCCTTGCGCTCGGCGCCTGCATCCTGCCCCAGCCCGACCTGCTGCTCCTCGACGAGCCGACGGCCGGCGTCGACCCCAAGGCGCGGCGCGAATTCTGGAACGAGATCCACTCGCTCGCCGCCGAAGGACTGACCGTGCTCGTCTCCACGCATTACATGGACGAGGCCGAGCGCTGCCACGAGATCGCCTACATCGCCTACGGCGAATTGCTGACCCACGGCACGGTCGACGAGGTGATCCGGCAATCGAACCTGACCACGTGGACGGTGTCCGGACCCGATCTGCACGATGTCGGCGAAAAGCTCACCCAGTTGTCCGGCGTCGACATGGTGGCGCCGTTTGGCGCCAGCCTGCATGTCTCGGGGCGCGATCGCGAAAAAATGGAGGGATCCCTCAAGCCCTTTATGGCCGATGCGAGCCTCAAATGGGAGCCGAGCGAGCCGTCGCTCGAGGACGTGTTCATCGATCTGATGAGCCGCAGCAAGGATAACTTCCCGTGACGACGCAACGCGCCCCGCGCCCGGCCTCGACCACGAATGCTTTGGCGCGTTTCTCCGCCATGTTCGTGAAGGAATTCATTCAGCTCAAACGCGACCGCATCACGTTCGCGACCATGATCATGATCCCGCTGATGCAGCTGTTCCTGTTCGGGTTCGCGATCAACAACAACCCCAGGCACTTGCCCACCGCCGTGCTCATGCAGGAGGACTCCGATCTCGGCCGCTCGATCCTGTCGGCGCTGCGCAACACCTCCTACTTCGACATCAAGTGGGTGTCGCACGACGAGGCCGAGGTGGACCACTGGATGCGCTCGGGCAAGGCGCTGTTCGTCGTGGAAGTTCCGGCTGGGTTCGCGCGCGCCGTGCGCCGGGGTGACAAGCCCGCCCTGCTGGTAGCCGCCGATGCCACCGATCCCGTGGCCGCCGGCACCGCGCTCGGCGCGCTGGATGGCATCGTCTCGACCGCTCTCGCCCGCGACCGCGGCCTGCAGAAGGAGGAGGCGGAACCGGCCGCATTCGAGATCCGCCAGCACCGGCGCTACAATCCCGAAGGCGTGACGCAACTCAACATCGTGCCGGGGCTGCTCGGCACCATCCTCACCATGACGATGCTGATCTTCACGGCCCTGTCGGTCACGCGCGAGGTGGAGCGCGGCACCATGGAAAGCCTGCTCGCCATG
>CADEFF010000116.1 GCA_902826565.1 uncultured Rhodospirillaceae bacterium | reverse complement strand
CAACGGCGTCATCATGAGCATGGCGCAGGGCGGCAACACCGAGATCTACACGATGGATCTCCGCACCCGGAAGGTGCAGCGCCTGACCAACAGCCCCGGCATCGACACCTCGCCGAGCTACTCGCCGGACGGCGCGCGGATCACCTTCAACTCCGATCGCGGCGGCTCGCAGCAGCTCTACGCGATGAACTCGGACGGCTCGAACGTGCAGCGCATCAGCCACGGCTCGGGCAAATACGGCACACCGGTCTGGTCGCCGCGCGGCGATCTTATCGCGTTCACCCGCATCGCCGACGGCCGCTTCTATGTCGGCGTGATGCGCCCGGACGGCAGCGGCGAGCGGATGCTGACGCAAGGCTATCTGGTGGAAGGACCGACCTGGTCGCCCAACGGGCGTGTGCTGGCCTTCTTTCGGCAGAATTCCGGCAGCGCCGGGCCGAAGCTCTACACGATCGATCTGACCGGCCATAACGAGCGCGAAGTAATTACGCCGATGGAGGGATCGGATCCGGCCTGGTCGCCGTTGATACCCTGAGGCCCGCGACGCGTTTCGACGGGAGATCGTTTAAGTGGAAGAAGGGGCGGGTTTCTGTTGATTTGTCAGGATGATAACCCTATATTCTGCTGCGAAAACCCCGCCGTCGAGTCGCTATTCTTCGATTTATTACAAAGGCATGACCGCGGTTTGTCCACTGAGCGTGCGAATCCGATCGCACGGAACTTCTTGACAAGGCGACGAAAGGTTTTGGCTATGAACTTCAAACTCATCACGGCGTTCGCGGCAGCCCTTCTGCTGGCGGCCTGCTCCTCCGACACTCCGCCGGAGACGCCGGCCAGCACGGGTGGCGGCACCACCTCCACGACCACCGACAGTTCGATGTCCAGCTCGACGGTGGTTCCGGGCTCGCTCACCGAATTCACGCAGAATGTCGGCGACCGCGTCTTCTTCGGCTATGACAGCTACGAACTGACGCCCGATGCGCAGTCGACGCTGGAACGCCAGGCGACCTGGCTGCAGACCTATCCCGGCGTGACGGTCGTGGTCGAAGGCCATTGCGACGAGCGCGGCACGCGCGAATACAATCTCGCCCTCGGCGAGCGGCGCGCGGCGTCGGTGGCCAATTACCTGGTGGCCCTCGGCATCGATCCGAACCGCATCCAGACCATCAGCTACGGCAAGGAGCGCCCGGCGGTGGACGGCCATGACGAGACTGCCTGGTCGCAGAATCGCCGCGGCGTGACGGTTCCGAACGTTCAGTAACGGGCGTTTTCGTCCGTCTGACGGCACAAGGCTGCCGCGGGCACGGGAAGACATGGTCCCCCGTGCCCGCCGGCGGCTGTTTTTTTGTCCGGGCCAAGCTTTTTGCCCGGGCGAGGCCGTTGCAGCCCCGGCGACCCCGCCTTACTTTTGCCCCGAAACCCGGCGAATCTGCGGGCATGCGCCCGGTCGGCGGCGTTTGCCCGTCGCGGGCCGCGCCGTCTTCGCCACTGCGGAGAGCCAGCCATGAGAGCTCCAGCCCTGTCTGTCATCGTGCGCCGGCCATGCCAGCCCGCGGCGAACATCGGGCCGCGCCAGGCGGCGAACATCCAGCCGCGCCAGTCCGCAGCGAATGTGGGGCCACGTCAGCCGAGGGCGACCCGCCGGCCGCGCCCCGTCCTCTGGCTCGGCGCGCTCTTCGCCGGCGCCGTCATGGTCCTGGGCCTCGCCGGGCCGGCGGCGGCGCAGAGCATGGAAGACGAGCTGCAGCGGCTGCAGCGCGAGCTGAGCGACCTGCAAGCCTATGTCTATAACGGCAACCTTCCCTCGGGCGGCTCGGGCGGAAACCCGAGCGTGCAGGCGAACCAGGAGGTCCGGCTGCAGCAGCTCGATTCCCAGATGAGCCAGCTCAACGGCAAGTTCGAGGACATCACCTATCAGCTCAACCAGCTCAGTACTCGGCTCGACAAGCTGAACAGCGACGTCGATTTCCGCCTGACCCAGCTCGAGCGGGGTCAGGGCGGGATGGCGGCCGCGGCGCCCGCGGGAACGACACCGGCCGGCACGGCGCCCGCGCCGGCGGGCGAGATGCCGGCGGCGGCCGGAACGACGGCCGCGACGCCCCCGCCGCAGCCCGGCGGCACCCAGATCCTCGGCACGCTGACCGAGGGCCAGATGGCCGCGGCGCAGCAGACGAGCGCCCCGCCGGCGCCGGTGGCCAGCGCGGCCTATGACCTGCCCGGCGCGACGCCGCAGGAGCAGTACGAATACGCCTTCGGCCTCCTGAAGCAGGCCAACTACGCCGAAGCGCAGCAGGCGCTCGCCGAATTCGTGCGGCGCAACCCGACCGACGTGCTCGCGGGCAACGCGCAATACTGGCTGGGCGAAACCTATTACGTGCGCGGCAACTACACCGAAGCGGCCGTGGCGTTCGCCGAGGGTTATCAGAAATATCCGAACAGCGGCAAAGCCGGCCCGAACCTGCTCAAGCTCGGCATGGCGCTGGGCGAGCTCGGCAAGAAGCCGGATGCCTGCGTCGCCTTCTCGGAGCTGCTGAAGAAGTTCCCCGGCGCCGACACCGATCTCGTCGATCAGGCCCGGCGCGAGCAGCAGCGCTTCGGCTGCGCCTGACCGACGCCCGGCGATGCGATCGGGAGCGGGCGCTTCGCGCCGCCCGGCCGGCACGCGCCGGTCTGAGCATTCCCGCGTTCGAGACCGGCAGCGGGGCGCCATCTCCGAGCGCGATTTCGCGCGCCTGATCGAGCGGCTCGGCCCGTTCGAGAAACACCCCGTCATCGCCGTTGCCGTCTCGGGCGGCGCCGACAGTCTCGCTTTGACGCTGCTGCTCGATCGCTGGGCGCGCCGGCGCGGCGGCAAGGCGATCGGCCTCACGGTCGATCACGGCCTGCGCGCGGGCTCGGCCGCGGAAGCGCGGCAGGTCGGCATCTGGCTCGGCGAGCGCGGCATCGCCCATGCGATCCTGCCCTGGCGCGGCCGGAAGCCCTGCCATGGCCTCCAGGCGCGCGCGCGCGAGGCGCGCTATCGCCTGCTTGCGCGCCATTGCCGCGCGAATGCGATTCTGCATCTGGCGCTGGCGCATCATCGCGACGACCAGAGCGAAACCTTCCTGCTGCGGCTCGGACGGCAGAGCGGTCTCGATGGGCTCGCCGCCATGCCGGCGGTGCGGGAGCAGGACGGTCTGCGATGGCTGCGCCCGCTGCTCACGCTTCCGAAAGCGCGGCTCGTCGCCACACTGCGTTCGCTGGGACAGCCCTGGATCGAGGATCCGAGCAACGAGAACCCCAGGTTCGAGCGGGTGCGGCTGCGCCAATCCCTGCCGCGGCTCGAGATCGATCCGATGAAGCTTGCCGCCACGGCCTTCGCGCTCGGCCGCGCGCGTGCCGCCGGTGCGGATGCCGTCGCCGATCTCCTGGTCGAGATCGAGCTCCATCCGGGCGGTATGGCCATCCTTCCGGAGGGCTGGCTCGCCCTCGCCCCGCGCCCCCAGGGCCTCCGCGCCCTTGCCCGGCTGATCCAGTCCGTCGGCGGCGGCGCCTATGCGCCGCGCCGCGAGCGGCTCGAGCGCGGCTATGAGTGGCTGGCGGGCGGGCAGGGGCGGGGCATGACGCTCGGCCATTGCCGCTTTCTTCGCCACCGCGGCCGCTGCTTCGTTCTGACGGAGGAGGCGCCGGCGCCGATCGGGGCAGGGAGGGGTCGCGCCTGGCGTCCGCTGGGCGCTGCGGGTTGGCGACGGTTCCGCGACAGGCACCCGGCGCCGGACGGGTTTCCGGCCCTTTGCGGCGCGCGGCTGCCGGCGCTCTGGCGGGGGCCGCGGCTCGAAGCCGTGCCCGCCCTCGGATACCGGCGGAAAGGGCTGCGGGCGGCCCTGCCGGCCGGCCTGACCCAGGCCCGTCACCCGTTGATTTCTGCGCGCTTTGCCGTTGCTTAATTTCCCGCAGAGATTATCTAATCAGTAACCGCGGTCGGCCGCGGCTCGCGAATCCAGCCCCCGCCCGCCGAAACCGGGGCCGCGGATAGGTATAGAGCCTTGAATTTGACGAAGAATCTGGCGCTTTGGATCATCATTGCGCTGCTGTTGATTGCGCTGTTCAACCTGTTCGACGGGTCGCCCGGGCGCGGGCAGCAGCCGGAGATCCCCTATTCGGAGTTCCTGGGCGAGGTCGCGCAGGGCCAGGTCGCCGACGTGACCATTCAAGGGCCCAATATCTCCGGCCATCTGTCGGACGGCCGCGCCTTCACCACCTATGCGCCCGACGATCCGGCGCTCGTCCAGCGCCTCGAGGACAAGCAGGTCAAGATCATCGCGGCGCCGGCCGAAGACAGCATGCATCCGCTGATCAGCGTGCTGATTTCCTGGTTCCCGATGCTGCTGCTCATCGGCGTCTGGATCTTCTTCATGCGCCAGATGCAGTCCGGCGGCGGCAAGGCCATGGGCTTCGGCAAGAGCCGCGCGCGGATGCTGACCGAGAAGGTCGGCCGCGTGACGTTCGAGGACGTCGCCGGCATCGACGAGGCGAAGCAGGAGCTGCAGGAGATCGTCGAGTTCCTGAAGGACCCGCAGAAGTTCCAGCGGCTCGGTGGTAAGATCCCGAAAGGCGTGCTGCTGGTCGGCCCTCCGGGCACCGGCAAGACGCTGCTCGCCCGCGCCATCGCCGGCGAAGCGAACGTGCCCTTCTTCACCATCTCCGGCTCCGATTTCGTCGAGATGTTCGTCGGCGTGGGCGCGAGCCGCGTGCGCGACATGTTCGAGCAGGGCAAGAAGAACGCCCCTTGCATCATCTTCATCGATGAAATCGACGCGGTCGGCCGCCATCGCGGCGCCGGCCTCGGCGGCGGCAACGACG
>CADEFF010000115.1 GCA_902826565.1 uncultured Rhodospirillaceae bacterium | reverse complement strand
TTCTATCGCCGCATGCTCGCAGCCGGCAAAGCGAAGAAACTTGCCCTCACCGCCTGCATGCGGAAGCTCCTCGTCATCCTCAACGCCATCCTCCGGGATCGAACGCCTTGGCAAACCGCTTGACACGCAAGACAGTCGCTCTCCCCGCCGGGGCGGGGCGAGGGAACATTGCGACACCCTCGCCCCCGCTTGCGGGGGAGAGGGAGGGGTGAGGGGGCACGACTCATCGCTTCCTCGCCCGACGAGTTTCCTCCGCGATCCTCTCCGCGTCGAAAGGCAGGCGCGACGCGCCCGCCGCACTCATCGGCTCACCCCGCTCATTCGCCTGCGCGCCTCCATTCCCGAGGTTTCTTTTCCCGACCGCCTTCTGGCCGCCACCCCCACCCTAACCCTCCCCCCTCCAAGGGGGAGGGGATTCGACCTTAACTTCCCTCCCCCCTTGCGGGGGAGGGTGGGGTGGGGGGTGCCGCCACGCTCGATGCGTTCGTTCGTCGGCCGCGCGTCACCGCCGGCCGGGGTGGGGGGTCCGCCGCGCTCGATGCTTTCGTTCGTCGGCCGTGCCGTCACCGCCGGCCGGGCGCGAGCCGCGCCATGGCGCGCCAGGCGATGTCGCGGCGGCAGAAGCCGTCCGGCCAGTCCACGAGATCGACCGCCGCGTAGGCGCGGGCGCGGGCCTCGCCGATGCTGCTGCCGAGCGCGTTGACGCCGAGCACGCGGCCGCCATTGGCGGTGAGCTGGCCGGTCGCGTCGCGCGCCGTGCCCGCATGGAACACATAGACGCCGGCGAGCTTCTGCGCGCGGTCGAGCCCGCCGATCGGCGTGCCCTTGCGGTAGGGGCCGGGATAGCCCTTCGCCGCCATCACCACCGCCACCGCCGCCTCCGGCTTCCAGCGCAGATGGAAGTTCCCGAGCTGCCCGTCGCGCGCCGCGACGAGGGCGGGGAGGAGGTCCGACATGAGGCGGAGGCAGAGCACCTGCGCCTCGGGGTCGCCGAAGCGCACGTTATATTCGAGCAGCCGCGGCCCCTTCGGCCCGATCATCAGGCCGGCGAAGAGCACGCCCTTGAAGGGCCGGCCTTCCGCCGCCATCGCCTTGACCGTCGGCTCGACGATCTCCGCCATGACGCGGTCGGCGAGGATCTCGTCCAGCACCGGCGCCGGCGAATAGGCGCCCATGCCGCCGGTGTTCGGGCCCTTGTCGCCGTCATAGGCGGTCTTGTGGTCCTGCGCCGAGGCGAGCGGCAGCGCATGGGTGCCGTCGACGAGCGCGAAGAAGCTCACCTCCTCGCCTTCGAGGAATTCCTCGATGACGATCTCGCCGCCCGCTTCGCCGAAGCTGCGCTGGACCAGCATGTCGTCGATGGCGGCCTCGGCCTCCTCGAGGCTCTGCGCCACCACCACGCCCTTGCCGGCGGCGAGCCCGTCCGCCTTCACCACGATCGGTGCGCCCGCTTCGCGGACATAGCGCCTGGCGTCGGCGGGATCGGTGAAGCGGCGGAAGGCCGCGGTCGGGATCGCGTATTTCGCGCAGAGCTCCTTCATGAAGGATTTCGAGCCTTCGAGCGCCGCCGCCCGCTCGCTCGGGCCGAAGGCCTTGATGCCGGCTTCCTCGAGCCGGTCGACCAGCCCCTTCACCAGCGGCACTTCCGGCCCGACCACGACAAAGTCGATGGCGTTCCCGGTCGCGAAGCGCACCAGCCCCTGAATGTCGTCGGCGGCGACGGGAACGCATTCCGCCTCGCCCGCGATGCCGGCATTGCCCGGCGCGCAATAGAGCTTGTCGCAGAGCGGCGAGGCCGCGAGCGCCCAGCAGAGCGCATGCTCGCGCCCGCCCGATCCCACCACCAGCACCCGCATGCCCGCTCCGTCCTTCGCAACTTGAAAAACCACCTCATCCTGAGCCTGTCGAAGGATGAGGAGCAATACGGGCTCATGCTTCGACAGGCTCACCATGAGGACCTGTTTTGCTCACCCGTGAGGGCTTGTTCTTGAAGGCCTGTTCTATTGTCTCCGCACGGAGTCGCTCAAGCCGTCTCCTCAAGGCGTTGCCTCATCCTGAGCCTGTCGAAGGATGAGGGGCAATAGGACCTCATGGTTCGACAGGCTCACCATGAGGACCTGTTTTGCTCACCACGAGGGTTTGTTTTTGAAGTTCTGTTCTATTGTCTCCGCATGGAGTCGCTCAAGCCGTCTCCTCAAGGCGTTGCCTCATCCTGAGCCTGTCGAAGGATGAGGCGCGATATGGCCTCATGGTCCGACAGGCTCACCATGAGGGTTTGTTTTGCTCGCCCATGAGGACTTCTTCTGCTCGCCCTGCGGGGCTTTTTTTGGAAGCGGGCGAAACCTGCCCTAGAATGGCAAGCATGAACGAACCGCTCACCAATCTCCCGGAATTCACCGTTTCCGAGATCAGCCGCGCGGTGAAGCAGACGCTCGAAGGCAATTTCGAGCGGGTGCGGGTGCGCGGCGAGGTGTCGAAGCCGAACTATCACGGCTCCGGCCATCTCTATTTCAGCCTGAAGGACGAATCGGCGGTCATCGACGCGGTCTGCTGGCGCGGCACGCTCGCGCGCCTCAGGCTCAAGGTCGAGCATGGCATGGAGGTGATCGCCACCGGCCGCATCTCGAGCTATCCGGGCAGCTCGAAATACCAGGTCATCGTCGATACGGTCGAGCTCGCCGGCGAGGGCGCGCTGCTGAAGCTGCTCGAGGAGCGCCGCAAGAAGCTTGCCGCCGAAGGGCTCTTCGACGAGGCGCGCAAGCGGAAGCTGCCGCGGCTCCCCGCCTCGATCGGCGTCGTCACCTCGCCGACCGGCGCCGTCATCCGCGACATCCTGCACCGCCTCGCCGACCGCTTTCCGCGGCCGGTGCTGCTCTGGCCGGTCGCCGTGCAGGGCGAGGGGGCGGCGGAGCAGGTGGCGGCCGCGATCCGCGGCTTCAACGCGCTGCTGCCCGAGGGCGATCCGCGCCGGCCGGAGCTGCTGATCGTCGCGCGCGGCGGCGGCAGCCTCGAGGATCTCTGGGCCTTCAACGAGGAAATCGTGGTGCGCGCCGTGGCGGCGAGCGCGATCCCGGTGATCTCGGCCATCGGCCACGAGACCGACACGACCCTGATCGATTTCGTCGCCGACCGTCGCGCGCCGACGCCCACCGCGGCGGCCGAGATGGCGGTGCCGGTCCGCGCCGAGCTCATCGCGGGGCTCGCCGAATGCGCCCATCGCCTGACCCATGCGGTCGCCCGCGCGCTCGCCCACCGGCGCGCGCTGGTGGAGGGGCTGGCGCGCGGCCTGCCGGAGCCGGGCCGGCTGATCGAGGAGAAAATGCAACGGCTCGACGGCTGGTCGGAGCGTCTCGGCCTTGCGTCCGGTGGCTTCTTCCGCCGCCGGCACGAGACGCTGCAGCGGCTGGTCGCGCGCATCGTCACCCCCACCGAGCAGATCGCCCGGCGGCGCGAGGGGCTCGGCCATGGCGCGATCCTGCTCGGCAAGGCGATGGAAACGCTGCTCCAGGCGCGCGAGCGGACGCTCGAGCGCGCGACGGCGCATCTCCGCCCGAAGCTGCTCGAGGACCGCATCCGGCAGGACCGCGCCCGGCTCGAGCGCTGGGGCCAGCTTCTCGAAAGCCTTTCATACAGAAACGTGCTGCAGCGCGGCTTCGTGCTGGTGCGCGACGCGGGCGACCGGCCGGTGACGCGCGCCGCCGCGGTCTCGGCCGGGATGCGGCTCAAGCTCGGTTTCGCCGACGACACGGTGCCGGCGATCGCCGAGGGCGGCGGTGCCGCCGCCCCGGCCGGGCAGGGGGCGAAGCGCCCGGCCGCGAAGCCGCGCAAGGACGAAGGCTCCGGCGGCGGGCCGCAGGGATCGCTGCTGTGAGAACCGCCGCGTTCCGTTCGATGCGCGTTTTCCTCTTGTCGCTCGCCGTGGCGGCACTCGCGGCGGTGACGGTCGCGGTGGCGACGCTCGCGGCGGGGTCGGCCCTCGCCGGCAATGCGCTCCGCCTCGAAGGCCATTACACGCAAGGCGGCCTCGTCTATGGCTGGACCGAGCCCGGCGCCCGGGTGACGCTCGACGGTACCGCCGTGCCGGTCTCGCCGGGCGGGCGCTTCCTCTTCGGCTTCGGGCGCGATGCGGGGCCGACGGCACTGCTCGAGATCGCCCATCCCGGCGGCATCACCGATCGGCAGACCCTCACGATCGAGCCGCGGGTCTATGGCGTGCAGGAGATCGAGGGGTTGCCGCCATCGACGGTCACGCCCGATCCCGCGCTGCAGGAACGCATTGCGGCGGAAAATGCGCGGGTCGCGGCGGCGCGGCAGCCGCAGGCCGCGGTCGAATACTGGGCGGGCGGCTTCGCCTGGCCGGTCGAAGGGCCGATCAGCGGCGTCTATGGCACGGGCCGCATCCTCAATGGCGAGCCGCGCCAGCCGCATTACGGCGTCGATGTCGCGGCCCCCGAAGGCACGGCCGTCGCGGCCCCCGCCGCCGGCATCGTCACCCTCGCCGAAACCGGCATGGTGCTGACCGGCGGCACCATCGTCATCGATCACGGCCAGGGGCTGTCCTCGACCCTCATGCATCTCTCGGCCGTGCTGGTGCCGGCCGGGCGCTTCGTCGAGCAGGGGACGATCGTCGGCAAGGTGGGCGCCACCGGCCGCGCGACCGGCCCGCATCTCGACTGGCGCATGAACTGGCGCGACGCGCGGCTCGACCCCGCGCTGCTGGTGCCGCCCATGCCGGCGGACGCGCTCGCAAGCGACCAACCCGCCACCGGCGATTAGAATGACACTCGACGTCTCACGAGGAAGGCGGGGCGTTCGCGAGGACTGCCCATCAACGCAGGGCGTCACCCCGGCCAAGTGAGCGCTTGCGAGCGCGAGCCG
>CADEFF010000114.1:3054-5174 GCA_902826565.1 uncultured Rhodospirillaceae bacterium | reverse complement strand
CGACAAGGCGGCGGCTTATGGCGTGTCGATGGCGGAGATCGGCACCACGCTCTCGCTCCTGACCGGCGGCGACTATGTCAACCTGATGAATCTCCGCAACCGCAGCTATCAGGTGATTCCGCAGGTGCCGCGGGCGGCGCGCCTCGATCCGGGAATGCTCGGCGAGTTCCATGTCCGCACCGAATCCGGAGGGCTGGTGCCGCTTTCCAGCCTCAGCACCGTGCGCCGCGAGGTGGAGCCGCTGGGCCTCGCCCAGCTCAACCAGCAGAACGCCGCCACGATCACCGGCATCCCGGCGCCGGGAGTGACGCTCGGGACCGCGCTCGACTTCCTGGCCGCCACGGCCGAGCGGATGCTGCCGCCGGAGTTCTCGTTCGACTATGCCGGCCGGTCGCGCCAGTTCGTCAACGAGAGCAGCGCGATGGCGCTCACCTTCCTGTTCGCGCTGATCGTCATCTTCCTGGTGCTGGCGGCGCAGTTCGAGAGCTTCCGCGATCCGCTCGTCATCCTGGTGAGCATCCCGCTTTCTGCCTGCGGTGCGCTCATCCCGCTGGCGCTCGGGCTCGCCACCATGAACATCTATACCCAGGTCGGCCTGGTCACCCTCATCGGTCTCATCAGCAAGCATGGCATCCTCATCTGCGAAGTCGCGCGGGAACGCCAGGAGCGGGAAGGTCTCGACCGCCGCGCCGCGGTCGCCACCGCCGCTTCGATCCGGCTCAGGCCCATTTTGATGACGACCGCGGCGATGGTGGCGGGCCTCGTGCCCTTGCTGCTCGCGAGCGGCGCCGGCGCCGCCAGCCGCTTTTCGATCGCCGTGGTGATCGTCTGCGGCATGGCGGTCGGCACGCTCTTCACCCTCTTCGTGCTGCCGGTGATCTATAGCTTCCTGGCGACCGACCGCCGCCCGGCCGTCCGGCTCGCGCCCGCCGCCGCGGCTCGCTGAGCGGTCCCCGCCTCGGCGCCTCCGGCCTTCATCGTCCCCGGCCCTCGCCGCCCGGGCGACGGTCGAAGCCTGCGCGGATATCGCGCGCTGACCCGCGGGAAAGCCGGTCGCCCTCCCGGCAAATCGCCGCTTCGGCGGCCCCTATCCGAAAAGTTGATTGGTCAGTCAAATTCACAGCTTTTGTGACGCGGGTCACAACAGCGCCCGAATCGGCCGATTCCGGCCTATCCGGCGTTTGCAAATGGCGGATGCTCCCGATACCCTGACCTCGGTTCCGGTTTGGGGAAACGACGCCGGGGCCACCCAAAAGCAGGGCGTGCGACGGAGCGGGGACATGGACCTCGATGAAATCTTTTCGCCTGCAGGCTCGCGGATCGCCGCGAAGGTCCTGGAGGGCGAGCTCACCATCATCAACCTCGACAACGGTCTCTACTACGCCTCGTCCGGCGTCGGCGTGACGGTGTGGGAGCGGATGGATCGGGGCGCCTCGCTGCGCGAGGTGGTGGATGCGATCGTCAACCGCTACGACGTCGAGCCCGGGCTCGCCGAATCGGATGCCCGCGCCTTCCTCGAGAAGCTGCGCAGCGAAGCGCTGGTGGAAAGCGGCGGCCCGAAACCGGCGGATGTCGATGTCGCGGGCGAGGGGTCCCTGGAGCGGCTGCGCTATGCCTCGCCGGAGCTCCTCAAGTTCGACGACATGGCCGAACATTTCGCGCTCGATCCGCCGCTCGTGATCCGGGCGCGCCCGTAGCGCCAGCCGCCCGACCCCGACCTGCCGCCGACATGCCGGCCCCGCGCCGGGTTTTCGATCCGAGGCCGCCGATGACGATGCCTCTCGTCTCCTGCATTGTGCCCGTTTTCAACGGCGAGCGTTTCCTTGCGCGTGCGCTCGATTCGATCTTCGCGCAGGACGGCGTCCGGCTCGAGGTGATCGTGGTGGATGACGGCTCGACCGACCGTTCGGCCGAGATCGCCGCGGCCTTCTCCGGCGTGCGGCTTGTCCGCCGGCCCAATGGCGGCGTGGCGCGGGCGCGAAACGAAGGCGTCGTGCATGCCGAGGGCGCCTTCATCGCCTTTCTCGATGCCGACGATCTCTGGCTCGCCGGCAAGCTCGCGAAGCAGCTTGCCCGCTTCGAGGCCGCGATCGCCCACGACCACGCGGTGCGGAATGCCG
>CADEFF010000114.1:0-3044 GCA_902826565.1 uncultured Rhodospirillaceae bacterium | reverse complement strand
CGCGCTCGATCTCTGCCTCACCCTGGTGCGCCATGTCTGGCTCGACGATGCCGCGCCGGACACCGCGCCGGGCGTGGATGCCGAGCCGAAGCTCGGCCGGCTGATGCAGTGCCTGCTCGCGCGGCGCGACGCCTTCGCGCGGGTCGGTCCGCTCGACCCCGGCACGCGCACCCGCGCCGATCGCGACTGGTTCCTCCGTGCGCAGGAGCTGGGGCTCGCCGAGGCGGTGGTGCCGGAAGTGCTGGTACATCGGCAGATCCATGGCGGGAACTGCAGCATCGCCGAGGGCGACGCCGTGACCGACGACCTGCTGACGATCGCGAAACGGGCGCTCGACCGCCGGCGCCGCGCCGGCCTGCCGCTCGCCCTCGCGGAGCGCTGGACGCCCGCCGCGGCGAACCGGACGAAGCGATGAGCGCGCTCGCCTCCGAAAGCGGCATGACCGCCGTCGATGACGCGCTGCTGCAGCGCTTCGAGCGCGCGCGGGACGCAGCCTCGCGCCACGCCGCCACGATCGTCTTCGCCTTCTCGCTGAGCGGCATTCCGACCCGGCTCCGCGTCACCGGTGCCGCGCTCGCCGAGCGGCTCGTCCGGCCGTTCCGGCATCTCGAGACGGGCCCGGCGGCGCTCGCCGGCCCGGTGCTCGCCATCGACGCCTGGAGCGAAACCGAGACCGGCATCGCCCCGCCGCGCGACATCCCCGAGGGCCATCCGCCGCACTCGATCGACGGGCGGCTCGCCTATCGCAACCAGCCGGGCGGGCGCGCCGTCGCCGACCGCCGGCAGGGCCGCATCATCGCCTGCTTCGACGCCGCCGAGCGGCTCTCCTACAGCGACGTCGCGAAGCCCTTCCGCAGCCTGCTGATCCCGCTGCTGTACGATCGCGGCCGACAGCTCCTCCATGGCGGTCTGATCGCGGCTTCGCCGGACGCCCCCGCGCTGCTACTGGCGGGCCGCAGCGGCAGCGGCAAATCGACCGTGGCGCTCGCCGCGCTCGCCGCAGGGTTCCGCTTTCTCGGCGATGACCATACCTGCCTCGAACTCGCGGAAAAGGTCGCCATCGGCCATTCGCTCTATGCCACCTGCGGCATCGAGCCGGGTCATCTCGGCCGGTTCGAACGGCTCCCGGGCGACGCCGTCGCCACGCCCGACGGCGCGAAAAGCGTCGTCTATCTCGCGCCGCAGGCGCTGCACCGGCTGGACCGCGCGGCCCGCATCGCGGCCATCGTCATCCCGGAGATCCGGCCGGGCGGCGTCACCGAAACGCGACCGACCAGCCGCGGCGATGCGCTCCGCGCGCTGATGCCGGGCTCGATCTCGATCCTGGTCGCGGCGCCCGAAACCAGGGAGAGCCCGCAATTCAACGGCATCGGCGCGCTGGTCGAGCGGCTGCCGGCCTATCGCCTGGCGCTCGGCCCCGACCTCGCCGCCATTGCGCCGGCCCTGCGGCGTCTTTCGGCCGCGCTCGCGGCGGAAGGCGCGGGGCGCTGAGGTGACGCCGGGCCGCGCGGCGCTTCCCGATCTCGTGGCCTACGGCGCCGTTCCCGATCCCGACATGCTGGCGCTGCTGCGCAGCGTCACCGCCGGCACGCCCTTGACCGATGGTGCCCGGGCGCTGGTCGCCGTCGCCTGCGCCGAGGGGGTCGATCCCGGGCTCGTCCGGCTGCTGCCGCTGCTGCAGGACAACCCCGCGGCGGCGGCGCTCCCGCCGTCGATCCACACCGCCATCGCCGACAGCCACCGCCTCGCGAAGCTGCGCTTCATCCTGATGGAACGTGCCGCGCGAAACCTGGCGCAGCTTTTCGCCGAGGCCGGCATCACGCCGCTCTTCCTCAAGGGCTTCGCGCTCGCGAGCCGGGTCTATGAGAGCCCGGCGCTGCGACCGATGGGCGATCTCGATCTGGCCGTGCCCGACGCCGATTTTGCGCGCGCCGCGGCGCTCCTCGCCGGGCTCGGCTATCGCGAGAAACCCGGTCGGCGGATGGGGCTCGGCCCAGGGCTTCACGCCCTCACTTTCAAGCATGCGAAGACCGGCGAGATCGTCGATCTGCATCGCTTCGTGCTCGCCTGCTCGCGCTGGGACGGCGCCGATGCGGGGTTCTGGGCGCGCGCCCTGCCGATGCCGGTCGGCGACGCGACGGCCCGCACCCTGGCGCCGGAGGATCATCTGCTGCATGGCTGCCTGCACGGCCATGCGCGCAACGTGCTGCAATCGCCGTTCCGCTGGATGGTGGATGCGCATCGCATCCTGGTGCATAGCGGCGCGGGCTTCCGGTGGGATGTGCTGCTGGAGGAGGTGGCGCGGCAGCGCTGCGGCGGGGTGCTCGCGGCGACGCTCGGTTTCCTCGCAGCCGAGCTCGGTGCGCCCGTCCCGCCCGGGATCCCGGCCGCCCTCGCCGCGACGAAGCGCCGCCCCGGGGACGACGGATATTTTCGACTCTACGGAACCATGCCCGACGTCCCGTCCGTGGCGCTTCGCGCCCGCGCGCTCTGGGCGAGCTACCGGCGGCAGGAAACGGCGCCGCGCGCCGACCCGATCCGTTTCCTGCGCTGGCTCGCCGCGCGATGGGAGAGGGGCTCGATCGCAGGTGCCGCGCTCGAGACCTTGCGCCGTCTGCCGCGCGCGCGCGACGCGAGGTCGAAACAGATCAGGGGCACGGCGCTTGCCGCCCATACGAAGGCGCTCCGCAGCGGCGAAACGATGGCGCCTTCCTGCGCGGGGCTCCTCGCGCTGCTCCGGCCGCCGGCGCCCTCGGCCGAGGAGCTCGACTATGTGCGGGCCGCGGTCGCATCGCCCGCGATCGCCGTCGAGGCGTGGCGACGCTGCGGCGCGCGGATCGCGGCGGCAGAAGCGTCGGGGTCGCCGGCGGCGAGTCCGTTCCCGGACCGGATCCGCGATCTCCTGCCGCTCATCGCCGACCGGACGACCGGGCTCGACGCCTCCCTGTCGCCCTGGCTCGCGGGCAAGCTCAAGGCCGCGCAGCTTCTGGAAACGGTGCGGCAGCAGGCGCTGCTCGCGCTTGCCGCGGAAATCCTCGCGCACC
>CADEFF010000113.1 GCA_902826565.1 uncultured Rhodospirillaceae bacterium | reverse complement strand
CGGGGTGCCGTGCTGCAGGTCCTCGGCCTCGGCTTCGGCCCGGGCCCCGTCAACGCCGTGGCGCACTATGGCTCCGGCCGCACCCCGGGCGGCCGCCGCCACGGCCATGGCTGCGCCGACCCCCCCGCCACCGACGACCCCAGGATGAGCAGTTCCGCATCGTCAGTCGAATTGTTCCGAAAGAAGTACAGTTTCTCACCGGCGCAGCTATTGTTCGTAAATTGAGGAGGCGGCAGCGTGCCTGTCGCGTGAAGCGCAAATATGTAAAAACAGTACGAGAACACCAGCAAGACCGCCCCAAGGCCGAGCCCTATCAGATAAGCCAACATCGGTCGCGGTGGCGGCTCTTCTTCGTCAGGCAAGGTCGCTGACATGCTGGCTCACCGCTTCGCCAGCTTGCCTTGGATGAGCGCGACGAAATCGCCGACATTCTTCAGGAACTCGAACTCGGCCGTCCGGAATCGGAGGTTGAAATGCATCTCGGTGGCGAGAATGAGCTGCAGATGGATTGCGCTGTCCCAGCCCGGAATGTCGGCGGCGGTCGTTTCCGGACCGATGACAATTTTGTCCTCATCGAAGACGGACCGGAACACTTCGGTCAGCTCTTTGTAGATCTCGGGCTCAGGCATGGACTGCATCCGTTATGCGGATGAAATGTTCCGGAAGAGTGCCGCCCAGCTCATAACGCCAGAAGGTTGCGTCCAGCGCCGCGCCCTCGGGCGGCGAGATGGGAAGGAAGCCCAGCTTGGAATAATGCTGCTTGACCAATCCATTCTTGGCCGTCGGCCGATATTCGCCGATGAGCGCGCGTGCGCCGAGCGCTTCGGCCTGCTGGGCGAGCACGTGCAGCGTCGCGGCCTCGACGCCCCGACCGAGCACGCGACAGCTCATGAGCCAGGTGTCGATAAGGAGCACGTCCTCGCTCCATACCCTATCCGACCGTGCGAGGATCACGCTGATGAGACCATTGTCGCCGAAGCGGTCGGCGAGGCGCACGCACAGCGAGACGACGCGCTCTTCCGAAAGCAGCGCGTTCAGTTCTGCCTCGGTCCGACGACGCGTTGTGAGATTGAACTGGTTGGACTTGTTGATGAGCTGGCTCGAGCGTGCAAGATCGGCCTTATCGATGGGCCGGGCGAGCATGACCATTTCGAGACTCTTCAAATAGCCTTCCATGTCCGTGGATTGCTCGAGGGCGGCCGCGCGCTGCGCGTTCATCGCATAAGCGCGGCCGCGCGCGGCGTCTTCTGCGGTGAAAGAGACGGCTTCGAAATACCCCGCGGAAGCCATGCATTGCGGATAATAGGCGGGATCCTCCGGCAATTCGGGAACTGCGACATCTGGCAGTTCGCGCCGCACGATGGCGCGCTCCGCCGGGTTGTCGTCGACGAAGACGAGGCTGTCGATGCCGATATTGAGCGTCCTGGCGATCTTGCGGATGTTGCCTGCCTTGTCGTTCCAATTGCAGACGAAGCAGGCGATCTCATCGCGCTTGAGCGCCATTTCCGGATGCTGTGCAAAAGCGGCTTCGGCTACCTCCGCGGTATTCTTGCTGCAGACGGCGAGCATCACCCCGCGTTGCCCGAGTCGCGCGACATAACGCTGAAAGGCAAGAAAGGCTTCGCCTTCTGCGTCGCCCTGGCCCAGTCGGATGCCTTCAAGTCCATCATCGCCGATGACCCCGCCCCAGAGCGTGTTGTCGAGATCGAGCACAAGGCATTTGCGCGAGAGCCCGACGCTTGCGGCTACGACGCGTGCGACGAGATCGCCATAAAGCGGGGCGAGCGCGGGATGGATGAGCTGTTTGGCGTGATGCCAGCGCACCGGATCGAGGACCGGGATGCCGTCGACCGAGGCCGGCATTTGCCAGGCGATATCGAGGATGAGGACGTTCTCTTCGCGCGCCGCCTGCCGGAGCGCGGCATTGGTCCGATCGAGAATGGAGCCGCTCGAAGCCGGCGCGAGCCCCTCGAAATTGCCGAAAAGGGCCGGTGTGTCGGAGAGGAAGCTCTGCTGGATGACCTGGCACGCAAACTTTGACCGCGCGCCCCGCCAGAGGTGCCTGAGATCGTCGATCCAGCGCGTGATCGCCGTCTCCACCTCCGTTTCCGGCGCGCCGATGGGAAGATCGCAGGGCAGCGTCGAGCCATCGAGCGCGAACAGGATGAGCTGCGGGTTGAAGGCGGCGAGGTCGGCATCCTCGCCGAGGATGGATTGGCGATAGAGTCCATAGGGCGTGAAATGGACCTCGAGCGCGAGCTTTCGATTGAATCCGGCGACGCGAATGCCCGGCGCGAGATGCTCCACCGTGTGCGAGGCGAGAACGGCAAGCCGAACCGGCGTCAGGGCGCCTTGCGCGCCCGCATTCATGGCGGCGGTCGCCAGCTTGTCGATCCGTTCGGTGACGAGGAAGTCGCGGTCGAAGCCGGAAAGCCGGATCGCCGCCGCGAGTTTCGCTTCCGCATCGGCGAGGCTGCGCGCCGCCTTGAGGTCGGCACTCGGATCTTGCGACGCAGGGAGCCAGGACAGCTGTGACATCAGAACCGGAAATAGATGAACTGCGCCGGCGCCGCCGAGACGGCGACGAGCACAGCGAAGAAAAAGACCATTCCGAGCACAACACCAGCCGACGCGCTTGGGTTCCACACCAGAGCCGGAACACGCCCTTGCAGCCAGTTCTGGGGCGGCGCGAAATTCACTGCCGTGCGATACCGTCGTAACCATTCAAGCGCGTTCGGCAGCGACCACACTGCCGCTAACGCACCGACTATCCAAACCGCCTGCGCGGCATCGAAATGTTCAAGATTATCGAAACGCCAGCCAAACATGCTGCCGAAGCCCAGGGTGCCCTGGAGACTTGGGGGAATGGTGACGCCGTTTAGACCGGCCATGCCAGAAAGGATGTTGAGCGCCGCAGGAACATCCGAAGCTCGAAAGAAAACCTCGGCAACGAGAACACAAAGGAAAGTCAGCAGAACCGATGCGGCGATTCCAGGCAGGCTTTCGCTTTGCGGCGGCAATCCGCGATGCGCGCGCCACTGCCGCCAGGCGTGGGTGACGACCAGATAAAAACCGTGCAACAACCCGAAGACGATGAATTGCCAGCCCGCGCCATGCCAGAGGCCTGAGATGAACATCGTGAACAGGCTGGGCACGACGATAAGCGCAGCAAAAGCGCCCGCCGACATCCTGCCGCGCCTGGGAAGGGGAAACCCGCGACGCGCACGGAAGCGGCCAATGCTGACGCCAAGGGGATTGTAGATATACGCCGTCAGGAAGCGTGTCAGCGTGATGTGCCAACGCCCCCAGAAATCGATGATGTCGCGGGCCTTGTAGGGACTGTTGAAATTGATCGGGAGAGCGATTCCGAACAGCAGGCCGAGGCCGATGGCCATGTCGGAATATCCGGAGAAATCGAAATATAGTTGCATGCTGTATGAGAGAGCTGCGCCCCACGCATGGATGAAGTGAACCGGCGCCCCTTCCGCCGCCTCTCCGAATACGGGGTTCGCCCATTCGGCGAACCTGTCCGCGACAATGACCTTCTTGAAGAGACCCGCGCAAAACAGAGTCGCGCCAACGGCGGTATTGTCCCATCGAGGCTTCAGCCGATCGGGATCCTTGATCTGCTTGACGATCTCGCGATTGCGCGTGATCGGCCCCGCGATGAGGCTGGGAAAGAACGTTACGAAGAGGCCGTATTCCAGCAAGCTGTTGCTGACGACGGCACCATCGTGGGAATCGATCAAGTAGGCGATTTGCTGGAAAGTGAAGAACGAGATGGCAAGCGGCAGCGCGATGTGCGGCACGATCGAGTGGGTGCCGAACATATGGTTGAACGCCTCGACGGCGAAGCCGGTATATTTGAAGTAGCCGAGCAGCCCGACATTCGCCGCGATGCCCAGCCAGAGAACGACGCGCCGAGGCTTGGCGACGAGGGCTCTGCCGACGGTGAAGTTGAAAACCGCGCTGCCGACCAGAAGGGGGACATAACCCGGATTCCACCAGCCGTAGAAAATCAGCGACGCCAGCGTGAGCCAGACCATCGTGAGCGTGCGCGTTCCATAGCGCGCAAGCAGGAGATAACCTGCGAACACGAAGGGAAGGAAACCGCCGAGGAAAACCGCTGAATTGAATAGCATTATCAACTCGAGGCTTTACATGGGACGCGGGCCTTTAACTTGCGGTCAAGCTGCTATTACAGGCCGCCAATACCGGTCGCGTTTCGGGTCGCGAAACGGCAACGGCGCAAATGGATTTGCTACTGCGACGGAGACACTGGCTCAAAAATCATCGCATCCGCCTCATTGCGAGTGAGCCTTCGAATTGAGGACTGAGATGATGAGAGTGTTGTCCAAGGCCCTGAGGCCTTCGGAGTATTGCCGCTGCTTTGCACAGGAAGTCGGAGCGCGGCCCGCTCGATGCGTCGCCATGACTTTGGAGCCGGTTCGCTATCATGAGGATCACTTGCTCCGCGCGTAACTGGGGATCGGCGGAGGCAGCACGGTCTTGAATGTGCTGAATGAGAATGAGGCACTCATTCCCTACGGCCTCGTCGTTTTCCGTTCGGGACGAAAGTTTGACGAACTGTAAAATATGGTCTTTGACGAATTTGATATCGGAGCGCATGCGAGCTGCCCCCCTTGATAATCACAACCACAATGCGCTTATGCGTTGAACGTTCCTCCGATGGCCAAGATCGAGGCAAGGCTCGCGAAGAAGCCCTGACCAGCCAGTTGCCCTAGCTCGCGTCGGAACAATGGCTTGATGGATATTCTTGGAGGCAACGCAATGAAGCGTGACAGCTCCTCGATCACGGTATCGTGACCCGCTTCCTCAGCGACGAGCCAACCGGCCGGATAATCGGGATGCTGCGGCGGCTGGAGACCGAGAGCCGGTCTTTCGGGGGCGAGGCGGCCGAGATCGTCGCCAAGCTCAGCGGTTTCACGCCCAAGACAGGGCGGCGGTCGCCCGCAGGATCGAAAAGGCGAAGCAGCGGCGACAGGCTGCCGCCGATCGGCAATCGCGCACAACGCAGGCTCAGCAGAACCGCGAGGGCTGGTGGAACAATCCGCCGATGAACGGCGACACCGCGGCGGAGCATTTGTAGGAACGGGAGCAAAAGGGGTGCGGACCGACGCCGCCCGCCCGCCGCGAGGACAACGTGGTTCCTCTCGCGAGCTGGTGGGACGAGGAGGTGCGGCCCTGATGGCGCTGCCGATCAACTGACCGCAAACACCGGATCAACCTACGAGGCCGGCTCAGCGATGGACCGGCCCTAGCCTGACCGGAGGCTACGCATTTCACGACTCGCAGGGGGACCGACAGCGATGAACGACACCACCGCTCAGCCGAGATTGATCGTCCCGGCGCTCGGCCGGCTCTATGCGGCGCTCCATCCCGTCACCGAGCCGCTGCTGCGGCTGGTGACCGGCGCGCTGCTGATCCCGCACGGCTATGGCAAGGCGACCGGCGGTCTCGCCGGAACGGGCGAGTGGCTGACCTCGCTCGGCTATTCGAACGGGCCGCTGCTGGCGACGATCATCATGTGTATCGAGCTCGTCGGCGGCCTCTGCATCGCCATCGGGTTCCTGACCCGGCCCGCCGCCTTCGCCGCCATGCTGTTCCTCCTCGGCGCCGTGCAGTTCCATTCGGCCAACGGCATCTTCTGGAGCGATGGCGGCTTCGAATATCCGCTCCTCTGGGCGGTTGCCTGCTTCTTCTTCGTGATCCGCGGCGGCGGACGGATGTCGGTCGATCGCGCGATCGGCCGCGAATTCTAGAGCAAGCCTCCGCGCGATTGGCGCGAAGCCGCCCCCGGGCGACCGCTCGGGGGCGGTTTTCCGTTTCAGCGGAAGAGATCGGGCGAGACCGCGCGGTCGGCCGCATGGATTTCGGCCGTGACCCCGGCGACCGCCGGCCCCTCGCCCACCCGCCGATGCCAGGCGGCCAGCGTCGGCGCCGCGTCGAGCCGCGGCCCCCTGAGCCGCAGCGCGTAGAGGATCGTCACATAGAGCGCGATGTCGGCGGCCGAGAA
>CADEFF010000112.1:1464-6239 GCA_902826565.1 uncultured Rhodospirillaceae bacterium | reverse complement strand
CTCCTGGTCGGCGAAGGCTCGGCCGAGCGGATCAAGAAGGAGATCGGCTCCGCCTGCCCGCCGGACGACGGCGACGGCCGGGTCATGGAGATCAAGGGCCGCGACCTGATGAACGGCGTGCCGAAAGAGCTGGTCATCAGCGAGCGCCAGATCGCGGAAAGCCTGGCCGAGCCGGTCGGCGCCATCATCGAGGCGGTCAAGGTCGCCCTCGAGCATACGGCGCCGGAGCTCGCCGCGGACATCGTCGACAAGGGCATCGTGCTTACCGGCGGCGGGGCGCTGCTCGGCAATCTCGACTATGTGTTGCGCCATTCGACGGGGCTGCCGGTCTCGATCGCCGACGACCCGCTCTCCTGCGTTGCGCTCGGCACCGGCCGCTGCCTCGAGGAGATGAAGACGCTGAAGAACGTGCTGATCGACATGTATCATTAAACATATTGATTCCGTTGGATATTCTGTTGCGTCTGGAATCGCTCGTGATAACATGAAGAGAACCCCCCGCGTCGGGTGCGAAGGGCCGGCCGAGGGGCATCGTCGAGGAGGAAGACGATGAAACAACGCCTCGGCCCGATGCTGCGCGTGGGCTCGCCGCTGAAATCCTGGTTTCAGCGCGGGACGTTCCTGCTGCTTGTCGCGGCATCGCTCACTCTCATGATGCTCGGCAAGAGCGAGGCGCCCTGGGTCGAGAAGGCGCGCACCATGGTGGCCGACGTGACGGCGCCGGTGCTGGCGCTCCTGACCGAGCCCGTCACCGCGACCGAGCGTCTCTTCGCCAATCTCGAGGAACTCGTCGATCTGCGTGCCGACAATGCCCGGCTCAAGGCCGAGCGCGAGCGGCTGCTCGAATGGCAGCGCACCGCGATCCGCCTCGAAGCCGAAAATCGCGCCCTGTCGCAACTGCTCAACCTCGCGCCCGATCCGCATGTGAGCTACGTCACCGCGCGGGTGGTCGGCGACCAGGTCGGCGCCTTCGTGCGCGAGATGCTGGTCGCGGCCGGCACGCGCGACGGCATCAGGAAGGGGCAGGCGGCGATGACGGGCGACGGGCTCGCGGGCCGCGTCGCCGATGTGGGCCAGCGCTCCGCGCGGGTGCTGCTGCTCACCGACATCAACTCCCGCATCCCCGTGCTGGTGGAGCGCACCCGCGACCGCGCGATCCTCGCCGGCGACAACTCGAACCGGCCGCAGCTTCTCTATCTCAAGCCGCAGAACGAGGTCGTGGTGGGCGACCGGATTGTCACCTCGAGCGACGGCGGCGTCTTCCCGGCCGGGCTTCCGGTCGGCATCGTGGACCGCGTCGAGGAAGGCGTGGTCTCGATCGCGCCCTTCGTCGACTGGGACCGGCTCGAATATCTGCGCGTGGTCGATTACGCGCTGACCGGAATCCTCGGCGACATGCCCTCCGACGGCGTCGCCGAAGGCTCGGAGGCCCGGACGCGGTGACCCCGGGCGGCCTCCGGCAACGGCTCGAAATCTGGGCCGGCCGGGTAGCGCCGACGGTCCTTACGGTGCTGCTCGTGCTGCTCGCCGCGGTCCCCCTGCCGGTTCCGTTCTGGCAGCCGATTGGCCCCGGTTTCGCCCTCATCTCGGTCTATTACTGGGCCGTGCATCATCCCTCCGCGCTGCCACCGCCGATCGTGTTCCTGATCGGGGTGCTCGCCGATTTCTTCGGCCTCGCGCCGCTCGGCGTCGGCACGCTCATCCTGCTGCTCTCCTATAGCGGCACGGTCAGCCAGCGCCGCCATCTCGCGGGCCAGCCATTCCTCGTGGTCTGGTGGGGCTTCATGATGGTCTCGGCCGCAGCCTTCTTCATCGCCTGGGCCGCGACCAGCCTGCTGGCCGGCTACCTCGTGGAGGCGCGGCCGGCCTTCTTCAGCTATCTCGTCACGCTCGGCGCCTATCCGCCGGTGGCCCTCCTGCTCGCGCGTGCCCAGCGCAGCTTCGCGAGCGTCTAAGCGGGAGCCCGATGCAACAGGACAAGGAACTCTACCGGACCTTCAGTCGCCGCGCCGCGATCCTGCTCGGCACGCAGGCGGTGCTGTTCGGCGCGCTCGGCGCGCGCATGTATTACCTCCAGGTCGTCGAAGGCGACCGCTATTCGCTGCTCGCCGAGGAGAACCGGATCAATCTGCGGCTCCTGCCGCCGCCGCGCGGCCGCATCCTGGACCGCTTCGGCGTGCCGCTCGCCACCAACGACCAGAACTACCGCGTGGTGGTCGTGGCGGAGCAGACCGACGACGTCGCGCAGACGCTGGCGGCGCTCGGGCGGCTGGTCCCGCTCGATCCCGAGGAGCGCCAGCGCATCCTGAAGGAGGTCGGCAAGAAGCGCGCCTTCGTGCCGATCACCGTGAAGGAGAATCTGGACTGGCCGGTCGTCGCCAGCATCGAGGTCAACACGCCCGACCTGCCGGGCCTCTCGATCGAATCGGAGCGCAGCCGGAACTATCCCTTCGGCGGCCTCGCCGCCCATGTGCTGGGCTATGTCGGTTCGGTCGCGGAAGCCGATCTCACCGGCGACCCGCTGCTCGAGCTGCCGGGCTTCCGCATCGGCAAGAGCGGCGCCGAGAAGCAATATGACCTTGCGCTGCGCGGCTCCGCCGGCAACAGCCAGGTGGAGGTGAACGCGGTCGGCCGCGTCATCCGCGAGCTCGCCCGCGTGGAGGGTCAACCGGGCGCCGACCTCTATGTCAGCCTCGACATGGCGCTGCAGAACTTCGTGCAGCAGCGGCTGGCCGCCCAGCTCAGCGGATCGGCCGTGCTGCTCGACGTGATGACCGGCGAAATCCTCGCCATGGCCTCGACGCCGACGTTCGATCCGAGCGTGTTCGACCGCGGCCTCACCAGCGCCGAATGGCAGGGCCTCGTCGGCGACAAGCTGAAGCCGCTCTCCAACAAGGCGCTCATCGGCCAGTATGCGCCGGGATCGACCTTCAAGATGATGGTGGCGCTGGCCGGGCTCGAGGCCGGAATCGGCGCCGAGCATTCGGTCTATTGCCCCGGCGTCATGGCGCTCGGCAATGCGCGGTTCCATTGCTGGAAGAAGGGTGGGCACGGCACGCTCGACATGATCGGAGGTCTTCGCCATTCCTGCGACGTCTATTTCTACGATCTCGCGCGCCGCGTCGGCATCGACGCCATCGCCGCCATGTCGCGTCGCTTCGGTTTCGGCAGCCCGCTCGGGATCGACATGCCGGGCGAGCGGGGCGGGGTCATTCCGGACCGCGCCTGGAAACAGGCGACGCTCGGCGACATCTGGCATCCGGGCGAGACGCTGGTGGCCGGCATCGGCCAGGGCTTCATCCAGACGACGCCCCTCCAGCTCGCCGTGATGACGGCGCGGATCGCCAATGGCGGTTATGGGGTAATCCCGCATATCCGGCGGGACGGCGAGTTCCGCGCGAGCCGGATCGTCGGCCGCGACGGCGGGGGCGCCGGGTCGGTCACGGTGCCGCCCTATCCCTCGCTTGGCATTGCCCCCGAGCATCTCGGCGTGGTGATCGAGGGCATGAATCAGGTTTCCAACAATCCGCGCGGCACCGCCTATCGCGTGCGGATCGATACGCCCGGCTTCGAGCTCGCCGGCAAGACCGGCACCGCGCAGGTGCGCCGCATCACCATGAGCGAGCGCGCGACCGGCGTGCGCAAGAACGAGGACCTTCCCTGGGAGCAGCGCGACCATGCGCTCTTCGTCGGGTTCGCCCCGGTCCATGCGCCGCGCTATGCGGTGTCCGTGGTGATCGAGCATGGCGGCGGCGGCTCGGCGGTCGCCGGCCCGATCGCGCGCGACGTCCTGCTCGAGGCACAGCTTCGCGACCCGGTGCGCCGCCGCCCGGACGCCACCCTCGCGCACAGGGACGTCGGATGACCAACTGGCTCATGCTCTCCGGCAAGCCCGTCGGCGCCTCCGGTCGCTCGGAGGACAAGACCCTCGGCGAGAAGCTGCGCGGCATAAGCTGGGGGCTCGTCCTGCTCCTGGCGATGATCGCCGGCGTCGGCTTCGCGATGCTCTATTCCGCGGCCTACGGCAATGTCGATCCCTGGATGTCGCGCCAGATGACGCGCTTCGCCGCCGGGCTGCTGCTGATGTTGGTGGTCGCGGTCCTCGACCTCAAGTTCTGGCTGCGCTACGCCTATCTTTTCTATCTGTTCGGCTTTCTCCTGCTGGTCTTCGTCGAGATCGAGGGCGAGATCGGCATGGGCGCGCAGCGCTGGATCGATCTCGGTTTCGTCCAGATCCAGCCCTCCGAGATCATGAAGATCGCGCTGGTGCTGGCGCTGGCGCGCTATTTCCACCGGCTCGATCTCTCCGCCATCGGCCGGCCGCTGCCGCTCTTGCTGCCGATGGCGCTCGTCCTCGCGCCGGCGGCGCTCGTGCTGCTGCAGCCCGATCTCGGCACCGCCGGCATGCTGCTCCTGATCGGGGCCGCCATGTTCTTTCTGGCCGGGGTGAAGATCTGGAAGTTCGTGGTGGTGGGCGGGCTCGGCCTTGCCGCCATACCGGTGGGCTGGGAGTTCCTGCGCGACTATCAGCGGCAGCGCGTGTTGACCTTCCTCAATCCGGAGAGCGACCCGCTCGGCGCCGGTTACCACATCCTGCAATCGAAGATCGCCTTCGGCTCGGGCGGGCTCTTCGGCAAGGGCTTCCTCATGGGAACCCAGAGCCATCTCAACTTCCTGCCCGAACGCCAGACCGACTTTATCTTCACCATGCTGGCGGAGGAGTTCGGCATGGCGGGCGGTCTCGGGCTGCTCGCGCTCTATGCCTTCGTCATCTT
>CADEFF010000112.1:0-1364 GCA_902826565.1 uncultured Rhodospirillaceae bacterium | reverse complement strand
GCCTCCCCGAAAGGGCGGGCCGCTAGCTCAGTTGGTAGAGCAGCTGACTCTTAATCAGCGGGTCGACGGTTCGAGTCCGTCGCGGCCCACCACCTTTTCAGTGCCTTAGAGGCAGCTCCCCACGGAACGGATCAAGCACGAGTTGGACAGTCCAACTTTCTGTCCAACTCTCGTTCGCGTTTAGTCGCCCCAGGCCCGCTCGGCGTCGACCATGTCAATCGGTGAGGCGAGCAGAAACCCCTCGGATGCAACGGACGCCGCGCCGGCGCTTCGCCGGGTGCTCGGTACTCCGCTCCTGGTTTTCTATGGGCTGGGCGTCATCATCGGGGCCGGCATCTATGTGCTCGTCGGCAGCGTCGTCGGTGCAGCGGGATCTGCAGCACCGTTGTCGTTCATGCTCGCCGGCCTGCTGGCCGGGTTGACCGGGCTGAGCTATGCCGAGCTTGCGGTGCGCTTTCCCGAAGCGGCCGGTGCCGCCGCCTACGTCAAGGAGGCCTTCGGCTCCGATCGCCTTTCGCAACTGGTCGGGCTTGCCGTCGCGGCCGTGGTCGTCCTGAGCACGGCGTCCATCGCGCGCGGGAGCATCGGCTATTTACAGTTCTTTGCCCCGTGGCCGGGCGCCTTCATTGCCGGCGGGCTGGTCCTGCTGTTCACCGCCATCGCCTGCCTCGGCGTCCGCGAGAGCGTCGGCCTCGCCGCGGCGATGACGCTGATCGAGGTCGGCGGCCTGTTGCTGGTCGTCCTCGCGGGTTGGCCGGCGCTGCAATCGCTGCCGGTGCGGATCGGGGAGTTGATGCCTGCCGCCGATACGGCCGCCTTCGCCGGCGTTGCGACCGGCGCTTTTCTGGCCTTCTTCGCCTTCATCGGATTCGAGAACCTGGCCAACATGGCGGAGGAAGCGGCGGCGCCGGAGCGGAGCCTGCCGCGCTCCATTCTGATCAGCCTCGGCCTCAGCACGTTGCTCTATGTCGTCGTTGCCGTGGTGACGGTCCTGGCACTGCCCCTCGACGAGCTTGCGGCTTCCGCGGCGCCGTTGCTGCTCGTGGCGGCCCGCGCGCCGTGGTTCTCTCCCGGACTGTTCGCCGCGATCGCGCTCATCGCGGTGGCAAACGGCGTTCTCATCGAACTGGTGATGCTGGGCCGGCTGCTCTACGGCATGGCCCGTCGGGGCTGGCTGCCGCGCGGGTTTGGCAAGGTCGGCCGTCGCTGGCGCACGCCGATCCTGGCAACGCTGGTTGCCGGCGGCACCGTGTTCGCGCTTACCGTTGCGTTGCCGTTCGAGTCTCTCGTCGCGATCACCAGTACGATCACGCTCTTCGTGTTCGCGGCGGTGAATATGGCGCTCTGGCAGCTTCAGCGCCGTC
>CADEFF010000111.1:2522-6242 GCA_902826565.1 uncultured Rhodospirillaceae bacterium | reverse complement strand
GGGCGAGAGGCCGAAATGCGCGAGCCCGTGGGCGAGCTTGACGCCGCCGCGCGAGACCCAGGGATGATCCCGCCCGCGCAGCTCGAGCGGCGCATCTTCGGGAAGGGCATCGCCCGGTTTCTCGATCCTGCGCTCGCCGCTATAGACGAGCCCCGCCAGCACCAGCGCCGCGGCCTTGCTGCGGCTCTCCGCGAGCGCGCGCTCGGCGAGCAGCAGGTCGACCCGCTTGCGCTTCGGTTTCCCCGGGGTCGGGCCGCGGCTCATGCGGTCTCCGGGAGGGGTCGCCGGCTCAGCACATGGAAGCGCCAGGTGAAGACCGCGGCGCTCACCGTGAGACCGAGCGCGACGCCGAGCCAGAGCCCGCGCGCGCCGAGGTCGAGGCCGAAGGCGAAATACGCGCCCGTACCGAGCCCCACCACGCCGAACCCGAAGAAGCCGAAGAGGAAGGGCCATGCGGTGTCGCCGAGGCCGCGCAGCGCGCCCGCCGCCACCACCTGGATGCCGTCCGACACCTGCGAGATGGCGGCGATGAGGAGCAGGCCGATCGTCACCTCGATCACCGCCGCGTTCCCGGCCTGCGCCGGATCGAGGAAGATACGCGCGATCGGCGCCGGAAACGCCCAGATGAGGAGCGCGACGAAGACCATGTAGATGGCCGTCGTGACGATCGCGACGACGCCGACGCGCCGCATGAAGGGGACGTTCTTCAGCCCCTGGGCCAGCGCCACGCGCGTGGCGGCCGCCTGGCCGATCGCGACCGGCACCATGAAGAGGATCGAAAGGAAGGTCGAGGCCGCCTGGTTGGCGGCGAGCTCGGCGGTGCCGAGGACCCACATCAGGAGCGCGACCACGGTGAACATGGTGTTCTCGGCGACCGTCATGCCGCCCGCCGGCAGACCGAGCCGGAGCATGCGGGCGATCACCGGCCAGTCGATCGCGAGCAGGCGCCGCGTCACGCCATAGGCGCGAAAGCGCGGCGTCAGCTCGATATAGAGCACGAGCCCGCCCAGCATCGCCCAGCAGACGATGCTGGTCGCCCAGCCGGCGCCCGCCACGCCGAGCGCCGGAAAGCCGAAATGCCCGAAGACCAGCGCATAGTTCGCAAGCAGGTTCAGCGCCACCGAGGCGACGGTGACGATGAGGATCGGCATGGTGTGGGCGAGCGCGGTCAGGAAGCCGCGCAGCACGGTCGTCAGCATGTAGGGCAGGAAGCACCAGAGCACCGCCTGCACATAGGCCTCGACGAAGGGAAGGATCGCCGGATCCTGGTCGAGCAGCCCGAGGATCGGCGCCAGATGCCAGGAGAGCGCCATCGCCGGGACGGAAAGCAGCAGCGACACCCAGTAGCCCTGCCGCACGCTCGCCGCGACGGCGGCCATGTCGTTCTTGGCATGGGCCTCGGCGGCGAACACGCCGACCATCGAGATCACCCCCATGCAGGCGAGCAGGAGGCTGAAATAGATCGTGGCGGCGAGCCCGGCGGCGCCGAGCTCGAGGGGGCCGAGCCGGGCGACGACCACCGTGTCGGTGAAGCTCATCGCCATCTCCGCGAGATAGGAGGCGGCGAGCGGCAGGGTCAGCGCCGCGAGGGCGGCGAGTTCGCCCGCGACGTTCTTCGTGGGAGCGATGCGGTCCTTCGGAGCCGGCGCTCCGCTCAAGCCCTTACCGAGCTGTGGGTCTCCCGACCCAGGGCTTGCAGCGCCGTCGCGACGATATGCTTCGCGCTGAGGCCGGCCTCGTCATACTGCACGTCCGGCTTGTGATGGTCGATGAACCGGTCGGGCAGCACCAGCGGGCGGATCTTGAGGCCGCCATCGAGCAGCCCCGCCATCGCCAGATATTGCAGCACATGCGAGGCGAAGCCGCCGACCGAGCCTTCCTCGACCGTGATCAGCACCTCGTGCTCGGTCGCAAGGCGCCGCACCAGCGCCTCGTCGAGCGGCTTGCAGAAGCGGGCATCGGCGACGGTCGTCGAGAGGCCGCGCGCCGCGAGATCCTCGGCCGCCGCCAGCGAATCCTTGAGGCGCGTGCCGAAGGAGAGGATCGCAACCGCGGTCCCTTCGCGAAGCACGCGGCCCTTGCCGATCGGCAGCACCTGGCCGCGCGCCGGCAGCTCCACCCCCACGCCGTCGCCGCGCGGATAGCGGAAGGCCGAGGGGCGGTCGTCGATCTCGACCGCCGTGCGCACCATATGCACGAGCTCCGCCTCGTCCGCCGGCGCCATGATCACGAATCCCGGCAGGCAGCCGAGATAGGCCACGTCATAGGCGCCCGCATGGGTCGCGCCGTCGGCGCCGACAAGCCCCGCACGGTCCATCGCGAAACGGACCGGAAGCCGCTGGATGGCGACGTCGTGCACCACCTGGTCGTAGGCGCGCTGCAGGAAGGTCGAATAGATCGTGCAGAACGGCTTGTAGCCCTCGGTCGCGAGGCCGGCGGCGAAGGTCACGCCATGCTGCTCGGCGATGCCGACGTCGAAGGTGCGCTCCGGAAAGCGCTGGCCGAACTTGTCGAGGCCGGTGCCGGACGGCATGGCCGCGGTGATCGCCACGATCTTCGGATCGATCTCCGCTTCCTGGATCAGCGCCTTGGCATAGACCGCGGTATAGCTCGGCGCGTTGCTGACCGGCTTCACCTGCGCGCCGGTCACCACGTCGAACTTGGTGACGCCGTGATACTTGTCGGCGGATTTCTCGGCCGGCGCATAGCCGTGGCCCTTCTGGGTCACGACATGGATCAGCACCGGGCCGCCCTGCTCGTCGTCGCGCACGTTGCGCAGCACCGGCAGCAGGTGATCGAGATTATGCCCGTCGATCGGGCCCACATAGTAGAAGCCCATCTCCTCGAACATCGTCCCGCCGGTGATGATGCCGCGCGCATATTCCTCGGCGCGGCGGGCGGTCTCCTTGAGGCGCCGCGGGAAATGCTCGGCGATCTCGCGGCCGAGGCTCCGCAGCGTGCGGAAGGATTTCGAGGAGAGCAGCCGCGCCAGATAGGCGCTCATCGCGCCGACCGGCGGCGCGATCGACATGTTGTTGTCGTTGAGGATGACGATGAGCCGGCTGTCCATCGAGCCGGCGTTGTTCATCGCCTCATAGGCCATGCCGGCGCTCATGGCGCCGTCGCCGATGACGGCGATGACGTGGTTCTTCCTGCCCGAAAGGTCGCGCGCGACGGCCATGCCGAGGCCGGCCGAGATCGAGGTCGAGCTGTGCGCCGCGCCGAAGGGGTCGTATTCGCTTTCCGCCCGACGCGTGAAACCGGACAGCCCGCCGCCCTGCCGCAGGGTGCGGATGCGGTCGCGGCGCGCTGTGAGAATCTTGTGCGGATAGGCCTGATGGCCCACATCCCAGATCAGCCGGTCGTCCGGCGTCTCGAAGAGATAGTGGAGCGCCACCGTGAGCTCGACGACGCCCAGCCCCGCCCCCAGATGGCCGCCCGTGATCGAGACCGCCTCGACGGTTTCCTGGCGCAGCTCGTCGGCGAGCTGGCGCAACTGATGCGGCTCGAGCCGGCGCAGATCGGCCGGCACTTTGATCTGGTCGAGCAGCGGCTTTGGGCTGACTGCAGTCAAGGCAACATCCTTTTCCGGCCGATTCCCCTCGACGTCGGGAGGAGATAAGCCTTAATTTTCAATGCTTTCGATTGACCACGAAATAGGACATCTGGCGCAGAAGGTCGGCCTTTTCCCCGAACAAATCAAGATGGCCCGCGGCCTGC
>CADEFF010000111.1:0-2422 GCA_902826565.1 uncultured Rhodospirillaceae bacterium | reverse complement strand
CCCGTCTTCATGCGCTGCAGCCGCGTGATCGCGCCGAGATCGAGGCGCGCGTTCTCGCCCTCGAGATCGATCATCTGCCCGCCCACCATACCGGCCACGCCGGCCGCCTTGGCGAGCGCGATGACAAGCTCCGCGCGCACCGCCGGATTGTCGTGGGTCGGCGCGGCGCCGACCACCTCGAAGGCGAGCGTCAGCAGCCCGTCGCCCGCGAGGATCGCGGTCGCCTCGTCGAACTTCTTGTGCACGGTCGGCCGGCCGCGCCGCAGATCGCTGTCGTCCATCGCCGGGAGGTCGTCATGAACGAGGCTGTAGCAATGCACCATCTCGATCGCCGCCGCGACCCGATGCGCGCTCTCCTCGTTCACGTCGAAGAGGCGCGAACCGGCCACGACCAGAAAGGGACGGATGCGCTTGCCGCCGCCGAGGCAGGCATAGCGCATTGCTTCCATGACCTTCGCCTCCGCGCCCAGCGGCGCGGGCAGCAGACGGTCGAGCGCGTTGGTCACGGAGGTTGCGACCTCGGCGAGAGCGGCGTCGATCGAATCCAAGGACAGGTCTGCCTTAATCCAGATTGGCGGGGACGGCTCCGACGCTGCCGTCGGCGTTGATGACGATCTTGGCCACCTTGTCCTGCGCATCGCGCAGCTTGGCCTCGCAATGGCGCTTCAGCAGCGCGCCACGCTCGTAGAAGCGGACGGCGTCCTCGAGCTTGCTTTCGCCCTTTTCGAGCTGCCGGACCAGGTCCTGCAGCTCGTCGAGCGCGTCCTCGAAGCTCATTTTGGCGATATCCGCCGGTATCTTCGCCTCAGCCATGCCTGCGCCACCCCTGGGGACCGGCCAGTCTAGACAGCGGCCGGATGCCGGACAAGGCAGGCAATGCCCGAAATTCCGGGCTTTTTCAAGGCTTTCCTGAAGCCATCAGCCGGCCCACATGGGCGGCGGTGCTGGCCGCGAGCGCGCCCAGGTCATAGCCGCCCTCGAGCGCCGAAACAAGCCGCCCGCCCGCGTGGCGATCGGCGATCCGCATGAGCGCGCCGGTGACCCAGACATAGTCCGATTCGTCGAGCTGCAGCATGGCGAGCGGATCGGCCCGGTGCGCATCGAACCCGGCCGAGACCATCACCAGGTCCGGCCGGAAGCGGTCGAGCGCCGGAAGGATGACCTCCTCGAAGGCCGCCTTGAACTCGCGGGAGCCCGCATTGGCCGGCAGCGGCAGGTTCCAGATATTGCCGCAGCCGCGCTCGCCGCTGGCGCCGGTGCCCGGATAGAACGGCCATTGGTGGGTCGAGGCGTAGAAAAGCGCCGGATCCGCCTCGAAGAGATGCTGCGTCCCATTGCCGTGATGCACGTCGAAATCCACCACCGCCACGCGCTCGAGCCCGTGCGCCGCGCGCGCATGCAGCGCGCCGACCGCGATGTTGTTGAAGATGCAGAAGCCCATCGGCCGCGCGGCCTCGGCATGGTGCCCGGGCGGGCGCACGGCGCAGAAGGCGTTGCGCGCCTCGCCCGTGGCGACGGCATCGACCGCCGCGATCACCGCGCCCGCCGCCCGCAAGGCCGCCTCCCTGGAACCGGGCGAGGCGACCGTGTCGCCATCGAGCATCACGCGCCCCTCGTCGGGCAGCGCCTCCAGCACCGCTTCGACATAGTCCGCCGGATGCACGCGGGCGAGCTCGGCCGCCGTCGCGAGCGGCGCCTGGCGCCGGTCGAGCGCGCGGAACGCCTCGCCCTCGAGCGCGCGCATCACCGCCTCGAGGCGCATCGGCGATTCCGGATGGCCCTCGCCGGGATCGTGGCCGAGGCAGGCGGGATGGCTCAGCAGCAAGGTGCCCGCATTGGCGTGCGTCACAGCCAGTTCACCGGGATCTTGAGATAGGGCCGGCCGTTCGGCGCCGGGGCCGGCATGCGGCCGCCCCGCACATTCACCTGCAGCGCCGGGAGCATGAGGGCCGGCGTCTCGAGCGTCTTGTCCCGCGCCTGGCGTTTCGCCACGAAATCCGCCTCGGCGATGCCGCCGCCGATATGGAGATTCTGGCGCCGCTGCGTCGCCACGTCGCTCTCCCAGGCGACCGCGCGGCCGTTCGGCGCATAGTCATGCGCCGTGAAAAGGCGCGTGTCGTCGGGCAGCGCGAAGAGGCGCTGAATCGAGCGATAGAGCGACGGCGCGGAGCCGCCGGGAAAATCGCACCGCGCCGTGCCGTAATCCGGCATGAAGAGCGTGTCGCCGACGAAGGCCGCATCGCCCACCAGATAGGTCACGCAGGCCGGCGTATGGCCGGGGGTGGACAGCGCCTTCGCCTCGAAGGATCCGAGGCGGAAGGTCTCGTCCGGCTCGAAGCGGCGATCGAACTGACGGCCATCGATCGGCAGGTCTCCGCCGAGATCGAAGGCGTCCCGAACCATTTCCTGGACGATCGTGACC
>CADEFF010000110.1 GCA_902826565.1 uncultured Rhodospirillaceae bacterium | reverse complement strand
CCCTGCTGCCCGGCAGCCTGGCGCGGCTCTATCTGAACCGGCTGGCGAAGGCGCGCTACGATCTCTTCGACCGCCGCGTGCAGGAAGCGCCGCCGATGCGCGTGTGGCACCTTTGGGGACGCAGCCTGCTCGGGCGGGTCTGATCGATAAGCGCCGCCAATCGTGCGGACCTCAGGCGCTCGCACGCGTATCGGCGGACCTCGTCTCGTTCTCCGCCAACCACTCTCCCAGATCGGCGCGGGCGCGGGCGACCAAAGCGGGCTTGCGTTCGGCGCGGCCGCGCCGGCCGCCGCGCAGGTCGGGGATCGGCGGGAAGAGGCCGAAATTGACGTTCATCGGCTGGAAGCTCTCGGCGGCCGCGCCGCCGGTGATATGGGTGTGCAGCGCGCCGAGCGCCGTGGTGGGTGGCGGCGGTGGCAGGGCCCGGCCCTGCGCCTCGGCCGCCGCGAACCGTCCGGCGAGCAGGCCGATCGCCGCGCTCTCGACATAGCCTTCGACCCCGGTGATCTGGCCTGCGAAACGCATCCGCGGATCAGCCTTCAGCCGCAGCTCGCCATCGAGCAGCCGCGGGCTGTTGAGGAAGGTGTTGCGATGCAGCCCGCCGAGCCGCGCGAACTCCGCCTGCTCCAGGCCAGGGATCGTCCGGAAGATGCGGACCTGCTCGGCATGTTTGAGCTTGGTCTGGAACCCCACGATGTTGAAGAGCGTGCCGAGCGCATTGTCCTGACGGAGCTGCACCACCGCATAAGCGCGGCTGCCGGTGCGCGGGTCGGTGAGGCCGACCGGCTTCATCGGGCCGAAGCGGAGCGTATCCGGACCGCGCGCCGCCATCACCTCGATCGGCAAACAGCCTTCGAAATAGGGCGTGTCCTTCTCCCACGCCCTGAAATCGGTCTTCTCGCCGGCGAGGAGTGCCGCGATGAAGGCCTCGTACTGCGGCCGATCGAGCGGACAATTGATGTAGTCGGCCGTGCCGCCGCCGGGTCCCGGCTTGTCGTAGCGCGACTGGAACCAGGCGCGCTCCATGTCGATGGTGTCGCGATAGACGATGGGCGCGATGGCGTCGAAGAAGGCGAGGGAGGCCTCGCCCGTGAGCCCGCCGATCGCATCGGCAAGCGCGGCGCCGGTCAAGGGCCCGGTCGCGACCACGACGAGCGGCCAGTCCGGCGGCGGCAGGGTCGTGACCTCGCCGCGCTGGAGGCGGATCAGCGGCTCGGCCAGGAGCCGGTCCGTGATGGCCTGCGCGAAGCCGTCGCGATCGACCGCGAGCGCTCCGCCGGCTGGAAGCTTGTGCCGGTCCGCCGCCCAGAGCACGACCGATCCGGCGCGCCGCATCTCCTCATGCAGCAGCCCGACCGCGTTGTTGTCGGCATCGTCCGAACGGAAGGAGTTGGAGCAGACGAGCTCCGCGAGGCGGTCGGTCTGGTGCGCGGCCGTGCGCCGTTCCGGCCGCATCTCATGGAGCGTGACCGCGATGCCGGCGCGCGCCGCCTGCCAGGCCGCCTCGCTGCCGGCGAGACCGCCGCCGATCACATGCAGGCGCGGCCGATGATCGGGGTCGGAAGCCATCGATCGTCACGATCCTCCGCCGGGCGGGCCGGCCGGCCGGAATGGGGCTGAAGGGTCAGCGGTCCCGTCTAATAACACGGGACAGCGCCGGATGGCACCGGTCCCGCCGCACCGGAACGGGCCGAAATCCGCCGAAGCAGGCGCTCAGCCGCGACCGATGAAGGGCATCCTGGTCGCCATCACGGTCATGAACTGTACATTGGAATCGAGCGGCAGCCCGGCCATGAAGACCACGGCCTCGCCGACATGCCGCACATGCATGGTGGGTTCGACGGCGACGCCGCCATGGGCCTGTTCTATGCCTCTTGTCATGCTCCGGGTCATGTCGGTCGAGGCGTTGCCGATGTCGATCTGGCCGCAGGCGATGTTGTGCTTGCGCCCGTCGAGCGAGGTCGAGCGGGTGAGGCCGGTGATGGCGTGCTTGGTGGCGGTGTAGGGGGCGGAGTTGGGGCGCGGCACATGCGCCGAGATCGATCCGTTGTTGATGATGCGCCCGCCCTTGGGCCGCTGGCGCTTCATCAGCCGGAACGCCGCCTGGGTGCAGAGGAACGAGCCGGTCAGGTTGATATCGACGACCGCCTGCCATTCCTTGAAGGAGAGCTCGTCGAGCGGCACCGGCGCCGCGGCAATGCCGGCATTGTTGAAGAGCAGGTCGAGCCGGCCGAAGCGCTTCGCGATCTTGGCGAAGAGCGCCTTCACCGAGGCCGGCTTGCTGACGTCGCTCGGCACGACCAGCGTTTCGCCGCTCTTACCGGCGGCCTGGGCGACCGCCTGCAGCGGCGCTTTGCGCCGTCCCGCCAGCGCGACTGCGTAGCCCGCTTCGAGCAGGGCGAGCGTCACCTGCTTGCCGATACCCGAGCCGGCGCCCGTTACGAGCGCGACCTTGTTGCGCGTTGCCATGCCAGGCTCCCCTCGATGCGACGATGCTGATGCCGGGAGACAGTACGAGTTATGCGCGGCGCTGGAAAGGTGCCGCAGACCGGCGGGCGTCTAGCGGGCGAGCAGCACCAGATGCTCGCGGCGGGCGGAGACGGTAACGGCGCCGCCGACGGAAATGTCGGCTTCCGGATCGATGCGGATCAGGAACTCCACAGGTTTCGTGGTTTCGCTCACCGCGCGCACGCGGCGATGATTGCCCTGGAACCCCGTTTCGACGATGCGCGCGGCGGAGAGCGGGAGGCTGGCGCCGCTGACCGGTTCGATCGAAAGGTTTTCCGGCCGCACGGCGACGGTGACCTCGGTTCCCGCGGCTCCCGCGCCGTTCGCCGGCAGCGCGCCGAGCGGCGTTTCCACCAGCACCTGGCCGCCTTCCTGCCGCAGGATGCGCCCGTCGATCAGGGTGCTTTCCCCCATGAAGGTCGCGGCGAAGCGGCTTGCCGGCCGCTGATAGAGCTTTTCGGGCGGCCCCATATCCTCGATCGCGCCGCGATTGAGGATCACGATGAAATCGGCGATCGCCATCGCCTCATCCTGGTCGTGCGTCACATGGACGAACATGCGTCCGGTGCTCTGCTGAAGCCGGCGCAGCTCGTGCTGCATCTGCTTGCGCAGATGAAGGTCGAGCGCTCCCAAGGGCTCGTCGAGCAGCAGGATTTCCGGTTCGACCAGGAGCGCGCGGGCGAGCGCCACGCGCTGCCGCTGCCCGCCGGAAAGCTCATGGACGCGCCGGCTCGCGAAACCCGAAAGCCCCACCAGCTCGAGCGCCCGCTCGACCTGCCGGTCGCGTTCCGCTTTCGGAACATGACGGATGGTGAGGCCGAACCCGACGTTGGATCCGACCGACATATGCGGGAAGAGCGCGTAGTCCTGGAAGACGGTCGCGGTCGGCCGGCGCACCGGCGGCGTGAGGGTGACGTCCTTGCCGCCGATCCTCACCGTCCCCGAGGTCGGAGCCGTGAAGCCCCCGACGATCGAGAGCAGCGTGGTCTTGCCGCTGCCCGACGGCCCCAGCAGCACCACATATTTGCCGGCCTCCACGTCCAGGTCGATCCCGGCAAGGACCGTCTGGCGTCCGAAGAGCTTCCGGATCCGCTCAAGCTTCAGGTGCGGTTCGGCCATGGCGTGCGCGCTTTCCGAATATCAGGATCTCGAAGGCGAGGAACGAAATCAGCGACAGCAGGAAGACGAGCGTCCCGGCCGCGTTGATCATCGGGTTGAGGCCGGTCCGCAGCATGCTCCAGATCTCGACCGGCAGGGTGACGTCGAAATTGCTGAGGAAGAAGGCGATGACGAACTCGTCCCAGGAGAAGTTGAAACAGAGGCAGAAGGAGGCGAAGAGGGCCGGCCACATCATCGGGACGGTGATCCGCATCAGCACCTGGCCCTCGCTCGCGCCGAGGTCGCGCGCCGCGCGCTCATAGACGACCTGGTGCCCGCCGAGCTGGCTGAAGCAGATCGCGAAGGCCAGCGGCAGGTTGATCACCACATGGCCGATCATGACTGCGAGGAGCGACTTCGGCAGGCCGGTATAGGAAAGCGCGATGAGCAGGCCGATGCCGATGATGAGATAGGAGACCGTCAGCGGCAGCACGAGGAACCAGCGCAGGAAACCGGCGCCCGGCACCGCATGGCGCGCGAGGCCGAAAGCGGCGAGAAACCCGAGCAGGGTCGAGAGAAAGGCGGAGGCGAGGCCGATCCCGACCGAATGGCCGGTCGCCGACATCAGCCGGTCGTCGCCGAGGATCATCTTGTACCAGTCGAGCGTCGGGCCCTGGAAAGGCGGCACCGGGACCCTGCCGTCGTGGAACGAGAACAGCACCAGCACGACGACCGGCAGGAAGATGAAGAGATAGGCGAGCGCGATAACGACGGTGGTGCCGGCGGTGCCGACGATGCGCCGCCCGAGCGAGCCGACATCCTGCGGCCGAAGCTCGCTCACAGCCGGTCCATCCGCAGCCAGCGCGCGCTCGCGAGATAGGCGACGGCGACCACGAGCATGAGGATGACGGACATGGCCGAGGCGAGCGGCAGGTCGGCATTGCGCGAGACCTGGAAGAAGATCGCCTGCGGGAGCACCAGCTCGCGATTGCCGCCGAGGATCTGGGGCATGATGTAGTCGCCGATGCAGATCACGAAGGTCGTGAAGGCGCCGACCACGATGCCGGGAATGCTGAGCGGGAGCAGGACGTAATAGAAGCTCTGCCAGCCGCTGGCGCCGAGGTCGGCGGCGGCGAGACGGTAGCGCGGGTTGAGCTGCACCAGATTGGCGTAGATCGTGAGGGTGAGCAGCATCGTGAAGAAATGCACGAAGCCCATCACAGTGGCGATGCGGCTATAGGCGAGGCGGACCGGCTCGTCGATGAGCCCGATCCAGAGCAGGGACTGGTTGACCACGCCGGTCGGCGAGAGGACCAGGAGCCACGCATAGGACCGGACGATATAGGAGGTCCAGAAGGGCAGGATCGCGAGGACGAGGCAAAGCCGCCGCCATCGCTCCGGCACCCGGAACGCCAGCACATAGGCGAAAGGATAGGCCAGCAGGATGCTGATTCCGGTCGTCCAGAGCGTGATCTCGAGCGAATTGAAGAGCGAACCCCACAGCACCTCGCGCACCGCGAAATGCTCGTAGTTCGCGAGCGACAGGGCCGTGTCGACGCCGGTGCCGCGCTTGGTGAAGAAGCTGTAGCTGACCATGACGACGAGCGGCGCCACGAAGAACGCCATGGTCCACAGCGTCGCCGGCGACAGAAAGCCGATGCCGCGCACCGCGTCGCGGCGCGCGGCCAGGCGTTCCGCATCTCCGTGCGTTTCGTTCAGGCTCGACAAGGTCCGTTCTGGGGCCTCAGCGCTGCATCGAATCGGCCCAACTATCCTGCATTTTCTTGTCGAATTCGACCGTCGGCGAAGGATTCGGATAGGAATGCTCGATGAAGCCGGGCTGCTCGTCCCAGCGCAGGATGGTCTTCTGCTCGGGCGTCAGCGTCGCCTTCGTGTTGACGGGCATGCCCCAGAAACAGGCGGAGGTGGCGAGCTTTGCCTGCGCGTCGGGCGAGAGGATGTACTGGATGAACTTCTTGGCGAGGTCCTTCCGCGTCGAATCCTTGAAGATGCCGAGAGTCTGCTCCCAGCGAATGCCGCCCTGCGACGGCAGCACCCAGTCGAGGTTCGGATTCTCGACCGAAAGGCCCGACACGATGAACTCGCCGCCGCCGACGATGATGTCGACCTCGCCCGTCGAGAGCGCGGTCTGCACGGTGGTGATGTCGCCGACGAGCGCGGAGTTTGCCTTGAGCGCGGCGAGCTTCTCCTGCAGGGCGGGAAGATCGGCCTCGGTGAGCTGCTCGGGCGTCTTGCCCATGACGAGCCCGACGAGCCCCATCACCGGCAGATAGTAGTCATAGACCGCGATGCGGCCCTTGTATTTGGGATCCCACAGGAAATTTCCGTCGCGCATGTCCGCGGGATCGACCTTGGATCTGTCGTAGGCCACGGTCACATAGCCGAACTTCTCCGGCACGCCATAGAGCTGGTCGTTCACGTAAAGCAGCTTCGGATCGCGCAGCTTCTCGGGGATATCGTCCCAGGGATAGTCGGCCGGATCGAGCGGCGCGAGGATGTCGAGCCCGGCGACGCGCGCGAGGTCGGTCGCATCCACCACGAAGACGTCCCAGTCGCCCGGCTGCGATTGCTCCAGCAGCGCCAGCGCCGTGCCCGTGCCGTCATACTCCTTCACGTTCACCTTGACGTCGTTGGCCTCCTCGAAGGGCTCGAGGAGGGCCGGGTCGGTGTGATCGCACCAGACGAGCGCATTGAGCTCGGTGGTGTCTGCGGCCGCGGAATGCGCCGCGGCGAATGCCAGGAGCGCGACCGCAGCGCCGAAGCTGCTGCGAAGCGGAGCGCGCCGGAACC
>CADEFF010000109.1:3998-6620 GCA_902826565.1 uncultured Rhodospirillaceae bacterium | reverse complement strand
CTCGCGAAGCATGCGAGCGTCCATGCGGTGGAGGGCGATCGCGCCGCCGTCGCGGCTCTCGCGGCGGCGGCGAAGCGCGCCGGGCTCGGGCAGCGCCTGACGACCGAGCGGCGCGACCTCGATCGCTCGCCGCTGCAGCCGGCGGAGCTCGCGAGGTTCGATGCCGTGGTCTTCGACCCGCCGCGCGCCGGCGCCGCGGCGCAGTCGCGCGCGCTCGCGGCGTCGGGAATCGCCCGCGTGGTCGCCCTCTCCTGCAACCCGGCGAGCTTCGCGCGCGATGCGCGCCTGCTGGCCGATGGCGGGATGACGCTCGACTGGGCGCTGCCGGTCGACCAGTTCCCCTGGTCGCCGCATCTCGAGCTGGCGGCCTGTTTCAGCCGGTAGGGGGAGCCTGTCAGCCGTTCTGCGCGCGGTGCCGGAGCAGGTGGTCGGCGAGCACGATGGCGAGCATGGCTTCGCCGACCGGAACGGCGCGGATGCCGACGCAGGGGTCGTGCCGGCCCTTGGTGGAGATCTCCACCTCCTCGCCGCGCTGGGTCACCGTCTTGCGGTGGTTCAGGATCGAGCTGGTCGGCTTCACGGCGAAGCGGACCACGATCTCCTGCCCGGTCGAGATGCCGCCGAGGATGCCGCCCGCGCGATTGCCGGTGAAGACGACCTTGCCGTCGCGCATCCGCATCTCGTCGGCGTTCTCCTCGCCGCCGAGCGCGGCCGCGGCGAAGCCGTCGCCGATCTCCACGCCCTTCACGGCGTTGATGCTCATCATGGCGGCGGCGAGCTCGGCGTCGAGCTTGCCGTAGACGGGCGCGCCGAGCCCGGCCGGGATGCCGGAGGCCGTCACCTCGACGATCGCGCCGAGCGAGGAGCCGGCCTTGCGCGCGCCGTCGATCGCCTCCTCCCAGACGCCGGCCGTCTTCGCATCGGGGCACCAGAAGGGATTGGCCTCGGTCGCGTTCCAGTCCCAGCGCGACCGGTCGACCGGGTGCTTGCCGACCTGGATCAGCGCGCCGCGGATCGCCACCCCCTCGCCGAGGATGTGGCGCAGCACCTTGCGGGCGACGCCGCCGGCGGCGACGCGCATCGCGGTCTCGCGCGCCGAGGAGCGCCCGCCGCCGCGATAATCGCGGATGCCGTATTTCTTCCAGTAGGTGTAGTCGGCATGGCCGGGCCGGAACCGGTCGGCGATCTCGCCATAGTCCTTCGAGCGCTGATCCTGGTTCTCGATCAGGAGGGCGATCGGCGTGCCGGTGGTGACGCCCTCGAACAGGCCGGAAAGGATCTTCACCTGGTCGGGCTCGCGGCGCTGCGTGGTGAAGCGCGACTGACCGGGGCGGCGGCGGTCGAGCCAATGCTGGAGGTCGGCCTCGGCGAGCGCGATCCGGGGCGGCGCGCCGTCCACCACGCAGCCGATCGCCGGCCCGTGGCTCTCGCCCCAGCTCGTGAATCGGAACAGGCGGCCGAAGCTATTGTGGGACATCGCTCAGGATTTTACCTCGAAGCCTTGCAGCAGCTCGGCGATTTCATGCGCCGAGTCGGTGTTGAGCATGCCGACGACATGGTAGCCGCTATCCACGTGATGGACCTCGCCGGTGACGCCGGCCGACAGGTTCGAGAGGAGATAGAGCCCGGCCCCGCCGACCTGGTCGGTCGTGACGTTCCGCTTCAGCGGCGCGTTCAGCTCGTTCCAGCGCAGGATGTAGCGGAAATCGCCGATGCCGGACGCGGCGAGGGTCTTGATCGGGCCGGCCGAGATCGCGTTCACGCGGATGTTGCGCTTGCCGAGGTCGGCCGCGAGATAGCGCACGCTCGCCTCGAGCGCGGCCTTGGCCACGCCCATCACGTTGTAATGCGGCATGACGCGCTCGGCGCCGTAATAGGTGAGGGTGACGAGGCTGCCGCCCTCCGTCATCAGCTTCGCCGCGCGCTGCGCGACGGCGGTGAAGGAGTAGCAGGAGATGTCCATCGTCATGGCGAAATTGGCGCGGCTCGTATCGAGATAGAGGCCCTTGAGCTCGTCCTTGTCCGAGAAGGCGATGGCATGGACCAGGAAATCGAGCCGGTCCCAGTGCCGGCCGAGCGCGGCGAAGGCGCCGTCGATGCTGGCATCGTCGCCGACGTCGCAGGGCAGCACATGCTTCACGCCGATCGACTCGGCGAGCGGGCGGACGCGCTTCTCGAGGGCCTCGCCCTGGAAGGTGAAGGCGAGCTCCGCGCCTTCTTCGGCGACGGCGCGCGCGATGCCCCAGGCGATCGACCGTTCGTTCGCCACCCCCATGATGAGGCCGCGCTTTCCGGCCATCAGACCCGAACTGGATGCCATACGTTTCCTCGTGGTGAAGCCGGCCCGCATGCCGACTCGCGGCATCCTACACGATCAATAAAGGGCTGAAAATCTCTGCGTTTCCGTGGGTTGCGCGATCCGACGAAGGCCGGCCCGCCGGTCGGGGATCGATCAGCGCCGCCGCGCGAGCCTGGCGGCGATCTCGGTCCGGGCACCCTCGGAGCAGTCGGCGATGGCGCTTTCCAGCTCCTCGAAGGCGCGCCGCGCGTCGTAGAGCTGATCGAGCAGGCCGAGCACCACGGGAACGGCTTCCTCGCCGATCTGCAGCTCGCCCAGCAGCT
>CADEFF010000109.1:0-3898 GCA_902826565.1 uncultured Rhodospirillaceae bacterium | reverse complement strand
AGGCCGAGCACCACGGGAACGGCTTCCTCGCCGATCTGCAGCTCGCCCAGCAGCTCGTTGATTAACCGCAGCCGCGCGAGATCGAGATCCTCGAAGACGTAGCCTTCGCCGGCGGCGTTTCGCCCGGCCGGCTGGCGATCCGCGGGCAGCACCCATTGCTGCTCGATCCAGGTCTCGATCACCGCCGCCTCGACGCCGATCTCGACCGACGCCTGTTGGATTGTCCAGCGCATGTCAGCGCACCTTGTACGGATTGTCCTTGGCCCAGCGTTCGACCATTTCGGCGAGCTTCTCGTCCTTCTGCGAAGGCAGCACGACCTTGAGGACCACATACTGGTCGCCGCGCTGATGGGTGCGGCGGTTCATCACGCCCTTGCCCTTCAGCCTGAGGCGAGTGCCGGTATTGGATCCCTTGGGCACGGTCATCGACACCCGGCCGTCGACCGTCGGCACGTCGATGCTGCCGCCCAGCACAGCCTCCTGGAGCGTGACCGGCACCTCGACCGTGATGTCGTCGCCCTCGCGCCGGAACTGCGGGTGGGGCCTGACCTTGATCTCGACGAAGGCGTCGCCGGCCGGCGCATTGCCGAAGCCCGGCAGGCCCTGGCCTTTCAGCCGCAGGGTCTGGCCCTCGGTGGTGCCGGCGGGGACCGTGAGGTCGATCGCCTTGCCGTCCGTCAGGGTGAGCCGCTTGCGGGCGCCGAGAACGGCCTCGAGGAAATCGATCTCGGCGGTGTAGGTGACGTCCGCGCCGCGCATCCGGACCTTGGGTCCCTGACGGCGATGGCCGAAGAGGTTGGCGAAGAGGTCGTCGCCGCCCTCCGCGGCGGCGAGGTCGTCGAAGCTGAAGCCGCTGTATTTGCCGCCGCGGTCGGCATCGGCGTAGCTGCGGTAATAGCTGCGCTCCTGCGCGCGCTCGGCGCCCGTCGCGTCGATCTCGCCGGCATCGAAACGGCGGCGGCGTTCCGGATCGGACAGCAGGTGGTAGGCAGCCGAGAGCTCCTTGAACTGCTGCTCGATCCTGGCATTGCCGGGGTTGAGGTCCGGATGCAGCTTCTTCGCGAGCTTCCGGTAGACCTTCTTGATCTCGTCGGCGCTCGCCGTCTTCGCCACGCCCAGGATTTCGTAAGGATCACGCATTCCGATTCATCCGCGATTTCCCCTGCCGGCAACCCTACCGGGCGCCGGCGGGAGCCGCCAGCACGGCAGAACTCTCCCGTCTTTCCCGGATGCGGTCGCCGGCGGCCGCTATCGCTTCCGAGACGCAGCCGCAGCGGCCGCGCGCTCGACAGCCGACAGTCGGGATGAAAAATGGTAGGGAATCGTGCAGATTCAATGTCCCGATCATGCCCGGATGGATGGAATGGCCGATACGCCGCCGAGCGAGCCGCTGGAACTCTTCGAACGCTGGTTCGCGGAGGCCAAGGAAAAAGAACCCAACGACCCGACCGCGATGGCGCTGGCGACCGTCTCGCCGGAGGGCCAGCCGAGCCTGCGCATGGTGCTGCTGAAGGACGCCGACCTGCGCGGCTTCACCTTCTACACGAACTACGAGAGCCGCAAAGGCGCGCAGCTCCTCGCCACGCGCAAGGCGGCGCTCTGCTTCCACTGGAAGTCGCTGCGCCGGCAGGTGCGGATCGAAGGCGCGGCCGAGCCGGTCCCGGACGAGGAAGCCGATCGCTATTTCGCGAGCCGGCCGCGGACGAGCCAGATCGGCGCCTGGGCCTCGGACCAGTCCCGCGCGCTGACCGAGCGGTTCGAGCTCGAGCGGCGGGTGGCGCAGTTCACCGCGAAGTTCGGCATCGGAACCGTCCCGCGCCCGCCGCACTGGTCCGGTTTCCGGGTGGTTCCCTCGCAGATCGAATTCTGGGAGGACCGGCCGTTCCGGCTCCATGACAGGCTCGTCTATCACCGCACGCCCGCGGGCTGGCGGACCGAGAAACTCTTCCCTTAGGAGAGCGCCCGCGAATGGACGCGCGTCCGACCGAAACCGTGACGCAGGCCGGGGCTCCGCCGGACGAGGCGGGGCGGATGATGCGGCTTGCGACCTATGCGGCGGTCGGGGTCGCCTTGTCGCTCATCGCCATCAAGTTCGTGGCCTACCTGCTGACCGGCTCGGTCAGCATGCTCTCGACCCTCATCGATTCGATGCTGGATGCGGCGGCGTCGCTCATCAACCTCGTCGCCGTCCGGCACGCCCTGACCCCGGCCGATCGCGAGCATCGCTTCGGGCACGGCAAGGCGGAGGCGCTGGCCGGGCTCGGCCAATCGGCCTTCGTGGCCGGCTCGGCCGTGTTCCTCGTCCTCCAGGCGGGCGGCCGTCTCTATCGCCCGACGCCGATCGAGAACGAGGCGGTCGGCATCGGCGTGATGATCGCCTCCATGGCGCTGACGGGCCTTCTGGTCCTGTTCCAGCGACAGGTGATCAAAAAGACCCGGTCGATCGCGATCTCGGCGGATTCGCTCCATTATGCGGGCGATCTCGCGGTGAACATCGCGGTCGTGGCGGCGCTCGTCCTCTCGACGCAGCTCGGCTGGTATCTGGCCGACCCGCTCTTCGCGCTCGCCATCGGCGCCTTCATTCTCTTCACGGCCTGGCAGATCGCCCGCTCCGCCTTCGACATGCTGATGGACCGGGAGATGCCCGACGAGGCGCGCGAAAGGATCAAGCAGATCGTCCGCGCCCATCCCCAGATCCGCGGCCTGCACGACCTCCGCACCCGCACGGCCGGCCGGGACAGCTTCATCCAGTTCCATCTCGAGATGGATGGCGGCATGTCGCTGACCGAGGCCCATCGGGTCGCCGAGCAGGTCGAGATGGCGATTATGGCCGAGTTTCCGGCCGCCGAAGTCATCATCCACGAGGACCCCGAAGGGGTTGCGGAGGTCCGCACCAAATTCGCATGATGTCGGGAAGCCGCCGGCAGGGCGGCCGGGATGCCGTTCCTTCCCGCGAACGGCCGGTCGGCAGGGAGACGAGAGAATGGGTTACGCAAGCATCCTGGCCTTGGCGGACGGCACCGCGACCAGCGACGCCGTGCTCGACGCGGCGGTCCAGCTCGGCCGCAAGTTCGGCGCGCAGATCGAGGTGATCCACCTGAAGCCCGATCCGTCCTCCCTCGTGCCGGTGGTCGGCGAAGGCATGTCCGGCGCGCTCATCGAGCAGATGATCGATTCCATGACCCGCATGCTGGAAACCCGCGGCACGCAGGCCCGCGCCGCCTATGACCGCGTGGTGGTGCCGACGGGGCTCGGCGCGACCTGGCGCGAAGTGAGCGGCCCGGGGCCGGAGAATCTCGCCACGGCCGGCCGCTTCGCCGATCTCACCGTCGTGACCAGGCCCGCCGGCGAGGACAGCGTGACCCAGGCGGCGCTGCTCGACGCGGCGATGTTCGATACCGGCCGCCCGGTCCTGATCGTGCCGAGCGGGCCGGCGTCCGCGATCGGCGAGAACGTCGCGATCGGCTGGAACGGCACGGCCTATTCGTCGCGCGCGGTCTATTCCGCGCTGCCGCTGCTGAAGAAGGCCAAGTCGGTGAGCATCGTCGCAATCGGCGAGGACGACAAGGCGGCGCCCGCCGCGGCGCTCGCCGGCTATCTCGCGCGGCACGAGGTCGCCGCGGCGGTGGTGCGCTCGGACGGCGGCGGCGCGCCCATCGGACGGGCGCTGCTCGAGCAGGCGGCCAGGGTCGGCGCCGACCTGCTGGTGATGGGCGGTTACGGCCATAGCCGGCTCCGCCAGATGATACTGGGCGGGGCGACGCGGTTCGTGCTGAACAACGCCACCATCGCCGTGATGATGGCGCACTGACTGGCGGACGCTGGCCGGCGGCCGGGCGCGCCGGCTGACGCGGTGCGGCGGTTCGGCTAGAATGCCGGCATGAGCGCCGAGCGGCTG
>CADEFF010000108.1 GCA_902826565.1 uncultured Rhodospirillaceae bacterium | reverse complement strand
TAAAAATAAGGTTAATACGCGCCCATAGAATTTTCTTTATAGCGCCGGCCCCGGCCACGATGAACACGAGGAAACCCGCGGCCTTGGTTAATTTCGGGCCGCAGCCGGATATTGAGATCGTCTGGCATCGCGAAGAGTTTGGTAATGTTCATTAACAGACGGTCATAGATTCCGAGGCTTTTCTTAACGTTTAGGTCACGGTGTTAATCTGCTTGCTGAGAGAGATCGGCAAGCTGTTGCATATGTTTGAGCAATCTTCGTACCCGAAAGGCGGCCGTCGCCGCCTCACCGTCAAGGAAGGAGTGAACCCCCGTGAGCGACAAGCAAACTCTGGAGGCCGGACTCAAGGTCCGTCGCGAAGTGTTGGGCGACGACTACGTCAACCGCGCCATGCAGCAGGGAGACGAGTTTTCCCGCCCCTTTCAGGAGCTCGTCTCCGAGTTTTGCTGGGGCTCGATCTGGACCCGCGCCGGCCTGCCGCGGAAGACCCGGAGCTTGCTCAACATCGCCATGCTGACCGCGCTCAACCGGCCGCACGAGGTCAGGATTCATCTGAAAGGCGCGCTCACCAACGGCTGCACGCGCGAGGAGATTCGCGAAGTGCTGATGCAGGCCGCGGTCTATTGCGGCATTCCGGCAGGCGTCGACAGCTTCCGGATCGCCCGCGAGGTGTTCAAGGAGATCGATGACGGCGCCTGACCGGCAAGCGCCGATCTTCCAGAAAACGAAAACGGGCGCCCTTGCAGGCGCCCGTCTCGATTCGGAAGGAGGCCGGGGCTCAGCCTCCGGCCCTGATCTGCTGCCACATGTCGTAGATCTTCTGGCGCTTCGCCTGATCGACCGCCGTGAAGAAATTGCCGCTCTTCAGGAACTCGTTGGGATCGGTGAAGCCGAGCGCCGCGACGGCCTCGGGATCGGCGACCTTGAAGCTCTCCGAATTGCCGTGGCCATAGGCATATTGCTCGATGAGATACTTGCCGCTCTCGGGCGACAGCATCGCATTGATGAAGTCGTAGCGATCCTGATCCGACGCCGGGCCGCTGGCGATCGACACCAGCCCGCAGACCCAGGTCATGATGCCTTCCTTGGGGTTCATCATCTTGATCGCGACGCCCTGCTTCTTGAGGTTCACCACCGACGAGCCCCAGCCCCAGGCCGCGACCACCTCGCCCGACGCCATCGCCTGCTCGAGCTCGCTCTGGTCGGTCCAGTAGAAGCGCATGTTCTGGTGGAGATGTCGCAGGATCTTGCCGGATTCCTCGATCTGCGCATCGTCGAGATCCATCGGGTTCTCGGCGCCGACCAGCAGGCCCGCGATCGCCGCGACGTTGTCGGGCGCGTCGAGGAACGACATTTTCCCCTTGTAGCGATCGTCGAGGAAAATCGTCCAGCTTTCCTCCGGAACCTCGACCAGGTCGGTCCGGTAGATCACCGACGAGGTGCCCCAGTCGAACGGCACATGCCAGTACTGGTCGTCGGCCTTCACGTCCTGCAGCTCGAGGAACTGCGGGAAGATGGTGTTCCAGGCGGTGATCTTGGAGGGATCGAGCGGCTTCAAGGTGCCGGCGGCGCGCCAGCGGCCGACCGTATTGACGCAAGGATGGGCAAGGTCGGGCGTGTAGCCGGCGATGACCTTCTGCAGCGCCTCTTCCTCGTCGCTGAAGAAGCCGAAATCCGGCTCCTTGCCGTCGTGGCTCGCGAGATAGGCCTGGTGGAACTCCGGCAGCTCGTAACCCGACCAGGTGTAGAAGGTCAGGTTGGCGGCCGCATTGGCGCGGCCGGCGACGACCGGCGCCACCGCGAGGCCGAGGCCGAGCGCGGAGAGCGACTTCACGAAGTCGCGCCGGTTCATCATGTAGCTGTCGATCAGATTGCGAACCCTGTCGTCCATGGATCCTCCCTGGGGATGACGGTCGCCGCCGGGCCGGGGCCCGAGGCGCCTCTCATTGTCGCGAACGCGCGAGGCCGCCTTGCGCGGCCGTCGCGGCAAGTCTAGAGCGGCGGCTGCGCCGTCGAACAGGGGAAACGGACGGAATAGCGCCTAATTCCGCCCTCGCCGGTCCTGTCCGAACCGACGACTACCAGCGCCGGATACGCGCCTTGCTGATTTTCTCGCAACCGGTCGGGGTCACGAGGACGGTTTCCTCGAAGTCGCCGACATGGCCGTGCTTCTCGACCGAGCGCTCGACGCAGAGCACCATGCCGGGCTCCAGCACCCAGGTCTCGTCGACCACCAGCCAGGGCGAATCCCAGCCGAGCCCGATACCATGGCCGAGCCCGGAGAAGTCGCTTTCCGGCGAGTAGCCCGCCTCGATCAGCCGCTTGAAGCCGGCGCGCGCCACCTCGCCCGCCGTGGCGCCCGGCCGGATGGCGGCGATGCCGCCCTCGACAGCCGCGATGGAGGCTTCGAACGCCTCGATCTGCGGCGCCGTCGGCTTGTCGCCGATCGCCTTCGAGCGGGAATGGTCGAAATAATAGCCCTGATAGAGCCCTGAAAGGCCGATCTGGAACCATTGGCCGTCCTCCAGCGGCTCCTTCGCCGCGAAGGTCGGGAACTCCGTATAGATCATCACCGGGTCGTTGCCGCCGCGGCCGGAACTCATGAAATTGTTGTACATGAGCGCCCCTTCCCGGGCGAGCGCGGCCATGCCGACGCCCATCACCTCGCCGTGGGTGCGGCCGGCTTCGGCGAACTCCATCATCGCCTCGATCGCATCCGAGCCGATCTCGGAAGCGCGGCGCAGCACGGCGATCTCGGCCGGCGACTTGATGGTGCGGATCTTCTCCAGGATCTCGTCGGCGGGGTCGAAGCGGATCGAGGGCAGCTCCTTCTCGATCTTGCGGAAAGCCGACCAGGGCAGCGTATCGGCGCCCACCACCCCCACCCGCTTGCCCTCGAGCCTGGCCGCCTTCAGCACGCCCACCACCGCCGGCAGCACGTCGTCCGCCTTGACGATGTTCTCGACCGGAATTTCGTCCTTCTTGACGCTCGCATCAACGATCAGCGTCGGGGCGCCATGCACCGGCAGCAGCATCATCGGATGGCCGCGCACCGACCAGTCCGGCTGATGGTCGGGAATGAAGGGGAACGCGCTGTAGAAATTCGCGAGATAGAGAATGTTCGCGTAACGGTCGACGGTGCCGCCGCAGCGCGACACCACGAAAAGCGCGTCGAAGCCGGCCGCTTCGGCCGCCGCGCGGGCGCGCTTCTGGCGCGCTTCGAATTCGGCAAGGGTGATGGAAGGGGTAACGGCCATGAGATCGTCTTCCTCGACTGGAAAAGCGCAAGCGCGGGGGTCGGCTGGCAGCGCCGCCCGGACCGGACGGACGAAAGACGCCGCCCGAGCCCTCGGGGCCCGGATCGGCAGAGCCGAAATCTGTAGAAGAAGGCCGGCGGCAAGACAAGGGCGGGCGCCGCTGCCCGTCCGGCGCGCGAGGCCGGGTTCCACGCCGCCGGGTGGCGGCCCCTGCCCGCCGGCCTCTCGGAACGAGCGGTCGCGGCGGGAGGAGCGATCCGGGCGAACGCCGGAACGCCGCTCCCGCTTCGCGGTTCAATCGCGCAGCTTGTAGACGAAGTCGTATTCGCTGCCCTGCTCGTTGCGGGCATGGAGCTGCATCTCGCCCTGCACTTCGGCGTATTTGCCGGTACCGCCGGTGACGGCCAGCACCGAATCCTTGCCGTCATAGAACGGCCCTTCGACGGTGATCTGCCCGTCCTTCAGGGTCACGGTCCAGAAACATTCCCAGGCCTGACCGACGACGGTGCGGACGCACCAGCCGTTATTGTGGCCGACCATGGTCTTGTTCTCGGCGTCATAGATCTCGTTGGCGAAGGTGAGCAGATCGCCCGGGCTGTCGCCGGAGGCGCCGATGTCGGTCACGACGTCGCTGCCCGCGCGGTCGACGAGGGCGAGCGTCTTCTCATCGCCCCTGGCGACCCCGATGGAGGCCGCGATGCCGATCGCCGCTGCCAGAAGCACGAAAAGCGGCCGGTTGCGAATGGATCTACGCATGACGATTCTCCCTGGTTGCCCTGTTCGATCAGTGCCGGTGTGCGCGGCGGCACGGGTGGATGAAAGGAGCCGTACGGGCGGCCTGCGCGGCATTCCGCGAAGCGATGCGGACGTCGATGCAAAACGAAACGAGAGACGGCGAATCTAGACCCGTCGCGGCAACCTCACAAGGCAACCTCACAAGACGGCCTCGCCGGCGGCGGCCGGCGAAGCCGTCCGCGCCGATGCACCCTCGATGGCGCCGGCCTTTCCGCGTAGTCTCCCGGTGCGGAGGAAGGCCCGGCTCATGCAGGCGACGGCGATACGGTTCGACTATGGCGGGAGCAGCCGGCTGCTGAAGCTCGGCCTCGACGAGACCCTGTCCAACGAGGCGACGATCCTCGCCTTCCTGCGGAACGGCAGGCTTTACGAGCCGGACGTTTCGACCGTCATGCTCCGCACCCTCGAGCCGGGCGATCTCGTCGTCGATGTCGGCGCCAATATCGGCTATTTCACCTGCCTCGCAGCATCGCTCGTGGGTCCGACCGGCCGCGTCCTCGCCTTCGAGCCGGATCCCGCCAACATCGCGCGGCTGCAATCCAACCTCGCGCTGAACGGGCTCGGGAACGTGACCATCGTTCCGCAGCCGGCGTCGGACCGGATCGGCGAGGTGACCTTCTTCCTCAACAGCGACAGCAGCGGCGGGAACGCGCTCTGGGACCCGGCCGGCTTTCCCGGAAACCTGCAGAGCGCCCGGGAGCGGAAGCCGCAAAGGCTGCAGGCGACGACGCTCGATGCGGAGATTGCGCGGCAGGGCGGCCGCCGGCCGAAGCTCGTCAAGATCGATACCGAGGGCGCGGAGCAGAAGGTGCTGGAAGGCGCGGCAGGGCTGCTGGGCGGCGCTGCGGTTCCCTTCGTGATCGCGGAACTGCATCTCTTCGGCCTCGAGCAGCTCGGCGCCTCGCAGGAGAGCCTGCGCGGCCTCATGGCGGCGCATGGCTACGAAACCTTCCTGCCCTGTTTCGACGATGCCCTGCCGAAGCTCATCCCGCGCGGCACGGCGCTGCGGCCGAAGGCGATCGTGAACCTGCTCTTCGCCACGGTCGAGAGCGTCGGCCGGCGCTGGCCGGCCGAAATCGCTGATCCGATGAAATCGCGCTGACGGCGAAAAGCCGGATCAGCTCGCCCGCGACAGGCTCTGGGGCGCCGCCGCCGGCTGGTGCTTGCGCTTCACATAGAGATTATCGAGCGCGACGGCGATCCGCTCGCGGCTGAAAGTCGGCGGGATGCCTTCGTATTTGCAGGCCGAAAGCACCTGATCGACGATGAAGCGCGGCTGGTAGCAGGCGAGTGGGTGGCTGTTCTCGACGGTCAGCTTCTTCAGCACGAACTGCAGCACCTCGTCGTCGAAGGCGAGGCGCTCGATCTCGGCCACCCGGCGGAAGATCTCGCGATAGTTCTCGAGGCTCGGCGGCGCCGTCTCCAGCTTGTAGGGGATGCGGCGCAGGAAGGCCGGATCCATCAGGTCCGAGGGATCCATGTTGGTCGAGAAGATGATGAGCTCGTCGAACGGCAGCGAGAAGCTCTTGCCGGTATGGAGCTTGAGATAATCGACGCGGCTCTGCATCGGCACGATCCACCGGTTCAGGAGCTGCTCGGGGCTCACGAGCTGCCGGCCGAAATCGTCGATGATGAAGGTGCCGCCCAGCGCCTTCACATGGAGCGGCGCCTCGTAGAAGCGCGCCGTCGCGTTGTACTGCAAATCCAGCATCTCGAGCGTGAGCTCGCCGCCGGTGATCACGACCGGCCGCTTGCAGGGGACCCACCGGCGATCGAAATCGTCGCGCAGGATCGAATGGGAGCCGGCGATCTTGGATTGCGGCACGGCTTCATGCAGCGTCGGATCGAACACCTTGATGAGCTGGCCTTCGACCTCGATGCAGTAAGGCACATAGATGATGCCCTTGAAGATGCGCGCGATGCGCTCGGCGACCGAGGTCTTGCCGTTGCCGGCCGGTCCGTAGAGCAGGATGGCGCGGCCCGAATTGATGCCCGGCCCGAGCCGGTCGATGAAGTCCTTCGGCACGGTGAGGTCGCCGAAGGCGATGTCGACGTCGGGGCGACCGATCCGCTCGTTGGTGATGCGCTGGCGCAGGATGCGCGTCTGATAGGCGGTGAAGGGGATCGGCGCCGGCCCGATATACTGGCTGACCTCGAAGGCTTCCGACGCGCGGCGCCGCCCGGTCGCGCTCAAGGTGTAGCGGATCTCCGACAGCACGCCGTCCGCCTTGCCGAGCACCTCGACGAGCTGCCGGCGCTCCGCCTCGGCGAGCAGCGTGTTGATCAGCGCGGCCGGCAGCATCAGCTCGTCGCTCATCTTCGACGTGGTATCGAGATTGCGCGCATAGACGAGCTTCAGCAGCATGTTCAGGAGCGTGCCTTCGGACACGCCGGTATCGGCGATGCTCCGCGGCGAGGCCGGAATCTCGTTGAGGATGCCGTCGAGGTCCTCGTTGCCGATCGCGCCGAGCGCGACGAGATTGTCGCCGAGCCGGCCGCCGGCGCTCTTCTGCCGCTGCAGGGCTTGGTCGACCTGCGCCTTCGTCACGACGCCGGAAGCCACGAGGATGTCGCCGATTCGCATGGGAAGCGCC
>CADEFF010000107.1 GCA_902826565.1 uncultured Rhodospirillaceae bacterium | reverse complement strand
TGCAATTTGCAAGCGGCAGTGCTAAAAAACGTTCTGGACTCGGTAGCTGAGCGATCGGGTTCATTTGTCCGCCGCCGGGGACGTCAGTCTTCCGGTGTAGGGGAAACAGCATCGAGTAAACGCCGGGACGACGGAATCGCCGGCCGGCGTAGGTCACAAACCAGGTGTGGGGGCCTGAATCAATGAAGCATCGCAAATCGATTCTGCTGGCCGCTGTCGCGGCCGCGGCGCTGGTCCTGCCTGCTGCCTCGGAGGCGTGGGCGATCACTCTCGAAGAGGCAGCGCAGCTCGCCGTCACGACGAATCCGCGCGTTGGCGTCGTATCGAACGACCGTCGCGCCGTGGATATGGAGCTCCGTCAGGGCGAAGCGCTCTACTACCCGCAGGTCGATCTGCGGGTCGATACCGGTCCGGAATATGCCGAGAACTCGACCACGGACAGCAACGGTCACGATGACGGCGATCTGAAGTTCCGCAGCGACGCCACGCTGACCATCAGCCAGCTTCTTTTCGACGGTCACTTCGCGGATAGCGAAGTTGCCCGCCAGACCTCGCGCGTCGAGTCCGCCGCGCACCGCGTCGACGAGACCTCGCAGGTGGTCGCGCTCGACGTGGCCGAGGCCTATATCGAGGTGCTTCGCAATCGCGAGCGCGTCGCCATCGCCGAAGACAACGTGTCGGTTCACCGTAACACGTTGGCCGACGTCACCCAGCGCACCGAGCAGGGTGGCGGCAACGTCGCCGACAATACCCAGTCGCAGGCCCGCCTCGATCAGGCGGAGTCCGCGCTGACCCAGATTCGCGGCGACCTCAACGCGGCCGAATATGCCTTCTTCAAGGAAGTCGGCCAGGCGCCGGACTCCTTGACGGTTCCGACGGTTCCGCAGGACATGCTGCCGGCCTCGATCGAGGACGCGGTGGCGCAGTCGATCGCGAACAGCCCGACCATCGCGTTCGCGCGGGCTGACGTCGAGACCGCCGGCTACGATGTCGAGCAGCAGCAGGCGAGCTACTGGCCCGACGTGCGTCTCGAGGTCACCGGCGACATTTCGAGCCACGCCGATGGCACCAGCACGACGGATCACACCGCGTCGGCGCTGATCGTCGCGCGCTGGAACCTCTATCGTGGCGGCGCCGACACCGCGCGCGTCCACGAGTTCAAGCATCGCCTCAGCGAAGCGACCGACGTGCTGCTCACGAGCGAGCGTCAGGTCGCGGAAGACGCGAAGGTGGCCTGGAACGCGATCCAGACCGCGCGCGAGAACGTCGAGATCCTCGCCCGTTCGGTCGAAGCCAACCGCAACACCCGCGACGTCTATCGCCAGCAGTTCGACATCGGCCAGCGCGGCCTGCTCGATCTGTTGGACTCCGACAACGAGCTGTTCCTCTCCCGGGATAGCCTCGTGACGGCGACCTATGCGGAAATGTTCGCGAGCTACCGTCTGCTGGCCACGATGGGCCGCCTGACGGACGCGCTGAACGTCACGATCCCGGCGGAAGCCAGCGTCGCGACGGGCGAGTAAGGAATTTGCGAGCCGCCTCGGCCGGCGCAAGCCGGCAGGGGCGGATAAGAACCGGCCCGGTACCCCCACTCACGCCAGCGGCCGGCGAATACTTGATCCCCCGAAGCCCAGCTTCGGGGGATTTCCTTTTGCGGCGAGCGCTATCGGGGACCCCGACCGGAGCAGGCAGCCATGACGCATCCATCCGCCATCGAGCGACCCGCACCCGTCGCGATCGGCGCCTCGCTCGCCGAGGTCGAAACGCCGGCCTTGCTGGTGGATCTCGACGCGTTCGACCGCAACCTCACGGCGATGGCGCGATATGCGCGGGAAGGCGGCATAAGGCTGCGCCCGCACGGCAAGACGCATAAATGCGTCTCAGTCGCACGTTTGCAGGTCGAGAGCGGGGCCATCGGCCTCTGCTGCCAGAAGCCGGCGGAGGCCGAAGCCTTCGCGGCCGGGGGAATCAAGGACCTCCTGGTCACCAACGAGGTCGTGGCGCCGGCGAAGCTGCGGCGGCTCGCGCGCCTTACCGCGCAGGCCCGCATCGGCATTTGCGTCGATAACCGCGATGCCGTCGAGGCGCTGAAATCGGCATCGGCGGAGGCGAGCGGCCCGATCGACGTCTATCTCGAGCTCGATGTGGGCGCCGCTCGCTGCGGCGTCGACAATGCCGCGGACGCCCTGCGGCTGCTCGACGCGGTCTCGGCCGGCGACCGGCTGCGTTTCGCCGGCATCCAGGCCTATCAGGGCGGCGCACAGCATCTGCGCCAGCCGGCCGAACGACGCGCGGCGATCGATGTCGCCCTCCGGCTTCTCGCTGCGGTCTTCGAGGCGCTGAAGGCCCGCGGCGTCGATCCCGGCGTCATTACGGGTGGCGGTACCGGAACCTTTCCCTTCGAGACGTCGAGCGGCGCCTATGACGAGATCCAGCCCGGCTCCTACGTCTTCATGGATCGCGACTATGGCGATAACCTCTGGCCGCAGGACGCGCCGCGTTTCGAGCAGAGCCTCTTCCTGTTGACCGGCGTGATGAGCCGCCGGGCGCGCTGGGCCGTGGTGGATGCCGGCCACAAGACCCATTCGATCGATTCCGGGATGCCGGTCGTCGCGGGACGAGCGGACCTCGCCTACGACAACCCCTCCGACGAGCACGGAATAATCCGTGCCGCAGACCTCGACGCGCTGCCGCGGCTGGGCGAACGCCTGCGGCTCGTCCCCGGACACTGCGACCCGACCGTCAATCTCTGGGACTGGATCATCGGCATCCGCGGCGACCGGGTCGAGGCCGTATGGCCGATCGAGGCACGCGGCGGCTCAAGCTAGCGGATACCCATAACCATTTGTTCCTGCGAAGATTTTTCCTCGCCACGGAACGAAAGCCGGCAGCGCCCGTTTTACCGGGGACGAAATCGACGGGCGGCTTTCCCGTTCCGGAAATGACCGCGCGGCGATGCTGCAACAACGGCAGGAGCCTTCGATGGCCGACAGCACGGACAATCGCGGCAGCAACAATACGCTCTACTTCATCGTGGGCGGTCTGGTGGTGGTCGTGGCCGTCATCGCCTTCCTCTACTTCAACGGCGACCTTGGCGGCGGATCCGATACGACCAACGTGACGATCGAGGCACCGGAGACACCGGAAGCCCCTGCGGCACCGGCGACCCCTGAGCCGCCGGCCACCCCCGAGCCGAGCACTACGACCGAGTAACTGCCAGCGCCCGCACCGAAAGGGCCCGTCTCCCAAGGAGGCGGGCCCCCTTTCGGTGGAGGCTGTCGTCCGGGTTCGGGCCCTTGGCCGCCGGTAGTGGGCTCTTCCATACCGGGCTGCGCGACGGGAAAGAACGGTCACGAGATTTCAGTCCTAGCGCAAGGCTACCCGCGTCGCTCCGGACGGGTCCGGGGATTCGCCTTCGTTAACGGCCGGCGCAACGATGCGTTTTATGCGACTGCGCTAACACTTCCCGACCCCGCAGCGTCTATAATGAGCGAGTCGTCGCTGCCCGACGCTTGATCCGTGCCCCGGCCGAACCAGCGGGACGCCCGACGGCCCGGTGCAGCGATCCGGATGCCGGGCGAGTCGGGGGGTAGGGCGGCGGTTTCGTTTGTCTTTCCGGTAATCTCGATCATATGACGGGCGCATTCGCGCGATGGGCCCACGAACGAGTGCCGCGCAGTCGAAGGGCATGTTGCGTCGATGAGTATCCGAGCACGTCTGATCCTGCTCATCCTCCTGGCCACCGTTCTTCCCGCAATTCTCGTCGGCGTCCGCTATGTCGAGGACCGTACGAAAGAGATCGACGCGGCCATCGACGAGCTGTCCGACGCTGCTCGGGGGGTTGCTACGAACCTCGACGAGAAGATCCAGGGCACGGCGCAGCTTCAATTCGGCCTCGCCCGCGCCGGCGAGCTTATGGTCCGCGATCGCGTCGCCTGCTCCCGATTCCTGTCGGAGCTGCTGCAAAAACAGCCGCAATATACCGGCATCCTGACGATCGATCCGGACGGCAGCCTCTACTGCGATTCCCTGGCGACCGGCCGGACGCTCGATCTGCGGGATCGCAACTACTTTCAGAAGGCCCTGACGACGGTCGGGACGGTGGTGCTGGAGCCGGTCTTCGGGCGGCTCACGGGAATTCCGGTGCTGCAGATCGCCTTTCCGGCGCGCGACAGCGTCGGGCAGCTAAAATTCGTCCTGCTGGCCTCGCTCAATCTGCAGAACTTCGCCGAGACCCACGCCGCGGCGCTGCCGCGCGACACGGAACTGCTGTTCGTCGACGGCAAGGGAACGGTGATGTTCTGGACTCCATCGGCGCGGCATGAAGGCGCGCCGGGGACGTCGATCGCCGATACCGAACTTTTCCGCTTTGCCGCCGAGAACAGCTCCGGCACCCGGGAAATCGCCGATGCCGAGGGCAATATCCGCCTCTGGACCCTCGCCGATACGGAGGTCACGCGCGGCAGCGGCCTTCATTTGCTGGTCGGGCGCTCCATGGCGGAGCTGGTCGCGGCGCCGAACCGGCGGCTGCACGAGGACCTCGCGATTCTCAGCGGCATGCTGCTGCTGCTCTTCGTGGGGGTGTGGCTGGTGGGCGAGCTCGGCATCCGCTACCAAATTGCCCGCATCGCCCAGATGGCAGGCCGTCTCAGCGCGGGGGATCTCGCCGCCCGCATCGAGCCGCCGCATGCGAAGGGCGAGCTCGGCAGCCTGATGACGGTGCTGAACGACACCGCCGCATCGCTCGAGAAGCAGCGGTTCGACATCGACGAGCTCAACCAGAAGCTCCGCCAGTCGCAGAAGCTGGAGGCGGTTGGCCAGCTTACCGGCGGTATCGCCCACGACTTCAACAACCTGCTGACCGTCATCATCAGCAGCGCCGAATTGCTGGACGAGCGCTGGGGACGCGGCGGTCCCGACGACCGCAAGTTTCTGCGCAATATCCTGGTCGCCGGCCAGCAGGGCGCCGAGCTCACCAAGCGCCTGCTTGCCTTCGCGCGGCGCCAGCCGCTGCAGCCCAAAGTGGTCAACATCAACGAGTTCGTCACCAATCTGAAGCCGCTGCTGGCGCGGACGATCGGCGAGGACGTCGATATACGCATCAATCTCGGCGCCGGGCTATGGAATGCCGAGGCCGATCCCAGTCAGGTGGAGGCTGCGCTCCTGAACCTCGCGATCAATGCGCGGGACGCCATGCCGGAAGGCGGCCATCTCATGATCGAGACGGCGAATGTCGAGATCGACAAGGGGCAGGCCGAGGAGTACGGCGAGCTGCAGCCTGGCCACTATGTCTCGCTCAGCGTGACCGATGACGGCTGCGGCATGCCGCCCGAGGTGCTGGCGCGCGCGATCGAGCCCTTCTTCACGACGAAGGACATCGGCAAGGGCACCGGGCTCGGGCTCAGCATGGTATTCGGATTCGCCAAGCAGTCCGGCGGCCACATGACGATCTACAGCGAGATCGGCCACGGCACGACGGTGCGTCTCTATCTGCCGCGCGTGCGCGCCACGGTCACCGCCGTCGAGGCGGCTGATTTCAAGGCGTCGGAGACGGGCGGCAGCGGCGAGCTCATTCTCGTGGTGGAGGACGACGCCGCCGTCCGCGAGATCGCCCTCAACATGCTCCGCAATCTCGGCTACCGCGTGGTGGATGCGGCGAACGGCAAGGATGCGATCGCCGCCTTCGAGAAGCACCGGCCGATCGACCTGCTCTTCACCGACGTGATCATGCCGGGCGGGCTCAGCGGGCCGACGCTGGTGCGGGAGCTGCGCCAGCGCCAGCCCGACCTCAAGGTACTCTACACCTCGGGCTATACCGAAAATGCCATTGTGCATCAGGGCAAGCTCGACGAAGGCGTGCTGCTGCTGAACAAGCCCTATCGACGCAACGAGCTCGTCGAGAAGATCCGCGCGGCGCTCAAGGGCGAGACCAACGGCAATCACGGCTGATCGCCGCGACCGCCGGCGCAACCGCCGATTTGTCAAGAATTCCCGGCGCCGGATTTCCGGCCGTTCAGGCCACCGACAGCACGATTCCTGCCGCCGCCAGCAGCAGGACGACGAGCCATGTCGGCGCTCTTGCGAACACGAGCAGAAGAAGGCCCGCAAGCGCGAGCAGGAAATGCGGCAGGGTGACGAGCGCGCCGGTGCCGAGCGGGCTGTAGAGCGCCGCCCCCAATATGCCCACGACAGCCGCGTTCGCCCCGCGCATGGCGGCCTGCGCCATGGGCTGCCGGCGGAGCGCGTCCCAGAAGGGCAAGGCGCCATAGAGCAGCAGCAGGCCCGGCAGGAAGATCGCGACGAGCGCGATCGCGGCGCCGGCCGCGCCATTGGGCGCGGAATCGACGATGGCGCCCAGATAGGCGGCGAAGGCGAAAAGCGGTCCGGGGATCGCTTGCGCGACGCCATATCCGGCGAGGAACGCATCGCCGCCGACCCAGCCGGGATCGACGACCGCCGCCTCGAGCAGGGGCAGCACGACATGGCCGCCGCCGAACACCAAGGCGCCGGCGCGATAGAACGCATCGAAGAGGGCGACCGCCGGGTCCTTCGTCGCCACGACGAGAAGCGGCGCAAGCAGCAGCAAGGCGAGGAAGAGGAACAGCGCGACCACCCCCCGGCGGCGCGAAATCGGGTATCCCGGACGATCGGGCT
>CADEFF010000106.1:2429-6760 GCA_902826565.1 uncultured Rhodospirillaceae bacterium | reverse complement strand
CGCCCTGGCTCAACCGGCCCTTCGAGCATGGCGCCGACCTGCTGCTCCATTCGGCGACCAAATGGCTCGGCGGCCATGGCGTCGCGATCGGCGGCGTGCTGGTCGACAGCGGCAAGTTCGATTGGGAGAAGTCGGGGAAGTTCCCGACCCTGACCGACCCCTATGCCGGCTATCACGGCATCGATTTCGCCGAGGAGTTCGGGCCTCAGGCCTTCATCCTGCGTGCGCGCGTCGAAGGCCTGCGCGATTTCGGCGCCTGCATGAGCCCGGCCAACGCCTTCCATATCCTGCAGGGGATCGAGACCCTGCCGCTCCGCATGGCGCGCCATGTCGCCAACACGCAGGCCGTGCTGGCCGCCCTCCGGGATCATCCGGCCGTCGCCTGGGTCAATCACCCGGACCTGCCGGCGCATCCGGACCATGCGCTCGCGAAGCGGCTCTTCCCGAAAGGCGCGGGCTCGATCCTCTGCTTCGGCGTGAAGGGCGGGCGCGAGGCGGGGCGGCGCTTCATCGAGGCGCTTTCGCTCGCCTCGCATCTCGCCAATGTCGGCGACGCCAAGACCCTCGTGATCCATCCGGCCTCGACCACGCACCGGCAGATGGACGCGGCGGCGCTGGCCGCGGCCGGCGTCGGCGAGGACATGATCCGGATTTCCGTCGGGCTCGAGGATCCGGCGGACATCCTCGCGGATCTCGACCAGGCGCTCCGCGCCTCGCAGAAAGGCTGAGCCCTTCATGGAGCTCAGCGTCGGGGGAGAGCGCGTCTTCGCCTCGACCGGCGGCCTGCCCTTCGATCCCGGGCGGCCGGGCGCGGTCTTTCTCCATGGCGCCGGGATGGATCACAGCGTCTGGAGCCTGCCGGCACGGTATTTCGCCGGCCACGGCCGCGCGGTGCTGGCGCTCGATCTTCCGGGTCACGGGCGCTCCGCCGGCAAGCCGCTCGCCTCGATCGAGGCGATGGCGGGCTGGGTGCTGGCCGTGGTCGAGGCGGCGGGGCTCGAACGCACCGCCCTCGTCGGCCATTCGATGGGCGCGCTCGTCGCGCTCGCGGCCGCGGCGCGCGCCGGCGACAGGGTGGACGGCATCGCGCTGCTGGGCGTGGCTGCCGCCATGCCGGTTCATCCCGACCTGCTCGCGGCCGCGCGGGCGAACGATCCGAAGGCGATCGACCTCATCGCCTCCTGGGCCCATGGCAGCGTCGGCCATGTCGGCGGCAACAAGGCGCCGGGGCTATGGACGATGGGCGGCGGCATCCGGCTGCTGGAGCGCGCGGCGCCGGGCGTGCTGGCGGCCGATCTCGCGGCTTGCGCCGACTACAAGGGCGCGCGCGACGCGGCGGGCGCCTTCAAGGGCTGCGCGCTCCTGGTGCTGGGGGCCGACGACCGCATGACGCCGCCGAAGGCCGCGAAGCCCCTCGCCGAGCGGCTCGCCGGCGCCGCCACGGTCACGATCCCCGATACCGGCCATATGATGATGACCGAGCGCCCGAACGAGACCATCGCGGCGCTGAAGCGGCTTCTATATGTGGCCAATCGTTAGCGTGTCCGTTGTTGCGCCCAGTTTATCACGTCACGCAAACGATCAAATTTGAGAGCCAGCTGATTGAGGAGCCATTGGTGATGCGAGTTGAGTGCCATTCCCATAGGTAAATTCGGAACTACACCTAGTCTGTCGAAGTGCAGTTGGTCCGCCCGCGTAAAGAATGCACGTGCGGCCAGTTGAGTTGAAACCTTCTCACACCAAGCCCTGAAGTCGGATTCCCATGTCGTCAAATCTGCGTCACTGGCTACTTGTCGATTCAACAGACTGTGAATGGCATCCGACAGCAACTCGGCCAACCCGTCGATCGCAATCTGGCGCCGAGACCAAACATTGAACCGCAGAGAGGCCCAGATAAGTACTAAGCCCACTACCACTAGACAGAGCCTCGCCCATCCGTTGGTTGTCCACGGCGGAAGCAGCCCAATCCAATCGGAAATCGCCTCTCCTGGTGGAAGGCCCCATAAGACAATAAACAGGCCGGTGAACAGACCGGTGGCGGCCATTCGACTAATGCCACCGCCAATCCATTGAAGAAGATTTCCTGCTTGTTTCATGTCGCCCCTATACAAAAAGGCCGGGCGGTCGCCCGCCCGGCCAGACTGTCATGTTCCAGATCGGCTAGGGATCCGGTCGTCTGTATTCGGCGGTAGTTATGCCGCCTTCCCTTCGAGCACGGTCGGCTGCTTCGCGCCGCCGTTCTGGATCTTGATGGTGCGGGGCTTCATGGCCTCCGGCACTTCCTTCACCAGCTCGACATGGAGCAGGCCGTTCACGAGGCTCGCCCCGTTCACGCGGATATGCTCCGCGAGCTCGAAGCGGCGCTCGAACGCGCGGCCCGCGATGCCGCGATAGAGGAACTTGCGCTCCTCGTCGCTCTTCGCGAGCTTGCCGCTCACGACGAGCGTGTTGTCCTGCGCCGTGATGGTGATGTCCTCTTCGCCGAACCCGGCCACCGCCATGGTGAGGCGGTAGGCGCTGTCACCGGTCTTCTCGATGTTGTAGGGCGGGTAGGTCGAAGCCTGCTCGTCGGTCCTGAGCGCGGACTCGAGCAGATTCGCCATGCCGTCGAAGCCGATGGTGGAGCGGAAGAGGGGAGCGAAATCGAAGCTGCGCATTTGCCATATCCTCCTTGTGAGCAACATGGGTTCCGATCCCGGGCATTCGCTCGTCGATGAGCCGATACCCCGGCCGTCACGTCATCGCCGGACCCCCGCAGGGCGTCCGACGCGATTCGATATAGGGCGGCGGATTTCGGCTTCAAGTGGCCCTGGAACCCTTGAAATCCGGGTCGCTCGACCAGTTTCCGGTTGCCTCCCGTGCGGCGGAAAAGGGAATGTTAAGTTGCAGGCGGAATTCTTGCTCCCCCGGAACGGGAGCCTTGGCGTGCCGACCGATCCGGTTCCTTCCGGGGCCACCCTATCCAGCAACGGCAGGCGAGAATGCCGAGCGGTTCGACCACCCTCGCTCAGTTCGATCGCACCTATGAGGAAACCATCGCGCTGATGCGCGAGGCGCGGGACTATTTCCTCGATTCCCGCCGCGACGACGTTCCGGCCCAGCGCCCGGCCCTCCAGCTCGTGGCGAGCTGCGAGGCGATGCGGGTGACGGCGCGGCTGACCCAGGTGCTCGCGTGGCTCCTGGTGCAGCGGGCGGTCGCGGCCGGCGAGCTTTCGCCGGTCGAGGCGATGCTGGAGCAGCGCCGGCTCGGCGGCCGGCTGGTCTGCGCGGTGGAAGGTCCCTGGCAGGAGCTCGGCCTCCCGGACGTGCTGCAGAGCCTGCTGTCGCGCAGCCTCGCCCTCTATAACCGGGTCGCCCGGCTCGACGACCTCGCCGCGGGCCTGGTGACGCCCGCGAACGACTGACGCCCGGGGCGTCGCAGCGCCCGGTGCGCCGGATGGAGCCGCCCGCCGATTTCGTGTACATCCGGAGCCCCGACAGCCCGCGACCCGGAGGCGGAGGAAATTCCATGCATGCGCTCATCGTCCTGGCTCAGCCGGAGCCGCAATCGCTGAACGGGCGGCTGGCGCGGGTGGCGGCCGGGCAGCTTCGGGCGCAAGGCGCCACCGTCGAGATTTCCGACCTCTATGCGCAGGGCTTCGATCCGGTCGAGGGGCCGCGCCACTATGGCGCGCGAAACGATCCCGGCTACTTCGACACCCAGGGCGAGCAGCGCAGCGCGCATGAGCGCGCCGCGACCCCGCCGGCCGTCGTCGCCGAGCTCGACAAGGTGCGGCGCGCCGATCTGCTGATTTTCCAGTTTCCCGTCTGGTGGTGGGGACCGCCGGCGATGATGAAGGGCTGGTTCGACCGGATCTGGATCTACGGCGCGACCTATTCGAGCGCCAACCGCTTCGAGCGCGGGCCGTTCCGGGGCAAGAAGGCCCTGCTTTCCGTCACGCTCGGCGCCTCGACCGACGGCGGCTCCTACAACGGCAATGAGGGCGACATGCTGCTTGCCCTCTGGCCGGTGCTGATCAGTCTCCGCTATGTCGGCATGACGGTGCTGCCGCCGCTCCTGTCCTTCGCGATCCATGGCGGGCCGGCGGGGGCGAAGTCGCCGGAGCTCGCGGCGAAGAAGGACAAGGCGGAGGCGGCGATGGCCGAGCGCATCCGCACGATCGGCAGCACGCCCGAGCTGCCGTTCAACCTGTGGGAGGATTTCGACGAGCGGCATCGGCTGAAGCCGGGAGCGCCCGCCTATACGCCCTTCGTGCGACACCGGGAGACGCTCGATCTCGGCGGCGGCTGGAGCTACGACGAGAAGCGCAGCCGCTCGCCGCAAGCGGGGC
>CADEFF010000106.1:0-2329 GCA_902826565.1 uncultured Rhodospirillaceae bacterium | reverse complement strand
CGCGCGCCTGCGAAAGCCCGGCCGGCCGGGCCCGGCGCTACTCTTTCTTGATGCCGAGATTCTGGAACCGCTTGTTGAACTTGGCGAGCTGGCCGCCGCTGTCCATCAGGCGATGCACGCCGGTCCAGGCCGGGTGCGACTTCGGGTCGATGTCGAGCCGAAGCGTGTCGCCCGCCTTGCCGTAGGTCGAGCGGGTCTTGTAGCTGGTGCCGTCGGTCATCACCACGTTGATCTCGTGGTACTCCGGATGGATCTTTTCCTTCATGGCCGTCGGCGCTCCGCGTTCGGGAAGGCGAGCTTATAGCGGAGGCCGCTCCGCCGTGCAAGGCTCGCGCAACTCCTTATGCTGCGACGATTTTTCCCGCTTTTCCAGGCGCCTGTGCGGCATGTCGCCTTGCCAAGCCCGGGCGGTTGGGGCTAGGGATGGCGGGCCCGCCTCGCGGCGGCCCGGCGCCCGCCCTCGCGCCCGGACGCCCGCGGTTTCCGGCGGGTTCCGCGAGGGCCGCCGCCGTGGATGAAAGCAGCTTCGAACGCGCCGCCGAGCGAGCGCTCCGGGCCCTGATGAGCCGGATCGAGGCCGCGCGCGACGATGCCGACGTCGAGCTGGCGGGCGGCATCCTCACGGTCGAGCTCGAGGAGGGCGGCACCTACGTCATCAATCTCCATCGCCCGAACCAGCAGATCTGGGTCTCCTCGCCGGCGAGCGGCGCCTGGCATTTCGCGCGCGACGGGGCGGGACAGTGGATCTCGACCCGCGGCACGGAGCGGCTGCTCGACCTGATCGAGACCGAGCTCGACCTGCCGCCCGCGAACGATTGATCCCCGTGCGGGCAGAGCGGATCGTCGCATGACCTTTCTCCCCCCGATGCCGGCGGCACGCGCCTCGCAGCGGCCGAAGGGCCGGGCGCTCGGCGTGCTGAAGCCGCTGCTCGCCGCCCTGCGGCCCTATCGGCTGCAGGTCCTCGGCGCGCTGCTGGCGCTGGTGGTCGCCGCCGGCACGGTGCTGGCGCTCGGTCAGGGCCTCCGCATGCTGGTCGATAACGGTTTCGTCGGCGGCGACGAGCGGCTGCTGGATCAGGCGGTGATCGCCATGATCGGCGTCACCACCCTGCTCGCCCTCGCGACCTACGCGCGGTTCTCGCTGGTCTCCTGGATCGGCGAGCGCGTGGTTGCCGATCTGCGGCGCGCGGTCTTCGACAACGTGATCCGGCTCAGCCCCGAATTCTTCGAGACCACCAAAACCGGTGAGGTGCTGTCCCGGCTCACGACCGACACGACCCTCATCCAGGTGGTGATCGGCTCTTCCGCCTCGACGGCGCTCCGCAATCTGCTGCTCTTCATCGGCGGCACGGTGATGCTCGCCATCACGAGCGCCAAGCTCACCGGCCTCGTATTCCTGGTCGTGCCGCTGGTGCTGCTGCCGCTGATCCTCTTCGGCCGCCAGGTGCGCCGGCTCTCGCGCGTGGCGCAGGACCGGATCGCCGAGGTCAGCGCGTCGGCCAACGAGGTGCTGCAGGAGATCCGCACCGTCCAGGCCTTCGGCCATGAGCCCTTCGATCGCCGCCGCTTCGCCGATCGGGTCGAGGACGCCTTTCGCAGCGCGATCGCGCGCATCCGCATCCGCGGCATGCTGTCGGGCCTCGTGATCTTCCTCGTCTTCACCGCCATCAGCGGCATCCTCTGGGTCGGCGGCCATGACGTGCTGGCGGGGCGGATCAGCTCCGGCCAGCTTTCGGCCTTCGTGTTCTACGCCATCGTCGTGGCCGGCTCGGTCGGCGCCATCACCGAGGTCTATGGCGATCTGCAGCGGGCGGCCGGCGCCATGGAGCGGCTCGAGGAGCTGTTGACGGTCGAGTCGCGCGTGACCCCGCCGGCGGCGCCCGTGCCGCTGCCCGCGCCGCCGCGGGGCGAGGTGCGGTTTCGCGAGGTGAGCTTCGCCTATCCGAGCCGGCCGGACACCGCCGCGCTGCACGGCATCGATCTTGCCGTGCGGCCGGGCGAGACCATCGCCTTTGTCGGCCCTTCGGGCGCCGGCAAGACGACGCTCTTCCAGTTGCTGCTGCGCTTCTACGATCCGCAGGGCGGCGGCATCGAACTCGACGGCGTCGATATCCGCCGGGTGGCGCTGGCCGAGCTGCGCAACCGCCTGGGGCTCGTGTCGCAGGAGGCGGTCGTGTTCTCGGCGAGCCTGCGGGAGAACATCCGCTACGGGCGCCCGGAAGCGAGCGATGCCGAGGTGGAGGCGGCGGCGCGCGCCGCCCATGTGATGGAGTTCGTCGGGCTGCTGCCGCAGGGCTTCGACACCGAACTCGGCGAGCGGGGGGTCCGG
>CADEFF010000105.1 GCA_902826565.1 uncultured Rhodospirillaceae bacterium | reverse complement strand
CCCTTCAAGCATCTCTTCACGCCGCTGAAAGTGGGCGGCGTCACGATCAAGAACCGGATCATGTCGACCGGGCACGATACCACCCTGCCGAAGGACGGGACGCCGAACGAGGCGCTCGTCGCCTATCAGAAGGCGCGCGCGGAAGGCGGCTGCGGCCTCATCGTGCTGCAGGTGGCGGGCGTGCATGAATCGGCGCGCTACACCTCGCATATCCTGATGGCGACGACCGACGCCTGCATCCCCGGCTATCGCCGCATCGCCGAGGTCTGTCACGCGGCGGGTGCCACCGTCTTCGGCCAGCTCTTCCATCCCGGCCGCGAGATCATGGAAAGCCAGGATGGCAGCCTGCCCGTCGCCTGGGCGCCCTCGGCCGTGCCGAACGAGCGCTTCCACGTCATGCCGCGGCCGCTCACGCAAGCCATGATCGACGAGATCGTGACCGGCTACGGCGCTGCGGCCGAGCGGCTGAAGCGCGCCGGGATCGACGGCGTCGAGATCGTCGCGAGCCACGGCTATCTCCCGTCGCAGTTCCTCAATCCGCGCGTCAACCGCCGCACCGACCGCTATGGCGGCCCGTTCGAGAACCGGATGCGGTTCCTGCGCGAGACGATCGCCGCGATCCGCGACCGCGTCGGCCCGGATTTCGTCGTCGGGCTGCGCATCTCGGGCGACGATCTCGACCATGACGGCCAGACGGCGGCCGAGGCGCTCGAGGCGCTGATCGCGCTCGATCGAGAGGGCGGGCTCGACTACTACAACGTGATCGCCGGCTCCTCCGCCACCCTCGCCGGCGCCGTCCATATCGTGCCGCCGATGATCGTCGAGGCCGGCTATGTCGCGCCCTTCGCCGCCGCGGTGAAGGCGAAGGTCTCGAAGCCGGTCTTCGTCACCGGCCGCATCAACCAGCCGCAGATCGCCGAGCAGATTCTGGCGCAGGGCCAGGCCGATCTCTGCGGCATGACGCGCGCGCAGATCTGCGACCCCGCCATGGCGCGCAAGGCCGAGGCCGGAAAGCTCGACGACATCCGCGCCTGCATCGGCTGCAACCAGGCCTGCATCGGCCATTTCCATGCGGGCTATCCGATCTCCTGCATCCAGCATCCGGAGACCGGCCGCGAGCTCCTCTTCGCCGAGCCGCGCCCGAAGGCAGCCCATCGCCGCAGGATCCTCATCGCCGGCGGCGGGCCCGGCGGCATGAAGGCGGCCGCGGTCGCCGCCGAGCGCGGCCATGACGTGACGCTCCACGAGGCGACCGAACGGCTCGGCGGCCAGGCGCTCCTGGCGCAGGCGCTGCCCGGCCGCGCCGAATTCGGCGGCATCGTCACCAACCTCGCCCGCGAGATGGAGCTGGCCGGCGTCAAGGTGGTGAAGCGCAGCAAGGTCGATCGCGCGCTCGTCGAGCGCGAGAGGCCGGACGTGGTGGTGGTGGCGACCGGCGCCAGGCCGTATCAGCCCGAGATCGAAGGCGCCGAGACGGCCCATCTGGTGACCGCCTGGCAGGTGCTGAAGGGCGAGGCCAATGTCGGCGCCTCGGTCGCGATCGCCGACTGGCGCTGCGACTGGATCGGCCTCGGCCTCGCCGAGAAGCTCGCGCGCGACGGCTGCCGGGTGCGGCTGCTGGTGGACGGGCTCCATGCCGGGCAGCGTTTGCCCTTCTATGTGCGCGATAGCTGGAACGGCATCCTCAACAAGCTCGGCGTCGAGGTGACCCCGTATGCGCGGCTCTATGGCGTGGACGGCACCACCGCCTATTTCCAGCACGCGACCAGCGCCGAGCCGATCCTGCTCGAAGGCGTCGATACCGTCGTGACCGCGCTCGGCCACGAAAGCGTCGCCGAGCTCGAGGCGGAGCTCGAAGGCTGGACGGGCGAGATGCACGTCATCGGCGACTGCGCCACGCCGCGCACGGCGGAGGAGGCGGTGCTGGAGGGGTTGAAGGTGGGGACGGCGGTTTGAGGAATGGCCCGCGAAATTAGTCAGGATTCGTATTGTATCACTACCATTCCGAGCAAACCCTGATATATTCGCAAAAAATCCGAATCAGGCGGGGTCGGTATGCCGCAAAGCGCCTTAAAATGGTTACGATTCATTACGCCAGGAATCTTGATTTACGGATGTGGAGCAATTTTGGGTAATTTTACTGCCCTTTGGACAGCAACAATCCCTTCTGACATACGTGAGTTATTATATTATGGGCCTATTATAGGATTTGCTATATTTTATTATTTAAGTCCATTTCGGTATTATTTTAATAAAAAATTCTTCGACAATGTCTCAGAAAATATTCGACGTCAGTTAGTGTCTATAGCGGAATTAAACGACGATCCGAACATTTTCACATGGAAGGCGTTACGTGGAATATTTTATCATTTTGTTGACAATGACGAGAGCCTAAAAAGGAAATCATCGCTCGCTTATTTCAACGGATTATTTTGGACAGGTGCTGCAGATCTTCAGGCTATTAGTTTACCATTTGCATTTTTCTCCTTAGTGGTTTGGAGCTTGAAAATCGATGGTGCGATGCACGCTGCTTTGATTTTCTTGCTTGCCGCATTTGCGGGATGGTTAGGTTCACTGATACTAACAGAAAAACATAAAGCTATAGGTAATGAACAACTAGAAATCATCCGCCATAAATACAAATCGGAACTCCGAACCAAATTGGAGAGCGTCCGTGACCGACCCAATTCGTGAGGCAATACTTCTAACTAAAACAGCTCTTGAGAAAAATGCATCGGCACGATGGATAATTGGATTTTCGGGAGGGAAAGATTCAACTGCACTTCTAAAAGTGTTCGCTGCAGCTGTGCAAGATGCAAAAACGGTGCCTTCGAGAATTGACATAATTTACTGTGATACTGGCGTAGAAAATCCTGTGCTTGACGATTACGTGAAGGGTCTTTTCAGCCGCTTGGGCGATGAGTTTAAGGGTCAGCCAACGCCGTTCCGCCTTTCTCTGCTTAGGGCCCCTGTTAAAAACCGATTCTTTGTAAAGCTGATAGGAAGGGGTTATCCGCCTCCAACCAACAGTTTCCGGTGGTGTACTAAAAACCTGCGAATTCGTCCTGTTGCTGAATTCATAAAACGTGCTGCGGTTGATGATGCGATTGTCGCACTAGGTATGCGCAAGGACGAAAGTCTGCAGCGAGATCGGACGCTCGCTCGGTATGGTGGTGGAATTTGGCAGAACCAAAATGAAGGTGGCAGACGCTATCGAATGTTCCTTCCAATTTTGGACCTCGATGTAGGTGACGTCTGGGAGGCTGTGTTCGGCCTTCCATTTCCAGAATCAATAGACGCCGCCAAGCTTGCGCAACTCTATCGCGGCGCGTCAGGCGAATGCCCAATCGTAAAAGCGCCCCAAGCAGCGCCCTGTGCGTCAGGACGGTTCGGGTGTTGGACATGTACTGTTGTACGAAAGGATCGATCCTCGAGATCACTGATCGATGCCGGTCACGTAACACTGTCGCCCTATCTCGCGTTTAGAGATTGGCTTGCAAGTATCCGCAATGATAGTTGGCGCCGGTGGCCATACCGACGAAACGGAACTGTTGGGTTGGGGCCGTTCACTCTGGAAACGAGACTTGAGATACTTCGCCGACTGAAAGATCTTGAGAAGCAAGTGGGTGCAGTTATTTTGCCGCGCGCTGAACAACGAGAGATAATGAGACTATGGAAGCTTGACAGCCAAGCGACCTCTCGGAGCGTGATTAATGCAGGGGAGGGCTGATACAGCACCCTGTTCCGCACCCTTGGCCTTTCGTAGCTTATGGTAGTAGCCCATGTCCCTCGACCCCGAAGTCATTCACGCCGCCCTCACCGACGCGAACAAGTCGCGCGCGCATCTCTATCTCGCCTTCTTTCGCGCGATGGAGAAGCGCATGGGCCGCCCCGAGGCGATCGCGGCGATGCGCGAGGCGATCCGCGGCTGGGGCGCGGGGCTCGCGGCCGGCATGGTGCGGCGCGAGGCGGATCCGTTCGGCGGGCTCCTCGAGCAGTTCGTCCATGTTCCGGATGGCGGGCGCATGTTCCAGCCGAGGGTCGGGCGCTGCGATGCGGGCGGGCTCGACACGCAGATGATGCGCTGCCCGCTCAAGGAAGCCTGGACCGAGGCCGGGCTCGCCGATGCAGAGATCGCGCTCCTCTGCAATATCGCGGCGGAGGCCGATTACGGGACGCTCGAGGCCGCCGGGTTCTCGGTCGAGATCGATTGCTGGCAGCCGGGCAAGACGGGCTGCTGCAATATTCGCATTCGCGCGGCACAATAGGCGCTTGCCCGACGGCCGCTGCCGACGCCGCGTCCGGGCCGGGCGCCGCTCGCGCTTCGCGCGGAACCCGGAGAGGCCGCCATGAGCGATCTTGCGTCGAAACCCGCCACGCCGCTCTACGAGATCGAGGGGCGCGAGCTGATCGCCGAGAGCGGCGGCGTCCGCGTGCAGGTGCTGACGCTCGCCGCCGGCCAATGCGTGCCCTGGCACTGCCATTCCGAGGTCACCGACACGATGGTCTGCCTCGAAGGCCGCATCGAGATCGAGACCCGCGCCCCGCGCGAGACCTTCCCGCTCGAGCCCGGCGGCCGCTGCACCGTCCTGCCGCGCCGCGCCCATACCGTCGTCAATACCCATGCCGGCCGCTCGCGGTTCCTCATCGTCCAGGGCGTCGGCCGCTACGACTACATACCGGTGAGCTGACGCCGCGTTCCCGGCATCGCCTCATGCCGGGCCTGTCGAGATCTGCTCGCCCGAGGACTACCAAGACGCCTCATGCTGAGCTTGTCGAAGCATGAGAGCCATGCTGCGGAAGCTCATCCTTCGACAGGCTCAGGATGAGGATTCTGTTTCGTCGGTGCACGACGGGTCAGGATGAGGGGTCTGTTTCGTCGGTGCCTCAGCGCGGCGCGATCGCTGCCAACACCTCCTCATGCTGAGCCTGTCGAAGCATGAGGGCCACGCTGCGGAAGCTTATCCTTCGACGGGCTCAGGACGAGGAGTCCGTTTCGTCGGCGTCTCGGCGCCGCTCGATCGTATAGATCGCGGTGCGCATGCCCTCGAGCGCGATCTCGCGCTCGAGGGCGAGCCCGGCCTTTCTCGCCGTTGCCGCCGAGGCGGCGTTCGCCGGATCGACGAAGGCGATGATCCGCGTCAGGCCGAGCGTGTCGAAGCCATAGCGCACCAGCGCCGCCGCGGCCTCCGCGCCGTAGCCACGCCGCCAGTGGCGCTTGTCGATGAGATAGGCGACCTCGACCTCCGGGCGCCCCTCGACGATCCCGGGAAGCAGCCCGCAGCGGCCGATGAATTCCCCGCCCGGCTTCAGGACGGTCGCCCAGAGCCCGAGCGCCGGATGGTCCGGGTCGCCGGCGACGAACCAGTCCAGCTCCGCCTTGGTTTGCGCGTGCGTCAGCACGCCCTCGGGAAAATACCGGCGGATCTCGGGATCGCTGTAGAGCGCATGAAGTGCCTCGAGATCGCCGGGCTCGAGCCGGCGCAGCCGCAGCCGCTCGGTCTCCAGGATCGTCCCCGCCGGTGCGTCGCTGCGGCTCATCGGGGCCCCGGTCAGCCCCGGGCCCGCCGCTCGTGATAATCGACCGGCCAGAGGGCGTAGCAGATCACGGCATCCTCGCCCTCGGTCGTGAAGGCGGTGCCTTCCGGCACCCAGATCACGTCGCCCGGCTCCGCCTCGATGATGCGGTCGGGCAGGATCACGCGGAAGCGGCCTTCGAGCACCACCATCATTTCGTCATAGGGCACGCGCCAGTCGATCGGCTCCCCGAACCGGCCGATGCCGACGCCCAGGGTGTCGCTTTCGGCAGGCCCGATCAGCCGGGCGATCCCGGCCTGCGGCGGCCCTTCGCCGGCGAGCGGCCCGCGCAAGGGGGAGAAGCTCATCTCGCTGCGCCGAAAATGCCGGACGACGTTCACGCTGCACTCCTCATTCCGACCCCGTCGAGATCCTCATCCCGAGCCTGTCGAAGTAACAAGAGGCCTCATCCTGACCCTCTCGGAGTCCTCATCCTGAGCCTGTCGAAGGATAAGCCCTTCACCGGCTGTCCGCCGCAGCACGGACCTCATGGTTCGACAGGCTCACCATGAGGATGTAGCCAAATCCCTCATCCTGAGCCTGGCGAAGGATGAGCTTCCCTATGCGCCGGGCGCCGTCGCTAGGTCTTCGGCCGGCGCGTGGTCTGCCAGTCGACGGGATAGACCGCGTAGCAGCAGACCGCCTTCTCGCCCTCATATTTCATCCAGGTATTCTCCGGCAGCCAGATGACGTCGCCCGGGCCCGCCTCGATGGTCCGATCCCGGAGCACGAGCCGCAGCCTGCCCTCCAGCACGACCAGCATCTCGTCATAGATCACGGTCCATTCGATCGAGCAGCCGTCGAACATGCAGAGCCCGGCGCCCATGGTCCTGCTCTGGGCGGGTCCCACCTGCGCCGCGAGGCCCGCCTTGCCGGGCGGGTTGCCGATCGGATCGAACGTTACGTTCTTGCGCTTGAAATGCAGAACGCCGGTCATGAATTCCCCCTGACGCGCTCGCGGTCGATGTCGTCGTTCGTGATGCAACGAAGAGCCGGCTCGATCGACGGGTCGCCATCGGCGGGCGCCGATCCGCGCCGGCCCGCCTCGCGGCCGCTATTTCTTGCCCTGCTTGGTGGTCCGCCAATCGACCGGATAGAGCGTGTAGCAGACGACCGCCTTCTCGCCCTCATATTTGAGCCAGGTGTTCTCCGGCAGCCAGATCACGTCGCCCGGCGTCGCCTCGATCACCGCGTCCTTCAGCACGAGGCGGAACTTGCCCTCGAGCACCACGATCATCTCGTCGTAGAGAACCGTCCATTCGATCGAGCAGCCGTCGAAGGTGCCGATGCCGACGCCCATGGTCGTGCTGAGCTCGGGCCCGACCAGCCGCGCGATCTGGCCCGTGCCCGGAGGGCCGCCATAGGGGTCGAACTTCATCTCGTTACGCCGGAAAACCTTCACCTGCGACATCGTCTCTGTCTCTCCCTTGCGTTTCTTCGCCGGCTGCCCGCATGCAGTCCGGGAGCGCGAAGGAGAGTAAGGCTTCGCGGCGGCGCGGCCAAGCGGCCCGCCCGCGGGGA
>CADEFF010000104.1:2118-7350 GCA_902826565.1 uncultured Rhodospirillaceae bacterium | reverse complement strand
CCGCGACGTGTTCCAGCAGCAGCTCGTCGGCATCGCCGAGGAGATGTCGGTGTCGCTGCGCCGCGCTGCCTTCTCCTCGATCATCTGGGACATGTACGACTATGCCTGCGGGCTCTTCACGCCCGAATGCGAAATGATCGCGCAGGCCGAAACCATCGCCGCGCAGCTCGGCATCATGTCGACCGCGCTTCGCCACATGCAGGCGGCGATCCCGATCGAGAGCTGGAAGCCGGGCGACGTGCTGGTCTGCAACGACCCCTACAAGGGCTGCACCCACACCATGGACATCGTGCTGTTCAGCCCGGTGTTCGTCGAGGGCGAGCTCGTTGCCGTCACCAGCACCATCGCGCATCACATCGACATCGGCGGCAAGATCCCCGGCACCGAGGCGGCCGACAATATCGAGATCTTCGCGGAAGGCCTCATCCTGCCGCCGCTGAAGCTGCTGGAGGAGGGGCGCCCGAACCAGGCGATCTTCGACATCATCGCGTCGAATGTGCGCGACCCGGCCGCCTGCCAGGGCGACCTCCGCGCGCAGATCGCCGGCTGCCGCACCGGCGAGCGCCGCATCGCCGAGCTCTATCGCCGCACCGGCGTCGCGCGCGCCCGGGCGCTGACCGCCGCCTGCCTCGACTATGCCGAGACCTACATGCGCCGCTCGCTGGAGGCGATGACGCCCGGCCGCTACGAGGCCGAGCTCCTGATGGAAGACGAGGCCTCCTCCGACCGGCCGATCCGGCTCCATGCGGCGGTGACGCTCGCGGGCGGCAAGCTCACGGTCGATCTCGCCGGCTCCGACCCGCAGCGCGACAACGCGCTCAACAACCCGGTCGCCTCCACCATCTCCATGGTGAATTACGCGATCAAATGCATCGTGGCGCCCGAAATCGCGCAGAACGAGGGCTGCAACCGGCCGGTCGAGATCCTGGTGCCGGAAGGCACCGTGCTCAATCCGCGCCGTCCGGCGGCGGTCTCGGTCCGCCACCTGACGCAGCAGGCGGTGGCCGAGGTGCTGCTGAAGGCGATGGCGCCGCTGGCGCCCGCGCGCGCCGCAGCCGGCTGCCAGATCTCCTTCCCGACCTTCGCCTGCGGCGGCTTCGACGACCGGCCGGAGAAGCGCGACGAGGATAGCGGGGCGGCACCCTATTACGTGATCTCCGACATCATCGGCGGCGGCATGGGCGGCAACGCGCATCGCGATGGCATCTCCGCCGTCGACACCCATGGCGGCAATTGCGCGATCCTCTCGGCCGAGGTGGTGGAGACGCTCTGCCCGATCCGCGTGCTCGACACCCGCCTCGTGCCGGGCTCGGGCGGCCAGGGCAAGCATCGCGGCGGGCTCGCCATGCGGCGCGACTACCAGTTCCTGTCGAAGCGCAGCATCATGGGCGCCTATATCCAGCAGACCGAGCCCGCCACCCAGGCCTGGGGCCTCGCCGGCGGCGGGCCCGGCGCCAGCGCCTCGATCCTGCTCAATCCGGAGACGCCGAAGGAGCGCAAGCTCAAGAGCAAGATCTACGGCCTCGCCTTGATGGCGGGCGACGTGATGCGGTTCCAGTCCTCCGGCGGCGGCGGCTGGGGCAAGCCCGCCGAGCGCGAGCCGGCGCTCGCCGAGCATGACCGGAGCGAAGGCCTCGCCTGAGGGCGAGGCTACGTCAGGTCGTCGCCCTCGGGCTTGACCCGAGGGCCCATCGCGCCCCGCGGCACCACGCCGATCGTCGCTACCGGATCGCGCGGCCGGCATGGATGCCCGGGTCGCGCTGTCGCTCGCCCGGGCATGACGGGGAAAGGCGTGCCGACACACGGGTGAACGCCTTCCCCGCGCCTTGAAACCATCAAAGCCACGCCGCAAAAGCGCCGGAATCGGGCATCATAGGACGTAGCGGGGCGCCGATTGCCGGGGGCCCGCAGCGATCCGAAGGGGAGACCTCATGCTCGCGCGTATGCTGCCGCTCGTGGCCTTCACGGCCGTCCTGCTCACGACCACCGCGCTGGTGCCGCCCCCGTCGCCGGCGGTCGCGGCCGAGGAGCAGCAGATCGGGCTCGGCGCCCAGACCGGCGTCTCGGTCACCATCTACAACCAGGACCTCGCGCTGGTCCGTGACCTGCGCAAGGTCGACCTCGTCGCCGGGGAGAACAGCCTCGCCTTCATCGATGTGAGCGCGCTCATGCGGCCCGAGACGGCGCTGCTCTCGGTCGACGGCATCGATACCTCGGTGCTGGAGCAGAACTTCAATTTCGATCTGCTCACGCCGCAGAAGATGCTGGAAAAATCGGTCGGCCGCACCGTGCGCGTCATCACCACCAACCCCGAGTCCGGCGAGGAAACGGTGGAGGACGCGGTCGTGCTCTCGGTCGCGGACGGCGTGGTGCTGCAGATCGGCGACCGTATCGAGACCGCCTCGCCCGGCCGCATCGTGTTCTCCGAAGTGCCGCCCAACCTCCGCTCGCGCCCGACCCTCGTGATCGAGGCGGAGAGCGCCGGCGCCGGTGCCGCCACGGCGGAGCTCAGCTACCTGACGGGCGGGCTCGGCTGGGCCGCCGACTATGTGGCCGAGCTCAGCGCCGACGAGAAGACGCTCGATCTCAATGGCTGGGTCACTCTCACCAACCAGAGCGGCACCGACTATCGCGACGCCCGGCTGCAGCTCGTCGCCGGCGACGTGAACCGCGTCGAGCAGGAGATGTACAAGGCGTCCGACATGGTCGCGGCGAGCGCCGCCCCGGCGCCGCAGATGGCCGAGGAATCGCTCTTCGAATATCACCTCTATACGCTCGGCCGCCCGACCACCATCGGGCAGAACCAGACCAAGCAGGTGGCGCTGCTCACGGCCGACAAGGTGCCGGTCGAGAAGGAGTTCCGCTTCACCAACCTCAGCGGCGGCAGCTACCACTACAATCTCGGCGAGCAGCAGCGCGTCAATGCGACGGTCTTCATCGGCTTCGAGAACACGGAAGCCGACAATCTCGGCCTGCCGCTGCCGAAGGGCACCGTCCGGGTCTACAAGGCCGACGGCAGCGGGCAGGTGCAGTTCGTCGGCGAGGACGCGATCGCCCATACGCCGAAGAACGAGGAGGTCCGCCTCACCCTCGGCCAGGCCTTCGACGTGACGGCGCGCGCGGTGCAGACCCGCTTCGAGCAGCTCTCCGACCGGGTCTATGAGAGCGCCTACGAGGTCGAGTTCAAGAACGCGAAGCAGGAGCCGATCACCGTCGCGCTGGTGGAGGATTTGCCGGGCGAATGGAAGATCCTCGAGGAAAGCGCGCAGCACGAGGCGGTCAGCGCCTTCCGCGCCCGCTGGGACATCGAGGTGCCGGCGGAAGGCTCCGCCAAGCTCACCTACTCGGTCCGGATCAAATACTGAGCGGCAGGACGAAGAGACGCCTCATCGCGAGCTTGAAGAGACGCCTCATCCTGAGCTTGTCGAAGGACGAGGCGACCGCGATGCCCTCATGCTTCGACAAGCTCAGCATGAGGGGGTCTTCCTCAGCTCTCCGCCAACGCCCGGATCGTTACTCCCGCGAAAGCGGGAGTCCATGGGTGTCGAGGCATGAGCGTCGCGGATAGATGGATGCCCGCCTTCGCGGGCATGACGACGAAATCGAGATATCGAGCGGCGGGACGAAGAGATGCCCTCATCCTGAGCTTGTCGAAGGACGAGGCGACCGCGATGCCCTCATGCTTCGACAAGCTCAGCATGAGGGGGTCTTCCTCAGCTCTCCGCCAACGCCCGGATCGTTACTCCCGCGAAAGCGGGAGTCCATGGGTGTCGAGGCATGAGCGTCGCGGATAGATGGATGCCCGCCTTCGCGGGCATGACGACGAGATACCGAGCGCTCGGTCGCATGACGAGGAGCTATCGCGTGCCTCGTCGGCCACCCTCATCCACCATCTACTCCGCCGGCTCGACCGTCAGCACCGCGCCCGAGATCGAGGTGACGCGGACGCGGGCGCCGGCCGGCAGGTCGGGGCCTTCCACGCGCCAGACGCTGTCGCCGACCTTGAGGGTGCCGCGGCCGTCGCGGATCGCTTCGCTCAGCGCATAGATCCGGCCGACATGCTGCTCGCCGCGGCGGTTGAGGGTGTTGTCGTCGCTCTGGATCGGATGGCGCTTCACGAAGGCGCGGCCGCCCAGCACGCTCGCGACGGCGAGCACCGCGAACATCACCAGCTCCAGCGGCCAGCCCATGGCCGGGAAGGCGAGGGCGGCGACGCCCGTCACCCCGGCCGCGATGGCGAGCCAGAGGAAGAAGGTGCCGGGCGCCGCCACCTCGAGCGCGAGAAGCGCCACCCCCAGCACCCACCAATGCCAGAACTGCAGGTTTTCCAGCAGCCCCGTCATGGCTTCTGCTCCCACGGGCCCTTGGGCTGCTGCGCCATGGCCTGCTTGGCGAGCTCGGTGATGCCGCCGATCGCGCCGATCACATTCGCCGCCTCGAGCGGCATCAGCACCAGCTTCTGGTTCGGCGACTCGGCGAGCTTGCCGAGCGCGTCGATATATTTCTGCGCGACGAAATAGTTGATCGCCTGGACATTGCCCTTGGAGATCGCGTCGGAGACGACCTCGGTCGCCTTGCCCTCGGCCTCGGCCATGCGCTCGCGCGCCTCGGCGTCGCGGAAGGCGGCCTCGCGCCGGCCCTCGGCCTCGAGGATCGCCGCCTGCTTCTCGCCCTCCGCCTTCAGGATCGCCGCCTGCCGGAAGCCTTCCGCCTCCAGCACGTTGGCGCGCTTGTCGCGCTCGGCCTTCATCTGGCGCGCCATCGAATCGACGAGGTCGCGCGGCGGCGCGATGTCCTTGATCTCGATGCGGGTGACCTTCAGGCCCCAGGGCTGCGTCGCGTCGTCCACCACATGCAGGAGCTTCGCGTTGATCTTGTCGCGCTGCGAGAGCAGCTCGTCGAGATCCATCGAGCCCATCACGGTGCGGATATTGGTCATGGTGAGGTTGAGCACCGCGATCTCGAGGTTGCGCACCTCATAGGCCGCCTTCGCGGCGTCCAGCACCTGGTAGAACACCACCCCGTCCACGCTCACCATCGCATTGTCCTTGGTGATGACCTCCTGGGTCGGGACGTCGAGCACCGTCTCCATCATGTTGAGCTTGGCGCCGATGCGGTCGACCAGCGGCATGATGAGGTTGAGGCCGGGCCGGAGCGTGCGGGTATAGCGGCCGAACCGCTCGACCGTCCATTCGCTGCCCTGCGGCACCGACTTCACCCCGGCGAAGACCA
>CADEFF010000104.1:0-2018 GCA_902826565.1 uncultured Rhodospirillaceae bacterium | reverse complement strand
CGGACCACATCCTCCATCAATTTCCCTACCTCATTCTGAATCACATGCGCCTGCTCGCGCATCTGCACGTCCTTGAGCACGGCGCGCACCGTGGTGAGGGTTGCCATCAGCGTGTTGGGCGCCACGATCCAGACGCGGCGGCGGAAGGATTCCTCGACCAGCCCCGGAAAATTGCCGTGCAGCTCCGCATAGACCGCCTCGCTCGGCAGGAACATCAGCGCCGATTCCGCCGTCTCGCCCGGCAGGATGTATTTCTCGGCGATGGCGACCACATGGGCGCGGACCGCGTTCTGGAAGTCGCGCCGCGCGGCGACGCCGCCGGCCTCATCCTTGGCGGCGAGCAGCGCGCGATAGGCTTCCAGCGGGAACTTGGCGTCGATCACGATCGAGCCCGGCGGGTTCGGCAGCCGCAGCAGGCAGTCGGCGCGACGCCCGTTGCCGAGCGTCGCCTGGAAGAGATAGGCGGCCTGCGGCAGCGCGCTCTTCACCAGATCCTCGAGCTGCAGCTCGCCGAAGGCGCCGCGCGCCTGCTTGTTGGAAAGAATGTCCTGCAGCCCCACCACCTGGCCCGAGAGGTCGGTGAGGTTCTTCTGCGCCGCATCGATCACGGCGAGCCGCTCGGCCAGCGCCGCGAGCGATTGCCCCGCCTTCTCGGCCGATTGCTGGAGCTGCTGCCCGACCTGCTGGCCGAGATTGGCGAGACGCTGCTCGACCGTCTGGGCGAGCGCCCGCTCTTGGGCCTGCAGCCGGTCCGCGAGCAGGGCCTCGCGCGCGGCCTGGGCTTCCGCCATCTGGGCGAGCCGTCCGACAAGCTCGGCCGCGGCCCGCTCGCCGCCGCGCCCGGCGCGCCAGGCGGCCGCCAGCGCCGCCGCCACGAGCAGCAGCAGGACGGCGCCCAGACCCAGCAAAAGCGGCGTATCGGCCATGCGAATCGACCCTCCAAGGTCAAGGCTAGCACAGGGCCGGCCCCGCAAAGGAACCCCGGCCCCGGGGCTGTCCGGCCGGCGGCGGAGCCGCCTTGCGACGGCTTGACGGGCTCCGTCGCGGGCCATACCTAGAGGGCGTCATGGCCATGCTCCCCATCATCACGGCGCCGGATCCGCGGCTGAAACAGGTTGCGAAGCCGGTCGAGCGCGTCGACGCCAGGACCCGCAAGCTCATGGACGACATGCTCGAGACCATGTATGCGGCGCCCGGCATCGGCCTCGCCGCGCCGCAGGTCGGCGTCGGCCAGCGTATCATCGTGGTGGATGTCTCGCCGGACGATGCGCCCGAGCGGCAGCCCTATCGCATGGCGAACCCGCAGCTTCTCTGGGTATCGGAGGATGACGCCACCTACAACGAAGGCTGCCTCTCCGTGCCGGAGCATTACGCCGACGTGGCGCGTCCGCGCGCGATCCGGGTCCGCTATGTCGACGAGAACGACGAGATCCGCGAGCTGGAGGCCGAGGGGCTGCTCGCGACCTGCATCCAGCACGAGATGGATCACCTCGAGGGCATTCTCTTCATCGATCATCTGACCGCCCTCAAGCGCAACATCATCCTGCGCAAGCTCCTGAAGGCGCGCAAAACGACCGACGCCGAAGTCCGTGCCGGCTGAGACGCGCGCTCCGGGCGCGCTCCGGCTCGCCTTCATGGGCACGCCGGATTTCGCCCTGCCGGCGCTCGACACTCTCCTCGCCGCCGGCCACGAGATCGCGGCCGTCTATTCGCAGCCGCCCCGTCCCGCCGGGCGCGGGCACAAGCCGCAGGCCTCGGCGGTGCAGCGCGCAGCGGAAGCGAAAGGGCTTCCCGTCCGCACCCCCGTTTCGCTCAAGACCGCGGAAGAGGCGGCGGCCTTCCGGGCGCTCCGGCTCGACGCCGCCATCGTGGTCGCCTACGGGCTGCTGCTGCCGAAACCGATCCTGGAGGCGCCGTGGCTCGGCTGCCTCAACATCCATGGCTCGCTCCTGCCGCGCTGGCGGGGGGCCGCGCCGATCCAGCGGGCGATCATGGCCGGCGATCCTGAGACCGGCGTC
>CADEFF010000103.1 GCA_902826565.1 uncultured Rhodospirillaceae bacterium | reverse complement strand
TCACCGGCAAGGGCGTGCTCAACAACCGCATCTCGGAATATCTGATGATGCGCCTCGGCGAGGTCGGCGTGCCGACCCATTTCGTGCGGCGCCTCAACATGCGCGAGCAGCTCGTGCGCGAGGTCGAGATCATCCCGATCGAGGTGGTGATCCGCAACGTCGCCGCCGGATCGCTGTCGCAGCGCTTCGGCATCGCGGAGGGCACCACCCTGCCGCGCTCGATCGTCGAGTTCTATTACAAGTCGGACGAGCTCGGCGATCCGATGGTGACCGAAGAGCACATCACCGCCTTCGGCTGGGCGACGCCGCAGGACCTCGACGACATGCTGGCGCTTGCGCTCCGGATCAACGATTTCCTCGCCGGACTTTTCCTCGGCGTCGGCTTGCGGCTCGTGGATTTCAAGATCGAGTTCGGCCGCCACTACGAGAACGAGGAGATGCGGATCGTGCTGGCGGACGAGATCAGCCCCGATTCCGCGCGGCTCTGGGACATCAAGACCAACGAGAAGCTCGACAAGGACCGCTTCCGCCGCGATCTCGGCGGGGTCGCGGAAGCCTATCAGGAAGTGGCGCGCCGGCTCGGGATCCTTCCCGAAGGCGGCCCGCGCGACCTCAAGGGCCCGGAAACGCTGCAATAGTCTCGAGGGAGCGGTGGCGGCAGGCATGAAGGCCAAGGTTCACGTGACGCTGAAATCCGGCGTTCTCGACCCGCAGGGGCGCGCGATCCAGCATGCGCTCGGCGTCATGGGCTTCGACGGCGTGAAGGACGTGCGCCAGGGCAAGTTCATCGAGATCGAGCTCGAGGAAACCGACAGGGCGAAGGCGCGCGCGAACCTGGACGCCATGTGCCAGAAGCTGCTCGCCAACACCGTCATCGAGAACTACGCCATCGACATCGCCGACTGAGACGACCTGCCGTGAAGGCCGCCCCGTGAAGACCGCCATCGTCGTATTTCCCGGATCGAATCGCGAGGGCGATGCGGCACGCGCGATCGCCGAGATCACCGGCCGCGACCCCGTCATGGTCTGGCACCGCGACAGCGAGCTGCCGAAGGTCGATCTGGCGATCGTGCCGGGCGGGTTTTCCTATGGCGACTATCTCCGCTGCGGCGCCATCGCCGCGCACTCCCCCGTCCTGCGCGAGGTCAAGGCGCGCGCGGCCAAGGGCATGGCGGTTCTCGGCATCTGCAACGGCTTCCAGATCATCACCGAGGCGGGGCTGCTGCCGGGCGTGCTGATGCGCAATGCCGGCCTCAAATTCGTCTGCCGCAACGTCAATCTCCGCGTCGAGACGAGCCAGAGCCTCTTCACCCAGGCCTATGAAGCCGGCCAGGTGCTGAGCGTCCCGGTCGCCCATCATGAGGGCAACTACTACGCGGACGCGGCGACGCTGGACCGTCTGGAGCAGAGCGGCCGCGTCGCCTTCCGCTATTGCGCGCCGGACGGAACGCTCGGCGAGGCTGCGAACCCGAACGGATCGGCACGCCACATCGCGGGCATCTTCAACGAGACCAAGACGGTGCTGGGGCTGATGCCGCATCCGGAGAACGCGATCGACAGCCTGCTCGGCTCGACCGACGGGCGCGGGCTCTTCAAGGGAATCGCGGAGGCGCTGTCGTGACCGGCCGGACCAAGGGCGCGACGGCGGCCGAGCGGCCGGCCGACCTGATGGGGCTGACGGCCGAGGAATATGACCGCGCCGTCGCGATCATGGGCCGGGCGCCGAACCGCACCGAGCTCGGCATCTTCTCGGTCATGTGGAGCGAGCACTGCTCCTACAAATCCTCGAAGGTCTGGCTGAAGAAGCTGCCCACCGCCGGCCCGCGCGTCATCCAGGGGCCGGGCGAGAATGCCGGCGTGGTCGATATCGGCGACGGCCAGGCCGTGGTCTTCAAGATGGAGAGCCATAACCACCCCTCCTTCATCGAGCCCTATCAGGGGGCTGCGACCGGCGTCGGCGGCATCATGCGCGACGTGTTCACCATGGGGGCGCGGCCGATCGCGAACCTGAACGCGCTCCGCTTCGGCAGCCCGGACGACGCGAAGACCCCGCATCTCGTGGCCGGTGTCGTCGCCGGCATCGGCGGCTACGGCAACTGCATGGGCGTGCCGACGGTGGGGGGCGAGGTGAATTTCCACCCCTCCTACAACGGCAACATCCTGGTCAATGCGATGACCGTGGGTCTCGCCGACGCCGCGCGGATCTTCTATTCGCGGGCCGCCGGCGTCGGCAATCCGGTAATCTATGTCGGCGCCAAGACCGGACGCGACGGCATTCACGGCGCAACCATGGCCTCGGCCGAATTCTCCGACGATTCCGAGGAAAAACGCCCGACCGTGCAGGTCGGCGATCCCTTCACCGAGAAGCTGCTGCTGGAAGCCTGCCTCGAGCTGATGGCGACGGATGCGATCGTCGCGATCCAGGACATGGGCGCCGCCGGCCTTACCTCTTCCTCCGTCGAGATGAGCTCGAAGGGCGGGCTCGGCATCGAGCTCGCGCTCGACAAGGTGCCGGTGCGCGAGAGCGCCATGACGCCTTACGAGATCATGCTCTCGGAAAGCCAGGAGCGGATGCTCCTCATCCTGAAGCCGGAAGCGCGCGACCGGGCGCGGGCGATCTTCGACAAGTGGGAGCTCGATTTCGCCGAGATCGGGCGTCTCACCGACAGCGGCCGCCTGGTGCTTACCATGCACGGCAAGATCGCCGCCGACATGCCGGTCGAGCCGCTGGTCTCGCAGGCGCCGGTCTATGATCGGCCGATCGCGCCCACGCCGAAACAGGCGGCTATCGATGCGAGGAGCCTGCCCGCGACCTCGCCGGTCGAGGCGTTGCGGAAGCTCATCGGCTGCCCGGACCTTGCCAGCAAACGCTGGGTCTGGGAGCAGTACGACCACCTGATCATGGGCAATACGCTGCAGCGCCCGGGCGGCGACGCCGCGGTGATCCGCCTCGGCGACGGGCCGAAGGGCCTCGCGCTCGCCTCCGACTGCACGCCCCGCTACTGCGCGGCCGATCCCGAGCGCGGCGGCATGCAGGCCGTGGCGGAGAACTGGCGCAACCTGACGGCCGTCGGCGCCCTGCCGCTCGCGATCACCGACAACATGAATTTCGGCAATCCGGAGAGGCCCGAGATCATGGGCCAGTTCGCGGGCTGCATCGAAGGCATGCGGCAGGCCTGCGTCGCGCTCGACTACCCGGTCGTGTCGGGCAACGTCTCGCTCTACAACGAGACGAATGGCAAGGGCATCCTGCCGACCCCTGCCATCGGCGGGGTGGGGTTGCTGGAGGATGTCGCGCGGTCCGCCTCGCTTGCCCTGAAGCAGGAAGGCGACAGGCTGGTGCTGCTCGGCGCGACCCGGGGCCATCTCGGACAGTCGCTCTATCTCCGCGAGATCGCGGGACGCGAGGAAGGTCCGCCGCCGCCGGTCGATCTCGCCGCCGAGCGGCGCCATGGCGATTTCGTACGCGGCCTCATCCGCGAGGGCGCCGTCACCGCCTGCCACGATCTCTCGGACGGCGGGCTGCTCGTCGCGCTCGCCGAGATGGCGATGGCCGGGCGCATGGGTGCCACCCTCGACGCGCCGGGCGACAAAGAGACCCCGATGGCAGGATGGTTGTTCGGCGAGGATCAGGCGCGTTATCTCGTCGCCTTGCCGGCCGAAAGATCCGCCACGATCCTGGATCGTGCGAAATCGGCCGGCGTGCCGGCCGCAGTCGTCGGCCGCACCGGCGGCACCTCGTTGACTCTCCCCGGCGGGGAGGCCATATCCGTGGCAGAGCTGAGCGATATCAACGAGGGCTGGCTGCCGCGCTATATGGGCGCCGCCTGACCGGCGCGGGAAGGACGGGCTCCGAGATGGCGATGCATGCGGCCGATATCGAGCGCCTCATCAAGGAGGCGATTCCCGGCGCCGAGGTGACGATCGAGGATCTGCGCGGCGATGGCGACCATTACGCGGCGCTGGTGAAGGCGCGGGCCTTCGCGGGCAAGACCCGCATCCAGCAGCATCAGATGGTCTATCAGGCGCTGCGGGGAAGAATGGGCGAAGAGCTGCATGCGCTGGCGCTCCAGACCGCCGTTCTGGAATAGTGGAATAGCCGGCGCCATTCGAAGTCGAAAGGAAAGAGACGATGACCACCAATCCGGTTTTCGAGCGCATCCGTCAGGAGGTCGGCGGCAACGACGTGGTGCTCTACATGAAGGGCACGCCGGTCTTCCCGCAATGCGGCTTCTCCGCCGCCGTGGTGCAGGTGCTGACGCAGATCGGCGTCAAGTTCAAGGGCATCGACGTGCTGACCGATCCGAGCCTGCGCCAGGGCGTCAAGGACTTCAGCCAGTGGCCGACCGTGCCGCAGCTCTACGTCAAGGGCGAGTTCATCGGCGGCTGCGACATCGTGCGCGAGATGTACCAGACGGGCGAGCTGCAGAGCCTGCTCCAGAGCCGCGGCATCGCGACCAAGGCGGCCTGACCGAACCGGCGACAGCCTGCCGCGATGCGGTTCTATTCACAGATCGGGCAGGACCGCTACGTCTTCGAGCGATTCTTCAGGGACGCGCCGCGGGGCGTCTTTCTCGAGATCGGCGCCTATGACGGCGAGACCTTCAGCAATACCCTCTTCTTCGAGGAAACGCTCGGCTGGCGCGGCATCTGCGTCGAGCCGCTCCAGGACGCGTTCGTCAAGCTGAAGGCGCGCCGCAGCGTCATCTGCCTCAATTGCTGCATCGCCGATTTCGACGGCCGCGGCGAGTTCCTGGATGCGAGCGTCGTCGGCGACGACAAGATGCTGAGCGGCCTCGTCGACAGCTTCGACCCGCGCCATGTGGCGCGCATCCAGTCCGGACTGATCAAGGCGCAGCGTCAATCCGTCGAGGTTCGGCGGCTGTCGTCGATCCTCGACGAGCATGGCTTCGATCGCATCGACTATTGCTCGATCGACACCGAGGGCTCCGAGCTCAAGATCCTGCAGACGATAGACTTCTCGCGATACGGATTCTCCGTCTTCTCGATCGAGAACAATTACGGCGATCCCCGCATCGCCGAGCTGCTGAGCACCCACGGCTTCGAGCGCGTCCAGGTTTTCCATGGCTATGACGAGCTCTATGCCCATCGATCGATCCTGGGCGCCCGGACGATTGTCGCCTCGACCGGTCCCGCGCCCGCCCCGCCGGCCGCTTCCGAAACCCCCGTCAGCTTTGCCATGCCGGCCAGCATCGATCCGGTGCGGGAGGCCAAGGAGGCCTTCAAGCGGCAGGATTACGGGCTCGCCGAGCAGATGTGCTTCCTCGCGCTGCGCGAGGACATGGCGAAGGCCGACATGCTCAACATCCTCGGCCTCATCGCCAACAATCTCGGCATGCCGCGCATCGCCGTCGGGTTCTTCGCGCAGGCCCATGAAGCGGACCCGCAGCATCCCAATGCCGGCAACAATCTCCGCCGGCTCGGCGAGGCATTGCCCCAACTCCCCGAGGCGCTGCGGAAGGCACCCGATCCGCAGCCCCAAGCCGCGCCCCGCTATCTCCTGATCAAGGCCTGGGGCCATGGCTTCTGGTCGGACGTCGCGCAGGTCATGACGCATCTCGCCGTCGCGGAGCTGACCGGCCGCATCCCTGTCGTCCACTGGGGCGCCGGAAGCCTCTTCAGCAGTACGCCGGACCGGGACTGCTTCACCGATTTCTTCGAGCCGCTGTCGCCGGCAAGCCTCGAGGACGCGATTGCCGCTGCGGATTCCGTCTATCCGGGAAAATGGACGAAGGAGAATCTGCGCGCGGACAATATCGGCCGGTTCGAGGGCGAAGGTTCGCGGGTGCCGGCGATCGCCCTCCTGGGCCGCGAAGAGCGGGTCGCGGTCGCCGACTATTATTCCGGCCTCGCCACCCTGCGCCACTGGGTCCCGAAGGATTCGCCGCTCTACGGCCTCTCGACCGACGCGCTCTATGCGCATGCGATGGAGAAATGGCTGAAGCCGCGACGCCACCTGCAGGAGCAGGCCGACGCCTTCGCCGCCGCCAGTTTCGAGGGACACGATTTCATCGCCATCCATCTGCGCGCGACCGACAAGATCCAGGAACAGGCGGCGCTCCGCCGCGTGAACGAGCAATATTTCGAGGCGATCGACGCCGCGCTCGAGCGGCTGCCGCATGCCCGCATCTTTCTGATGACGGATTCGCAAGCCGCGGCGGCCGGGTTCCGCGGGCGCTACGGCGACCGGCTGCGCCTGACCGACAGCCTCCGCGGCGACGGCGATGCCGGCATCCACCTTACCCATCGCGACCGGCCAAGGCAGCTCGGCGAGGAGGTTCTCGTCGATACGATGGTCGCGGCGAAGGCGGCGCTCTTCATCGGCAATGGCGCCTCGAACGTTTCGGCGATGATCCGTTACATGAAGCGCTGGCCGGCGGGCGCCTATTTGCTGCTGTCGCCGGCCTGGCTCAACGACTACTGCCCCTTCATCTATATGCGCCAGCCGGTTCGGCCTTAAGCGCCGCCCGGAACGGCTCAGACCCGGACCACCATCTTTCCGAGATTGGCGCCGGCGAAGAGGCCGATGAAAGCCTCGGGCATGCGGTCGATGCCTTCCACGACCGTCTCTTCCCATTGCAGCTTGCCGGACTTGATCCAGCTCCGCATGTCGGCGAGGAACGCCGGCTGCATGTCCTCGTGGTCGTTAACCAGGAATCCCTGGATGGAGAGCCGCTTCGCGATGATCTGGAAGAGGTTGGCCGGTCCGGGCTTCGCCTCGTTATAGCCGGCGATCAGCCCGCAGACGACGATCCGGCCGTTCATCGCCATGTTCTCGAGCGCCGCCTCGAGATGCGGGCCGCCGACATTCTCGAAATAGATATCGATTCCGTCGGGGCAATGGGCATGGAGCGCCTCGGCGAGGTCCGGCGTTTCCCGATAGTCGATGACGGCATCCACGCCCGCCGCTGCCTTGAGCCATTCGGCCTTGGCCGGCGTTCCCGCGCTTGCCACCACGCGGCAGCCCTTGATCTTGCCGATCTGGCAGACGGCGCTCCCGACCGCCCCGGCCGCGCCCGAGACGAACAAGGTCGCGCCGGGCTTCGGTCCGCCGACGCGCAGGAGCCCGACATAGGCAGTCATGCCCGGCATGCCGAGCACGCCCAGATAGGCCGAAAGCGGGAAGCCGCGCGCATCGATCCGCGCCAGGCGCTTCCCTGGCGCGACGAAGGCTTCGCGCCAGCCGAGGAAGCTCGTCACGTGACTGCCAATGGGGAATTCGGGATCGCGCGAGGCCACCACCTCGCCCACCGCATCGCCGCCGAGCGGCTTGCCGATCTCGAAGGGCGCCACATAGCTGTTCCGCGCCGGGCTCATTCGGCCGCGCATATAGGGATCGACCGAGAGGAAGCGGTTGCGCACCACCACCTGCCCTTCCGCCGGCGCTGGCAGCTCGACCGTCGCGAGCTCGAAATCTTTCGGGGCGGGCACGCCTTCGGGATAGCGCTTCAGATGGATTTCCCGGCTCTGCATCGGACGCTCGTCTAGTTGCGGAGGTTTCCCCAGGCAAAGGCCGTCATGCTGAGGCTGCCATGGGCGAAGCTGCGATGGATCGGATGGCCGGTATCCTTCCCGCCGGCGCCGAGCGCCACAAAGAGCGGGAGGAAATGCTCGTCGCGCGGATGGGCGAGCGCCGCCTCCGCGCGGAGCTCGCGATAGATGAATGGGTAACGCGGATACCCGGCCTCGGCGCGATGCACCATC
>CADEFF010000102.1:5470-7982 GCA_902826565.1 uncultured Rhodospirillaceae bacterium | reverse complement strand
TGACATAGTTCGCACTTTGGAGTGGGTACGTCGGCTAAACTGCCGGACTACATGAGTCTTGCGACTTACAGAGCTGTATGTTTTGGCCGTCAGGTAACGATCCCTCGGGGCTACCGCCTCGGGCCGTCAATCTACTTTTTCTACGCTATTTCCCTCCAGGCAACCCCCCTCACTCCCATTCGATCGTCCCCGGCGGCTTCGAGGTCACGTCGTAGACGACGCGGTTGATGCCGCGCACCTCGTTGACGATGCGGGTGCCGATGCGGCCGAGGAGGTCCATCGGGAAAGGGAAGAAATCGGCGGTCATGCCGTCGGTCGAGGTGACGGCGCGGAGCGCGCAGACCTGGTCGTAGGTGCGCGCGTCGCCCATCACGCCGACGGTGCGGACCGGCAGCAGCACGGCGAAGGCCTGCCAGATCTTGTCGTAGAGGCCGGCCTGGCTGATCTCCTCGAGATAGATCGCATCCGCCTTCCGGAGGATCGCGAGCTTCTCGGCCGTGATGTCGCCGAGCACGCGGATCGCGAGCCCCGGCCCCGGGAAGGGATGGCGTCGGATCATCGTCGCGGGCAGGCCCAGCTCCTGGCCGAGCGCGCGCACCTCGTCCTTGAAGAGCTCGCGCAGGGGCTCGACCAGCTTCATGCGCATCCGCTCCGGCAGCCCGCCCACATTGTGGTGCGACTTGATGGTGACGCTCGGACCGCCGGTGAAGGAGACGGATTCGATCACGTCCGGATAGAGCGTGCCTTGCGCGAGGAAATCGGCGCCGCCGATCTTTTTCGCCTCCTCCTCGAACACGTCGATGAAGAGCCCGCCGATGATCTTCCGCTTGCGCTCGGGGTCCTCGATGCCGGCGAGCTGCCCGAGGAAGAGCGCCGAGGCGTCGCGATGGACGAGCGGGATGTTGTAGTGGTTGCGGAAGAGCTCCACCACCTGCGCCGCCTCGCCCGCGCGCAGCAGGCCGTGATCGACGAAGATGCAGGTGAGCTGGCTGCCGATCGCCTCGTGGATCAGCGCCGCCGCGACGGAGGAGTCGACGCCGCCCGAGAGCCCGCAGATCACGCGGCCCTTGCCCACCTGCCGGCGGATCGCCTCGATCGCCTGCTGCTTGAAGGCGGCCATGCTCCAGTCGCCGCTGCAGCCGGCGATCTTCCGCGCGAAGTTGGCGAGGAGCCGCGCGCCGTCCGGCGTATGGGCGACCTCCAGATGGAACTGCACGCCGTAGATCCGGCGGCCGTCGTCGGCGATGGCGGCATAGGGCGAGCCGTCGCTCGTGGCGACGACGCGGAAGCCCTCGGGGATGGCGCTGATCTTGTCGCCATGGCTCATCCAGACCTGCGACCGGTCGCCCTTGCGCCAGACGCCGTCGAAGAGGGCGCAATCGCCGATCACCTCGACCGTCGCGCGGCCGAACTCGCGGTGGTCGGAGCCCTCGACCTTGCCGCCGAGCTGCTCGCAGATCGCCTGCTCGCCGTAGCAGATGCCGAGCACCGGCACACCGAGATCGAAGACGAAGCCGGGCGCCCTGGGCGACGTGCCGGCATAGACCGAGGCCGGGCCGCCGGAGAGCACGATGCCCTTCGCGCCGAACTCCCTGATCCGCTCGGCCGGGGCGTTGAAGGGCAGGATCTCGCAATAGACCCCCGCCTCGCGGATGCGACGCGCGATGAGCTGGGTCACCTGGGAGCCGAAATCGAGGATCAGGATGCGGTCGGCCATGACGACTCCCGGCGGCGAGGCGGCATCATTGGATTTCGCCTTCTGCGGCGCAAGCGCGGTGTCGGCGGGTGCGGTCATCGGTCGGCGTTTCCCTTCTTGCGGCAGGCGGGCGGGAGCTTCGAGAGGTCCGGCCAGCCATAGGCGACCTCCGGCAGGCGAGTCTGCCACAGCTCTTCCTCGCGTTCCCCGATTCGGATGCCGCCCATCGCCTCGTAGAAGAAGCGCGCGGGGTTGGCCGCCAGCACCCAGAGGAAGGCGCCCTGCCGCCCGCCCCGCTTCAGCACGGAAAGCGCGGCGCAGAGCAGGCGCCGGCCGAGCCCCTGCTCCTGCCAATCCGGCAGCAGATAGAGGGTCTGGACCTCGCCGTCGATGCCGAAGCTCGTGCCTTGCGCGCGACCGCAGCTCGCGAAGCCGACCACACCCGCCTCCGGCACTTCCGCCACCAGCACCGCATCGCCCGACACCGGCCGCAGCAGGGTGCGACGCCATTGCGAGGCCTTGAGATCGGCCGACATGTCGATCAGCACGCGATCGGGCAGGACGCCGGCATAGGTCGCGCGCCAGCTCTCGACATGCACCTTGCCGATGGCGCGCGCATCGGCGGGGCCGGCGCGGCGGATGCGGGCGCTCTCGATCATGCCGCGGCGCGGCGTTCGAGCGCCGCAAGGAAGAAGCCGTCGCTGCCCTGCGCGGCCGGGGTGAGGCGGAGGGAGGTGACGTCGCGCGCGCCGGTCGCCGCCGCGGGCGCCTCGCCGCCGATGGTGTCGCGCCAGAGCCCGCCGATCGGCAGGGCCG
>CADEFF010000102.1:0-5460 GCA_902826565.1 uncultured Rhodospirillaceae bacterium | reverse complement strand
GTCACGCGATCCTCGTTCTCGTCCTGCAGGAGCGCGCAGGTCGCATAGATGAGCCGCCCGCCCGGCTTCACCAGCCGCGCGGCGCTCTCGAGGATGCGCGACTGCAGATCCGCGAGCTCGGCGATCGCAGTCGCCTGCAGGCGCCATTTCTGGTCCGGGTTGCGCCGCCAGGTGCCGCTGCCGCTGCAGGGCGCATCCACCAGCACGCGGTCATAGGCGCCGGCATGGCGCTTGACCCACGGGTCGCGCTCGCTCGAAAGGCCGCGGCGCTCGACATTATGGACGCCCGCGCGCCGGAGCCGGATAGCGGCGCGATCCACCCGGCCCTTGAGCGTGTCGCAGGCGACGATCTGGCCCTTGTTCTGCATGGCGGCGGCGAGCGCCAGCGTCTTGCCGCCGGCGCCGGCGCAGAAATCGACGACGCGCTGGCCGGGCCGCGCATCGGCGAGCAGCGCCACGATCTGCGAGCCTTCGTCCTGCACCTCGACGAGCCCGTCCTTGAAGGCGGCGAGCGTCGCGAGCGGCGGCCGGCCGGCAATGCGGAGGCCGAGCGGCGAGAACGGCGTCGGCCGCGCCTCGATCCCTTCCCGCTCGAGGGCGGCCTGCGCCCCGTCGCGATCGGCCTTCAGGAGATTGACGCGGAGATCGGTCTCGGCCGGCACCATCAGCGCCGCCATTTCCGCCTCGAAGCGCTTGCCATAGAGCTTGCGCAAGGGGGCTTCGAGCCATTCGGGGAATTCGAGCCGCACCCAGTCGGGCTGCGCCGGGTCGGCCAGCGCCTTGCCGGCGAGCGCGCGGGCGAGCGCCCGCTCCTCGCGCTCCAGCGGCGCCGGGCGATAGGGCCCGCCGTCGAAGCTGCCGGCGATGCGGTCGGCCGACCAGCCTTCGAGCAAGGCGAACGCGGCGATCACCCGTTCCCGCTCCGTGCCTTCCCCGCCCTGGCGGGCGATCCACCAATCGAGGCGCGCGCGGGCGCGCAGGATCGCATAGACGCGCTCGAGCACGTCGCGCCGGTCGCCGCCGCCGATATAGCGGCGATGCCGGAAATAATCCGCAACCGCGCGGTCGGCTGGCGCGGTGCCGCCATGGATGGCGGCCAGCAGCTCGATCGAGGCCTGGAGCCGCGCGCCGGGCGTCATGGACGAAGCCCGGCGACGGGCCGCACGGGGGTAAGGCAGCGTGGAGACATGGCGGAAAGATAGGCGGGCAAGATGACGGTCGGAAGAGGGGCGCGGCGCCCGGGCCCGGGCGGGCGGCGGCGGGGCGAGCGGACCCGCCCGATCACAAATCCGGCCGGTAATTGGGCGCCTCGCGCGTGACGGTGACGTCATGCACATGGCTTTCGCGCAGGCCCGCATTGGTGATGCGCAGGAAGCTGCAGTTGCGCTGCATCGCCGGCACCGTGCCGTTGCCGGTATAGCCCATGGCCGCGCGCAGGCCGCCCACGAGCTGATGGATCACGTTGCCGACCGGCCCCTTGTAGGGCACGCGGCCTTCGACCCCTTCCGGCACCAGCTTCAGGGTGTTGGAGACTTCCTGCTGGAAATAGCGGTCGGCCGAGCCGCGGGCCATGGCGCCGAGCGAGCCCATGCCGCGATAGGTCTTGTAGGAGCGGCCCTGATAGAGCACCACGTCGCCGGGGCTCTCGTCGGTGCCGGCAAGCAGCGCGCCGATCATGCAGGCGTCGGCGCCGGCGGCGATCGCCTTGGCGAGATCGCCCGAGAACTTGACGCCGCCATCCGCGATCACGGGGATGTCCTGCTTCCGCGCCGCCTCGACGGCATCGAGGATCGCGGTGAGCTGCGGCACGCCGACGCCGGCCACGATGCGCGTCGTGCAGATCGAGCCCGGCCCGATGCCGACCTTGATCGCGTCCGCGCCGGCGTCGATGAGCGCCTTCGCGCCGTCGCCCGTCGCGATATTGCCGCCGATCACCTGGCAGTCGTTGGAGAGCCGCTTCACCGCCTCGACCGCCTCCAGCACGCCCTCGGAATGGCCGTGGGCGGTATCGACGACGACGACATCGACATCGGCCTCGAGCAGCGCCTCGGCACGCCTCAGCCCGTCGACCCCGACGCCGGTCGCGGCCGCGACGCGCAACCGCCCCTTCTCGTCCTTGCAGGCGTTCGGATAGGCCTGCGCCTTCTCCATGTCCTTGACGGTGATGAGGCCGATGCAGCGATAGTCGCCATCCACCACCAGCAGCTTCTCGATGCGATGCTGATGCAGCAGCCGCTTCGCCTCGGCGCGGTCGACATGCTCGTTGACGGTGATGAGCCGCTCCTTGGTCATCAGCTCGCGTACCGGCTGCCGGGTGTCGCTGGCGAAGCGCACGTCGCGGTTGGTGAGCACGCCGACGAGCCGGCCGCTGCCGCGCTCGACCACCGGGAATCCCGAGATCTGGTTCTGGTCCATCATGGCGAGCGCGTCGGCGAGCGTCTGGTCGGGATGGATGGTGAGCGGGTTCACCACCATGCCGGATTCGAACTTCTTCACCTTGCGCACTTCGTCGGCCTGGCGCTTCGGATCGAGATTCTTGTGAATGACGCCGATGCCGCCGGCCTGCGCCATGGCGATGGCGAGACGACTCTCCGTCACGGTGTCCATCGCCGCGGAGAGGATCGGGATGCCGAGCTGGATGGTGCGGGTGAGGCGGGTGCGCGTGTCGGTCGTCGTCGGCAACACGGCGGAGGCCGCCGGCTGCAACAGCACGTCGTCGAACGTCAGCGCTTGTCGGATTTCCATGCCACCTCTCCGAAGCGCCGGCGGAATGCTTGGGCGCCCTCCAGGATGGCGCGCCATCATACAGATCGGCATCCGGAATCCAAGGCCCATCAAGCCTTTCCGGGCGTGCTTGTCCCTGCCACAACCAGGGTCATGGAGCAGGCGAAAACGAGGGCGGGCACGCGCCGAAATCGTCTCCGTGTTTCGGTCGAGCGCGCCGACTTCCGCAGCGCGCCGCCGAGTCGGTCGGGACTCATCCAGGCACAACCGGCGGCGCGGTCGGTCCCGGCGCCTGTTTCGTCGCCACTCTTGCATGGCTGGGATGCTCGCGCTCCGGCGGAACGCGCGATCGACGGGGAGCGAGACGCAGGGGTGCCTCGGTTACCGCGACGTTCGCCGCCGCCCCCGCTCGTCGTCGCTTATGTCGCCCCGCCGCGAAAGCCGGTCGCGACCATATAGAGCTCCGCCGATTCCGCGCGGCTCGCCGCTGGCTTCACATGGCGCACCGTGGCGAAATCGCGCTTGAGAAGGGTCAGCAGCGCCTGCGTGGCGCCGCCCTGGAAGAGCTTGCAGACGAAACCGCCGCCGGGCGCCAGCACCTCGGCCGCAAAGTGATGCGCAGTCTCGGCGAGGCCCATGATGCGCAGGTGATCCGTCCCGGCATGGCCCGTCGTCGGCGCCGCCATGTCGCTCAGCACGAGATCGGCCGGGCCGCCGAGCGCGATGCGCAGCATCTCCGGCGCGGCTTCGTCGAGGAAATCGAGCTCGATCACGGTCGCGCCCGGAATGGCGCCCATCGGCAGGATGTCGATCGCCACCACCCTGCCGGAAGGACCGACCTTCTCCACCGCGACCTGCGTCCAGCCGCCGGGCGCCGCGCCGAGATCGACGACGCGCTGGCCCCGCTTCAGCAGACGGAACTTCTCGTCGAGCTGCATCAGCTTGAAGGCCGCGCGCGACCGGTAGCCGCGCGCCTGGGCCTCCGCCACATAGGGGTCGTTGAGCTGATGCTCGAGCCAGCGCTGCGAGGAGGCGCGCCGGCGGCCGGCATTCTTCAGCTTCACTTTCTCCGCGCGCCGGCCGGAGAGCGTGCTTGCCTGCTTGCCGCCCGCGCCGGATTTCTTTCCGCCGCCCGGCCTCTTGGTGAGCTTGGCCATCGGGTCAGGCCTGGCGCGTCGCGCCGTGCGCGGCGATCAGCCCGAAGAGGATGCCTTCGCGAAGCCCGCGATCGGCGACGCGAAGACGTCCGACCGGCCAGAGCCGGCAGATCGCCTCGAGGATGGCGCAGCCCGCCACCACGAGATCGGCGCGGTCGCGGCCGATGCAGGGCTGGCGCGCGCGATCGGCGCAGGGCATGCGCGCAAGCCCGCGGGTGATCTCGGCGATGGTGGCGAACTCGAGATAGGAACCGTCCACCACGGCACGGTCGTAGCGCGGCAGGTTGATCCGGATGCCGGAGAGGGTCGTGACGGTGCCGGACGAACCCAGCATCTGCACGCGCCCGCCGGCCACCTCGGCGGCGATGCGGTAGGTCGCTTCCATGGGCAGCAGCCGGGCCGTCACTTCCTCCACCATCCGCTCGTAAGCCGCGATCTCGTACGGACCGCTGCCGTGATACTCGGCGAGCGTGACGACGCCGAGCGGCAGGGAGAGGCTCGCGATCACGTCGATGCGCCCGCTGGGCCGGATGCCGAGCCAGCCGACCTCGGTGCTGCCGCCGCCGATATCGAACAGGATGGCGCGCGGCGGATGGCGCGCCAGCAGCGGCGCGCAGCCGCGGAAGGCGAGCTCCGCTTCCTCGGTCGGCGAGATGATCTCCAACCGGAGGCCGCATTCGCTCTCGACGCGCTCGAGGAAGCGCGCGCAGTTCGCGGCGCGCCGGCAGGCTTCGGTCGCGACGGTGCGCGCGCGGGTGACGGCGCGCCGGCGCATCTTGTCGGCGCAGATCTTGAGCGCCTCGACGGTGCGGTCCATCGCGGCGTCGGAAAGCACGCCGCTCGAGGTCAGCCCTTCGCCGAGCCGGACGATGCGAGAATAGGCGTCGATCACGCGAAAGCCGCGCCCGCGCGCCCGCGCCACGAGAAGGCGACAATTGTTGGTGCCGAGATCGACGGCCCCGTAGGTCTCGGGGTCGCCGGGATTGGCGGCTCGCGCACGGCCGGAGGCGTACGCGGTCTCGCGAGCGTCCATCGTCGTCTCCCGCCGCCCCAACCCGACCCGGCCCGACGCGGCAAACTTGCGACAAGCTATAGGGCATCGGCGGGGCGCGGCCAAGCGCCGGCTCGCGCGGACAGGCGCGGGTTTCCTCGCAAAGCCGGGGCGCCGCGACGGCGGACGCTGAGGAGTCCTGCGGCCCCTCGATCGTCGTTGGCACCGAAAACCGGGCCGCGCTACTGGAGACCGCGACAGGTCCGGTCCGGCAGAAACGGCCTGAAATCCTAATGAAAATCAGCGGTTGAAAGCGGCAGACGCGTTATCTAGATTTCGGCTCCGCGCCGGCCGAGCCGGCGCCGGCGACGTCCCTGCTGGGGGATCGTCTAGCGGTAGGACTACGGACTCTGACTCCGTCAACCTTGGTTCGAATCCAAGTCCCCCAGCCAAGCTTCCATCGGTCTTTCGCGCCCGGCCCCCTGCCCCATCTTCCAGCAGGCGAGACCCCCGCCTATGGCGCCGTCCCGCCCTTCGCCTCGTCGTGAGCGAGGCGCGCGGCTTCGATCTGTTTGTAGGCGATATAGT
>CADEFF010000101.1 GCA_902826565.1 uncultured Rhodospirillaceae bacterium | reverse complement strand
CCCTAGCCTCGGCCGCTGGGGCGTCAATCGGATGGGGGGGGCGCCGCCGGAAGCCTGCGCCCGACGGTTGCAAGAGCGCCGTTGCGCAACGGCCCCCGGCCGGCGCCGCCCGGCGATCCGGGGGCCGTTCCCGGCCGCATCTCGCAAGCGGCGGCGCCATGGGCGGTCCGACCGGTTTTCGCGCTTTTCCGCGATATCCGACCGACCACGTCCGCTGCTCTTTTTCCGCGAAACCCCATTTGGCCGAAATCGGGGCCCGGGCGTCCGGGCTTCGATTTTTTTACAGACCGAACAAGGCGTTGCGGCCCAAGCCTGTCAGTCTCTCACAGCATTCGGCTTGTTCCCGGACCGGGTTGAGACTAGCCTCAGGCGTCGGGTGCACCGCTTGCGGACGCGCCCGGACGGAATGCCGAAGGTCAGGACATGGAAACCGCCACAACCGCACCATTCTTGAGCGACCGCGCGCAGCGTCGCCCGGGCGCGAAGCGGGTGATGAATGAATCGCGCATTCTCTCCGCCGCCGAAACCGTGTTCGCCGAAGCGGGCTACGCCGCGGCGTCGATGGCCGCGATCGCGGACCGGGCGGGATTGCCCAAGGCGAACCTCCATTACTATTTCGGCACCAAGCATCAGCTCTATCAACGGCTGCTGGAGGTGATCGTCGAGGCGTGGCAGCACAGCATCGGCCATCTCCAGGCGGATGCCGATCCGGCGCAGGCGTTGTGCGCCTACATCGCCGACAAGGTCGAGTTCTCGCGCCGGCGGCCGCATGCCTCGAAGATTTTCGCCAACGAAATACTGCACGGCGCGCCAGTGCTCTCCGGCATGCTGTCCGGCCCGATCCGCGTCTGGACGGACGCCAAGGTCGCCATCATCGAGCGCTGGATCGCCGAAGGTCGGATGCGGCGCATCGACGGGCATCATCTGCTCTTCATCATCTGGGCCTCGACGCAGCACTACGCCGATTTCGACACGCAGGTCGCGGCTCTGCTGCAGCGCGAGCAATTGACCGCCGAGGACTATCAGCGCGCGACCGATACTCTCACGCGCATGGTGCTCGCCGCGGTCGGACTCGACGCGCCGCAAAAAGACTCCTGAGCGCGCCGCCCGTGGCGGAAGGCGCGGCGATCGAGACCGTCGAGATGCATACCGGCGGCGAGCCGGTGCGCATCGTCACCGCCGGCTATCCGTCGATCCCGGGCGCCACGATCCTCGCCAAGCGGCGCTACGCGCGGGACAGGCTCGATCACCTTCGGCGCCTGCTGATCTTCGAGCCGCGCGGCCATTTCGACATGTATGGCGTGATTCCGGTCGAGCCGGATCTCCCGGGCGCCCACCTCGCCGTGCTTTTCATGCATAACGAGGGCTATTCGACGATGTGCGGCCATGCCGTCATCGCCGTCGGCCGCTGGGCGGTGGATCGCGGGCTGGTGCCCCGGCGCGAGCCGGAGACGATCGTCAACATCCAGTGCCCCTGCGGCCTGGTGCGTGCTCACGTCGCGCCGGAGGGCGGCGTGCGTTTCGAGAGCGTGCCGGCCTTCGCCTTCGCGCTCGACCGCGAAATCGCGATCGAGGGCCATGGCTCGGTCGCCGTCGATATCGGCTATGGCGGCGCCTTCTATGCGGTAGCGCCGGCCGCGCGCTTCGGGCTCGATCTCGGGACCGGCGCCACGCGCGACCTCGTCGATTGCGCCACGCGCGTGACCGAGGCGGTGCAGCGCCAGGTGCCGCTCGACCATCCCGACGATCCCGATCTCGCCTTCCTCTACGGCACGATCCTGACCGATGGCGGCGACGGCGCGGCGGCGCCCTCGCGCAATGTCTGCGTTTTCGCCGCGCGCGAGGTCGATCGCAGCCCGACGGGCAGCGGCGTCACCGCGCGCATCGCGCTGCAGCAGGCGCGGGGCGCGCTGCCGGCGGGCGCGCAAAGGCGGTTCGAAAGCCTGACCGGCGCCGTCTTCACCGGCCGTGCGCTTGCGAGCTTGCGTGTCGGGCGCTTCGAGGCGGTACGGGTGGAAGTCGGCGGCCGGGCGCATTATACCGGCACGGCGCGTTTCACCCTCGAGCCCGGCGACGAGATCGGTCGCGGCTTCCTGCTTTCCTGAACCACCCGAGGAACCCCCTATGGCAAGCATGCTCCAGACCATCCCCGCCCGTCGCGGCATTGCCCATCGGCTGCAGGCCGGCGAGGCGGTCAAGGTGATCAACACCCATGGCAGCCAGGTGGTGGATTGCTGGGCCTTCGCGCTCCCCGACACGGCCGAGTTCATGTCGATGGAACATAGCCGCGTCGAGCTCGGCCGCTCGAGCCCGCGCGTCGGCGACAGCATGTTCACCAACCGGCGGCGCGCGATTCTGACGCTGGAGGCCGACAGCTCGGCCGGCGTGCACGACACGACACTTGCCGCCTGCGATGTCTATCGCTACCAGCGGCTCGGCGCGAAAGGCTATCACGACAACTGCACCGACAATCTCGCCGCCGCCATGAAGGCGGCGGGCCTCGTCCTGCCGGAAACGCCCTGTCCCTTCAACATCTGGCAGAATTCGCGCACCCAGCCGGATTTCAGCCTGGTGATCGAACCGCCCAGGAGCAAGCCCGGGGACCATGTCGTGCTGCGCGCCGCGATCGACCTCGCGCTCGTGTTTTCCGCCTGCCCGCAGGATATGGTGCCGACCAACGGCGCCGACCGCCGCCCGACCGACGCGCATTTCCAGGTGCTGTGACCCGCGCGACGCGGGTCAGGCGGGTTCGCTGAGCGTGCGCGCGACGGCGCGCTTCCATCCCGCATGGAGGGCGTCGCGCCGGTCCGCCGACATGGCCGGATCGAAGCGCCGGTCGCGCCGCCAGCGCCGTTCGATTTCCGCGGGCCCGCGATGGAGGCCGAGGCCGAGGGCCGCGAGCGAGGCGGCGCCGAGCGCCGTCGTCTCGGCGACGACCGGCCGCTCGACGGGGATGCCGAGCAGGTCGGCGAGGAACTGCAGCAGCCAGTCGTTCGCCGCCATGCCGCCATCGACGCGGAGCGCCTGCGGCAGGGTCGCGCCGTCCTCGCGCATCGCCTCGATCAGGTCGCGGGTCTGGTAGCAGACCGCCTCGAGCGCCGCGCGGGCGATCTCCGCCGCGCCGGAATCGCGGGTGAGGCCGAGGATCGCCCCGCGCGCGTCGGGATCCCAGTAGGGCGCGCCGAGGCCGGTGAAGCCCGGCACCAGATAGACGCCGTTGGTCGATTCGACCGAGGCCGCGAGCGCGGCGCTTTCGGAAGCGTGGCGAATGATCCCGAGCTTGTCGCGCAGCCACTGGATCGCGGCGCCCGCGACGAAGATGCTTCCCTCGCTCGCATAGCAGGTCTCGCCGCCGAGCCGATAGGCGATGGTCGCGACCAGCCGGTTGCGCGAGGCGACCGGCGTCCCGCCGCTGTTCAGCAGGACGAAACAGCCGGTGCCGTAGGTGCTCTTGATCATGCCGGGCGCGAAGCAGGCCTGGCCTACCAGCGCCGCCTGCTGGTCGCCGGCGATCCCGGCGATCGGAAGGCTGCGGCCGAGCAGGCCCGGCTCGCTTTCTCCGAACGGCCCCGCGCTGTCGCGGACCTCGGGCAGCAGGGATTCCGGGATTCGGAAGAGCGCCAGCAGCTCCGGGTCCCATCGGCCGCGGCCGATGTCGTAGAGCATGGTGCGCGAGGCGTTGGTCGCATCGGTCGCATGCACACGGCCGCCGGTGAGCCGCCAGAGCAGGAAGCTGTCGATCGTGCCGAAGGCGAGCTCGCCGTGCTCGGCGGCCTGCCGCGCGCCGGCGACGTTCTCCAGCAGCCAGGCGATCTTGGTTGCCGAGAAATAGGAATCGACCAGAAGCCCGGTGCGCTGCCGGATCAGCGGCTGGTGGCCGGCGGCGACGAGGGCGCGGCAGGCCGCTGCGCCGCGCCGGTCCTGCCAGACGATCGCGTTGTGGATCGGGCGGCCGCTGCGGCGCTCCCAGAGCACCGTCGTCTCGCGCTGGTTGGTGATGCCGATCCCGGCCACGTCGCCGACCGCGCGCTTTGCTTCCGCAAGCGCGCCGCTCATCACCGCGACGGTCGCGCGCCAGATCTCCTCCGGGTCATGCTCGACCCAGCCGGCCTGCGGATAGATCTGCGGCAGCTCGCGCTGGGCAAGGCCGAGCGGACGGCCTTCCGCGTCGAACAGGATCGCCCGGGTCGAGGTGGTGCCCTGGTCGATCGCGAGGATGGCGCCCGGCGGCATGGTGGCGGGAATGATCTCGGTGGTCGCCGGCGGCGTCAAGACGGCCGGCCCCGGCGGCAGGACCGCCTCCGCGGCGGCTTTCGGCGTCGCGGTCGACGGGCTATCGTGCGGGCGCTCGAGGAGGGGTTTGATGACCGAGGCCGACCGGCAGGAACAGATACTCGAACTGGTGCATCAGCGCGGATTCGTCTCGATCGACGCCCTCGCCGAGCATTTCGCGGTGACGCCGCAAACGGTGCGCCGCGACGTGAACCGGCTCTGCGCCCGTTCCCTTCTGCGGCGCTACCATGGCGGGGCGGGACTTCCTTCCAGCGTCGAGAACGCGACCTATCAGTCGCGTCAGGTCCTGCATCTGAACGAGAAGCGCCGGATCGCGGCGGCGGTGGTGCAGGCCGTGCCGGACCGGGCCTCGCTCTTCATCAACAGCGGCACCACCATGGAGCAGGTGGCCCGCGCCCTGTTGAAGCACCGCAGCCTCCGCATAATTACCAACAACCTTCATGTCGCCCACATTCTCGCCGAGAACGAGGGCTTCGAGGTGCTGGTGGCCGGCGGCCAGGTGAGCCGCCGCGAGCGCGGCCTGATTGGCGACGCGACCAAGGAATTCATCGGCCAGTTCAAGACCGATCTCTGCATCCTCGGCGTGGGCGGCATCGACGAGGACGGCACGCTGCTCGATTTCGATTTTCGCGAAGTGCGGGTTTCCCAGGCCATGGCCGCGAATGCACGCCAGCTTTTCGTCGCCGCCGACCACAGCAAGTTCGGCCGCGCCGCCATGGCCCGGCTCGGCGTCTTGACCGAGGCCGACATCTTCTTCACCGACCGGCCTCCGCCGGCACGGATTCGCGCGCTGCTGAAGCGCGAGCAGACGGAGCTGCGGCTGGCGCGGGACTGACCGGCGGCCCCGCATGTTCGGTTTCGCGCATGGCTGGGCGTCCATTTTCGATTGTGAAAACAATACCGAGCGACTAGGCTGCCTCTGAAAGGCGGGCGGCGACGCCCTGACGCCTTCCGGCGAGACCGCGTCATCCCGCCATTCCCCGCAGGCAATCCCGAGGGAAGCGCCGCCTTTGTCCGGATCACGGCCCTACGATCTGCTTGTCGTCGGCGGCGGCATCAACGGCGCCGGGATCGCGCGCGATGCGGCGGGCCGCGGGCTCCGCGTGCTCCTGGTCGAGCAGGAGGATCTGGCGAGCCATACCTCCTCCGCCAGCACCAAGCTCATCCATGGCGGGCTGCGCTATCTCGAATATTACGAGTTCCGGCTGGTGCGGGAATCGCTCGCCGAGCGCGAACGGCTGCTCGAAAGCGCGCCGCACATCATCTGGCCGCTGCGCTTCCTCCTGCCGCACGAGGCGAGCCTGCGGCCCGCCTGGATGATCCGCCTCGGCCTCTTCCTCTATGACCATCTCGGCGGCCGGCGGCGCCTGCCGGCCTCGGCCGGCGTCGACCTGACGAAGGATCCGATGGGCGATGCGCTGAAGCCGGAGTTCCGGCGCGGCTTCGTCTATTCCGACTGCTGGGTCGAGGATTCGCGCCTCGTCGTTCTGAACGCGATGGATGCGGCCGAGCGCGGCGCCGAGATCGAGACGCGGACCCGTTGCGTCGCCGCGCGACGCGAAAGCGGGCTCTGGCGCGCAACGGTTCAGGATCGTCGCACCGGCGCCCGTCGCGATGTCACGGCGCGCATCCTCGTCGATGCGGCGGGCCCCTGGGTGACGAGCTTCCTCGAGCGCGAGGTCGGGCTGCCGGCGCGGCATAGCATCCGTCTCGTCAAGGGCAGCCACATCGTCGTGCCGCGCCTCCATGAGGGCGCGCATGCCTACATCCTGCAGAACCGCGACCGCCGCATCGTCTTCGCGATCCCCTACGAGCAGCGCTTCACCCTGATCGGCACCACCGACGCGCCGTTCGAGGGCGAGCCCGGCCGGGTCGCGATCTCGCCGGCGGAGACCGACTATCTCTGCGAGGTCGCCTCGCGCCATTTCCGCAAGGCCGTGCAGCCCGCGGATGTCGTCTGGAGCTATGCCGGCGTCCGGCCGCTCTATGACGACGCGGCCAAGAGCGCGTCCGCCGTCACGCGAGACTATGTGCTCGATCTCGAAGCGCCGGAGGGAGAAGCGCCGCTGCTCGCCGTCTTCGGCGGCAAGATCACGACCTATCGTCGCCTCGCCGAGCATGCGCTGGAAAAACTCGCGCGCTTCTGTCCCGCGCTGGAACCGGCCTGGACGGAGCGCGCGCCTTTGCCCGGGGGCGACATTCCCGACGCCGATTTCGAGCGCTTTCTCGCCGGGTTCCAGACGCGCCACCGCTGGATGCCGTCCGCGATGGCGCGGCGCTATGCGCGCGCCTATGGCACGCGCGCCGATCGCGTGGTCGGCGATGCGGGGTCGCTCGCCGGGCTCGGCCCGCTTCTCGGCGGCGATCTCTATGAGCGCGAGGTCGACTATCTGAGGACGGCGGAATGGGCCGAGAGCGTGGAGGACGTGCTGTGGCGCCGTTCCAAGCTCGGGCTTCACCTCGGATCGGATGCGGTGCCGCGGCTCGAGGCCTGCTTCGCGCGCGCGGGCGACAGCATCCGCATGCACAACACCGGACGGCAGCGGAGCGGCTGATATGGACTTCATCTTCATGCTGACGCGCGAGGACCGGACCATCGAGGATTGCCTCGAGGTCTATGACTCGATCCGCGACCTGCCGCTGAAACATGTCGGGTTCAAGGATGTCGGCGTCGCGCCCGACCTGCTCGACCGACTGCATGAGCGGCTGAAGGCGGACGGACGCACGACGCACATGGAGGTGGTGAGCACCAGCCCCGAGAGCTGCAAGCGCTCGGTCGAGATCGGCGTCAGGCTCGGGGTGGACTGCCTCCTGGGCGGCACCCGGGTGGCCGACGTGCTGCCGATCCTCCGCGGCAGCAGGACCGGCTACTATCCGTTCCCCGGCGTCCCGACCGGCCACCCGACCCGGCTCGGCGGCACGCCCGAGCGCATCGCCGCCGACACGAAACGCATGATCGAGGCGGGCTGCGCCGGCGTCGATCTGCTCGCCTTCCGTGCGACCGACGCAGATCCGCTCGCGCTCATCCGGGCCGCCCGCGCCGCCACCGACCGCACCGTGGTCGTCGCCGGCAGCATCAACTCGGCCGGACGCGTCCGCGAAATCGCCGATGCCGGGGCCGATCTCTTCACCATCGGCACCGCGGCCCTCGACGGCAGCTTCAGCCCCCGGCACGGGTTGCTCGCGAACCAGCTTCGGCGCATCCTCGACGCCTGTCGCGCGGCCTGAGCGGAGCGTTCTGCCCTTATGGGCCTCGTCCTCGGTATCGATGTCGGCAGTCAGAGCCTCAAGGCCGTGCTGCTCGACGAAGCGCTGAAGCCGCTCGGCAGCGCCCGGCGCAGCTATCCGATCGCGTTGCCGAAGCCGGGCTGGGCGGAACAGGATCCGGCGCTCTGGGAGGCGGCGCTGGCACCGGCCATCGCCGAAGCGCTGTCGATGGCGGGCCGAAAGCCCGAGGATGTCGGCGCCCTCGGCCTCGCGGGGCAGCTCGACGGCTGCATCCCGGTCGCGCGCGACGGCAAGGTGCTGCATCCCTGCCTCGTCTGGATGGACCGTCGCGCCGACGATGCGCTGGACGCGGTGCGGCGGCGCATCGACCCGGCGACGATCCGCGCGCGCACCGGCGCCAATCTCGACGGCAGCCATATGGCGCCGAAGATCCTGTGGCTTCTCGATGCGGTGCCGAAGGCGCGCAGGGCCGCGCTCTTCCACCAGCCGGTCTCCTATCTCGTGGAGCGGCTGACCGGCGAGCGGGCGATCGATCACGGTCTTGCCTCCACCAGCCTTGTCTACGATCTCGCCACAGGCGACTGGGCGGCGGATCTGCTCGACGCCTTCGACATCGAGCGCCACCGCCTGCCGCCGCTCGCCGACAGCGCCGCGATGGCGGGCCGGCTCTCGGAAACGGGGGC
>CADEFF010000100.1:4506-8301 GCA_902826565.1 uncultured Rhodospirillaceae bacterium | reverse complement strand
AAGCCAAGCTGGACGTGATCGTGGTCCCGCGGATTGGCGAAGATTCGCTTCTGTCTATCCCACGACGCTACTGAAAGGCGGGTGTTCCTCACCAGCCGGCAAAGCTCGTCTGTGCTGTAAAGGACACTCTTCCAGAACGCATATATCGGCCCGCTGAGATCGTTGATGTGAATCTTCTGGACGTACTCCTGAAACAAGAGCTCTAGCCCGATGGCCGCTCCCCCAGCATATGGTTCGACGTACTCGCCATCGTACAGCTTGTTAGCACGGATGATCTCTTTGACGTACGCGGCGAGCTTGCCCTTGCCGCCGGGATAGCGCAGTGGCGTGAAATGCACCAAGCGCCGCGGGTCACCCTCCATCTTGCTCACGGCCAGATGCGCTCAAACAGCGGTTGCGCATGATCCCAGGCCGCCGCCAGCTCCTTGGAAACCGGCGTCTGAAACTGATCGTGGACATAGCGGTGGAGGAGATCGATATGAATGGGACTGGTCCTTATGACTACGGCGCGGGTGATGGCGTTGAAGTCTGTTGCCGGGACGCCGATTTTTACCAGAATCCCAACCGCATCGGCCAGCTTCACGTCGAGTGACTTCCAAATCTGCCGCCCTCCCGGAGCAGGGGTAACCTTTAGCGGTACGCCATGCTTCGTCAGGAGGTAGTCCACGGAAAGCTCTAGGAACACCCGCAAAAGAACCGCGATCGCGTTCCGCGCGTCGTCGAGCCGCAGAGTGCGCAGCTCCTTGTAGATTTCAGCGGTGCGGTTCTGCGTGACGTTCAGCTTACAAGTGTTAGGGACGACCACCTTGCGGTCGCTTGGATCCGGCTTTCGGCGTGGCCCTCTGCTCTTTATCTTCGTGAACTCAGTGACTGGGATTTCGTCCAGGCTGCGCTCGGTGAGGCGCGCCTTTGACAGATCGGGCATGTGATCCTTGCCCAGATCCTTTCTCAGATAACTGAGCATGTCATCGGTCTTCATCAGGCGATTGACGCGGGTCGCTTTCGTAGCGAGATCGAGGACGATCTTCCTGAGCGGCTTCGCCACCTCGTCAGCCGGCAGTTTGGTGACGAGCTTGCCGTTTTTCACGTCTAAGCCAAGCTCCCGTCGGACCGACCGGTTTTCAAGAAAGCGCTCCAAAGTGGACGTTGGGAATTTCTCGGTAATCGAGGCTTGCTCAGCCGCCGTCAGCCCCGCGCGCTCGGTGACTAATTCGAGGGCCTGAAGCACGGGCGTTTTGCCCTCGAAGCGCCGCTTCGCGAGGGACTTCCAATCCTCGACGCTGGCTCCCTCATGGCCGATGTTGTGGCGCAGGTTGAGCCAGTATCGGGCCTCCTCTCGTGATGCCAGTTCGAAGCACGAAAGCGGCTCGACGCGACTCTTTTTGAACTCCTTCGCCATCCGCTGAAAGGCGCCCTTCATCGCGCCCGGCATCTCGAGCCCCGTCATCACCTCTGGTTTGGTCAGGAGCTTGAACACCGCTATGCGTCGGTTGCCTTCAAGCGAAATAAACCGCTCTGGCTTTTGGTTCAGCCGCAGGACTAAAAGCCGATCCATCGGATTCAGCCCATTCGCGACGATGCTTTCGGCGAGCTTTACGAGCTTGGCCTTCTGATCCCTGACGATCTTCTGAAGCGCGTCCTGCTGCCCCTCCGCGTGCGTGATGCGCGGGTTATCATGATCGAGAACAAGGTCATCGATCTTGAGTTTGATTTCCGGCATTGCCCCCTCCCCTCAGGAGAGAGAAGCATATGCGGCCCGCAACCGTCGGTAAAGGCGAGCTTATTCTTTACCCGCGAACCAATGCTCCGTTTTGAGGTGTATAGTTGCGCTTTGTCGCATACAGGCTAGATGCGCACCTTTATCCTAGGCCCGAGCCGGATACCTGTGCTGTGCTACGCGCTAATTCGGTGATCGCTCGCCAATCGGGTTGGCGCGCACCACGCGCGGCGCCAATAACACAAAGCAGTACCGCAAGAGACTTACAGGCCACGAGCCTAGGCCGACAGCGCGGTCCGCTACCCGCGCGCCGCCGCGGCGGCGATCTCCTTCGGATATTCGAGGATCTTGTCGGCGCGGAGCTCCATCCGGTCGCGGCGGCGCAGCCGGCGCGCCTGGGCGCGGGTCACCAGCGGATAGTGGCGGATGCGGTCGATCGCCTCCGCCACGTCCCAGCAATTATCCTGGTTCGTGATCCAGCGGGCCTTGTCGATGCGCCGGAGGTCGTAGGCGTGGGAATAAGCGCGCATCGTCTTCAGCGGCCCGTTCACATATTCGTGGAAGTAGGAGAGGGCGAGCTCGCGGAGCGAGCGATAGATCGGGTCGCGCCAGCGCAGCCAGACATGGTTGCTCTTGGAGATCGCGCCCCAATGCCGCCCGCGGCGGAACAGCGCCACCACATGGTCGTCGTCGCCTTCGGCATGGAAATCCATGAGGAGCGGGGGCTCGCCCTGCATCCAGAAGGCCGCGGCGGCGAGGAAGCCGGCCTCGATGCAGTGGGCATGGCCCTGGTTCAGCACCTCCACGGCGGAGAGACAGGTATCGCCGCCATGCTCCGGATTGGAACGGAGCGCCGAAACGAAGTCCTGAATCTTTTCCGGCGTGTCGAGCCGCGCGAGACGTGTCGCCTGCGCGCGGTCGAAGCCGAGCTTGATGCCGAAGGCCACCCGATCCCGCATGGCCGTGAAACTGCCATAGCGAATCGGCGGCCGTCGATGGTCGAGGTTGGCGGACGGGCATCGCCCGCCGGCCTCTCGACCCGGGATGCCGATTCCCTATTGCGGCCTTGCCTTGCCCTCCTTGCGCAGGCGGTCCGCGATCAGGCAGATGATCTCGAACATGATGGAGGAGGCAACGAGCGACGTGATCTTGTTGGGATTGTCCTTGGTCGGCATCAGGCAGGCGACGTCGCCGCCGATCACGTTGAAACCCTGCAGCGACTGGATCAGCCGCACGGCCTGCGACATGGTGAAGCCCGTGAAGGCCGGCTCGATGTTGGCGACGCCGGGCGCAACCGTCGGATCGAGGCAATCGAGATCGAAGGTCACGTAGATCGGCCGGTCGCCGACGCGGTCCCGGATGATGCTCACGCAGGCCTCGTGGCCGATTTCCTCGTAACGGTCCATGGTGATGACCTCGTAGCCGAGGTCGTAGCTGGGGCGTAGCCAGTCGAGCGTCCGAACATGGCCGCGGATGCCGATCTGCACGCTGTGGGCAGGGTCGATCTGGCCGTTGCGCGCCAGATAGCTCGCCCAATGCGCGGCCGACTTTTTGGCGCCGAGAAAATGGTCGAGCTTCTCGTAGACGTCCGTATGGGCGTCGAAATGCACGAGCACGGCCTTCTGCCCCGCGGTGGTCCGTGCGCCGGGGCCGGCGATCGCCTCCAGGATGCCGCCGGTGATCGAATGGTCGCCGCCGATCGACACCGGAAAGGCGCCCGCCTGATCGATGCGGCGATAGAACGCGGTAATCCGTTCGATGCAGCGCTCGTTGTTGTTCGCCTCGGGAAACGGGACGTCGCCGAGATCGGCGATGCGTGCCGACTTCCAGGGATCCAGCATGTAGCGTCCATGCGGGCGGCGCCCCGATGCCGAGACGTCGCGGACGGCGCGGGGGCCGAGATGCTGGTCGCGCTCGGTCGAACCGTTGCCGGTGCTGTGCGGTACGCCGACGAGCGCGATGTCGCAGCGCGCGGGATCGGGTTCGTAGGGACAGCGGAACAGCGTCGGAACGCCCCACCAGTAGAGCGTCTGCATCATCAACGTATCGTTGTCGAGCTTGGCGTCGTCGGGCATGGG
>CADEFF010000100.1:0-4406 GCA_902826565.1 uncultured Rhodospirillaceae bacterium | reverse complement strand
AGAGCGTCTGCATCATCAACGTATCGTTGTCGAGCTTGGCGTCGTCGGGCATGGGGTCCTTCTCCTTGTTGGCGCAAGTGAGACCAGGTTCAGGTCGGCCGATCGTGGTCCGAAGGTCGATCGTTATCCGAAGGCCGATCGTTGTCCGAAGATTGGCGGCGGCCCGGCGGTGTCGCAGCGACGATGCCGCGACCGACGAGCGCATCGATCTCGCTCGCCGAGAGACCGAGCTCCTTCAGCAGCGCATCGCTATGCTGCCCGAGCAGCGGCGCCGCGGGTTCCGCATCCGCGTCGTCGCGCTGCAGCGGGCTGCGCGCGAATTTGAGCGCGACGCCGTCCGCCGCCACGGCGCTGCCGATCGCGCCCTGCTCCGCGCCGAGCGGCCCCTCGGCGAAATCCCGGATCGTGTTGACCGGCGCGCAGGGCACGTCGCCGGCGGCGAAGCGTTCCAGCCACCAGGCGCGCGGATGCTTCGCGAGCTCGGCGATCACGATCGTGCGGAAGGCGGCGTGATTGTCGAGCCGGGGGGATTCCTCCGCGAAGCGCGGATCGGTGGCCAGCGCCGGCAGGCCGAGCGCCTCGCAGAAGACCGGCCAGCCCTTGCGCCCCGAATTGGCGATGACGATCGGCTCGTCCGCCGTGGGAAAGCTTTCGAAGGGCGTCGCGGAGGGATGGCGCGTGCCGAGCGGCTGCGGCAGCTTGCCGGTATTGAGAAAGCGCGCATAGCCGTTCTCCAGCAGCGCCACCTGGCAGGCGAGCATCGAGATGTCGATCGGCGCCGGCCGCGCGACCCCGCGGCAGTCGCGCTCATAGAGCCGGTCGAGGATCGCGATGGTGGCGAAGAGCCCGGCGGCGATGTCGCCGATGGAGAAGCCGACGCGGCAGAGCGGCCCGTTCTCCGGGCCGTTGATGCTCATCATGCCGCTCAGCGCCTGGACGATGATGTCGAAGGCGGGGCGCTTCGCCATCGCGCTCTCCTGGCCGAAGCCGGAGATCGAGACGCGGATGAGCTTCGGGTTGACCCGCTCGAGCTCGGTATCGGAGCAGCCCAGCCGGTCGCGCACGCCCGGGCGGAAATTCTCGACCAGCAGATCGGCCGTCGCGAGGAGCCTGTGCAGCACCGCCTTGCCCTCCGGCGCGCGCAGATCGAGGGCGAGGCTGCGCTTGCCGCGGTTGAGGCTGTCGAAATAGAGGCTGTGCCCGTCCTTCAGCGGCGGCGTCTCGCGCGCGGGCTCGCCCGTCGCCGGCGGCTCGATCTTGATGACGTCGGCGCCGAGCGCCGCGAGCTGCCAGGTGCAGAACGGCCCGGAAAGATGAGCCGTGAGATCGACGACGCGAATGCCTTGCATGCCATTCCCCAAAAGCGGTCCGCCCGCCCGGGAAATATGCGGGGCGCGCAGGGAAATGCCCAGCTTCTTGCAGCGGCGGGAGAGCCCTCCCTTCACATGGGGAGGGGTCACGGGGCGGGTGACGCGATCGGACCGGTCGCCGGAGACCGACCCGCCTTCTAGCGTCCCTTGAAGACCGGCTTCCGCTTCTCGGCGAAGGCGCGCATGCCTTCCTTCGAATCCTCGGAATCGAGCGCCTTCTCGTAGAGCGGCAGGCCGCCGCCGCGCAGGAGATCGAAGGATTCGCGCACGCCCATCCCGTCCATCTTGCGGAGCGCCTCCTTGAGCGCCTGGACCGTGAGGGGGGCGCCGGCGGCGATGGTTTCGGCCCATTGGCGCGCGGTCGGCAGCGGCTGGTCCTTCGCCACCACGGCGTTGACGAAGCCATGGCGCCAGGCTTCGGCGGCGGGGAGGGGCCGGCCGAGGAGGAAGAGCTCCATCATGACGTTATGCGGCAGCCGGTGCGGGAGCCGCTGGATGCCGCCCGAATCCGGCAGGATGCCGAGCGACATGCCGGGCATGCGGAACTCCGCATGCTCCGCGGCGATGACGAGGTCGCAGGCGAGCACCAGCTCGAGCCCGCCGCCGATCGCATGGCCGTTCACCGCGGCGATCACCGGCTTGTCGAGATCCCAGAGATCGGTCAGGCCGGCGAAGCCGCCGGGGCCGTAATCCTCCTTCCACCAGCGCAGACGATCGCCGCCGGCGGACTGCGCCGCCTTCACGTCCCAGCCGGCGGAAAAGACACGGTCGCCGGCGCCGGTCACGATGCCGACGCGGAGCTCCGGATCGTCGCGCAAGGTCACGAAGGCCTCGCCCAGCGCGCGGCTGGCGAGAATGTCGATCGCATTCACCTTCGGCCGATCGAGCGTGATCTCCAGCACATGGCCGCGTCGCTCGACCCGAACCGGTACGCTCATGTCGCTCTCCTTGTCCCGCGCGGGCGATGCCATCCCCAGCGGCCGGTATAGTGATGAAGTTTCAACGGCTTGCCAAGCGATGTTGACGGCGGCCGGCGCGCTCGACTCGACGCGATATTATCTCTATAATACCTCTAAAGGTTGTCATGGGCGCGGCGGGCCTTTTTTCCCGCCCCGGACAATCGGCGCAGACCCGCACGAAGAGGCGGGCTGCCGGGGAGAGCGCGGTGCGGGGCAGCAGGGTCGCATTGTTTCTGGCGATGTGGGCGTTGACGGGTTGCGCCGGCGCGCAATTCCGTCTGCCGCAGATCTCCGATGCGGATATCGATCATGCGGCGCTCGCGGTCGAAGGCGATACGAGCAAGCTTGCGAGCATCGACCGGTCGCCGGCCGAGAGCCGGGCGCTGGTCGAAGCCGTGACCTTGAGGCTGGAAGCCGTGGCGCCGGCGCTTTGCGCCCTCGCCGAGACGACGGATTGCCGCTTCGATGTGCGCTATGTCGAGGACAGCAAGGTCAATGCCACGACCGCCGGCGACGGCACGATCCGGATTTATCAAGGCCTGCTCCGCTATCTGGCGACCGAGGAGGAAGTGGCGGCGGTGGTGGCGCACGAGATGGGCCATCATATTTCCGACCATGTCGCCGAAACGCAGTCCAACGCCACGGTCGGCGCCATCATCGGCGCCGTGCTGATCGGCGGGCTGCTCGGCGCCGCCGGCTGCTATTCCGGCGCCTATTGCGGCAGCGCCAACACGCAGGCGGCCATGGAGCAGGGCATGGCGCTCGGCGCCGACATCGGCGCCATCTCCTTCTCGAAGGAGCAGGAACGCGAAGCCGATCTGCTCGGCGCCTATCTGCTCTCCCGGGCGGACTACGATCTCGCGAAGGCGGGCCAGCTTTTCGTCGTGCTCGCCAGGATGAGCGACGAAACCCGGGCCTCGATGTTCGACACCCATCCCGCCGGGCCGGAACGCATCGCGGCCTGGGAGAAGGCGATCGCCGAGGTGCAGGCGAGCCCCGACGGCCTGCCGGCCGAACCTTGAGCGCGGCTGCGCCGGCTCAGGCGACCGAGGCGGCGGCGATATCGAGGCTCGCGGGAAGCGCGCGGCCGAGGCTCGCCGCCACCTCGCGCGCCGCGCGGATGCCGCTCTTGTAGGCGCCATGGGCGGTCGCGTGGGAGTCGATCGAGGTCGCCTCGCCGCCGAAGAAGAGGCGATCCTCGAGCGGCCGCGCGAGCTCGGCGCGCTGATGGCCCTGGCCGGGCAGGGCGGCCGAGTAGGAGCCGCGGATCCAGGGATCGCCATGCCAGGCGGTGACGATATGGCGCGTCACATGCTTCGGCACGTCGCTGCCGAACATCTTGCCGAGCCGTTCCCTGGCGAGATCGACCGCTGCGGCGACGCCGGCGCGCTCGAGCCATACCGCGAAGCGTCCGCCGGTATAGGCGACGGCGTAGTTCTGGTCGAAGGGGCGGATGCCGAAGGCGATGGTTTCCTCGCCCTCCGAAATCATGGCGACGCCCTTGGGCGCATCGGAGCCGAAGCAATCGCGATCGAAGGCGAGGCCGATGCGATTGTGGGTGCCGAGCGGCAGCCCCTCGATGGCGGCGAGCTTCGCCGCCGGCAAGGCGGGATCGAAGCGGATATCGCCGGCGCCGAGCACGCCGGTCGAGACGGTGACGAGCGCGCGGCGGGCGCGGATCGTTCCCTTCTTCGTATGAAGCCGCACCTCCGGACCGCCCCAGTCGATGCGCTCGACGGCGGCGTTCAGCACCGCCTGCTGATCGGCGCCGAAGCGGCCGATGAGCGCGCCGAAGCCGTCCCTCAGCGGCCAGTTCTCCTCGGTATCGTCGTAGTGAAAGCTGTCCATCACCGAAACCTGGTCCGGGTCGACGGCGGTGGCGATGGAGGTCCAGTAGTCGAAGAGGCCGGTCCAGGGGCCCTCGCGGTCGGTGGCGTCGGCGACCGCGATGTCGCGGCCCTGCCGGGCGGCCTCGTTCGCGGCGGCATAGTGCTTGTCCCAGCTCGCTTCGTAGGACTCGCGATCGGCATCCGTGCCCCAGCGCCCGTCGATCCAGAGACCGCGCCGATAGGGCCCC
>CADEFF010000099.1 GCA_902826565.1 uncultured Rhodospirillaceae bacterium | reverse complement strand
CTTCGCGCGCCTCGACCGGTTCGGCGTCGCGCTCCGCGGCGTCTTCCTCGCGCACCTCGCCGTCGGTCTCGATCTCGCGCCGGGATTCCTCCTCGCCCTCGATCTCGGGTTCGGCGGTCTCTTCCTCCGGCTCCTCCACGATGGGGGCGGAACGGAGCGCTTCGGGCGGCGGCGGCAGCTCGTCGCCCGGCGCCAGCGCGCGCAGCCGGTCGAGACGGAAATCGGGCGCGATCAGCGCGTCGTCGCCCGAGAGATAGACGCGGAAGCCGAAGCGGCTTTCGATCTCCGACAGGCGCCGGCGCTTCTGGTTGAGGATATAGAGCGCGACCGTCGTCGGCACCGCCACCGTGATGCCGGGACCGCGCCGCCGCGAGCCCTCTTCCTCGATCGCGCGCAGCACGTGCAGCGCGGTCGACTCCGTGGAGCGGGTGCGTCCGGTGCCCCGGCAGAAGCGACAGACTTCGGTGCTCGCCTCGACGAGGCTCGGCCGCAGCCGCTGACGCGACAGCTCGAGCAGCCCGAACGGGCTGATGCGCCCGAGCTGGATGCGCGCGCGGTCGAAACGCATCGCTTCCTTGAGCCGCCGCTCGACCTGCGCGTTGTGGCGGTTCTCCTCCATGTCGATGAAGTCGATCACCACCAGCCCGGCCATGTCGCGCAGGCGAAGCTGCCGGGCGATCTCGTCCGACGCTTCCAGGTTCGTCTTGAGGGCGGTGTCCTCGATGTTGCGCTCGCGCGTGGCGCGGCCGGAGTTGACGTCGATCGAGACCAGCGCCTCGGTCTGGTTGATAACGATATAGCCGCCCGACTTGAGCTGGACGACCGGATTGTGCATCGCGTCGAGCTGCGCCTCGACCTGGTAGCGCTGCAGCAGCGGGATCATCGGGTCGCGATAGGCCTGGACGCGCTTGGCGTGGCTCGGCGTCAGCGTCTTCATGAACGCCTTCGCCGTCTTGTACCCCTCGTCGCCCTCGACGATGATGTCGTCGATGTCCTTCGTGTAGAGATCGCGAATCGACCGCTTGATGAGGTTGGCTTCCTCGTAGATGAGGGCGGGCGCGGTCGAGCGCAGGGTCAGGTCGCGGATCTCGTTCCAGAGCCGCAGCAGATACTCGTAGTCGCGCTTGATCTCGGCCTTGCTGCGCTCGCTGCCCGCCGTGCGCACGATCACCGCCATGCCGCGGGGGATGTCGAGATCGCCGACGAGCGACTTGAGGCGCTTGCGATCGATCATGCTCGTGATCTTGCGCGAGATGCCGCCGCCGCGCGCCGTGTTCGGCATCAGCACGCAGTAGCGGCCGGCGAGCGAGAGATAGGTCGTGAGGGCGGCGCCCTTGTTGCCGCGCTCTTCCTTGGTGACCTGTACCAGCATGATCTGCCGGCGCTTGACCACTTCCTGGATCTTGTAGCGGCGCACGCTGCGCGGCCGGCGCGGTTCCTCGGCCTCGTCCTCGTCCTCGCTGCCGCCCAGCACCTCGACGGCCTCCGGCGGGGTCGCGGCATGCTGCTCGATGTCGCCGGCGACCGGCGTGCCGGGCAGCTCGTCCGCGCCGTCCTCGCTGCCGGCGCCGGAATGCTTCGACGCCATGCCCTCGGCGGCGCCGCGTTCCTCGGCGTTCTCGGCTTCGCCCTCCGGAAGGGGCGCCTCGAGGCGATCGTCCCAGGCGCCGGCGCGGCTCAGCGGCTGCGCGCGCGGCGCATCCTCTCCGGCGTCGTCGTCGCGTGCCTCGTCGCCCGGCGCTTCGCCGCCACGGGTTTCGTCGCCATCTGTCTCGCCGCCAGCCGCCTCGTCGTCGCGCGGCGCGTCGGCGAGGAAGTCGGCGGCGTCCTCCGGCGGATCGTCCCGGCCGAGGCTGCCCGCCTCCGGCGCATCGGCATGATAGGGATCGGACGCATCCTCCTCGCCATGCCGGTCATGAGGATCGTGGCCGTTCTCGTGATGGCCATGATCATGATCATGATCATGGCCGTGATCGTGCCCGCGATCATGATCGTCATGCGCATGATCGTCATGATCCGGCGCCTCGATATCCTGTCCGGCCGGCGCCTCGTCGCCGGCGCCGCGCGCGCCCCGCTCCGCCTGCGGCGCACGGTGGTCGCGGCCGCGGCGGCGGTCGCCATGCCGCCGCCGCCCCTGCGCGGGCTCGATCGGATCGAACTCGCCATCGTCGCGATTGGCGGCGGCCTGCGCCTCGAGCTCGGCCTGCAGCGCCTCGCGATCCGCCATCGGGATGCGATAGTAATCGGGATGGATTTCGTTGAAGGCGAGGAAACCGTGGCGGTTTCCCCCGTAATCGACGAAGGCCGCCTGGAGCGACGGCTCCACGCGGACCACTTTGGCGAGGTAGATGTTGCCTTTGAGCTGCTTGCGGCTAGCGATCTCGACGTCGAACTCTTCCAGCCGCTTGCCGGAAACCACCACGACCCGCGTCTCTTCCGGGTGGGTGGCATCGATCAGCATATGTTTGGTCATTGCGGGAAAACTCCATGCCGCGCCTGTCGCAGCCCGCGATGACGGCGGGTGGCGGCGCGAAGGTTGTCTCGATGTGCCAGGAATCGGTCATGGCATCCTGTTCGTGCGGCGCAGCCCCCGACAGCGGATGCTGCGCCAATACCCGTGTCTTCCGGGGCGGCGAGGCCAGCGCCTGCCGCAGGGCCGGGAGCGCGGAATAGCCTTCCGGTTCGTTCCGTCGCGGCGGCATGGCCGCCGGATCCGATCGCACCGCGTCGCGGCGCGCCGCCCGTCCCCGAGCGACCATCGACCGGACCTGCCCGTCGCCGGCCATTGCGCCGGCGTCCCGGGCGGAACGAACCGTGGGACGCCCCACTTTACCGGCTAGGCGTCGGATCAACAATCGTTTTAGCCGATCGGGCGGGGTTCGGCCGCGCTGGACCCGCGACTCGGGGGCGTATATGTTGTGGAGTCGCTGCTGGAGACCCACAAGGATGAGGGGCATCGGTCGAATCCTGGCGGTTCTGCTGCTTTGCCTGTCGCTCCCGGCGGCAGCCAGGGCCGACCCGGCCGTCCGCGACGTCCGGCTCGGGCTCCATCCCGACAAGACCCGTCTTGTCCTCGAGCTGAGCGAGGCGCCGCGCTACCGCACCTTCCTGGTCCAGAATCCCGACCGGCTGGTGGTCGAGCTGGCCGGCGGCGACTGGCGGCTCGAGGCGCCGTCTTTGCCCGAGGGGCGCGGGATCGTGACCGGCGTCCGCTTCGGCCATTTCAATGCCTCGACCTCGCGTCTGGTGGCCGATCTCGGCGGCCCGGTCCGCCTCGACGAGCCCATCCTCCTGGCGGGCGGCGGCACCTTCCGCCTGGCGATCGACCTGACCCCGATCGCCGGCACGGCGACCGCTGCGACGCCGCCTCTGCCGTCTCCTCCCGCCGCCCCCGCATCGCTCGGGACGGCGGCGGGCGCCGCGCCGGTGCCGCAGCCGAAGCCCGCCGCCGAATGGCAGGCGCCGCAGCCCGAGCCGCTGATGCAGGTGGTGGCGCTCGGGTTTCCGCCGCCGACGAAGCCCGCGCCGCCGCGCGGCATTCCCCTGATCGTCATCGATGCCGGCCATGGCGGCGTCGATCCGGGCGCCATCGGCGCGGGCGGCAGCTACGAGAAGAACATCACCCTTTCCATGGCGCGCGAGCTGAAGAAGGTGCTGGAGGCGACCGGGCGCTACCGCGTGGTGCTGACCCGGAGCGACGACATCTTCATCCCCTTGCGCGAGCGCATCGCGATCACCCGACGGGCGGGCGGCGACCTCTTCCTCTCGCTCCATGCCGATGCCCACGCGAACGCCGCGACGCGGGGCGCCTCGGTCTATACCCTCTCGGAGACGGCGTCCGACGCCGAGGCCGGGGCGCTGGCCCAGCGCGAGAACAAGGTCGATCTCATCGCCGGCGTCGATCTCTCGAACGAGAGCGAGGTGGTGACCGGCATCCTCATCGATCTCGCCCAGCGCGAGACGATGAATCTTTCCGCCCGGTTTGCCGGTCTGCTCGTGGACGAGCTCGCGCGCAGCACGCTCCTCCTGCGGAACACCCACCGTTTTGCGGGGTTTGCCGTGCTGAAGGCGCCGGACGTGCCGTCGGTGCTCGTGGAGATGGGCTATCTGTCCAATGCGTCGGACGAGTCCCTGTTCAACACCAAGGCCTATCGGCGCAAGCTCGCCGATGCGATCCGGCGCGCCATCGACGGCTATTTCGAGTGGCAGACGAGCCTCAAGCTGCCCTGAAATTAAGGCAAAAACTCCCCAACTAAGGCAGCGCACGGCCCTCGACGGCGGAGGGTCGTCGCGGCAAAATCGGGGACTTGCGATCCTGCGCGCGAGCGCGATCCATAGGACGGCATGACATCTTGAAACGGATTCTGCTTTCGCTGCTGGGCGTCGTGATCGGGCTCGGCATCGCCGGCGTGATCGGCGCCTTCGTTCTTTTCGAGAAATTCTCGGTCGGGCTTCCCGAGGTCTCCGAGCTTGCGGCCTACGATCCGCCGGTGACGACCCGCGTCCATGCCGGCGACGGCCGACTGCTCGCGGAATTCGCGACCGAGAACCGCGTCTATGTGCCGATCGCGGCGATCCCGAAGGTCGTGTCCGACGCCTTCCTCTCGGCCGAGGACAAGACCTTCTACCAGCATCACGGCATCGATCTGCCGGGCATCGTCCAGGCGGTGGTGACCAACCTCGCGCAGATGGGATCGGACCGGCGGCCGGTCGGCGCCTCCACCATCACGCAGCAGGTCGCGAAGAATTTCCTGCTCACGAACGAGCTCTCGTTCCAGCGCAAGTTCAAGGAGATGATCCTCGCGCTGCGCATCGAGGAGGCCTACGACAAGGACCATATCCTCGAGCTTTACCTGAACGAGATCTATCTGGGCTTCGGCTCCTACGGCGTCGCCTCGGCGGCGATCAACTATTTCAACAAGTCGCTGGACGAGCTCGACGTCGCCGAGGCGGCATTCCTCGCGGCGCTGCCCAAGGCGCCGAGCCACTACAATCCGCGCAACAACATGGCGGCCGCCCTCGATCGGCGGAACTGGGTGATCGGGCGGATGCAGGAGGACGGCCACATCACCGCCGCCGAGGCGGACGCCGCACGCGCCGAGCCCATCCTCGTCTCCGGCCGCGCCCAGGCGGACGTGGTCTCGGCCGACTATTTCGCCGAGGAGGTCCGGCGCGAGCTGGTGCAGCGCTTCGGCGACAAGAGCCTCTACGAGGGCGGGCTTTCGGTCCGCACCTCGCTCGATCCGACGCTGCAGGCGATCGCCGACCGCACGCTTCGCGACGGCATGCAGCGCTACGACCGGAAATGGGGCTGGCGCGGCCCGGTCACGACGATCGATCCGGGCGAGGGCTGGGCGGACCGGCTGAAGGCCGTGCCGCCGCCGCCCGGGTTGCGCCAGTGGCTGCTCGCCGTCGCGCGCACGGTCGATGACGAAGGCGTCGCCATCGGGCTCGCCGACGGGACGGAAGGGCGCATTCCGTTCGCCGAGCTCAAATGGGCGCGGAAGTCGCTCGGCGACAACAAGCTGGGGCCGCAGGTCGCGAAGCCCGCCGACGTGCTGCAGCCGGGCGAGGTCGTGATGGTCGAGCCGGTCGCGAAGGACGCGGAGGGCGCCGACTATCCGGCCGGCAGCTACGCCCTCCGGCAGATCCCGGCGGTGGGCGCCGCGCTCGTCGCCATGGACCCGCATACCGGCCGCGTGCTGGCGCTGGTCGGCGGCTGGAGCTACCAGATCAGCGAGTTCAACCGCGCCACTCAGGCGCTGCGGCAGCCTGGCTCCTCCTTCAAGCCCTTCGTCTACATGACGGCGCTCGAGAACGGGTTCACGCCCTCGACCGTCATCCTCGACGCGCCGATCGTGATCGACCAGGGCCCGGGCCTGCCGAAATGGCAGCCGGAGAACTATTCCCAGGATTTCCTCGGGCCGGTCACCATGCGGCTCGGCATCGAGAAGTCGCGCAACCTGATGACGGTCCGTCTCGCCCAGGCGGTGGGCATGCCGAAGATCGTCGATCTCGTCCGGCGCTTCGGCATCAACGACAATATGCCGGCCTATCTCTCCATGTCGCTCGGCGCCACCGACACGACCGTGCTGAAGATGACGACCGCCTATTCCGAGATCGTCAATGGCGGCCGCAAGGTGACCCCGAGCTTCATCGACCGCGTGCAGGACCGCACCGGCGCCACCATCTTCAGGACCGACGACCGTCCTTGCGAAGGCTGCCGGGTCGCCGCCTGGCAGGCGGGCATGGTCCCGCCCGTGGTGCCCGACGAGCGGGAGCAGGTGACCGATCCGCTCACCGCCTATCAGATGGTCCATATGCTGGAGGGCGTCGTGCAGCGCGGCACCGGCAGCGCGGTCCGCGCGGTCGGCAAGCCGCTCGCCGGCAAGACCGGCACCTCGAACGACAGCAAGGACGTCTGGTTCATGGGCTTCTCGCCCGACCTCACCGTCGGCGTGTTCTTCGGCTTCGATCAGCCGAAGAGCCTCGGCGGCCGCGAGACCGGCGGCGGGGTCGCGGCCCCGGTCTTCCGCGATTTCATGATGGAGGCGCTCGCCGGCCGTCCAGCGGTGCCGTTCCGCGTGCCGCCCGGCATCCGCCTCGTGCGCGTCGATCCGGTGAGCGGGAAGCGCACCAGCAGCGGCGCCGGCAAGATGATCTACGAGGCCTTCAAGCCCGGCACCGAGCCGACCTCGGGCGCCCAGCAGCAGATGATCGAGGGCGTGGGCGTGCAGCCCGACGGCACGCTGGGCGCTGCGACCGGCGGCACCTTCACGCCGCAGGTGCCGAGCGTCACGAGCGGCGGCTCCGACGGGCTGTATTGAGCGGCGGCATGCAACGCATGACCGAGCGTGCTCAGCGATCGCTGCATCTCCGCCGTCGCCTTCGGGCCTGACCCGAAGGCCCATGGCGCCGCCGCGGGAGCGGAGAGGATCGAGGTCCGGGACCTGCATGGCGATGGATGCTCGGGTCAAGCCCAGGCATGACGAGTCCTGGTTTGCCTTACCGCCGATCCTGCGCCTCTTGACGGCTGCGGGCCGCTTCGGCGAAGAAGGGCGTCTTCCGCGCCGCGGATGACACGGGCGCGGGCGGCAGCCGCAGCGACGCCGCGGGTGAATTGCAAGTTCGATCGGACGGGAGCGGAGACATGCGCGCAGAGCTCGAAACGGCGGCCGAGGAGGTGAGAGCCTCCCTCGCGCTGCTGAGGAGGCATCTTTGACTGGGATCGCGCGCTGAAGAAGCTCGAAGAGCTGAACCTCAAGGCCGAAGACCCCAATCTCTGGAGCGATTCCCGCGCGGCGCAGGCGCTGATGCGCGAGCGCACCCATCTCGCGAAATCGATCGAGGATTGCCGCAAGCTCCAGCAGGAGCTGGAGGATGCGATCACCCTCGTCGAGCTCGGCGAGGCGGAGGGCGATGCCGCGACGGCGGCCGAGGGCGAAGCGCTGCTGAAGGCGCTCAAGGGCCGTGCGCGCCAGGTCGAGCTGGAGACGCTGCTCTCCGGCGAGGCCGATGCGAGCGACGCCTATCTCGAGGTGAATGCCGGCGCCGGCGGCACCGAGGCGCAGGACTGGGCCGAGATCCTGACGCGCATGTATGTGCGCTGGGCCGAGCAGCATGGTCACAAGGTCGAGTGGCTCGAGGAGAGCCGCGGCGAGGAGGCCGGCTTCAAGTCCGCCACGATCAAGGTCAAGGGCCACAACGCCTATGGCTGGCTCAAGACCGAGAGCGGCGTGCATCGGCTCGTGCGCATCTCGCCCTATGACAGCCAGTCGCGCCGCCATACGAGCTTCGCCTCGGTCTGGGTCTATCCGGTGGTGGACGACAATATCGAGATCGAGATCAAGGACGCCGACCTGCAGATCGACACCATGCGCTCCGGCGGCGCCGGCGGGCAGCATGTGAACAAGACCGAGAGCGCGATCCGCATCACCCACATGCCGACCGGCATCGTGGTGAAATGCCAGGCCGACCGCTCGCAGCATCGCAACCGCGCGACGGCGATGGGCATGCTGAAGGCGCGGCTCTACGAGCTCGAGCTGCAGAAGCGGGAAGCGGAGTCGGCCGCGGTCGAGGCCTCCAAGTCCGACATCGGCTGGGGCCACCAGATCCGCTCCTATGTGCTGCAGCCCTATCAGATGGTGAAGGACCTGCGCACCGACGTGCAGACCTCCGACACGCAAGGGGTGCTGAACGGCGATCTCGACCCGTTCATGGGTGCGGCCCTCGCGCAGCGCGTCGGCCAGGGCAAGGCGGCGGAGTAGGGGTGCGAGGCAAGAAGGAGCGGAGCGACGGAATCGCCCCTCGCCCCTTGTGGGAGGGGGAGGCGAGCGCAGCAAGCGGGTGAGGGGTGGCTGACCCGGCGGGATGGCGGCGTGCTGAAGGGTTTCGACGTAAAATGGCTGCAG
>CADEFF010000098.1 GCA_902826565.1 uncultured Rhodospirillaceae bacterium | reverse complement strand
CCGGTTTCAAGCGCTTCCTGCGCGACGTCGGGCTTGCCGTCTTCAATCCGCAGAACCCGGACGACCGGCCCGATCGCGACCCGCCGCCGATCGATCCCTCGAACTGACCTGACCCGGAGCTGCTGATTCCGCGACGCGGCGGTCCGTCAACCGCGTTCCTTGCGCGCCCTGCCCTGTTGAATCGCCTGCCAGACCCGATGCGGCGTGGCCGGCATCGAGAGATCGTCGACCGTCACGCCTTCGGGGCGGAGCGCGTCCATCACCGCGTTCATGATGGCGACCGGCGCCACGATGCAGCCCGCTTCGCCGCAGCCCTTGACGCCGAGCGGGTTGCTCTGCTGCGCGTTGCTGTATTGCCGCAGGGCGAACGCCGGCAGGTCGTCCGCGCGGGGCATCGCATAGTCCATGAAGGAGCCGGTGAGGAGCTGCCCGGTCTCCCGGTCATAGACGCAATGCTCGATGAGCGCCTGACCGATCCCCTGCGCGAGCCCGCCATGGAGCTGTCCCTCCAACAGCAGCGGATTGATCTGTACGCCGTAATCGTCGGCGCCGGCATAGCGGTCGATCCGCACGACGCCGGTCTCCGGATCGATCTCGACCTCCGCCACATGGCAGCCGCTCGGGAAGGTGTTTCCCTTGCCGACGAACATGTCCTCGACGCCGATGCCCTGCGGACCGGCCGCCGCCGCCACGGCGCGCCAATCCACGGCCCGGTCGGTGCCGGCGACGCGGAACTTGCCGCCCTCGAGCTCGATATCCGGTTCCGCCGTCTCGAGAAGCCGGGCGGCAATACGCTTCCCCTCCGCGATCAGCTTCACCCCGGCGCCGTGGCAGGCGCCGCCGCCGAGCGACATGGAGCGAGAAGCGTAGGTGCCTTCGCCGAAGGCCACCTCGTCGGTATCGCCGAAGCGCACCTTCACCCGATCGAGCGGAAGCCCCAGCATTCCTGCCATTACCTGGGCGAAGACGGTTTCGTGGCCCTGCCCATGGCCATGCGTGCCCATATAGACCGTGACATCGCCGCCGGGATCGAGCGCGGCGCGCGAGAATTCCTTCGAGGTTCCGGGATTGGGCTTGCCGTCCTCCGACAGCGGTCCGGCGCCGGAGGTCGCCTCGACCCAGCAGCCGAAGCCGAAGCCGCGCAGCTTGCCGCGGGACGCCGAGGCCGCTTTCCGCGCCGCATAGCCGGGCCGGTCGCTCGCAGCCAACGCTTCCGCCAGCGCGCGCGGCGGGTCGATGTTCTCGTAGCGCAGCCGGCCTGCCGTCGCATAGGGCAGCTCGCTCGCCTGGATCAGGTTGCGGCGACGCAGCTCGGCGGGATCGATGCCGAGCTCGGCCGCCGCCTCGTCCACCATGCGCTCGATCACATAGATGCCTTCCGGGCGGCCAGCGCCGCGATAGGCGTCGACCGGCATGGTGTTGGTCAGCATGCCGTCGAGATGCGCCCAGAGCGCCGGGATCCGGTAGAGCCCGACGAGGAACGGCAGATAGAGCAAGGTCGGGATGGAAGGCCCGAAGCTCGAGAGATAGGCGCCGAGATTGGCGAGGGTTTCGACCCGAATCGCGAGGAAGCGCCCCTCGGCATCGAGCGCCAGGGCCGCTTCGGCGCGATGGTCGCGCGCATGGGCATCGCCGAGGCAGGCCTCGTTGCGATCGCCGCTCCACCGCACCGGCCGCCCCAGGGTGAGCGCCAGCCAGGCGACGGTCGTCTCCTCGGAATAGAGAAAGAGCTTCACCCCGAACCCGCCGCCGACATCGGGCGAGATCACCCGCACGAGATCGGGCGCAATGCCGACTACCTCGGCGATCCAGTTCTTGAGGTCATGCGGCTTCTGCGAATTGGCATAGACGGTCAGGCGCCCGTCCTCGCCGCGCGTGGCCAGCACCGCACGCGGCTCCATCGCATTGGGAATGAGCCGATTGTTGCGGAAGGTTCGCCGCATGACATGGGCGGCCCTGGCGAAGCCGGACTCGGCGGCGGCGCGGTTGCCCCATTCACAGCGGAAGAGCCGGTTGTTCGGCCGCTCCTGCCAGATCGTCGGCGCACCCGGCTTCGCGGCATCGGCGATGTCGACGACGGCCGGAAGCGGGTCATACTCGACCTCGATCGCCTCGGCCGCCGCACGCGCCTGGTCGAGCGTTCCGGCTACCACCACCGCGACCGGCTCGCCCACATAGCGCACCCGGCCGACGGCGAGCGGGGGACGCGGCGGGACGAAGAACTCGCCCCCGTCGGCATTGTTCGGCGGGCGGCGTGCGCAAGGCAGATCGCGGACGCCCGCGGCCCTGAGATCGGCGCCCGCCGCGGCGGTCACGACGCCGGGCATGGCCCGCGCCTTATCCAGAACGACACGCCGGATCCCGGCATGGCCGTGCGGCGAGCGCAGGAAGACCGCATGCAGCTCGCCCGCCACATGGATATCGCCGACATAGCGACCGGCGCCGGTCAGGAAGCGCCGGTCCTCCTTGCGCCGGACCGGGGCGCCCACGCCCGTCGCGGCGCTGTCAGCCGCCGAGGTACCTTCAGCCATGGGCGAGCGGCAGCGTGCGCGGCGCCACCTCTTCGGCGCCGCGGCCATGTCGGTCGCGGCTCGGAACCTTGGGCAGGATGCGGCGTTGCGCGGCGGAGACCTGCTCGGCCGCTTCCATATGGTTCATCGTCAGCACGCGTCCGTCACCGACCACCTTGCGGCCATCCACATAGACGTCCTTCACCGCGCGATCGGCGGCGATGTAGATGAGGCTCCGCAGCGGGTCGTAGGCCGGCATCATGTCCGGGATGTCGAGCCGCACCACCACGATGTCCGCCTTCGCGCCCGGCGCAAGCCGGCCGATATCGTCGCGCATCAGGGCCTTTGCGCCGCCCACCGTCGCGGCATGGAAGATGTCGGTGGTCGAGACCGCATAGGTGTTCTCGGCCGCTATGCGCGCGAGAATGGCGGCCGTGCGCATCTCCTCCAGCATGTTGTGCGGATGGGTATCGGTGCCGATGCCCATATTGACGCCGGCCTTGAGATAGGCGCCGAAGTTCTCGAGCTTGATGCCGTAGCGGCTGAAGGGCGTCGGACAATGGGCGACGGAGCAGCCATGATCCGCCAGGATCTTCACATCCTCGCGGGTGTACCAGTGCAGCCAGGAGTGATGGTCGAGGAAGATGCCGTGGCCGATCGTCACGTCCGGCCCGAGCAGCTTCTCCTTCGCCAGAAGCTGCATCTGCGTCATGCCGGTGCGGCGCGTCATCTCGAGGAACTCCGCCATCGCCTCGCCGGCATGGAGCTGGAACGGCAGCTTTTCCGCCCGCGCAAGCTCGAGCCCCTTGCGGATGAGATCGATCGAGGTGGTATCGATCGCCATCGGCGCGATCATCGCCGACAGGCGGCCCGAGCGATGGGCGCGCGTCTCCGCCGTCAGCGTCACCGACGCCTCGAAGGCGCCCTTGCCGCCGTCCGGCTCCGGCACGTAAGTGAGCTCATGCCCGTTCGCGCTGTGCCAGTGCTGGGATTCGTAGAGCGCGGAGATGAAGATGCGGAGACCGCTTTCGGCCATCACATCGAGCCAGCCCGGAAAGGGAAAGCACATATCGACGAGCGTCGTGCAGCCGGAGAGCAGCGCCTCGCAATAGGCCTGGCGTGCCGCCCAGACGCAGTCTTCCGGCTCCGGGCGGAACAGGTTCCAGCCGTCATAGAGCGCGGTGAAATAGAGCTTCGGGTTGGCGAGCTCCTCGCGGATGCTCTTGAAGACCGGCATCACCGAGGGGTGAGTGTGGAGATTGACCAGCCCCGGCATCACCATCCGGCCCTTGCCGCTCACCTCCTCGTCGACGGGGCCGGCATAGCCGGGCCCGACATGGGTGATGCGATCGCCCGCGAACACCAGGTCGGCGTTCTGGCGATAGTTATGTCGTCCAGCCTTGGCGTCCCACGCGACGACCCAGTCGGCGTTGCGGATACAGACGCTGCGCGCCATGCCGTCCCCCTGATGCCCCCGTTCTTCTTGGCGGCCACTCTGGCAGGCCGCACCCCTGTCCCGTCAACCTGTCTGTGATCGTCCCGGGAGGCACGGGATCGCCGCGATCGCGCCGCTCAGCGGATCAAGGCGCTCAGCTCCTTGAACTCCGCGGTGCCGGCACGGCCCAGCCATTCGAAGAGGACCATCTCCGTGGTCACGATCTCCACGCCGTCGCGCCCCATGCGGTCGAGCGCGACGCGCCGGCTTTCGGGCGTGCGGGAGGTGGTCCCGTCCGCCACGACGAAGGGCGCAAGGCCGAGCCGCGGCAGCCCCAGCGCCGTCTGCAGCACGCAGACATGGGCCTCTATCCCCACCAGGATCGCCTGTTCGCGGCCGGACTCTTCGAGCCGGGCGCGCAAGACCTCGTCCGCTGCGCAGGAGAAATCGGTCTTGGCGATGGGCGTCGCGGGCGCCAGCGCCGCGGCGAGAGCCAGATCGGTCCGACCGAGCCCTTTCGGGTATTGCTCCGAGATCACGATCGGGATGCCGAGGCGTTTTGCCGCGGTGCCGAGAATGGCGGCGTTGCGGAGTACCGGCGCCGGCTCGTGCATGGCCGGAATGAGCCGTTCCTGGAGGTCGATCAGCAGCAGGCAGGAGCGCTCGCGTTCGATCAGCATGGTGGCCGAGCTCCCGGATTCACGAGGCGGACTAAGTTCTTGTTTACGTTAGCGAAGGATGCTCGCCAAGCGCCAAGAGGGGCCGGATTCCTTGACTTTTCCACAGACTCGCCTATCTATGACGCAGCTTCTGGCGATCCGCGCGGGCCGATCCGCCGTTAGAAGACCCAAATTAAACGCCCGCTTCTAGAGGTTCATGAGCTTTTCCGATTTGGGGCTTAGCCCCGAGGTTTTGCGCGCGGTCGCCGAGTGCGGCTACAGCACACCCACCCCCATCCAGGCGCAAGCGATCCCCGTGGTCATGATGGGCCGAGACGTTCTCGGTTGCGCACAAACCGGGACCGGCAAGACCGCGTCCTTCACGCTTCCGATGATCGACATTCTCGCCAGCGGACGCGCGCGCGCGCGCATGCCGCGCTCGCTCATTCTCGAGCCGACGCGCGAGCTGGCGGCACAGGTTGCCGAGAATTTCGACATCTACGGCAAGTATCACAAGCTGAACCACGCGCTGCTGATTGGCGGCGAATCCTTCGCCGACCAGCTCAAGAAGCTGGACCGCGGCGTGGACGTGCTGATCGCGACGCCGGGCCGGCTGCTCGATCTCTTCGAGCGCGGCAAGATCCTGCTCAGCGACGTGAAGATCCTGGTGATCGACGAAGCCGACCGCATGCTGGATATGGGGTTCATTCCCGATGTCGAGCGCATCGTCGGGCTGCTGCCCAAGATCCGGCAGACGCTGTTCTTCTCGGCCACCATGCCGCCGGAGATCCGGCGCCTGGCCGACGCCTTCCTGATGAATCCGAAGCAGATTTCGGTGGCACCGTCGGCCTCCCCGGCCGAGCGGGTCGCCCAGGCCCTGACGGTCGTGCCGACCCTGGACAAACGCGAGGCGCTGCGCCGCCTCATCCGCACCGAGCAGGTGAAGAACGCGCTCATATTCTGCAACCGCAAGCGCGACGTGGACATCCTTCATCGCTCGCTCGTGAAGCACGGCTTCAGCGCCGCCGCCATCCATGGCGACATGTCGCAGCCGAAACGCACCGAGACCCTCGAGCGCTTCAAGAACAACGAAGTGACCTTGCTGGTCGCGAGCGACGTCGCGGCGCGCGGCCTCGACATCGAGGCGCTCAGCCATGTCTTCAATTTCGACGTGCCGATCCACGCCGAGGACTATATCCACCGGATCGGCCGTACCGGCCGCGCCGGCCGCGACGGCAAGGCTTTCACCCTCGCCGGCCCGGGCGACGGCAAGTTCGTCGCCCAGATCGAGCAGATGCTCGGAAAACCGATCCCGCGCATCGAGGTCGAAGGGCTCGGCAGCGCCGATCTTTCGGACGAGGAGGATCGCGGGGACGGCCGGCGGCGCGGTCGCGGCGGCGAGCAGCGCCGCGGCGGACGCAGCCCGCGCGGCGGCCGGTCTTCCGGACGCAGCCCTGCCCGCGAGCGGGAAGCGGTCGTATCGTCGCCCGCGCCTGAAACTCCCGGCGAACCGCCGGCTTCCCCGGCGATCGAGATGCCGATCCCCGCTGTTGCCGTTGCTGCGCCTGCAGCCGAGGAAACGAGACGGGATCGCCCCGCGCGGAGCCGCGGCCAGCGTCGCGACAGGCGATCGCATCAGGACTCGCCCGCCGAGCGCCGCCCGACCAACGAGCCGATCCGTCACGAAACGGCGTTTTCGGAGCCCCGCGCCGCCCTCGAGGATAGCGACAGCGACGCGCCGGTGCTGGCCTTCGGCGACCATATGCCGGCCTTCCTGAAGCAGCCGGTCCGGCGCGTTGCGCAGGCCGCGCAGGAAACCGACGAGGAAGTCGACGCCGCTTAAGGCGCCTCTCGCGTCGATCGTAACGGGGCGGGCCGGCGCATCGCCGGCTCCTTCGCCAATCGCTTGCAGTTGCTGTCGCCGACCCTCGGCGGCCCGAGCCGCGCGATGTCATTCTCGGGGCATCCGGCCGAGGACGTGTGGCGCGCATCCACTCCGAATCCCGACATCCGGCCGCCCGTGCGGCGTCCGCGACGCTCTCGCCCGCCTCTTCCGCGCGCGATCCGGGCGAGCGCGGCGCGCAAGAAGCGCTCGACGGCCCTTCAATGGGCTCTCACGCCTGACTAACATCGGTTGCCCCTCCGTGCCGACGTTTGAAGCAATCGGGTCAGCACGGCGATCCCATTCGCCGCACTTTCAACCCGGAGCGTTCGCGCGGGGCGTAAGGAGAAAATCATGAAGGTCGTGGTCATTGGTGGTACCGGGCTTATCGGATCCAAGGTCGTGAGCAAGCTTCGCCAGCTTGGCCATGACGTCGTCGCGGCGTCGCCGGCTTCGGGCGTCAATACCCTCACGGGCGAGGGGCTCGCGGAGGCCGTGGCCGGCACGGAGGTTGTCGTCGACGTATCCAATTCGCCGTCCTTCGAAGACCGGGCGGTTCTGGAATTCTTCGAGACATCGGGTCGCAATCTCCTCGCCGCGGAAGCCGCTGCCGGCGTGAAGCATCACGTTGCGCTCTCGGTCGTCGGTACCGATCGTCTTCCGGACAGCGGCTATTTTCGCGCGAAGGTGGCGCAGGAGAAGCTGATAAAGGCGTCCGGGACCCCTTACACGATCCTCCGGTCGACGCAGTTCTTCGAGTTCCTCAACGGCATCGTCCAGTCGGCCACCGTGGGACAAACGGTTCGCCTGTCGCCTGCCCTCGTGCAGCCTGTCGTTTCGGACGATGTCGCCGACGCACTGGTTGACGTCGCGCTTGCGGCGCCGGCGAACGGCACGATCGAGCTGGCAGGACCCGAACGGATCGGGCTCGACACGCTGGTCGGGCGATATTTGAGCGCGAAACGGGATGCCCGCAGGGTGGTCGCGGACGCCCACGCCCGCTATTTCGGCGCGGAGCTGAACGATCAATCGCTCACCCCGGGCGAGAATGCGCGCATCGCCCCGACCCGCTTCGAGGCCTGGCTCAGCCGGTCAAAGGCGCAAGCCTGAGCCGATCGGACGCGGGCGGGAATGACCGAAAATCAGGGCAGCATCGACGCGACGAAACTGCATCGAACAGGGAGGACAGGAATGCTCAGGAGATTTCTCTGCGGGCTCGCGATCGCGACGCTCGCCATGACCGCGGCTTCCGCCGATGATGAATTGGCCACGGTAACGGTGGTTTTCGATCACGAGCTTCCCAATGTGCCGGGCAAGAGCATGCGCGGCGTTCTTGTCGTGTACCAGCCGGGCGGCTCATCGCCGGCCCATACCCATCCGGAGTCAGCCTTCATCTATGCGACGGTCCTGGAGGGCGCAATTCGGAGCAAGGTCAACGACGATCCGGAAAAGGTCTATCAAGCCGGCGAAAGTTTCGTCGAGCTCCCCGGCGATCATCACGGCGTCAGCGCCAATGCGAGCGACACCGAGCCGGCACGCCTGCTTGCCGTTTTCGTCCTGGACACCGACGAAACGAACCTAGTGACCGACGACCCGGAATGAGCCGCAGGCCGGGGCGGCGCGATCACACCCAGCCGGTATAGACTCCGAGGCCGCGCTTCTTGATCTGGCCGGCGATGACGAGGCGCTGGATTTCCGAGGTGCCCTCCCAGATGCGGTCCACGCGGATATCGCGATAGAGCCGCTCGACCGGGTTCTCCCGCATGTAGCCGCGGCCGCCCAGGATCTGCACCGCCTTGTCGATCACGCGGCCTGCCATTTCCGAGCAATGAAGCTTGAGGGCGCTGGCGCGGGCGTGGATCTCCTTGCGGTCGATGCCGGCGTCCATCTCCCAGCCGACGCGATAGAGCATGGCCTTCGACGCCATGATCTCGACCGCCATGTCGGCGAGCATGAACTCGATCGCCTGGAAGTCG
>CADEFF010000097.1 GCA_902826565.1 uncultured Rhodospirillaceae bacterium | reverse complement strand
TCCAGCACGGCCATGAGCGCCTCGCGGATCGCCTTCACCCGGCCCTCGGCCTCGATCTTGAGGCCGAACTTGTCCTTCACATAGAAGACGTCGACGGCGCGCGCGCCGAAGGTCGAGATCTTGGCGGTCGCGATCTGCAGCCCGAGGCCGGAGAGCGCGCGGGTCAGACGATAGAGGAGCCCGCGCCGGTCGCGGCCGTTCACCTCGACGAGGGTGTGCTCGGCGCTCGCCTTGTTGTCGATGAGGACGCGCGGCGCCACGCGGAAGAGCTCGGTGCGGCTCGGGATCGAGGAGGCCGGGAAGGCGAGGTCGGGCGGTTGCGCCGCCTTGTCCGCCAGCAGCTCGCCGAGCGCGCGCTCGATGCGCGCGAGCCGGTCCGGCCGCTCGATCGGCCCGCCCTCCGCGTCCTGGATATGGAAGCTGTCGAGCGCCTTACCGTTGGCGAGCGTGTAGATATGGGCTGCGACGATGCTGGCGCCGCCGAGCGCGAAGCCGCCGGCGAGCCGCGCGATGAGGCCGGGGCGGTCGGGCGTGTAGACGGTAACTTCGGTGACGGCGCGCCAGCGATCGATCTGCGCGTCGATGGCGAGCGTGCCGCCGACCGCCTCGGCCCGCTCCACGAGCCGCGCCTGGCGCGCGAGGCTCGGCGCGTCGAAGCCGAGCCAGTAGGCGGCATGGCCGCGGGCGAGGTGGCGCGCGAAGGTCGCGTCGTCCCAGTCCGCGAGCTCGGCGTGGAGCGCGTCCTGCGCCGCCTGGAGCCTTGCCTCGCGGCGCTCGGCGGCGACGCCCGTGAGCAGCTCCTCGGCGCGCCAGTAGAGGTCGCGCAGGAGCTGCGCCTTCCAGCCGTTCCAGGTCTTCGGCCCCACCGCGCGGATATCAGCGACGGTCAGCACCAGCAGCAGCCGCAGCCTTTCGACCGACTGCACCTCGGCCGCGAAATCCGCGACGGTTTGCGGGTCCTGCACGTCGCGCTTGAAGGCGGTGTTGCTCATCAGCAGGTGGTAGCGCACCAGCCAGGCGACGGTTTCCGTCTCCTCGTCGGTGAAGCCGAGCCGGGGGCCGAGCTTGAGCGCTATCTCGGCGCCGAGTTCCGAATGGTCGCCGCCGCGGCCCTTGGCGATGTCGTGCAGCAGCACGGCCAGGTAAAGCACGCGGCGCGACTGCACCTTGTGCACCACTTCGCTCGCGATCGGAGTCTCTTCCGCGAACAGCCCCTGCTCGATCCGCCAGAGGATGCCGATGGCGAAGATGGTGTGCTCGTCCACCGTGTAGTGGTGGTACATGTCATATTGCATCTGCGCCACGACGCGGCCGAAATCCGGCACGAAGCGGCCGAAGATGCCGGCTTCGTTGAGGCGCCGCAGGGTGATCTCGGGACCCTTCCGCGAGGTCAGCATCTCGACGAAGAGCCGGTTCGCCTCCGGATCGGCGCGGAGCCGCGCATCGACGAGCTTCAGATGCCGCGTCACGAGGCGGAGCGTCGCCGGATGGATGTCGAGATCGTGGCGCTGCGCCACCTCGAAGATCCGCAGCAGATGCACCGGATCGCTGGCGATGCTGTCGGCCTCCTTGACCGCCAGACGGTCCCCTTCGACCACATAGCCCTCGACCTCGCGCCGGAAGAGCCCGAAGCTCGCCCGTTCCAGCAGCGAGCGCTTCTGGTGCTGCGCCTCCAGCACGGCGCAGAAGATGCGGGTGAGATCGCCGACGCTCTTGGCGACGAGGAAATAATGCTTCATCAGCCGCTCGACGCCGCGCGTGCCCGCATGGTCCGTATAGCCCATGCGCCGGGCGAGCGCCGGCTGGAGGTCGAAGGTGAGGCGTTCCTCCGCCCGGCCGGCGAGATAATGGAGATGGAAGCGCAAGGACCAGAAGAAGGCCTCGGCCTTCTCGAAGCGCTGCGCTTCGTCGGCGTTGAGCACGCCGCGATCGACCAGCATGCCGGCCTCCTCGGCGCGGAAGAGATATTTCCCGATCCAGAAGAGCGTATGGAGATCGCGCAAGCCCCCCTTGCCGTCCTTCATGTTGGGTTCGAGCGCGTAGCGGGAATCGCCCATGCGCTTGTGGCGCGCATTGCGTTCCGCGAGCTTCGCCTCGACGAAGGCGGGGCCGGTGCCGGCGACCAGCGTCTTCATGAATTTCTGCCGCAGCTCGCGATAGAGCTCGGTCTCGCCCCAGACATAGCGCGCCTCGAGGAGCGCCGTGCGCACCGTCAGATCCGCCTTCGCCTGACGCAGGCATTCGTCGATGGAGCGGGTCGCGTGCCCGACCTTGAGGCCGAGATCCCAGAGCCGGTAGAGCAGATACTCCACCACTTGCTCGATATGCGGCGTGCGCTTGTAGGGCAGCAGGAAGAGCAGGTCGATGTCCGAGAAGGGCGCGAGCTCGCCGCGCCCATAGCCGCCGACCGCGACGATGGCGAGCCGCTCGCCGGTCGAGGGGTTGGCGAGGCGATAGAGCCGGCCGGTCGCGAAATCATGCATCACGCGGATGAGCTGATCGACGAGATAGGCATGGGCGGCCGCGGCCTTGCGCCCGTCGCCGGAGGCCTCGAAGCGCCGGCGGATCTCGTCGCGGCCCGACGCGAGCGCTTCCTTCAGGAGGCGCAGCACGGCCGCCTCGTCCGGCGCGCCCTCCCCGGCGAGCGCATCCAGCGCCGCGCCGAGACTGCGCCGGTCGATCACGCGCCGGGGATCGTCGATCTCGATCATGCGCCGCCTTTGCATCGGTATCGGGCCCGCTCCGGTCGAGGCGCCGGGGGAGGGCGCGCCGATTATGCCATGGCGGCGGCCACGGCCCCAGCGCCCGATCCGGCGGCCAAGCGTTTAATCCGCCTCGGAAAACCGCCGCCTCCCGCAAGAAAAATGGGAGCTTCCGCAGAGCCCGCCGGGTTCTAGACTGGAGCGTCCCCCCGGTCTCCGTCAGGCCACCCCATGCCGAGCCTCCTTCCGCTGGTCTTCCCGCACCGCCTCACGGGCCTCGCCTTCTGCGCTCTGATGCTTGCCGCCTGCGGCGACGAACCGCCGTCGCCGACCGCGAGCGCGCCCCCGCCGGCCGCCTCGCCGCAGCTCGCCCCGCTCGGCACGATCCCGCCCGGCGCCGCCACGACGAGCCCGGATCAGTCGGCCTTCGACGCGGCGCAGCCGGCGACACCGCCCGGCGCCGTGCCCAACACGGTCGGCGCCGCCGAGCAGGCGAAGAACGCGCCGCCCGACCCGCTGCCCGAGCAGCCGCCGGCGCCGGGCCCGACCGGCAGCGACGGCATCGACTATCCGGTGACGGCGCGGTTCGTGCCGGATCATCCGACCATCATCGAGGTCTCGGTCCGCGACCGGCAGGGCGTGGACAGCGTCGAGCTCGTCGCACCGGACGGCGCGGCGACCGCCGCCTATCAGCTCGACCGCAATACGGAGCGCGTCGCCGGCGCCGGTGACAGCGGCGTCGATATGGGCGTGGCGGTGGTCGGCGGCAGCGGCGGCGGGGTGCGCACCGGCATCGGGATCGGCATTCCGCTCTTCGGTTTCTCCGATCCGGCGCCGCCGCGCGACGAGGTGCTGAGCCGCGCCCGCATCATGCTGCCCGACCCGACCGCCTATCGCGCCGACTGGAAGCGCTATGTCATCCGCATCCATCTCGGCGGGACGGGCCCGTCGGCGCGCGAGATGAAGATGGCGGCGCCGGCGCCGCCGGGCTGAGGACCGTCCCGCCCCGTCAGGGACGCAAGATTCAGGGCCGCGGATCTGCGGCAGGCTGGGCGAGCCCGGCGTTCGGCGCGGCGAACTCGTGATCGAGCAGGCCCATGATGACGTCGTCATGCCAATGGCCATTGACGAACGCCGTCTCGCGCTCGCGTCCTTCGATCCTGAATCCGCATTTCTCATAGGCCCGGATTGCCCGTCGGTTATAGGCAAGGACGCGGATGCCGATGCGATGGAGCGCAAGCGGCCCGAACGCGTACCCGAGGAGCAGCCGGATCGCCTCCGTCCCGAGACCCTGCCCCAGCGCCGCGGGATCGAGGATGCCGATCGCGAGCGAGGCGCGACGGTCCCGGGGATCGAGATTGTCCAGCCGGATCTCGCCGAGGAGCCGGCCATGCTCGATGATCCAGCCATGGGGATGGCCCGCCACCCGCCGCACCCAGGCGGCCGCGTCGGCTTCGGTCAGCGGCCGGATGCGGTCGCGGCTGGCGCCGAACATCCCGGCGATCCCCGGATCGCGGCCGAGCGCGAACCTGGCGGCGACGTCGCCATCGGCAGGAGGGCGAAGCCGCACGCGCGGCCCCTGGAACGTCGGGAGCGTGGACGCGCTCATTGCAAATGCTCTGCCTCGCTCATGATCCGAGCAACGATTTGAGGCGATAGAGCGCTTCGAGCGCCGCCTTCGGCGTGAGCTCGTCCGGATGGAGCGCTTCGAGCGCCGCCTCGAGCGGCGACGGACCGGCCGGACCCGGGGCGGCGCCCGCCGCCGGCGTCGCGGCGAAGAGCGGCAGGTCGTCGGCGAGACGCGCGAGCGCGCCGGCCTGCTCGCCCTGCTCCAGGGTCTTCAGCACCTCTTCCGCGCGGGCGACCGCCGCCGCCGGCAGGCCGGCGAGCTTCGCCACATGGATGCCGTAGGAACGGTCCGCGGCGCCCGGCGCCACCTCATGCAGGAACACGACCTCCCCCTGCCATTCCTTGACCCGCATGGAATAGGCGGCGAGCGCATCGAGCTTCGCCGTCAGCGCCGTCAGCTCGTGATAATGCGTCGCGAAGAGCGCGCGCGAGCGGTTCACCTCATGGAGATGCTCGATCGTCGCCCAGGCGATCGAGAGCCCGTCGAAGGTCGCCGTGCCGCGGCCGATCTCGTCGAGGATCACGAGCGCGCGCGGGCCCGCCTGGTTCAGGATCGCCGCCGTCTCCACCATCTCGACCATGAAGGTCGAGCGGCCGCGCGCGAGGTCGTCGGCCGCGCCGACGCGGCTGAAGAGCCGGTCGACCGCGCCGATATGGGCGGAGCGCGCCGGCACGAAGCTGCCGATCTGGGCGAGGAGCGCGATGAGCGCGTTCTGCCGCAGGAAGGTCGATTTGCCGGCCATGTTGGGGCCGGTCACGAGCCAGAGCCGGCGCTCCGGCCCGAGATCGCAATCATTGGCAACGAAGCTCCCCTCCTGGCTGCGGGCGAGCGCCGCCTCGACCACCGGATGGCGGCCGCCCTCGATCGCGAAGGCGAGGCTCGCATCCACCACCGGCCGGCAATAGGTCTCGGCCTCGGCGAGCTCGGCGAGGGCTGCCGTCATGTCGAGCACCGCGAGCGCGCGGGCGGCGCCGGCGACGGCTTCCGCGCGCGCCACGACCTCGCCCACCAGATCCTCGAAGAGCGCCAGCTCGATCGCGAGCGCGCGGTCGGCGGCGCTCGCGATCTTCCGTTCGAGCTCGCCGAGCTCGACCGTGGTGAAGCGCACCGCGGAGGCGAGGCTCTGGCGATGGATGAAGCGCGCCTTCGCCTCGCCATCGCGCAGCTTGTCGCCATGGGTCGGCGTGACCTCGACATAGTAGCCGAGCACGTTGTTGTGGCGGATCTTGAGCGAGGCGACGGCGGTCTCGATGCGGTAGCGCGCCTCGAGGCCGAGGATGAGGCGGCGGCTGTCGTCGCGCAGCGTCTTCAGCTCGTCGAGCTCGGCGTGATAGCCGGGCGCGATGAAGCCGCCGTCGCGCGCGAGAAAGGGCAGCTCTTCCGCCAGCGCCCGGCCGAGCCGGTCGAGCAGCGTCTCGTGATGGCCGAGGCCGCGCGCGGCGGCGGCGAGCCCCTTCGGCAGCGCGCCCGCTTCGCCGAGCCGGACCGCGATCGCCGCGGCCGCAGTAAGGCCGGCGCGCATCACGGCCAGATCGCGCGGGCCCCCGCGCCCGACCATGAGCCGCGAAAGGGCGCGCTCGAGGTCGGGGGCGCGCCGGAGCTTCTCCCGCAGATCGGCGCGCAGCGCCGTCTCACGCAGGAGATGCCCGACCATGTCGAGCCGCTGGGCGATCGGCGCCGGATCGGTCAGGGGTGCCGCCAGCGCCGCGGCGAGCGCGCGGGCGCCGGGGGCCGTCAGGGTGCGGTCGATGACCGAGAGCAGCGAACCCTCGCGCTGGCCCTGCAGCGTCTCGGTCAGCTCGAGATTGCGCCGGGTCGCGGCGTCGATCTCCATCACCGCGCCGGCGCCGAGGCGGCGGGGGGCCGCGATGCGCGGCAGCCTGCCGCGCTGGGTGAGGCCGACATAGTCGACGAGCGTGCCGGCGGCCGCGAGCTCGGCGCGGGAGAAGCTGCCGAAGCCTTCCAGCGCCTTGACGCCGTAGAGCGCCTCGAGCCGGCGCCGCGCCGCCTCGCTGTCGAAGCGGCTGGAGGGGAGCGGCGTCAGCCGCGTCTTCCAGTCGGCGAAGAGCCCGAAGAGCCCCGGCTGCTGCAGCAGGCGCTCGGGCAGCAGCAGCTCGCCCGGATCAAGCCGTGCCAGCGCGGCGGCGAGGTCGTTCTGGCCGAGCGGCTGCGTCTGGAAATCGCCTGTAGTGATGTCGAGCCAGGCGAGGCCGAGCGCGCCGCCCGCATCGGCCAGGGCCGCGAGGTAGTTGTGCCGCCGCGCGTCGAGCAGCGTCTCCTCGGTGATGGTGCCCGGGGTCACCAGCCGGACCACCTCGCGCCGCACCACCGCCTTGGCGCCGCGCTTCTTCGCGGCGGCCGGGTCCTCCATCTGCTCGCAGACGGCGACCTTGAAGCCCTGGCGGATGAGCCGCGAGAGATAGGCGTCGGCGGCATGGACCGGGACGCCGCACATGGCGATATCCTGCCCGTCATGCCGGCCGCGCTTGGTGAGGGCGATGTCGAGCGCGCCTGCCGCCGTCACCGCGTCCTCGAAGAAGAGCTCGTAGAAATCGCCCATGCGATAGAAGAGAAGCGCGTCGCGATGCTGCGACTTGATGGCGAGATACTGCGCCATGAGCGGCGTGGCGCCGCCATTCTCGCCGGTCATCTCGCGGAGCTCGGGCGGCGGGTCGGCTTGGGGACCGGCGGCTGCGGCCGGGTTCGGCGACGGGTTGTCGGCAGCTTCGCTCACATTCGCTCCTCGGGAGTTCTAGGCTCTTCTCGGGATTGGCGAGCGCGCGGGGCCGCCCGGCCCGCGGGGCCTCCCCGCGGACGAGAAGCCATGACAGGCTCGCGGCGGTGAGTGTAACCTAGCGCGCGATCACGGGAATATCGGAACGGCGGACGCAAGATCCGGCCGGCCGCAGGGACAGGGATGCATGGCGCGCGCGAGCCGCCGACCGGAAATGGCGGCGTCCTACGAACGGCTGAAGGCGATCATCCGCCGCGAGTCGCTGCTCACGGGCGGGAGTTTCCAGCTCGCCTCCGGCGCCAGCAGCAGCCTGTTCTTCGACATGAAGAAGACCATGTTCGACCCCGAGGGCGCGTCGCTCGTCGGCGAGCTCATGCTGGACGCGCTCGGGCCGGAGCCGGTGGATTATGTCGGCGGGCTGGAGATGGGCGCCGTGCCGATCGTGGCGGCGCTCTGCGTGAAGAGCCATCCGCAGCGGCCGGTGCGCGGCTTCTTCGTGCGGAAAACCGCCAAGGGCCACGGCACCAACCAGCTCATCGACGGCCAGTTCGCCGACAATTCGCGCGTCGTCATCCTCGAGGACGTGACCACGACCGGCGGCTCCTCGCTGAAGGCGGTCGCGGCGGTGCGCGAGCGCGGCGCCAGGGTGGAGCGGGTCATCACCATCGTCGATCGCAAGGAAGGCGCCGAGCCGAATTTCGCGGCCGCGGGAATCAGCCTCACCAGCCTCTTCGAGCGCGAGGATTTCCTCAACAATTGAAGGCGTTAACCGATCGGCCTGCGGAACGCCGCCTTGGAAAGCGCGGGGTTTCGTGAGAGCCTGATTGTTTCGGACAGGAACGGGGGACAGGCGTGAGCGCGGACAAGCGATCGAGCATCACCGAGCAGGAGGCCCTGCTGTTCCATTCGAACGGCCGGCCCGGCAAGATCGCGATCCAGCCGACCAAGGCGCTCACCACCCAGCGCGACCTCGCGCTCGCCTACTCGCCGGGCGTCGCCTTCCCGTGCCTGCGCATCCACGCCGACCCCGCGACCGCCTACGACTACACCGCCAAAGGCAATCTGGTGGCGGTGATCTCGAACGGCACCGCGGTGCTCGGGCTCGGCGACCTCGGGGCGCTCGCCTCGAAGCCGGTGATGGAAGGCAAGGCGGTGCTCTTCAAGCGCTTCGCCGACATCGACGGGATCGATCTCGAGGTCGATACCCGCGACGTGGACGAGTTCGTCAACTGCGTCCGGTTCCTGGCGCCCAGCTTCGGCGGGATCAATCTCGAGGACCTCAAGGCGCCGGAATGCTTCATCATCGAGCAGCGCCTGCGCGAGGCCATGGACATCCCGGTCTTCCATGACGATCAGCACGGCACCGCCATCATCGCGACCGCCGGCCTCCTCAACGCGCTCGACCTGACGGGCCGCGACCTCAAGACCGCGCGGATGG
>CADEFF010000096.1 GCA_902826565.1 uncultured Rhodospirillaceae bacterium | reverse complement strand
CGGCGGAAGGCCTGCCGCTCGGCCTCCAGCTCATCGGCCGCGCCTTCGACGAGGCAACCCTGCTGCGCGTCGCGCAGGTGGTGGAGAAAGCGGCGGGCTTTACGGCAAGGCCGGCGACGAGCTGATGAGTTAAAGAATAGCTTGATCCTTCGACAGGCTCAGGATAGGGCGCTTTCTTCTATCTCATAGAAACTTCCTCATCCTGAGCCTGTCGAAGGATGAGGTGCTTTACAGAGATGAGGAGTAGCCGAAGGGTATGGCCGCTTTCGTCTATATCCTTCGGTGTCGTGATGGACGCTTCTATGTCGGCTCGACCCGGGGGAGTCTGGAGAAGCGCTTTGAGGAGCACAATGCCGGTACATATGGCGGCTTCACGAAGTCGCGTAGACCGGTGGCGCTGGTATATTCAGATGCATTCGAACGGATTACGGATGCCATCGCTGCGGAGCGACGATTGAAAGGCTGGTCGAGAGCGAAGAAGGAAGCGCTCATCGCCGGCGACCTGAAGCGGCTGGCGGAGCTGTCGCGAAGCCGGAGTTCGGACCCTCATCCTTCGACAGGCTCAGGATGAGGTTTTTTCTCGAGACGCTGATTCTTTAGTGCAAGAGAGAGAAAGTGCCTTGAGGCCAAGAAAGAAGGCACTTCAGGTACAATACAAAAATTCCTCATCCTGAGCTTGTCGAAGGATGAGGTCGCATAAGTCCGGGACGGCCATGTGTCTTGGCGGGCGGGAAAGCCAGTAAGTGCTTACTGAATATCCGGTGTGAGGAGTGGCTATGGCGGAAGCGGCGCAGGCGAACGATACGGACCTGATTCAGGGCCGCACCGGCGCGTGGGAGATCGTGCTCGGGCTCGAGGTGCATGCGCAGGTGGTCTCGAAGGCGAAGCTCTTCTCGGGCGCGGCGACCGCCTTCGGCGCCGAGCCCAACACGCAGGTGAGCTTCGTCGATGCGGGCTTCCCCGGCATGCTGCCGGTGATCAACGAATATTGCGTGGAGCAGGCGGTCCGCACCGGCCTCGGGCTCGATGCCGAGATCAATCTTCATTCGGTGTTCGACCGGAAGAACTACTTCTATGCCGACCTGCCGGCCGGCTATCAGATCTCGCAGTATCTGCAGCCGATCGTCGGCAAGGGCACCATCACGCTCGACCTGCCGGGCGGGCGCACGCGCGCGGTCGGCATCACGCGGCTGCATCTGGAGCAGGATGCCGGCAAGAGCCTGCACGACCAGCATCCGACCAAGACCTATGTCGATCTCAACCGCGCCGGGGTAGCGCTGATGGAGATCGTGTCGGAGCCGGATCTGCGCTCGGCGGAGGAGGCCGGCGCCTATCTCAAGAAGCTGCGCTCGATCCTGCGCTATCTCGGCACCTGTGACGGCAACATGGAGGAAGGCAGCCTCCGCTGCGACGTCAACGTCTCCGTGCGCAAGCCGGGCGCGCCGCTCGGCACGCGCTGCGAGATCAAGAACGTGAACTCGATCCGCTTCGTGGGTCAGGCGATCGAATATGAGGCGCGGCGGCAGATCGAGCTGCTGGAAGACGGCGGCGAGATCCGGCAGGAGACGCGGCTCTTCGATTCCGGCCGCGGCGAGACGCGCTCCATGCGCAGCAAGGAGCATGCGCATGACTATCGCTATTTCCCCGATCCGGACCTGCTGCCGCTCGAGCTGGACGCGGCCTGGGTCGCGCGCATCAAGGCGTCGCTGCCCGAGCTGCCGGATGCCAAGAAGGCGCGCTTCATGAAGGATTTCGACCTCTCCACCTACGACGCCGGCGTGCTGGTGGGCGAGCAGGAGACGGCGGATTTCTACGAGACGGTCGCGAGCGGTCGCGACCCGAAGCTCGCCGCGAACTGGGTGATTTCCGAGCTCTTCGGCGCGCTCAACAGGGCCGGCAAGACGATCGCGGAGTCTCCGGTTTCGGCGCCGGCGCTGGGGGAGCTGGTCGGCCTCATCTCGGACAACACCATCTCCGGCCGCATCGCCAAGGACGTGTTCCAGGCGATGGTCGAGACCGGCAAGGGCGCCGCCGCGATCGTCGAGGAGAAAGGGCTCCGCCAGGTGACCGACACCGGCGCGATCGAGGCCGAGATCGACAGGATCATGGCGACCCATGCCGACAAGGTGGCCGAGTATCGCGGCGGCAAGGACAAGCTCTTCGGCTTCTTCGTCGGCCAGGTCATGAAGGCGACCGGCGGCAAGGCCAATCCGGCGATGCTGAACGAGCTCCTGAAGAAGAAGCTCGCGGGCTGAACGCCGCCGCTATTCCGGCCGCCGGAAGATGCGGTAGAGCGCGAGCGCGCCGAGCAGCGCGTGGAACAGCGCCAGATAGATGAAGAAGCCGTTCGGTCCGATATGCTGCATCAGCGAGCCGACGCTGGTCGGGCCGAGGATCGCGCCCACGCCGTAGCAGAGCATGAGCGTGCTGGAGGCGGCGACCATCTGGTCCGCCCGCAGCCTGTCGTTCGCGTGGGCGACGCAGAGCGAGTAAAGCGAGAGCGATATCCCGCCATAGACGAAGACCGCCGCGAAAAAGGCGAGGCGAGGGCCGCTGGCGAGCGACATGGCGGCGGTGGCCGAGATCGCCGCGGCGAGCGAGACGACGATGATCACGGAGCGCCGGTCGAAGCGGTCGGAGATGCGCCCGATCGGCCAGGTGCAGATCGCCGCCGCGACGATCGCCACCGACATGAAGAGCGACACGTCGGCGACGGAGAGGCCGGAGGCCTTGGCATAGACCGCGCCCATGCCCCAGAAGGCGCTGTTGGTGAAGCCGACGCCGGTGAGCCCGAGCGTGCCGAGCGGGGAGATGCGGTAGAGCGCGCGGATGCCGAGATGCACCGGCTGGTCGAAGCGCGGCGCGGGTGCGCGGCTCAGCACGACCGGGACGAGGGCAAGACCGATCAGCGCCGAGCCCAGCGAGAAGAGCTGGAAGCTCGCCGGATCGTAGAGATTGATCATGAACTGGCCGGCGGTGAGGCCGACGAATTGCGTGATCATGTAGACCGACAGCATCTGGCCGCGGGTCTCGTTGTCGGAGCGGTCGTTGAGCCAGCTCTCCGTCACGACATACATGCCGGAAAAGGCGAAACCGGTGAGGAACCGGAGCGCCGTCCAGGCGGGGATATCGACGAAGACCGGATAGATCAGCACCGCGGTCGCGCCCACGGCCGCCAGTGCCGCGAAGACCCGGATATGGCCGACGCGGCCGACGAAGCGCGGCGTCAGGATCGATCCGGCGAGGAAGCCCACGTAATAGCCCGACATGACGATGCCGGTGAAGGCAGTCGGAAAGCCTTCCAGCGAGGCGCGGACGCCGAGCAAGGTGCCCTGCAGGCCGTTGCCCGTCATGATCAGCAGGATTCCGAACAGCAACGGGGCGGTGGCGACGAGCAGCGAGCGCATCGTGACGGCGACTCCGGGAATGGCGGACGGCCCCCGGCACTCTAACAGGCGGCGCGCGTCTCCGCTTCGGGAATGCGCCGACGCGACGCGAGTCTAGCGGGTGGGCGTGTAGGCGAGCTCGAGCTTGATGCCGTCGGGATCGGCGAAGAACACGGCGTAGTAGCCGGCCCCATGCTGCGGATACTCGGCCGGCGGATCGAGAACGAGCGCCCCCAGCGGCCGCAGCACCTCGCGATGGAAGCAATCGACCTCGGCGCGGCTTCCGGCGTTCCAGGCGAGATGATGCAGCCCGACATGATAGCGGTCATGGGCCGGCGATCCGGGCTTCGCCTCGCGCAGCAGGATCCAGCCATTGGGCCCGTCCCATTCGAGCTTGTCGGGTCCGCGCCCGGTCTGCCGATAGCCGAGATGGCGCAGGATCGCATCGTAGAACGGCTCGGCGCGCGCGAGGCTCGAAACCGTGAGCGAGACGTGGTTGATCATGCCGAGCGCCATGGCGGCAGCATCGCGCGATCGCTCCCGGCCTCGCAAGGCGGCGCTGCACCGCGCCGCGAGACGGGCCCGAACCGCTGCGTCGGGGGAATGGCAGACCGGCGCATGAGAAGAGCAGGCGCGGAATTGCGCGAGGTTTCCGGAGGGTGCGTAAGGTCCGTGTCCGGTGCCTCCCGTTGCGGGGCTCGGCGATTCGGCCTAGGACGATTCCCGGCTTCGCATCTCGCACATTCGGGAGCATCGCGATGATCGATCTCTATAGCTGGGCCACGCCGAACGGCCACAAGATCCACATCATGCTGGAGGAGACCGGCCTGAAGTACAACCTCCACGCCGTCGATATCGGGCGCGGCGAGCAGTTCGAGCCGGCCTTCCTTGCGATCTCGCCGAACAACCGCATCCCGGCGCTGGTCGACAGCGACGGGCCGGACGGCAAGCCGATCTCGATCTTCGAATCCGGCGCCATCCTTCTCTATCTCGCCGAGAAGAGCGGAAAGTTCATCCCGAAGGACAGGCGCGGGCATTACGACGTGCTGCAATGGCTCATGTGGCAGATGGGCGGGATCGGCCCCATGCTGGGCCAGGTACATCATTTCCGCGCCTACGCGCCGGAGCAGATCGCCTATGCGATCGACCGCTACACCAACGAGGCGAAGCGACTCTATGGCGTGCTCGACCGGAGGCTGGCCGACCGGCCCTTCGTCGCCGGCGACTACTCCATCGCCGATATGGCGATCTTCCCCTGGCTGCGCTCGCATGAGCGCCAGGGCGTCATCCTCGCCGACTACAAGAATGCGCAGCGATGGTTCGACAGCATCGCCGCGCGGCCGTCCGTCGCGCGGGCGGTGCAGCTCCTGACGGAGAAGAGCCGCTCCGTCATGGACGAGAAAACCAGGGAAATGCTGTTCGGGGCGACGCAGTATCAGCGGCGCTGACGGGGACCCCGCGCGCCCCGCGGCGGCATAGGCGCGCGGCGCGGCGGCTTGCTAAGCTCGCCCGAGCGATGCGGCCCGCCCGGAGCGGCCGCGCATTCGCGAGGGGAGCTGGCGCATGGCGAAGCCGTCCAATCTCAGGCCCGAGACGCTGGCCGCGCAGGCGCTCGGCTGGATCGAGCCGGCGACGCGCGGGGTGGTGCCGCCGATCCATCTCGCCACGACCTTCGAGCGGAACGAAGACTACGAGCTGACCGACGGCCGCTCCTACATCCGGCCGCATAATCCGACCCTGGAGCAGCCGGAAGCGCTGCTGGCGACGCTCGAAGGCGGCGCTGCGGCGGCCCTCTTCGCCTCGGGCAACGCCGCCGCGGTCGCGGTCTTCCAGGCGTTGGCGCCGGGCGACCATGTGGTGGCGCCCGCCGTCATGTATTGGGGCCTGCGGCATTGGCTCGTGACCGAGGGACGGCGCTGGGGCCTTCGCGTGAGCCTCGTCGATGCAACCGATCCGAAGGCGCTCGCCGCCGCCATCGAGCCCGGTTTTACCAGGCTCGTCTGGGTCGAGACACCGGCCAATCCGGACTGGGGCATCACCGACATCGCTGCCGCGGCCGAGCTCGCCCACAAGGCAGGGGCGCGGCTCGCGGTCGACAACACCGTGGCGACGCCCGTGCTGACACGGCCGCTGGCGCTCGGCGCCGACCTCGTCATGCATTCGGCGACGAAATATCTCAACGGCCATAGCGACGTGCTGGGCGGGGCGCTGGTCACGGCCGCGACGGACGCGAGCTGGGCGCGCATTCTCGAGATTCGCGCGACCGCGGGCGCGATGCTCGGCTCCTTCGAAGCCTGGCTGCTGCTGCGGGGCATGCGCACGCTCTTCCTGCGGGTGCGCGCGGCTTCGGCCTCGGCCGACCGCATCGCCCGGCATTTTGCGGCCCATCCGAGGCTCGAGCGCGTGCTCTATCCGGGCCTGCCGGATCATCCGGGCCACGGGGTGGCGCGACGCCAGATGGCGGAGGGGTTCGGCGGCATGCTGTCGCTGCGGGTGAAGAGCGGGGCGCCGGCCGCGCTCAAACTCGCATCACGGGTGCAGCTCTGGGCGCGCGCGACCTCGCTCGGCGGACCCGAAAGCCTGATCGAGCATCGCCGAAGCGTGGAGAGCGCCGACAGCCCCGTCTCGCCGGATCTGCTCCGGCTCTCGGTCGGGCTCGAGGATGCGGGCGACCTGATTGCCGACCTGGAACAGGCGCTGGCGGGGCTGTAGCCCGGCCGTCGCTAGGGCGCGACGGCGCGGCGCAAAGCGGGCTTCGCGAACTCGTAGGTCGCGAATTCGTGCGAGCAGGGCGCCCCCGGGGCGACGTGGGCGGCCGGATGCGCGCCCACCTCCCAGATCACGCTCGCGAAGGTGAAGCCGGTTGCGGGCTTGTCGACCCCACGATCCTTGCGGCGCGAGACGGGATCGCGCGGATCGTCCTTGCTGGAGAGCGTCGCCTGGGCGAGCCCGGGATCGACGCGCGCCGCGCCGTCGCCGATGCGCCGCTCGACGGCGGCGAGGCGGTTGCGGCTGTCGCGGCCGTGATCGGCCCAGCCGCTCGTGGCCCGCGCCGCGTCCCTGTCCCCGCTCGCGATCGAATGGTTGGTATGCCAGGCCCGGTTCGCGACCGGGTAGGGGACCCGCACGGCACCCGCGGCCGAGCATTCGTAATCGAGCACGGCGGTCGGATCGGCGAGGATGTAGTTCTGGCCGGAAGCGTGCGGCACCGTCTCGAGGAAGGCGGCGGCCTCGGCGGCGCTGCGCCGCTCGAGCGCGCCGCGCGCCACGAAGGCGACCGGCAGCCCGTCGCTGCGGTGGTTGAGATCGAGCAGGGTGTTCACGCAGAGCGCGAAGCCGGCGCTGTTCACGCCGCAGAGCCCGATGATGCCCGCCACCGTGAGCACGTAGCTTTCGAGGCAGCGCGCCCGGTCCTCGATACGGAGCAGGGTCTGGAAGCCATCCATCCAGACGCCGAGATCCATGTTCTGCGCGGCGATCGCGCCATCGGCGGTGAGAGCGCCGAAGCCGCTGCAGTGATGACGGCCGAGGAAGGGTTCCGACCACCACCATTCCTCGTCCATGAACTGCGCGGCGAGCACCGCCTCATAGGGCAGGTCCGATCCCTCGGCGATGCCCCGTGTCTCCTCGAGAAGCTCGGGCGTCAGGCGCTGGATCGCCGGCAGGAACAGGGTTTCGAGCAGGAATCGCTCGATGAAGCGATCGGACGCCATGCCGCAATTGGCTTCGATCTGCTCGCGCCAGCGGGCATCGCGGGCCCGCACGAGCGCGCGCAGCGTTTCGCCGTGGGCGCGGCCGCGCTCGCGCGGACTGCCGGAAATATCGATGACGGGAAGCGGAGACATCGCTCCTCCTCGTTCTACAGGGGCGGCAATTCTGCACCCGAGGATAGGGGAGCGTCGGGGACGCGGCAACCGCACGGGGGCGTCGGCAGATGGGCCGAACGCCCCGTCGGATCGTCGCGCGTGTCGGGAAGCTTAGTGCTGAACGGCGGCGGCGGACATCTTCGCAGTGCCGCGCGGCGGAACCAGGGCCATCAGCTCGCGGCGGGCCGTTTCGAGCATCGTCAGTTCGCGCTGGTCCTCGCGGTCGAACACTTCGATGCAGCTCAGCTTGATCTCGACAAGATCGATCAGCGTTTCGATCGATCGCTTGGTAAGCGTCATTGTCCGTCTCCCATCCCAAAAACCCGATGCCTTCGGGTCAGGAGAAAATTGCGCCGGTCCGATTTAAGAAGAAGTGAATCGAAATTGTGGAAAGTTTGTGCCCCAGCCTCGCGCATCGGCGGCCGCGTCCTCCCCGCTGTCACGATTAAGTCGCCCTTAAGTGGCATCAATTAGCCTCGAATTGCCGGTAACAAGGGCAGAAACGCTCGCCGGAAGTGGGGTGAAATGTCGAAACTTCGGATGCGGCAGCGCAACGCTGTCTTGATCCGGTCGCCGCGGTCGGTTCCGGCGCCGGCGAGCCTGCCCTTGGGACATGGAGGGACGGAGGATGCGACAGACTGTCGCATCGGCCAGGGCGCTGGCGACGACGCCAATCCCTTCGGGCTGCCGGGCTATCTAAGGCGGCTCTCCGACAAGATCCTGGCGGCCTTCAACCATGCCTACGCGGCCGGGGAGGAGGAAATCGCCTTCCGGCTGCACGACGCCCTGGTGGCGGCCGAGCAGCAGGCGCGGCTGCAATATCCCGAGCGGCGGGCGGGTCGGGCGCTGAAGCAGGCCGGGCTCTGGATCGACTATGTCGATGCCAGGAACCGCTATCTGGGCCTGACGCAGGGCGTGGCTGCCGAGCGGGCGAACGTCGAAGCCGCCGAAGCGGTGATGACCGAGGCCTATCGCGCCTGGAGCGTCGCATGAGCGCTCTTCGTCACAGCGCCGCGCAGCGCCTTCTGAGCAATGCGCGCAATGCCGGCCGCCGTGCGGAGCGCGCCTATGGCCCCGCCGGCAGTGGCGCCGCTCCGGTGGTCACCGCGACCGCGACGCCGGCCAAAAAGCCGATGGCGGTGCTGGCGACCGACATTGCCGATCGCGTGGGCAAGCCGGAGCGAATCTAAGCCAGCAACTAAGTGTTTCGGTATGCAAGGGGGAAGAGTGGCGGAGGGAGAGGGATTCGAACCCTCGATAGGGATTTAGGTCCCTATAACGGTTTAGCAAACCGCCGCCTTCAGCCACTCGGCCACCCCTCCGCTGAAGAGTGGATCGCCCCCGCAAAGGGGCCACGGCGTATGCCGGAGCGGGTTTAGGGTTCCCACCCCGGTTTGTCAAACTCT
>CADEFF010000095.1:3378-8705 GCA_902826565.1 uncultured Rhodospirillaceae bacterium | reverse complement strand
TCATGTCGGCAACGTTGGGCGTGCCGACGCTGAACTATGCCGGCTTCGCCTTCCTCTCCTTTATCAACCCGCTCGCGACGATACTTGTCGCGATCCTCGGTCTGCGCATGCGTCCCGCTCTCGCTACCGCTCGCGACGACAGCCCGGCGTTTCGGCCCGAAAGGGCCGGCAGCAAAGAGGAGATCCAGAAATGAAACGGACGCTTTTGACCTCGACCGCGCTGATGGCAGCCGGTGTTGCGGCGAGCGATGCGGCTGCAAATGTCCAGCTCGGGCTCGGCGGCTACTACGGCGCTGCGGCCGGGTTCGTCTTCGATCAGGATGATGAAGCCGGCGAGCCCGGAGACAATAGCTCGAGCGACGTCTTCCGTCAGGACGTCGAGGTCTATTTTCACGGTGAAGTTACGCTAGACAACGGTCTGATAGTTGGCGCGACGATCCAGCTCGAAGGGCAGCAATCCGACGATCAGATCGACGAAGTTTGGGCCTATTTCAAGGGTGGCTGGGGCGAGCTTCGTTTCGGCGACGATGACGACGCCTATGAACAGCTTGCCTATCTCATTCCCACCGCCTCGAACATCTTCGGGGTCGACTCGCCTTACTTCGAATTCGCCAACAATTTCGGCGGAAATGGCGCGTGGGCCCAGACCAACAATACGATCCGGGAGCTGTCGGGAGACGCGACGAAGATTATCTACTTCAGCCCTACCTTTGGTGGTTTCAACTTCGCCGTTTCCTGGGCGCCGGATCGTCGCGGAGAGGACCAGTACAGCGGTATCCCGAACAGCAACGGTCCGGGCGGCACGACGTTCAACAACAATTCGGGTCAGGCCGACGACGTGATCGCGGCCGCAATCAACTTCGAACACGACTTCAACGGCGTAACCCTGGTTCTCGGCCTTGGCGGCGGACACGGCTATTGGGAGCGCAACGCGGCTGGTCAGGACGACGATGTGTGGCTTGGGCGCGGACATGTCATCGTAAGCTTTGGCGGGTTCACGATCGGTGTCGCCGGCGAATACATCACCAACTTTCAGTCCAGCAATGCGACCGACCCCGACACTTGGTCGGCGGGCGTCGGCGCCACCTACAATTGGGATGCTTGGACGGTGGGACTTGCCTGGTCGCACGGCAACTATGAATCGTTCGACAACGGCAAGGACACCGACAAGCTCGACATCGTCCAGATCACGGGTCGGTATGATCTCGGTCCGGGCATCTCGCTCGACGGCATGCTCGGATATAATCGCTATAACTCGAACACGTCTTCGGCGGGCGGATTCAGTTCGTCGAACCAAACATGGGAATCTGGTATCGGATTCTTTATCGGATTCTAGGCTCGGGCCTCATCGAGGCAACAGGGCGGCATTCCTCGGTGACCTCAACGGCCGGCCCGGCCCGTGCCGGGCCCGCGCCCGTACCGCGCCATGGTCTCGAGCAGCAGGTCATGCGGCAGCGCATGGACGACGCGGCCCTTGTAGCCGGTCATGGTCTCCGCCGCGACGAGCGCATTGAGGATCGCCTCCTCCGTCGCCTCGGCGGCGCCCTCGAACAGCTCGGTCATCGCCTCAAGCTGGAGGGTGCGGACCTCGCTCGCCTTGTCCGGCTGACGCACATGATTGGCGGTGGAAAAGGCGAGGAAGATGTCGCCGCTGCCGTTATTGCCGATGCCGCCCACGCGGGCGAGCCCGACGGTCGCGCGCCGCGCGAGGCGCTGGCACTGGATCGGGATGAGCGGCGCGTCGGTTGCGAGCACGACGATGATCGAGCTTTTCGGATCGGTGCTGGCGCCGAACCCGTCGCTCGGCACCCTGTCGGGGCCGATCGCCTCGCCGACCGGCACGCCGGCGACCGTCAGGCTGTAGCGCCGCCCGTAGTTCGACTGCACGAGCGCGCCAACGCGATAGCGCCCGGCCGGCGTCTCGACCTCGCGCGAGGCGGTGCCGATGCCGCCCTTGAACTCGTGGGTGATCATGCCGGTGCCGCCGCCGACATTGCCCTCGGCCACCGGCCCCGGCTTCGCGGCGTCGATCGCCTCACGCGCGAGATCGACGGTGACGGGGAAGGTTTCGGCGTCGGAAAGCCAGCCGTCCCAGGTTTCGGCCACGACCGGCAGGTGAAAGGCCTGCGGGATGCCGCGATCGACCGCGTAGCGGCAGATCGCCTCGTGCGCGGCGCCGATCGCATAGGTGTTGGTGAGGCCGATCGGGGCCCCCAGCAGCCCCTGCTCGGCGAGCCAGATCGTGCCGGTCATCTCGCCGAAGCCGTTGAAGCTGTGGAAGCCGGCGAAGCAGTAATCGTCCCAGATCCCGTCGCGCGGCCAGATGGCGGTGACGCCGGTGCGGACGACCGTCGGGCTTTCGCGGACGAGGGTCGCATGGCCGATGCGCACCCCCTCGATGTCGGTGATGGCGTTGAGCGGGCCGGTCGGGTGGCGGCCGATGACGATACCGAGATCGCGCAGCCGCGGCCGAGTCATGGCGCCCCGATCCCCCGGTACGCCGCTAGAACTTCGCCCAGTCGGGCTTGCGCGGCGTGAGCTTCGCGGCGCCGGCGGTGAAGGCGCCGGGTCCGCTCGCCGCCTCGAGATGCTCGAGCCGGATCATGGCGAGGCCGATCCCGTCCTGGACGCTGCGGAGCTCGCCGGTCTCCTTGTCGCCGAAGAGGACCGGCGTGCCGCTTTCCGGCGTCGGCCCCTCGATCGCGACCGGCATCAGCCGCTTGCGGACGAGGCCGCGATAGCGGGTGCGCGCGGTCAGCTCCTGGCCGAGATAGCAGCCCTTGTCCCAGTCGATCGCATGCAGCTCGTCGAGCCCGTTCTCCAGCAGGATCGCCTTCTCGACCGGCAGGTCGCGGCTGCCGTCCGGCACGCCGGCGGCGATGCGGCGGCGGTCATAGTCGGCGGCATCGCCCTTGGCGAAGCCGGCCGCCTCGAGCGCGGACGCGGCGCCGGCGCGGGGCAAGATGGCGCGCGCCCCCAGCCGCGCGAGGCGCGGATCGGTGAAGAGGACGCCGCCGGCGAATGCCTTCGCCGCCCCTTCCTGCGGGGCAAGGCCGAGTTTTGCGAGCGCGCCCTCGCCGAACAGGAGCGCCACGGTCCAGTCCGCGGTCGCGTCGGCGAGCGTCACTTTTGAGCGGAGCCTGTAGAGCGAGAGCCGCTTGCGGAGATCCTCGCGCCGCGCCAGCTCGCAATCGATATAGAAGGTCTCGCCCTGCGCGGAGAGGAAGAAATCGTGCAGATAACGGCCCTGAGCGGTCAAAAAAGTCGCATAAAGTGCACGTTCCGGTGCCAATTTGGCGACGTCGTTCGAGATCAGCCCCTGCAGATAGGCGACCCGGTCCTCGCCCGCCACGCTCAGGATGCCGCGCGTTTCCGGCAGCAGATAGAAGCTTTCGGCCATGCTCGAAAGATCGGCGATGGAAGCCGGTTTGGCAAGGCCGGGCGCTTGCAGGAGACGATGACCGGGCACCGCGGGCCGACCGACTTACCCGGGCGTGCCTGTCCCGGGCGTGCCTGTCCTCAGCGACGATGGCCCTGCGGATCGAGCGCCTCCTGCAGCCCGTCGCCGAGCAGATTGCAGGCGATCACCGTGAGGAAGATCGCGAGCCCCGGCCAGACCGCCTGGAGCGGCGCCGACCAGATGAGCTCCTCCGCCCCGGTCAGCATGTTGCCCCAGCTCGGGGCCGGCGGCATGACGCCGAGACCGAGGAAGCTCAGCACCGATTCGAGCAGGATGATGTTCCCCACCGAAAGCGTCGCCGCGACGATGAGCGGCCGTACCAGATTGGGCAGGATATGCCGCAGCAGGATGCGGACCGGTCCTGCGCCGAGCGCGCGCGCCGCGCGGACGAACTCGCGCTCCTTGAGCGAGAGGGTGGCGCCGCGCACCAGCCGCGCGACCGTGGTCCAGCCGACGAGGGCGATCAGCAGCCCGATGCGCCCGATGCCGAGGAGCGGCGAGGCGGCCGCCTCGGGCGGGATGCCGAGCTTCGCCGGATCGATCGCCGCCAGCACGATGAGGAGCGGCAGCAGCGGCAAGGCGATCACCCCGTCGGTCGTCCGCATCAGGAGCTGGTCCCAGAAGCCGCCCGCATAGCCCGCCCAGAGGCCGACCGCGGTGCCGATCACCGCGGCGAGCAGCGCCACGGCGAGGCCGAGCCCGAGCGAGACGCGGCCGCCCTCCAGCAGCCGGAGCAGCGTGTCGCGGCCGAGCGCATCGGTGCCGAGCGGGTGCGCGGTGGAGGGCGGGGCGAGGCGCTGCATCAGGTCCACCGCATCCGGGGTCGTGCCGAGCGCGGCCGCCACCAGCGGCGCGGCGAGGACGAGGAGGCCGAAAAGGCCGAGCAGGACCGCGCCCGCGAGCGCCAGCGGCGGCAGGCGCCGCCAGAGCCGGGGCGATCGCGCGGGCGGCAACGCGAGCACGGCGCTCATGCGAGGCGGATCCGCGGGTCGAGCAGCGCGTAGGCGAGGTCGGCGAGGAGATTGGCGACCAGCACCATGAGCGTCGCCAGCATGAGGCCGGCGAGGGCGAGGTTGAAATCGTTGCCCATCACCGCGTCGAAGATCGTCTTCCCCATGCCGAGATAGGCGAAGACCGTCTCCGTCACGAGCGCCCCCGAGAACAGCGCCCCGATATCGAGCGCCAGGATGGTGACGACCGGTATCATCGCGTGCCGCAGCGCGTGGCCGAGCAGGAGCCGCAGCGGCCCGACGCCCATGGCGCGCGCGGTGCGGATATGGTCCTGCCGGATCGCCTCGCGCATGGCGGCGCGCACATAGCGGGTGAGGGCGCCCGTGCTGGCGATGGTCAGCACCGCGACCGGCAGGAGGAGATGCCGCAGCCGGTCGCCGAAGCCCTCGCCCATGCCGCTCGCCGGCAGCAGCTTCCAGGTGGCGGCGAAGAGGATGATGAAGAGGATCGCGAGCCAGAAGGAGGGGATGGAGATGCCGGCGAAGGCGAAGAGGTTGACGGCGGCGTCGCCGGGGCGGCCGGGCCGGATCGCGGCATAGATGCCGAGCGGGAGCGCGATGGCGAAGGCGAGCGCGAGGCTCGCCCCCATCAGGATCAGGCTGTTGAGGAGACGCGGTGCCAGGATTTCGCCGACCGGCCGGGCATAGAGCCGCGAATAGCCGAGATCGCCGGTGAGCGCCGAGCCGAGCCAGGCGACATAGCGCTCGAGCAGCGGCCGGTCGAGGCCGTAGAGCGCCTTCAGCCGGCGCGCATCCTCGGCCGTGATGTTCGGGATCGACTGGATCATCAGGTCGATCGGATCGCCCGGCATCAGCCCGATCAGGCTGTAGATCAGGAAGGAGAGCAGCAGCGCCAC
>CADEFF010000095.1:0-3278 GCA_902826565.1 uncultured Rhodospirillaceae bacterium | reverse complement strand
TTTCCGATCCGCCGGCATTTCCGATTCATCGGCCGCCCGCTAGGATAGCGGGCGAAATCCGATGCCGATACCGGGGCCAGGGGAATGACGGGACCGACAATCGCGAGAGGCGCTGCCGCGCCGCAGGCCGCGACAGGCGCCGCGCCAGAGGCCGCGACAGCGAGCAACGCCGCCTGGCCGGCGGCGCAGCGCGTCCAGTCGCTGCCCGGCAAGCCGCGAGTCGTCATCACGCAGTTCGCCGATACGGCCGACTACCACCCGGACCTCGTCGGGCGCCTGCTCCAGGCCGGGCGCGATGCGCGCGCCGCGCGCCGTTACGGCCGCGCCGACGGCGGCACCAAGATCCACGATCTCGCGAAGCTCGGCGGCGAGGCGCTGGCGCTGCTCGAGGCGCGCATGCGCGAGCTTTGCCGGCGCGGCGCGGGCATGACGGATCCCGTGGTCGATCTCTCCTGGGCCAACATCTACGGCAATGGCGACTACATCATGCCGCACAGCCATCCGCGCGCCCATGCGAGCGTGGTCTATTGCGTGGACGAGGGCGACCTACCGGCCGATCCGCAATCGGTCGACGGCGAGTTCTGCTTCGTCGATCCGCGCTACAGCGCCTGCTGCAACATCCAGCCGGACTGCATGACCATGCCGGTGATCCCGGGCTTGCGCGCCGGCTGCATGATCCTCTTCCCCGGCCAGCTCGTTCATGCGGTCAATCCCTATTTCGGCGATCGGCCGCGCATCACCCTTTCCTGGAACCTCACGCGCGAGAAGCTCGACGGCTCGCCCTGGGACCAACTCACGTCGGCCAGGCCCAACGGCGCCTGACAAGCGCCGGCCGCCTGCCGATTCCGCAAAGCGACGCGCCGCCGGCCGCCTTGCGACCTCGCGCAAATCATGATGGAGTCCGGGCCGTTCGGTCGTCCCTCGGGCGCGCCTCTATCATCGGGAGCGAAGTCAATGGCACAGGAAGCAGCGAGCGCCGAAGCGCCGGTGAAGGTCGCCTGCATCCAGATGGAGCCGCGCATCGGCGACAAGCCGGGCAATCTGAAGAAGAGCGAACGCATGATCCGCGAGGCCGCGAAGAAGGGCGCGCGGCTGCTGGTGCTGCCGGAGCTCTGCAACTCCGGCTACATGTTCAAGTCGCGCGAGGAGGCCTTCGGCCTCGCCGAGCCCGTGCCGGGCGGGCAGACGACGAAGCTCTGGACCAAGCTCGCCGCCGAGCTCGGCCTCACCATCGTCGCCGGCATCTGCGAGCGGGACGGCAACGCGCTCTACAATTCCGCCGTCGTGATCGACCCCTCGGGCCATGTCGGCAGCTTCCGCAAGGTGCATCTCTGGAACGAGGAAGCGCTCTTCTTCGAGCCGGGCAATCTCGGCTTCCCGGTCTTCAACACGGCCGCCGGTCGCATCGGCACCTTCATCTGCTATGACGGCTGGTTCCCGGAATCGCACCGCTCCTGCGCGCTCGGCGGCGCCGACATCATCTGCGTGCCGACCAACTGGGTGCCGATCCCGGGCCAGGACAAGACGCGCGAGGCGATGGCGAACATCCTCGTCATGGCCGCCGCGCACAGCAACTCGGTCTTCATCGCCGCCGCCGACCGCGTCGGCACGGAGCGCGGCCAGCCCTTCCTCGGCCAGAGCCTGATCGCGAGCTACACCGGCTGGCCGATCGGCGGTCCGGCGAGCAGCGACGAGGAGGAGATCATCTATGCCGAGGTGAACCTCTCCGACGCGCGACGCAAGCGGAGCTGGAACGAGTTCAACCATATCCTGCGCGATCGGCGGCCCGAGGCCTACGGCCTCGCCGCCGGCGCGTCGCGCGGCACCGCCGCCGCGACTCCCCTGCAGACGGCGGGTTCCCGCTCCACCCACTGAAGGATTTCCCCCTTGGCCCGGAAAAAGCTCAGCGTCGCCCCGCAGGCGACCTTCCTCGGTGCGCCCTTCGTCGAGGCGCGCGCCGCCGCGCTCCGCGCCCATGGCGCGAAGGCGGCGCTTCTCGGCATCCCCTACGACATGGGCGGGATCTACCGCAGCGGCACGGCCGCCGGCCCGCGCGGCCTCCGGGAAGCCTCGCGCCAGTACGGCGGCTACTTCTTCGACGACGATGTCGATCTGCTGGAGACCTACCGGCTGGTGGATTGCGGCGACGCCCAGATGGTCCCCGCGGCGCCGGCGAAATGCCGCGCGGCGGCCAAGGCGGCGGCGAAGGAGATGCTGCGCGCGGGATCGCTCGGCATCTTCATCGGCGGCGACCACAGCCTGCCGATCCCGCTCGGCGAAGCGATCTCGGAGGAGACCGACGGCAAGGTCGGCTACATCGTGTTCGACGCCAACATGGACGCCGAGGACGAGGTGGACGGCGAGGAAAACTCGAACTGGTCCGAGGTCTGCCGCCTCTCGGAGCTGCATAATATCGATCCCGCCAACATGGTGCTGATCGGCATTCGCGGATCGCTCAACACCAAGCGGCAGACGGAATATCTGAAGCGGAAAGGGATCCGCGTCATCGGCATGCGCGAGGTGATCGAGCGCGGCATCGTTCCGGTGATGGAGGAGGCGCTCAAAATCGCCGGCCGCGGCACCAGCGCGCTCTATGTGAGCTTCGACACGGACGGCATCGACGCGGCCTACGCCCCCGGCACCAGCGGCCCGGAGCCCGGCGGCCTCACCAGCCGCGAAATCCTGACCGCGGCGCGGATGATCGGCCGCCATGGCGTGACCATGTTCGACATCGTCGAATATTGCCCGGCCTACGACCCCTCCGGCATCACCGGCAAGCTCTGCTGCTACATCATCTTCAACCTGCTCGGCGCGCATTACGCGGCGACGCAAGAGCGGGGAAAACGCGGCGGCGCGAAGGCGAAGCGCAAGCGTTGAGGCGCTAGGGGCCCCGGCGGCGAGCCTCAGCGCGCCGCGGTGCCCGCGATGCCGCCGACGTCGCCCGGCATGCGGCCGAGCTGCTGGAAGAGCCCGAGCGTATCTTCCTGGTAGATCCACTCCACGACGCGGCCGTCGACGATCCGCAGCGCGTCGATGCCGTGGATATCGACCCGGCGGCCGGTGGGCTCGAGGTCGTAGAACGGCCCGCGGTGGGTCCCGGTCAGGCGGAACCGGCCGATCACCCAGTCGCCCTCGGCGACCAGCAGCTCGATATCCTCATGCATGTCGGGGAAGCCGCGACGCCAGAGCCGCACCACTTGCTTGAAGCCTTCGCGGCCGATAGGCCAGCCGGGCGGGAGCTGCGGCTGGATCACGTCCTCGGCGACGAGCGCGTCGGC
>CADEFF010000094.1:4652-8877 GCA_902826565.1 uncultured Rhodospirillaceae bacterium | reverse complement strand
GTCGCGGCCTGGCCCGGAGCGGGGGTGGGGGCGCTGCAGCCCTACGCCCGCCGCCCCGCGCTAGACGCCCCGCGCCAGACGCCCCGCGTCAGACGCCCCGCGTCAGACGCCCCGCGTCAGACGATGGCCTCCCTGTTCGGCCGCTCGTGCGGCCCGGTTATTGCGCCGGCAGGTCGAGCTGCTGCAGCCGCGCCTGTGCGGCCTCGGCGGTCGGGCTGTCGGGCTCGAGCGTGGCCGCCTGCAGGAAATCGCCGCGCGCCGCTTCGCGGTTGTTCGCCATGGCCTCGAGAATGCCGCGCTCGAGATAGGCTTCGGCGTTCTTGGGGTCGAGCGCGATCGCGCGGTTCACGTCGTCGAGCGCAAGCTCGGGGCTCTCGACATAGCGATAGGCGCTCGCCCGCAGCACGAGAATGTCGGCGCGGTTTGGCGCGAGGTCGCTGGCGCGGTTGAGGTCGTCGATCGCTTCCCAGTATTTCCCGATGGAGACCAGCACCACCGCACGATCGATGCGGAGCTCCACATCGCCGGGCGCGAGGGCGATCGCCGCGTTCTCCGCCTGGATCGCCCGATCCCCGTCGCCCGCCATCAGCCAGGCCTGCGCGGCCTGGCCGTAGAGATCGGCGAGCAGGTCCTTGCGGATGTCGGTGGCGGCGAGATCGTTCGCGATCGCGGTCAGCAGATCGGCCGCCTCGGCGAAGCGGTCAAGCCCGACCAGCGCCACCGCCTGGCAGTGCCGGGCCGGCGCGCCGCCGCCCTCGGCGAGCCAGGTGCCGGCGCTGTCATAGGCGTCCTGCGGATGGTCGCGGGCGAGCGCCATGCAGGCGGCATATTGCTTCGACTGCTCGAAGTTCCCCGGATCCGGGACCGTCTCGTCCGCGCGGCTCGAGGCCGGCGCGCCGCAAAGGCTCAGCGCCACCAGGATTATCCCCAGCAGCAGCGCCGCATAGACCCCGGCCTTCATCTTGCATCGACCCTCTTGCCGGCGTCGGGGCGTTCACTGACCGGAATCGGCATGGGCGACCTCCGCGATGGTTCCGGCGTGCCGGCGGTCCCCCGGAAATCTGTTGCCGGTCGCCGATGCAGACCCGCGCCGGCGGGAAAGGCACAGGGACGGCGGGGGGACCGCTCCGATTTCCTCCGGACCCGTCCGGCGTTATGGTCCGGCGACGGGCGGCAACATCCCCTCCCGGTCGGGATTTGGCAAGCATGGCGGCGGCGGCATCGAGCGGGCAAGGTGCGGCGAAACGGCTCTTCTGTTTCGGCCTCGGCTTCAGCGCGCTGACCCTGGCGGCGCGGCTCGGCGCCAGGGGCTGGTCGATCGCCGGCACCGCGCGCACGGCGGAGAAGCGGGCTGCGCTCGCGGCTCGCGGCATCGCGGCGCATCGCTTCGAACGCGGGGCGCGATTGCCCGACGCGGCGCGCCTCCTCGCCGGCTTCGACTACATTTTGAGCTCGGTTCCGCCCGACGCGGCGGGCGATCCGGTGCTGGACGAGCATGGCGCCGACCTCGCGGCGCAGGCGCCGCATCTCCGCTGGGTGGGGTATCTCTCCACCACCGGGGTCTATGGCGATCGCGCGGGCGGCTGGGTGGACGAGGCATCCGCGCTCGAGCCCACCGGCGAGCGCGGCCGCCGGCGCGTTGCCGCGGAGCGGGGCTGGCTCGCTCTCGGCGAAGCGGCGGGGCTGCCGGTGCAGCTCTTCCGCCTCGCCGGGATCTACGGGCCCGGACGCAACGTGATCGAGCAGCTCCGGGCCGGCACGGCGAAACGCCTGCGCCGGCCGGGGCAGATCTTCAGCCGCATCCATGTCGAGGACATCGCGACGGTGCTCGAGGCATCGATGGCAAAGCCACGCCCGGGCGGCATCTATAATCTCTGCGACGACGATCCGGCGGCGCCGGGGGACGTGGTCGCGCATGCGGCGGAACTCATCGGCATCGAGCCGCCGCCGGAGCAGAGCCCGGACGACGCCGCGCTTTCGCCGATGGCGCGCAGCTTCTGGGACGACAACAAGCGGGTGCGCAACGACCGCATCAAGAGCGAGCTCGGCGTGCGGCTCGGCTATCCGAGCTATCGCGAGGGGCTCGCCGCGATTCTCCGCGCCGAGGCGGATGCGACGAGAAGCGGCCGCTGAAGCCTCTCAACCGGCCGGCGCGGCGACCTTGTCCGAAAGCTCCGCGACCGCCGCGGTGAGGCGTGCGAGATCCTCCGGCCGCGACAGGCGATGGTCGCCGTCCTTGATGAGCGACAGCACCAGGTCGCTGCCGCGCAGCTTCTCGGCGATGCGCAGCGCCCATTGCCAGGGCACGTCGGGGTCCGCCATGCCATGCAGCAGCCGTACCGGCCCGTCGAAACCGATCGCCCGCCCCAGCAGCAGATGCGCGCGCCCCTCCTCGAGTAACGCAAGCGTGATCGGCAGGCCGGGGCCGTAGCGCGAGGGCTCGATCCAGCGCTTGTCGCGCTTCAGCGTGTCGATGATCGCGGGCGGCAGCTTCTGCCAGATCAGCTCCTCGGTGAAATCCGGCGCGGCGGCGATGCCGACGAGCCCGGCGATGCGATCCGGTCGCAATAGCGACAGGAGCAGCATGAGCCAGCCGCCCATGCTGGAGCCGATCAGGATCTGCGGCCCCGTGGCGAGCTCGTCGAGCACGGCGAGCGCATCGTCGCGCCAGCGTCCGATCGTGCCCTCCGCAAAATCGCCCGAAGAGGCGCCGTGGCCGAAATAATCGAACCGGATGAAGGCCTGGCCGCGCGCACGGGCGAAGGCTTCGAGCGTCGTCGCCTTGGTTCCGGTCATGTCGGACGCGAAGCCGCCGAGGAAAATCAGCCCCGGGAGTTTTCCACCGCTCCGGTCGGCGCTCTGCCGGTAGGCGATTGTGGAACCATCGTCGCGTGCTAGGGTTCGTGGTTCGGGGACTGTCTCTTCTGGCATGGCGGATCGATTGGGATGAACGACGCGGGGCTGCAGCCTGCAGCCATCTCTAGCATTGCCGGCACGACGCCGAAAGGCGGCGGGCTCGCCGCGCTGCAACTGCAGCCGACGCTCGCCTCGGCGGACGACCGCATCGCGCTCGACATGGCGCAGGCGGTTCGCACGGCGGGCGGCGTGGCGATCCTCGCCTCGGCGGGCGGCGCCCTGCTGCCCGAGCTGAAGCGGGTCGGCAGCACGCATCACCAGTTGCCGCTCGACGGTCGCAATCCTTTCACGATCCGCAGCAATGCCGCGAAGCTCGTGCGGCTGGTGCAGGAAGAAGAGGTCGGGCTCATCCATGCGCGCGGCGTCTCTGCCGTCTGGCCGGCCTATCTCGCGGCGCGCCGTACCGGCATCGGCCTCGTCGTCGGCGTCGACAGCCTCGCGCCGCGCAGCCATGCGCTTGCCAATTTCTACAACGGCGTCGTCGCCCGCGCCGACCGGATCGTCGCCGTGTCGGACTATCTCGCCGACCGGCTTCGCCGCCGCTACGGGCTCGACGACCGGCGGCTGCGCGTCGTCGGGCGCGGCATCGACCTGATGCGCTTCGATCCGGCGCGGGTGACGTCGGAACGCGTCATCCAGCTCGCCCAGCAATGGCGCCTGCCGGACGGTCTGCCGGTGGTCATGATGCCGGTGCGATTCGCCCGGGGCTCGGGCGTCGCGACGCTGCTGGCGGCGCTCGCCGCGATCGGATCGCGTGAATTCCATGTGCTGCTGGTCTCGATAGGCGACGGCGAGGAAGGCTTCGAGGGCGAGCTCGAGGCGGAAATCGCCCGACACGGCCTCGGCGGGCGGGTGCAGATCGAGAAGGAATGCCGTGACATGCCGGCCGCCTACCGGCTCGCCGACGTCGTGGTCCATGCCGCAAGCGAGCCGGCGGCCTTCCTTCCGGCGATCGCCGAGGCGCAGGCGATGGGCCGCCCCGTGGTCGCCCTCGCCCATGGGGCTGCGGTCGAGCAGTTCGCCCGCAGCCCCATGGGCTGGCTCGCCGAGCCGGGCGATCCCGCGGCGCTCGCCGCCGCGATCGGCAAGGCGCTGTCGCTCACGCTCGAGGATCGCGAGCGGCTCTCGGGCGAAGCGGTGATGCGCGCCCATGCCCGCTACGACAAGGGACGCATGTGCGCCGCGACCCTCGCGGTCTATCGCGAGCTTCTGGAAGTGCAGCGCTGGCGCGCGACCCCTGCCTTGACAGTGGCTTGAATCCTTCTAAATTCGCCGTTTCGGCGCCTTCGGCGGTAACCTCCCGTCAATC
>CADEFF010000094.1:0-4552 GCA_902826565.1 uncultured Rhodospirillaceae bacterium | reverse complement strand
CAGGAGCTCTATCCGGGCACGCAGATCACGTTCGGCCCCGCGATCGAGAACGGCTTCTACTACGATTTCGTGCGCGACGAGCCCTTCACGCCGGACGATTTCGCCAGGATCGAGGCGCGGATGCGCGAGATCGTCGATCGCGACGAGACGATCCAGCGCGAGGTCTGGAGCCGCAGCGACGCGATCCGGCATTTCGCGGATATCGGCGAGAAATACAAGGCCGAGCATATCGAGACGATCCCGGCCGGCGAGGACATCTCGATCTATCGGCAGGGCAAGTGGATGGATCTCTGCACGGGTCCGCATTTGCCCTCGACGGGAAAGCTCGGCAAGGCCTTCAAGCTGATGAAGGTCGCCGGCGCCTATTGGCGCGGCGATGCGAAGAACCAGCAGCTCCAGCGCGTCTACGGCACGGCCTTCCCGGACGAGAAGCAGCTCCAGCAATATCTGACGATGCTGGAGGAGGCCGAGAAGCGCGACCATCGGCGCCTCGGCCGCGAGATGAACCTCTTCCACCAGCAGGAAGAGGCGGCCGGCATGGTGTTCTGGCACCCGAAGGGCTGGACGCTCTACCGGACCCTCGAGAACTATCTGCGCGGCCGGCTCGACGAGGGCGGCTATGTCGAGGTGAAGACGCCGCAGCTCGTCGATCGCAAGCTCTGGGAAGAATCGGGCCACTGGGAGAAGTTCCGCGAGAACATGTATCTCGCCGAGAACGAGGCCGGCCTGAAGGAGTTCGTGGCCGAGCCCGATCACCGGATCTTCGCGCTGAAGCCGATGAACTGCCCCTGCCATGTGCAGATCTTCAACCAGGGGCTCAAGAGCTACCGCGACCTGCCGCTGCGGCTCGCCGAGTTCGGCTCCTGCCATCGTTTCGAGCCGGGCGGCGCGCTGCACGGCATCATGCGGGTCCGCAACTTCACGCAGGACGACGCCCATATCTTCTGCACCGAAGGCCAGATCCTGCAGGAGAGCATCAAGTTCTGCGACCTGCTGTTCGGGGTCTATCGCGACCTCGGCTTCGAGGATGTGCGGATCCGGTTCGCCGACCGGCCCGACATGCGGGCCGGGGCGGATTCGGTCTGGGACCATGCCGAAAGCGCCCTCAAGACGGCGATCGATGCGGTCGGCGTGCCCTACGACATGGCGCCCGGCGAGGGCGCCTTCTACGGGCCGAAGCTCGAGTTCCACCTGAAGGATACGATCGGCCGCTCCTGGCAATGCGGCACGCTCCAGGTCGATTTCGTGATGCCCGAGCGGCTCGACGCGAGCTATATCGGCGAGGACGGCGCGAAGCATCGCCCCGTCATGCTGCATCGCGCCATCTTCGGCTCGATGGAACGCTTCATCGGCATCCTGATCGAGAACCATGCCGGGCGGTTCCCGCTCTGGCTCGCCCCGCTGCAGGCGGTGGTGGCGACGATCACGGACGAGGCGGCCGCCTATGCCGAGGATGTGGCGGCGGCGCTCCGCGCGGCGGGCCTCCGGGTCGAGACGGATTTGCGCAACGAAAAGATCAACTACAAGGTCCGCGAGCACAGCCTCGCCAAGGTTCCGGTGCTGGCCGTCGTCGGCAAGCGCGAGGCGGAACGGCGCGAGGTCGCGCTGCGCCGCCTCGGCGGCAAGGAACAGGAAGTCCTTGCGCTGGATGAGGCCGTCAATAGACTGGCGGCGGAAGCGCTGCCGCCGACCGGGAAGATCGCGACGGCGCAATCCCGCAGGGCCGTGGGCAGCTTCTGAAGGCCGTTCCGGCCAGCGTTACACAACCTAGGGAGAAGTTTCTATAGCCAGACCACCCATGGAGTCCGCCCCGTCGCGCGACGGGCCGCGGTACAACAGCCAGATCAACGCGCCGCAGGTGCGGTTGGTTAAAGAGGATGGGTCAATGCACGGCGTCGTGCCCTTGCGCGAAGCCCTGAACATGGCCGAGGAAGCGGGCCTCGATCTCGTCGAGATCTCGCCCAATGCGAGCCCGCCGGTCTGCAAGATCCTCGATATCGGCAAGTTCAAATACGAGGCGCAGAAGAAGCTCAACGAAGCGCGCAAGAAGCAGAAGGTCATCGAAGTCAAGGAGATCAAGATGCGGCCCGGCATCGACGATCACGACTACGAGGTCAAGATGCGCGCCATCCACCGCTTCCTCGAGGAAGGCGACAAGGTCAAGGTGACCATGCGCTTCCGCGGCCGCGAGATGGTCCATCAGGAGCTCGGCATGAAGGTGCTCGACCGGGTGAAGGCCGAGCTCGACGAGAAGGCCAAGGTGGAGCAATGGCCTCGCCTCGAAGGCCGGCAGATGACCATGGTGATGTCGCCGCGGTGATCCGCGTCGCACCCCGGAGCGCCGGTCGAAGGGGGCAACTGCCCCGCACGGCGCTCCGTTCCCGGGCGAGGCCTCCCGCCGATGGATGAGCCGGACAGCGTCGCGCGGCAGGCGCCGTCGGTTCCCGAGCGTGCGGAGGGCGCGCGCCCCTCTGCCACGCCCGTGACGGCGTCCGTCACGGAGGTCATCCCGCCCGACCCCGCGCCGCGTCCGCCCCCCTATATCTGGCTCGCCCCGCTCGCCCCGCGCGAGCTGCCGAAAAATCCCTTCTGGCCGCCGCCGATCCTGGGCTCGCTCGCCCTCATCTTCGGCCTCAATGCGCTCTTCCAGGCACCGCTCGTCTTCGGGCCTCTGGGGGCGCTCTTCGGGCTTCTCGCCCTGCTGCGCGGTCAGTTCTGGTTCGCCGGCGTCGGCGGCCTGACCGCGCTCGCGGCGCTCGCCGCCTCGCCGACCTTCTGGGCGCTGATCGGCGTCGGCTGGGCCGTGGGCTACTGGATTCTCTGACGCGAAGCGCCGCGACCCCGGGCACGGCCCTGTGGCAGGATTCGCGCCCGCGCGAAAGATGCGGGGGGACATGCGCCCGCAAAGGGAGGCTGAGCCATGGCGCCGAACTGGTATCGGCTCGGACCGGTCGAGGAACTGAAGACGAAGCCGCTGCGGCAGGTCGTCATCGAAGGGCGCCTCGTCATCGCGCTGTCCTACAAGGACGGCCGCTTCGGCGCCGTGTCCGGCGTCTGCAACCACAAAGGCGGGCCGCTCGGCGAGGGAACGCTGCGCGAGGATTTCATCGTCTGCCCCTGGCATCACTGGATGTTCCATCGCGAGACCGGCGAGGCGCGGCCGGGCATCCCCGCGGCCGTGCCGCGCCACGATCTCAAGACCGAGGCGGGCGCGCTCTATGTCGATCTCGAGCCGGCGACGCCGCGGATCGATGCGCCGCATCCACCTCATCCCGTCGCGCGCGAACCGAGGCGTGCGCCCGGACCGCTGCGTGTCGCCGGACTGTCGACCACCGCCATGCATGCCGGGTTTCCGCGCTATTCCACGTCGGAAGCGCTGCTCGGGTTGGCGCTCGGCGAAGCCGCCGCCGCGGGCGCCGAGACGAAGATGATCCGGGTCCGCGAGCTCGGCTTCCGGACCTGCGAGGGCTACTACTCGAAGAGCGCGCAGGCCTGCACCTGGCCCTGCTCCATCACCCAGATGGACGCGAAGGACGAGATGACCGAAATCTACGAGGCGCTGGTCCACTGGGCGGATGTGGCGCTGGTCGCGACGCCGATCCGCTGGGGCAATGCGAGCGCGCTCTATTTCAAGATGATCGAGCGGCTCAACTGCGTGCAGAACCAGATCACGCTCCATGACAATGTGCTGATCCGCAACAAGGTCGCGGGTTTCATCATCACCGGCGGGCAGGACAATGTGCAGGCGGTGGCCGGCGGGATGCTGATGTTCTTCGGCGAGCTCGGCTTCCAGTTCCCGCAATTTCCCTTCGTCGCCCATAGCCGCGGCTGGTCGGCCGAGGACATGGAGAACAACGTCATGCAGGTGCAGCAGGACGGCGAGCTGCATGAGGGCGCCCGCGCGCTCGCCCGGCGCTGCCTCGCGATGGCGGAAGGGCTGGCGGCGGAGGGGGAAGGTCGCGCCGCGATCGAGCGCGGCGGGCGGAAAGCCGGCGGGGAGTAGCGGGGCTGCCGAACCGACCGGCGGCAAGCTGTCCCCCTGTCGATCCGGTCCTCCGCTTGCCTTTTCGGGACCTCGCCGCTATAAACCCGCCTTCTCGCAGGCGCGCATGGGCGTAGAGGGCATGCCCGGCCGCCGCAGACACAAGTCAAATCAATCCGTTAGAGGATAAAATGCCCAAGCTGAAGACGAAGAGCGGCGCCAAAAAGCGCTTCCGGCTCACCGCCACCGGCAAGGTCAAGATGGGCGCCTCCCGGCGCCGCCACGGCCTTTCCAATCGACCCCAGAAGATGAAGCGGCAGTCGCGCGGGCCCCAGATCATGTCGGAGCCCGATGCGAAGATCGTGAGAAAATTCCTCCTCCCTCTGGGTTGATCGGAGAACAGCCATGGCACGCGTCAAGCGCGGCGTAACCACCCACGCCCGTCACAAGAAGATCGTCGATATGGCGGCCGGCTATCGCGGCCGCGCCTCGACCAATTTCCGGGTCGCCATCGAGCGGGTCGAGAAGGGGCTGCAATACGCCTATCGCGACCGGCGCAACCGCAAGCGG
>CADEFF010000093.1 GCA_902826565.1 uncultured Rhodospirillaceae bacterium | reverse complement strand
AAGCTGGGGCGAGCGATGGGACTTGAACCCACGACATCCAGATCCACAATCTGGCGCTCTAACCAACTGAGCTACGCCCGCCGCCGGCCCGCGGTAAGTAAAGGCCCGGCCGCCCTCCGTCAAGCGTTACGCCCCGCCCGGCCGGGACATTGGCGCGGCCGCCGGGCGGCCGCGGCGCGGCATCGGCCCGGACTGCTAAAAAATGTCGCTGGCGGCAAAGATCGGCTTTCCCGAAACCCGCATCTGGACTAGAAAAACCGGCCTTTTGGCGCGCGAGCGCCCTCACCGCGGACCGGCCCGGGCGAACGGGCCTCAGGGAGAAAGATATGCTGTTGCAGCAGGGAATGAGCCGTCTCGGCACCGAGTCCGCGTTCGAGGTGCTGGCGCGCGCCAATGCGCTCGCGGCCCAGGGCAAGAGCATCATCAATCTCGGCATCGGCCAGCCCGACTTCAAGACGCCGGCCCATATCGTCGAAGCGGCCTGCAAGGCGCTGCGGGACGGCCATCACGGCTACACGCCGGCGAACGGACTGCCGCAGCTCCGCGAGGCGGTCGCCGCCGATCTCAACCGTCGCCACGGCGTCGCGGTCGATCCGGCCCAGGTGGTCGTGGTGCCGGGCGGCAAGGTGACGATGTTCTTCGCCATCCTGATGTTCGGCGAGCCGGGTGCCGAGATCATCTATCCGAACCCGGGGTTCCCGATCTACGAGTCCGCGATCAACTTCACCGGTGCGAAGGCGGTACCGCTGCCGCTGCTCGAGAAGAACGGCTTCGGCTTTTCCGCGGAGGATTTGCTCTCCCGCATCACGCCCAGGACGCGCCTCATCATCATCAACAGCCCGGCCAACCCGACGGGCGGCGTCACGGCCGACGCCGAGATGAAGAAGCTGGTGGCGGGGCTGGAAAAGCATCCGGACATCGTCGTGATGTCCGACGAGATCTATAGCGAGATTCTTTATGAGGGCCGGAAGCATCTGAGCCTCCTGACCTTCGAGAGCATGCGCGACCGCACCATCATGCTGGACGGCTGGTCGAAGACCTATGCCATGACCGGCTGGCGCATGGGCTATGCGGTGTGGCCCGGCAAGCTCGCCGAGCTCGCGACGCGCCTCGCCATCAATTGCCATTCCTGCGTCAATGCGGCGGCGCAGTTTGCCGGCCTCGCCGCCCTCACCGGCCCCAAGGACGACGTCGCGACGATGTGCAAGGCCTTCGACGAGCGCCGCCGTTTCGTCGTCGATGCGCTGAACAAGCTGCCGGGCGTCTCCTGCGTCGATGCGCTCGGCGCCTTCTACGTCTTCCCGAACATCCAGGGCACCGGCATGAGCGCGAAGCAGATGGAGGCCGGATTACTCAGCGACGCGGGCGTCGCCACCATCGCCGGCACCAGCTTCGGCGCCCATGGTGAGGGTTATATCCGCATCTCCTACGCCAACAGCCTCGAGAACATCGCCGAATCCATGAAGCGCATGGAGAAGTGGCTGGTGGAAAAGGGCGTCGGCGCGAAGCAAAAGGCGCCCGTCGCCTGAGCCTGCCGGCACCGTCGGTTTCGTCGCCGGGCGCCGCCCCGAAGATCGGTTCTTGCGCGATCGGTTGCCCGGGGCATCGGGAACCACCGGCATTTCGCCTGTCTGACGGCGCTGTCGACCGCAGGCCGGCCGCGCCGGCTCCCGTGCTATAGTCGCCGGCAGCAAAGCGACGACGGACGGAGAGCCCCATGCTCGATGGCGCCAGCGAAGACTACGGTCACGCCGAACCGGAAAACGTTCTGGATCCGCGCCATTTCGCGGCCGTGCGGGCGCGCGGCAAGAGCCTCCGGGCCCTGCCGCTCTGGTGCTACACCTCGGAGCGCTTCTTCGAGGCGGAGATGCAGCGGCTCTTCATGCCCGGATGGAACCTGTTCGATCGGCTGGACATCGTTCCCAACCGCGGCGATTTCCACGCCACGACCTTCATGAAGGTTCCGATCGTCGTCGCCCGCGGCAACGACGACAAGGTGCGAGCCTTCGCCAATACCTGCCGGCATCGCGGTGCGCTGATCGCGAAGGGCGACGGGAACTGCAAGGCGTTCCGCTGCCCCTACCATAGCTGGACCTACACGCTCGAAGGCAAGCTGATGGGGACGCCCAACTACAACGACCTCGATGGCAAACCCGTCATCGACGCCTCCAACAGGCACGAATACGGGTTGATCGAGCTGCCGAGCGAGAGCTGGGGCGGCTTCCTTTTCATCAAGTTCAAGAAAAGCCCCGGCACCCTGGCCGAGCATCTCGGCGATCTGCCCGAACGGCTGGAATCGCATCGGCTCGAGGACATGATCTGCGCGCGCCGCGTCGTCTACGAGATGGATGCGAACTGGAAATGCTTCGTCGAGAACTACAACGACATCTATCACATTCCCACCGTCCACAAGGACTCGCTGGCGCGGTGGCAGGGCACGACGATCGAGGAGGCCCCGCCCACGGGCGAGTATTTCTGCGCCTTCGTCGCCCATGAGGGCGGTAGCCAGCTCCTGCTGCCCCTGCCCGGCTATGACGGCTTCCCGCCGATGCCGCAGATCCGCGAAGAGCGGAAGAAGGGCACCTATTTCGTGTCGCTTCATCCGGCGATGATGATGACGCTCGGCAATGACGGCGCCCTCGTCTTCCGATCGGAGCCGATCTCGGCGAAGAAATCCCGGCTCACGGTGAGCTCGCTCTTCCCGAAATCGACCGTCGAGCGGAACGATTTCGAGCAGATCGCGCAGAACTATTACCGGCGCAACAGCCTGGTCGTGCAGGAAGACGTCGATATCTCGCTGCGGCAATATGCCGGGCTCATGTCGCCCTTTGCGCGCATCGCGCGGCTCAACAGCTCCGAGACCCTCCTCAACGAGATCGCGAACTGGATTCTGGATCGCGTCATCGGGCCGCGGCCGACGGCATAGCGGCGGCGCCGGCGGTTTTCGACGTCATCCTGGGCGCAGCGGCAACGCTGCGCCCTTTCTCCTTGCGGCGGCGCGAGGCGCCGGACGCTGCGCAGCGATTGGGCGGCGCCTGCCCAAACCATGGGCAGCGCCGCCGAAAGGCGCCGGGAACCGCCCGCTGGTCTGCATTTTCTATCGTCACGACAAGCACTTAGCCTTGGTGCATCCTCCGTCGCGTAGCTCGACGCCCCTGCGGGGCCGCCATGACCGACACGGGACGCACATGAAGAAGATCGAAGCCATCATAAAGCCCTTCAAGCTCGACGACGTGAAGGATGCGCTGCACGAAGTCGGCATCAAAGGCATTACAGTCACGGAAGCGAAGGGCTTCGGCCGGCAGAAGGGCCATACCGAGCTTTATCGCGGGGCCGAGTATGTGGTCGATTTCCTGCCCAAGGTGAAGCTCGAGGTGGTGCTCGAAGACCAGCTCGTCGAGCGCGCCGTCGAGGCCATCCAGCACGCCGCCCGTACCGGTCGCATCGGAGACGGCAAGATCTTCGTCACCGCCGTGGACGAGGTGATCCGCATCCGCACCGGCGAACGCGGCAGCGACGCCATCTGAGCGAATCCCGCCCGATCGAAACCCGCGCCGCACTTCCAACCCGAGGAATGTCGATGTCCGACCCGAAGAAGTTCCTGGCCCAGCTCAAAGACAAGGACGCGAAGTATGTCGATTTCCGCTTCACCGACCCGCGCGGCAAATGGCACCACCTCTCGCAGGCGACGAGCGCGGTCGACGAGGATCTGCTGACCGAGGGCGTCATGTTCGACGGCTCCTCGATCGCGGGCTGGAAGGCGATCAACGAGTCCGACATGATCCTGATGCCGGACCTCGACACGGCGGTCATGGACCCCTTCTCGGCGCAGGCCCAGATCATCGTGTTCTGCGACATCGTCGAGCCGCTTACCGGTCAGAACTACGGCCGCGATCCGCGTTCGATCGCCAAGAATGCCGAAACCTTCCTCAAGAGCACCGGAATCGGCGATACCGCCCTCGTCGGTCCGGAGGCCGAATTCTTCGTGTTCGACGATGTGCGGTACGAAGTCTCGATGCATCGTACCTTTGTCGAGTTCGCCTCTGACGAGGGGCCATACATGAACGGGCGTCGCCGCGAGGACGGCAATCACGGCCATCGACCTGCGGTCAAGGGCGGCTATTTCCCGGTGGCCCCGCTTGACGGCGGCGGCGACCTGCGCGCCGAGATGCTGTCGACCATCGCCGACATGGGCGTGACGGTGGAAAAGCATCATCACGAGGTGGCCCCGAGCCAGCACGAGCTTGGCATCAAATTCTCGACGCTGACGCGCGGCGCCGATGCGATGCAGATCTACAAATACTGCGTCCACAACGTCGCCCATTCCTACGGCAAGACGGCGACCTTCATGCCGAAGCCGGTCAAGGGCGACAACGGCTCTGGCATGCATGTGCATCAGTCGATCTGGAAGGGCGGTCAACCGCTTTTCGCCGGCAACGGCTATGCCGATCTCTCGGAGACCGCGCTCTACTACATCGGCGGCATCATCAAGCATGCGAAGGCGCTGAATGCCTTCACCAACCCCACCACCAACAGCTACAAGCGACTGGTGCCGGGGTTCGAGGCGCCGGTGCTGCTCGCCTACTCCTCGCGCAACCGATCGGCCTCCTGCCGCATCCCCTATGTCGCGAATCCGAAGGGCAAGCGCGTCGAGGTGCGGTTCCCCGATCCCTCGGCCAACCCCTATCTCGGTTTCGCGGCGATGCTGATGGCGGGGATCGACGGGATCATGAACAAGATCCATCCCGGCGACCCGATGGACAAGAACCTCTACGACCTGCCGCCGGAAGAGCTCAGCAACGTGCCGACGGTATGCGGCTCGCTCCGCGAAGCCCTGCAGTCGCTGGAGGAGGATCGCGCCTTCCTCAAGCGCGGCGACGTCTTCGCCGACGATTTCATCGACAGCTATCTCGAGCTGCGGTGGGAGGAAGTGCACGACTTCGAGATGACGCCGCACCCGCTGGAGTACAAGCTTTATTATAGCGTCTGACAGAAATTACAGCGCCGGAGCGGTGGTTTTTCGCTGCCGAGCCATGGATTTGGCCCCGCCCGCCCTGGGACGGGCGGGGTTCTCCTTCCTGGCGTAGGAAAATTATCCCGGGTGCCGGGTGTGAAGATCCGGTCCCGCGGTGCACCGTCGCCATTGCTCTGAAACCCGACCGGAGGCAGGATCGATCTCGCAGTTGGGGATTGGGACGAAGTGCACAGGCTCGACATTACGGGCAGCGTGGCGTCGGATCGCATCAATCGGATCTTCGGCTACTGGAAGGACCAGTGTCGGGCCCGGCCGATGCCGGCCAAGCGCGACATCGATCCTGCCGCGCTCAAGCCTCTGCTCCCCTATCTCATGATCTCGGAAATTCATTCCGCCCCGCTCCGGGTCCGCTATCGGCTGGTCGGCACCGAGGCGGTGCGCATGGCCCGCAGCGACTATACCGGCCACTGGCTGCATGAGAGCGGTTGGGCCGGCGACGAGATCGCGAGCTATGTGCAGCAATATTCGCTGCTGCTGGAGACGCGACGGCCGCTGCTCGGGACCGGGCATCTGATCCGGGGCGACGGAAAGGAGGCGGTTTTCGAGTGGGGCAAGTTCCCGCTGTCGGACGACGGCGAAACCGTTACCCACTGCCTCGGCATCGAGGACGTCATTCCGCTCCGACCGACCTACACGCAGCGCGAAACCGCCGCCCGCTGACCGGGCTCCCGCCTCGGGCGTCAATCCGGCCGATTGTTGTCGAGGATAACGGCGGCGAGGCTCGCGATCCGCGGCCGTGTCAGCGCGAAGAGGATCGTCTCCGCCACGTCGCGGGTCGTCATGCAGGCTCCCGACTCCCGCTCCCCTTCGGCCGTCTTCCAGGTTTCGTCGTCCGGCTGCGTGCCCTGAAAGTCCGGCGGATAGACCGCGATCACCCGGATCCGATCGGGCTTCAGCTCTCGGCGGAGGCTCTCGACGAAGCCGTGCTGGGCATGCTTGGCCGCGTCATAGACCGGATTGCGCGAAAGGAACGGCGCCGCCGGCGTCCCCGAGATCGAGACCAGGGTGACGATGTCCGCGCCCTCGGAAGCGCGGAGCGCCGGCAGGAGAAACTTCGTCATGAGCATCGTTCCCGCCACCGTGGCGGCGACATTCTCGGCGATCGCCGCCGGCGCCACCTCCTCCAGCCGGCCCGGAACCCAGCCGGCCGCATTGTTGATCAGGATATCGAGCCGCGGATAGGCGGCGCGGATGGCGATGCAGGCGTGCTCGATCTCGTCGGGTTTCGCCCCATCGGCCAGAAACCGGCGCGGGGCGGCGGCGCCGTTCCGCGCGATCGCCGCCGCAACCTCCTCGAGCGCCACCTGGTCGCGTCCGATGAGAATGGGCACCGCGCCCCGCTCCGCCATCAGGAGCGCCAGAGCGCGCCCGAGGCCCCGTCCCGCACCGGTGATGGCGACGGTGCGGCCCGCGAGCGGAACGGCGCGATCCTCCGCCATCACGCGGGCTTGGGAACCGGTCGCGGCCGGCCGTCGTCGTCGATCGCGACGTAGGTGAAGCGCGCCTCCGTCACCTTGTGGAACTTGCCGTCGCGCCACCGCTCGACCCAGCTTTCGACCGCGATGGTCATCGATGTCGTGCCGATTCGGACGATCTCCGCATAGCAGCTCAGCAGATCGCCGATCAGCACGGGCTTGTGGAAGCTCATCGCGTCGATGGCGACGGTCGCGACGCGGCCTTCCGCCCGGCGCCGGGCGACGACCCCCGCGGCCAGATCCATCTGCGCCAGGAGCCATCCGCCGAAAATGTCGCCATTGCCGTTGGCGTCGGCGGGCATGGCGAGGGTGCGGATCGCGGGTTCGACGGCGGGGGGTGTCTCGGTCATGCGACCAGTCTGCGACAGGCGGAACGCGCTTGTCGATGGCGAGCGCCCGCTCATGCGTGTCGCAGGCGGCGGTGAAGGCGCGTTCGGCACCGCTTTGCCGACGCGCCGGCAACTCCGGGCACTCTGCCGTGTTGTTGCTTCTCCATGCGGCTTGATCCGATTCGAGCCGACTTCCTATAGTCCGGCCCCATGAATGACCTGTTCGGCGCCGGCGGGCGCAAATCCGCCGAATATACCGCGAAGGACATCGAGGTCCTCGAAGGGCTGGAGCCGGTCCGCCGGCGGCCCGGCATGTATATCGGCGGCACGGACGAGCGTGCGATGCATCACCTCGTCGCCGAGGTGCTCGACAATTCGATGGACGAGGCGGTCGCCGGCCATGCGACGCGGATCGAGCTCGAGCTCGACGCCGAGGGCGCCGTCACCGTCAGCGATAACGGCCGCGGCATCCCCATCGATCCGCACCCGAAATTCAAGAGCAAATCGGCACTCGAGGTGATCCTCACCACGCTCCATTCGGGCGGCAAGTTCGGCGGCAAGGTCTACACGACCTCGGGCGGCCTGCATGGCGTCGGGCTCTCCGTCGTCAACGCCCTGTCCGACACGCTCCATATCGAGGTGGCGCGCGAGAAGCAGCTCTACAGCCAGGATTACGCGCGGGGGGCGCCGACCTCGAAGCTGAAGAAGATCGGCAGCGCCGCCAACCGGCGCGGTACGACCATCCGTTTCACCGCCGACAAGAAGATCTTCGGCACCGCGGCGCATTTCCGGCCGGAGCGGCTCTATCGCATGGCCCGCTCGAAGGCCTATCTCTTCCGCGGCGTCGAGATCCGCTGGAAATGCGCCCCGAAGCTCATCAAGGACGGCGACGAGACGCCCGCGGAGGCGGTGCTCCATTTCCCCGGCGGCCTCGGCGATTTCCTGTCGGCGTCACTCGAGGGTCGCAAGACCGTGACGGCCATGCCCTTCATCGGCCGCGCCGACCTGCCCGAGCGGCAGGGTCGCGTCGAATGGGCGGTTGCCTGGCCGGTGGACGAGGAAGGCTTCCTCAACTCCTACTGCAACACCGTGCCGACGCCCGAGGGCGGCACGCACGAAGCGGGCCTGCGCAGCGGCCTCATGCGCTCCCTCAAGGCCTATGGCGACCTCGTCGGCAACCGCAAGGCGGCGCAGATCACGGCCGAGGATGTGAGCGGCGGCGCGGTGATGCTGCTCTCCCTCTTCATCAAGGATCCGCAGTTCCAGGGCCAGACCAAGGAAAAGCTCGCGACCGTCGAGGCGCAGCGGCTGGTCGAGGCCTCGATCAAGGACCATCTCGACCACTGGCTCTCGGAAGACACCGATCGCGCCCGCGACCTGCTGGAGCGCGTGGTGGAGCGCGCCGAGGAAAGGCTGCGGAAGCGGCAGGACAAGGACCTCGCCCGCAAGACGGCGACGCGGAAGCTGCGGCTCCCCGGCAAGCTCGCCGACTGCTCGCGGGATTCGGCGGAAGGCACCGAGCTCTTCCTGGTCGAGGGCGATTCCGCCGGCGGTTCGGCGAAGCAGGCGCGGCTGCGCGACACCCAGGCCGTGCTGCCGCTCCGCGGCAAGATCCTCAACGTCGCCAGTGCCTCGCAGGACAAGCTCGCCCAGAACCAGGAGCTGATCGACCTCATCCAGGCGCTCGGCTGCGGCACGCGCGACAAGTTCGATGCCGCAAGGCTGCGCTACGAACGCATCATCATCATGACCGACGCCGATGTGGACGGGGCCCATATCGCCTCGCTGCTGATGACCTTCTTCTATCGCGAGATGCCGGGCCTCATCGAGAAAGGCCACCTCTTCCTTGCCCAGCCGCCGCTCTACCGGCTGACGCAGGGCGGCACCTCGATCTATGCGCGGGACGACCGCCACAAGGACGAGCTGATGGCGACCGCCTTCAAGGGCCGCGGCAAGGTCGAGATCAGCCGCTTCAAGGGCCTCGGCGAGATGCCTTCGTCGCAGCTCAAGGAAACCACCATGGACCCCGGGAAACGCATCCTGCTTCGCGTCCATGTGCCCGACCGTTACGACGATGCGCAGCGCAAGGATGCACGCAAGACCGCGGACCTCGTGGAGCAGCTCATGGGGCGCAAGCCGGAGCTGCGTTTCCAGTTCATCCAGGAGAACGCGCCGCAGGTCCGCGACATCGACGTCTGAGGGGATCGGATGGTTCGCAGCCTCCGCCGCGCCTTTTCGATCGCTGCCGCGTCGGGCGTCGTCCTGCTGCTGGGCTGCAGCGTGGTGTCGCCGAACGGCGTGATCTATCACGATACGATCGGCGTTTCGGGCACGAAACAGAATGTCAGCCTCGGCGCGGCCGGCCGCGATCTCCGCACCATCGTGATCGGCAATCCCACCTCCCTGCCCGCGGATGAGTTCGCCGCGATCGTGCGCGACCATATGCAGGGGGCCAATTTCGGCCGACCGGTCCATCTCGTGCCGGCCGCGCCGGAAACCCCGCCCGAAGGCTATCGGCTGGTGCTCGCTTTCGGCACGCTTCCCGGCGTCGGCGACCGGACGCTCTGCCAGGCGCCCCTGCCCGCGGGCGGCGGCCCGGAGGCGGTGCTCGACGGCGATCTCTCGGTCAAGGCGGCCTTCTGCACGGACGATCGTCCCGTCCGGTCCCTGACCGGAGAGGCTTTCAATTTCGGCGATCCGCACGATCCCGGTTTCAAGCGCTTCCTGCGCGACGTCGGGCTTGCCGTCTTCAATCCGCAGAA
>CADEFF010000092.1 GCA_902826565.1 uncultured Rhodospirillaceae bacterium | reverse complement strand
ACCCAGACCCGCCGCCCGCGCATCCCTTCCTCAAATCAACAATGTCAAACAGCGCCGCATCGCCGCCGAAACGCTCTCGGCCCATGCAAGGCAGCTACCGGAAAACCCGGCTCGCTATCTCGCCATCTTACGATGCGGATCCTGTGCGCTCCGCCCCGGTCGAAAACCCGTTTGGGGCGCACTCTGTGCTCGTTCCCCCCGAGAGAGAGACGAGCAAGGGCCGGCGTTTCCGCCGACCCGTTATCGGCGTTTATATAGGCCTATCGGCTTTCCCCGTCCAGTACGAAAGCCGTGAAGCGGCGCGATTTCCGACTGATCCGGTGGATAACTGGAGAGGGCGGCTAGAGAATGCCGAGGGACCGCAATTCGAGCAGCAATTCCGGCGGCAGATCCTCGCGGCTTTTGACCGAGCCTGCGCCGAGATCGCCCGGCGCGTCCTTGGGCTCAAGATAGCGCCAGCCCTGGAAGGCGCGATGGGGGTGCGGCATTACCGTCACCAGTTTCGGGGCGAAGCAGATCGCGCAGCGCTCGATACCATCCTTCCCGCGCCGCGGCTCGAGCCCGATGATCGGCTGGCGCACCTGCACGAAGCCCTTGATGACCCAGTAGAGGGAGCCGCCTTCGAGCACCTCGTCGCGGCGCTTCGGCATGGTGCGCGTCACATGCTCGAGACGCACCTTCCCGCTTCGCTTCCGGGAGGCACGCGCGCGTTCCTTCACCCAATCCTCGAGCTCGGCCACCGTATCGACGCCGACGCAGAGCTTGATGAGATGAACAGTCATGCCGTGACGGACTTCGAGGTCCTGGCAGCGAGCGCCCGCGCCACCTTGGATGCTGCGGGACGTCCCAGCGCTTCTGAGATGAACCGGCCGGCCGCGGCAAGCGCCGCCAGATCGACGCCGGTCGCGATGCCCAGACCATCCAGCATGTAGAGCACGTCCTCGCTCGCCACATTGCCGGAGGCGCCCGGCGCATAAGGGCAGCCGCCGAGCCCGGCCACCGAGCTGTCCGTCACCGCGATACCCAGCTCGAGCACCGCCAGGATGTTCGCGAGCGCCTGCCCATAGGTATCGTGGAAATGCACGGCGAGCCGTTCGCGCGGCAGGCGCGCCGCCACCGCTTCGATCATCGCCTGCGCCTTCGCCGGCGTGCCGACGCCGATCGTGTCGCCGAGCGAGATCTCGTAGCAACCGAGCTGGAGCAGCCCTGCCGCCACCTCGGTCACCTTGGCCGGCGCGATCTCCCCCTCATAGGGGCATCCGAGCACACAGGAGACGTAGCCGCGCAGCTTGATGCCGGCTTCGGCGGCGGCCGCCGCGACCGGACGAAACCGCTCCAAGCTTTCGGCGATCGAGCAGTTGATGTTCTTGCGCGAAAAGCTTTCCGAGGCCGCTGCGAAGACAGCGATCTCATCGGCGCCCGCCGCACGCGCCGCCTCGAAGCCCTGCATGTTCGGCACCAGCACGGGATAGCTGACCCCGGGCCGCCGCCTGATACCGGCCAGCACCTCGGCGCTGCCTGCCATCTGCGGCACCCATTTCGGCGAGACGAAGGCCCCCGCCTCGATCGCGGAAAGCCCACTCTCGGCCAGCCGCTCGATGAGGACGATGCGCGTCGCGACCGGCACGGGCGCGGGCTCGTTCTGCAGCCCGTCCCGCGGACCGACCTCGACCATCCGCACCTGCTTCGGCAGTCTCACCATCTCACCCCTGCCAGTTGGGCTTGCGCTTCTCGAAGAAAGCGGCGATGCCCTCGCGCGCTTCAGGATGCGCCCGCATCCGGGCGATTCGCTCGGCCGTATCGTCGATCATGGCCGAATTGATCGGCCCGCGTCCGACGCGACGGATCACCTTCTTCGCCGCCGCTTGCGCCTCGGGCGCACCCGCCTCGAGACCTTCGATGAAGCGCGCCGCCGCGGCTGAAAGATCCTCCGCGACCTCGGTGACGAGACCGAGGGCGAGCGCGGTTGCCGCATCGAACCGCTCGCCCGTCAGGAAATAGCGCCGCGCCGCCCGTTCGCCGATCGCCTGCACGACATAGGGGCTGATGACGGCGGGAATGAGGCCGATGCGCACCTCGGTCAAGCCGAACATCGCGACCGGCGACGCAACGACGATGTCGCAGGCCGCCACCAGCCCGACGCCGCCGCCGAGGGCCGCGCCCTGGACCGCCGCGATGGTCGGCTTCGGCATGAAATTGAGGAGCTGCAACAACAAGGCCAGCCGCTTGGCATCGGCGAGGTTCTCGGCCTCGTCATAGGCCGCCATGCGGCGCATCCAGTCGAGGTCAGCCCCGGCCGAGAAACTCTTGCCAGCCGCCCGAAGCAGGAGGATGCGGGCCGCGTCATCGCCCTCGATGCGTTGCAGGGTGGCGATCAGCCCCTCGATCAGCTCTTCGTTGAAAGCATTGTGCCGTTCCGGTCGATTGAGCGTGACCGTCGCGACACCCCGTGCGATCTCCAGCTCGACGCGCGCCATCGCGGCTACATCCGGAAAACGCCGAAGCGGCTGTCGCCGATCGGCGCGTTCAACGAAGCTTCGAGAGCACGGCCGACGACGTTCCGCGTCTCGGCCGGATCGATGATCCCGTCGTCCCAGAGGCGCGCGCTCGCATAGAGCGGATGGCCCTGGTCCTCATACTGGGCGCGGAGCGGCGCTTTGAAGGCTTCCTCCTCCTCCTTGCTCCAACTCTTGCCCTTCGCCTCGAGATTGTCGCGCCGCAGCGTCGCGAGCACGGAAGCCGCCTGCTCGCCGCCCATGACGGAGATGCGCGAATTCGGCCAGGCGAAGAGAAAGCGCGGTCCATAGGAACGCCCACACATCGCATAGTTTCCGGCGCCGAAGCTGCCGCCGATGATGACGGTGATCTTCGGCACATCCGCACAAGCGACGGCCATCACCATCTTGGCACCGTCCTTGGCGATTCCGCCGGACTCGTATTTCTTGCCCACCATGAAGCCGGTGATGTTCTGCAGAAACAGCAGGGGGATCCGCCGCTGCGCGCAGAGCTGGACGAAATGCGCCCCCTTCTGCGCCGATTCCGAGAACAGAATGCCCTTGTTGGCGAGAATGCCGACGGGAATGCCGCGGATATGGGCGAAGCCGCAGACGAGCGTCGCGCCGTAGAGCGGCTTGAAATCGTCGAACTCGCTGCCATCGACGATACGAGCGATCACCTCGCGCACCTCATAGCCCTTGCGCAGGTCGAGCGGCACGATCCCGTAGAGCTGCTTGGGGTCGTAGAGCGGCTCGGCCGGTTCGCGCCGCTCCGTGCCGCCCGGCGACAGACGGTTCAGATGCCGCACGATGCCCCGCGCCAGTTCGAGCGCATGGGCATCGTCCTTCGCCATATGGTCGGCGACGCCGGAGATACGCGCATGAACATCGGCGCCGCCGAGCGCTTCGGCCGTGACCACCTCGCCCGTGGCCGCGCGCACCAGCGGCGGTCCGCCGAGGAAGATCGTGCCTTGCCCCTTCACGATGATAGTCTCGTCCGACATGGCCGGCACATAGGCGCCGCCGGCCGTGCAGGAACCCATCACCACGGCGATCTGCGGGATCCGCGCCGCCGACATGCGCGCCTGATTGTAGAAGATCCGCCCGAAATGTTCCCGATCGGGGAAGACCTCGTCCTGGTTCGGCAGGTTGGCGCCGCCCGAATCCACCAGATAGATACAAGGCAGCGCATTCTCGCGCGCGATCTCCTGCGCCCGCAGATGCTTCTTCACGGTGAGCGGATAGTAGGTCCCGCCCTTCACCGTGGCGTCGTTGCAGAGCACCACGCAATCGCGGCCCGCGATGCGACCGATCCCGGTGATGAGGCCCGCCGCCGGAACATTGTCCTCATAGACGCCATGCGCCGCGAAGCCACCCAGCTCGAGCAAAGCGGTGCCGGGATCGATCAGTCCACGGACGCGCTCGCGCGGCAGCAGCTTGCCGCGCGCGACATGCTTCTCCCGGGCGCCCGCTTCGCCGCCCAGGCGGATTTCGGCCTCGAGGGCGGTAATCTTCGCGACCTCGGCCGCCATCGCGTCGGCGCGGTTGCGAAACTCGTCACTGTCGGGATTTACGGCGGAGGAAAGGATCGGCATGGGCGCCAGCATCGCTGCTCCCGCCAGGAGGGACAAGGGGGAAGCGCAATGCCGGAATGGTCTCGCAGCCTTGCGTTCGGCGTCGGAACTCACCACCCGCCGCGGGCGAGCCACTCCTCGATCTGCGGCAGTCTGTCATGACCCCAGAAAGGCTCGCCATCAACGAAGATGAAGGGCGACCCGAACACCCCGCGTGCGACCGCCTGGTCGGTTTCCCGGCGCAGCCGTTCCTTTATCGCCGTCCCCTGGATCGCGCCCGTCAATTCTGCCGGATCGATTCCGATCGCGGCGCCCACCTCCGCTGCCGCCGCTGGGTCGCCGACCGGGCGACCCTCGCCGAAGACGCGGCCATAGACGGCTGCCGCATAGCGCTTCGCCGCGGCCGGATCGCGTTCCTCCAGCAGCCAATAGAAGGCACGCGAAGGCGCGAGCGCGACAAAGGGAAAGGGCGACGGCATCCGAAACGGCGCCCCGAAGCGCCGCGCCGAGCGGGCGAAATCGCGAATGTGATAGGGGCCGCGCATCGGCTGGTCGGGGAGCGGCGATTGTCCGGTGGCCTTGAAGGCCGCGCCCAGCATGAAGGGATGCCAGGACACCGTGCGGCCATGCTTCGCGGCGATCGCGTCGATCTGCAGCGAGGCGAGATAGCCGTAGGGCGAGGCAAAATCGAAGTAGAACTCGAGCGGCGGCGCCATGCTTCCCGTCCCCCTAGCCAGCGGCGGCCAGACTCCCGCCGGTCGGCGCCGGAAAGCGCCGCTTGAAGGTGAAGGCTTCTTCGGTAGGCCCGTCGCGAAGCAGCCGCTCGAGGCGATCCATCGCCTCGCCGAGGGTCGGCAGGCTGCCGGCGGGGAGCCACCAGAGGACCATATGCGGCCGGCCGAGCGCCTCGAACCAGTCGCGGCGGCGCGCCAGAATACCGCTATGGCCGGTGCAGTACGTGAAATCGAACAGCGTCTCGACCGATTCCCAGACCGTCAGATTGACGATCATCAGCGGGTCGCCGGCGACGCGAATGTCCGTCGCGCTGCCGCCCTCGCCTTGAAGCCGCCAGACGAAGCCCGGGCTCGCCTCCGCGAGCGCATTGATCGGATCGAGCGCCGTCACGAAATCGGCGATCTGCGGATCGTCGAGCGGCGCCTTCAGCCGGCCGACATTGAGCTGCGCCAGGTGCCAGCCACCTACCATGGGATCGGTGCGCCGTCATAGTTGTAGAAGGCGCCCGTATCCGCCGGCTTCATCTGCGCGATCGTGCGGCGCAGCCCCTCGGCGCTCGTCCTCACTGGCACGGGCGCATCCGGCCCGCCCATGTCGGTCTGTACCCAACCGGGATGCATAACCGCGATGGTGATGCCCTTCGGCTTGAGCTCGATGGCAAAGCTCTTCATCGCGGCGTTGAGCGCCGCCTTGCTCGACCGGTAGGCATAGGAGCCACCACGAGAATTGTCGCCGATGCTCCCCATGCGGCTGGTCACATTGAGCACGCGCGGGTCCTTGGCGAGCGCGAGATGCGGCAGGAAGACCTGGAGGATGCGAACGGGCGCTATGCTGTTCACCCGAAAAACCTCGGACCATTCATCGGGATCCGTGTCGTCCTCCGGCCCACCCAGCGCCGCGTTGTTGATCAGGAGATCGATCGCCTCTCCCGCCAGCGCCTTCGCCAGCCGGTCGATCTGATCCTCGTCGGTCACGTCGAGCTCGTGGAGACGGATATCCCCCGGGATGGCCTTGAGCGCCCCGCCGCTCGCGGGGTTGCGCAGGCAGGCATGAACGCGCCAGCCCTCCGCCGCATATTGCCGCGCAAGCTCGAGGCCGATCCCGCGATTGGTGCCGGTGATGAGGACAGTCGGCATCGCCATTGCTCCTGTTTCAAATCCGACGCTCGACCGGTGCGGCGAGGCGGCGCAAGACCCCGTCTCACCCGCGGCCGGGCAGATCCCGGCGACTGTCCCGGCGGCGTTTTGCGGTGACCTCGATCTCGATCTTCATTCGCGGATCGACGAGCGGGGCCACCACCGTGGTATTGGCCGGCCGCGCCTCCTTGCACCAGCGGCCGATCACCGGCGCCACCGCCGGAAAGATGGCGGCATCGGCGAGATAGACGCGGATGCGCACGAGCTCCGCCATGCTCGATCCCGCCTCGCCGAGCACCCAGGCGATCGTCCGGAAACATTGCTCGGTCTGCTCCACCGGATCTTCGACGATCGTGCCCGCCTTGTAGTCGAAACCGGTAGTGCCGGAGACGAACACCCAGTCGCCATCCACCACGGCGCGGCTGAAACTGGCGAGCGCCTCGAAGCTCGAGCCGGTCGAGATTCTCTGGCCGACCATCGCCGCTACTTCGCCTTGCGGCGCGGACGACGCAGCAGTTCGCCGCCGCAGTTCGGACAACGATGCGACATTGCGGTCGTGCAATCGCCGCAAAAGGTGCATTCGAAGCTGCAGATAAAGGCCTCCTCCGACGGATGCGGAAGGCTTTTTTGGCATTTTTCGCAGCTCTCGCGCATCTCCAGCGCCATCTGAAACTCCTTCCTTCCCGGGCTCAGGCGGTTTCTTCGAAAAGCTCGCGGCCGATGAGTAGGCGCCGGATTTCGGAGGTGCCCGCGCCGATCTCGTAGAGCTTCGCGTCGCGCAGCAATCGGCCCGTCGGATAGTCGTTGATGTAGCCGTTGGCGCCGAGGACCTGGATCGCCTCCAGCGCCATCCAGGTGGCCTTTTCCGCGGCATAGAGAATGGCGCCGGCAGCATCGCGCCGCGTGGTCTGGCCGCGATCGCAGGCGCGGGCGACAGCGTAGACGTAGGCCCTGGCCGCATTCATCGCCGTATACATGTCGGCGATCTTGCCCTGCATGAGCTGAAACTCGCCGATCGCCTTGCCGAACTGGTGCCGCTCGTGAATATAGGGCAGCACCACGTCCATGCAGGATTGCATGATGCCGATGGGGCCGCCGGCGAGCACGGCACGCTCGTAATCGAGCCCGCTCATCAGCACCTTGACGCCGTCCCCGACCTTGCCAAGCACCTGCTCCCTCCCGACAAGGCAATCCCGGAAGACCAGCTCGCTGGTGTTGGAACCGCGCATGCCGAGCTTGTCGAGCTTGGGCGATGCGCTGAAGCCCTGCATGGTCTTTTCGATGAGGAAGGCGGTTATGCCGCGCGAGCGCGCCGTGGGGTCGGTCTTGGCATAAACCACCAGCAGGTCGGCGTCGGGGCCATTGGTGATCCACATCTTGGTGCCGTTCAGCAGGAACCCGTCGCCCTGCGGCTCGGCGCGGAGTTTCAGACTCACCACGTCCGACCCCGCCTGCGGCTCGCTCATGGCGAGCGCGCCGATATGCTCGCCCGAGATCAGCTTCGGCAGATAGCGCTTCTTCTGTTCGTCGTTGCCGTTGCGGCGGAGCTGATTGACGCAGAGATTGGAATGGGCACCGTAGGAAAGCCCCACGCTGGCCGATGCCCGGCTCAGCTCCTCCATCGCAACGACATGCTCGAGATAGCCCATGCCGGCGCCGCCATAGGCGGGATCCGCGGTGATGCCGAGCAATCCCAGCGCACCCATCTTGCGCCAGAGATCCATGGGGAATTGATTGCTACGGTCGATCTCGGCCGCGCGCGGCGCGATCTCCTCGGCGGCAAAACCTGCCACCTGCTCGCGAAGCATATCGGCCGTTTCGCCCAGCCCGAAATCGAGCGGCTGAAATCGCCAGTTCGAGCCCTGCGCCATGTCGGGAAACTCCTTCGGCGCGGGAGCCTAGCGCGCGGCTAAAGCAGGAACAAGGTCGCGAGGCCGAGGAAGGAGAAGAAGCCGAGGACGTCCGTTGTCGTGGTCAGGAAGGGCCCCGCCCCGGTCGCCGGGTCGATGCCGAGCCGGGCCAGCGTAATCGGGATGATCGTTCCCGCCATGCCGGCCCAGACCATGTTGAAGATCATGGCACCCGCAAGCACGGCGCCGAGCGCGGCGCTGCCGAACCAGAAACCGGCGACCGTTCCGACAATGGCCGCGAACACGATGCCGTTGATCGCGCCGACCAGCAGCTCCTTGAGGATGAGACGCCGGACAGCGCTGCCGCGCGGCTGGAGATCGCGCGTCGCAAGCGCACGGATCGTCACGGTGATGACCTGCACCCCCGCATTGCCGCCCATCGCGGCCACGATCGGCATCAGCACCGCGAGCGCCACGATCTGCTCGATGGTCGCCTCGAACTGCGAGATGACCGTGGCGGCGATGGCGGAGTTGCAGAGCGTGACCACCAGCCAGCGCACGCGCCGCCAGGCGGTCTCGCCGACCGGAGCATGGAAATCGGTCTCGCTCACGCCGACGATGCCAAGCAGATCCTCCTCCGCTTCCTCTTCGATGACATGCACCACGTCGTCGACCGTAATCACCCCCAGCAGCCGCCCGCTCTCGTCCACGACCGGTGCCGAGACGATGCCGTATTGCCGAAAGAGATGCGCCGCCGATTCCTGGTCCATTTCGGCCGGTATCGCGCGGAACTCGACATCCATGATGTCGGTCAGCTTCACCGTCCGCCGGTTCCGGATGGCACGCGACAGCGGCACCTGACCGATCGGCTTGTGCATCGGATCGACGATGAAGAGATCGTAGAAATCCTTCGGCAGGTCATCCTTGGCACGGAGATAGTCGATCGCCTCGCCCACCGTCCAATGCCGCGGCAGCGCCACCAGATCACGCTGCATCAGGCGGCCGGCGCTGTCCTCGGGATAGGTCAGGCCCTGCTCGAGAACCGCACGGTCCTCCGCCGGCATGGCTTCGAGAATGCGTCGCGTGTCGTCTTCGTCGAGATCGCCCAGGATCTCGACCGCGTCGTCGGTTTCGAGTTCGGTTACCGCCTGCGCGAACTCGCGCGGCCCCATCAGCTCGATCACCTCGGTGCGCATCGCGTCGTCCAGATGATTGAGGGTTTCCGGATCGATGACATGGCGGGCGACGGCAATGACGAGCCGGCGCTCTTCCGGCGTCAGCTCCTGCAGAAGATCGGCAAAGTCCGCCGCATGCAGCTCCTGCGCAATCTCCTCGACCCGGTCGAGCGAGCCGGCCTCGACCGCTCCCCTTATGCGCGCGACGATCTCGGGAGAGATGCCGACCATGGTGTCGGCATCGACGGCTGGCGGCGCCTCCTCGGGGGTGCGGGGCGCCTCCTCGTTCATGGACGACGGCCGGCTTCGACGGCGGCCTGGGCGTCCACGGCGGCGACGGCCGTCATATTCACGATGCCGCGCACCGTGATCGAGGGCGCCACGACGTGGGCAGGCAGCGCCATGCCCATCAGCATGGGTCCCACCGACTGACCGGCGCCCAGGGTCTTCAGGAGATTGAAGGCGATGTTGGCGGCATCGAGATTGGGCATGACCAGGAGGTTCGCCGTGCCCGCCAGCCGCGAGTTCGGAAAGAGGCGCGTGCGGATGAGCTCCGAGATCGCGCCGTCGCCCTGCATCTCGCCTTCGACCTCGAGCTCCGGCAGCCGGTCGTGGATGAGGCCGAGCGCCACCCGCATCTTGACGGCGGACTCGCTGCTGCTGCTGCCGAAGTTGGAATGGGAGAGCAACGCCACCTTCGGCGTGATGCCGAAGCGGCGGATTTCCTCGGCCGCCAAACGTGTCATCTCGGAAATGTCCTCCGCGGTCGGGTCGACCGCCACATGCGTGTCGCAGATGAAGAAATTGCCCGAGGGCAGCACCAGGGCCGTCAGCGCGAAGGGCTGCTCTATGCCGGACGCCAGCCCGATGACGCTCAGCACATGCTCGAGATGGCGCGAGAAGCGGCCATAGGTGCGGGCATGGGCGAGCGAGAAGCGCGGCCGGTA
>CADEFF010000091.1 GCA_902826565.1 uncultured Rhodospirillaceae bacterium | reverse complement strand
CCGGCCGCGGCGACCGCAGCGGCGATCGCGAGCGGCCGGACGTGGTTCGCATCGAAGAATCGCTCGGGCCGTCCGCGCCGCGCCGCATCCGAGGTGGCGGCGAAGAGGTCGATATAGCCGGCCCCCGCGGCCTCGGCGGCCTCGGCGAGCTTGGCGTTGTAGAGCGCGACCAGATCGAGATAGCGCCGCCGCAGCTTCTGGTCGATCACGTCGAGCGGCGCGTTGCTCGCCGCCGGGCCCTGCAGCACGAGCCTGAGCTTGCGGCGCTTCGCGCTCCAGCCGATCCAGTCGGCATAGAGCGACACGGTACGCGCGATGATCGCCTCGCCGTCGAGGGTCGGATCCTTCCGGAGATCCTGCATGAAGCCGCTGGTGTAGCGGCAATCGAGATCGCCGACCGAGGCGATCACGAGCTGCCCGGCGGGCTGCCGGTCGAGCGCGGCCTCGAAGGCGGTACGGCAGGCATTGTTCGCGCGGCGCACGAGATGGAAGGCGCGGCAACCGGGCACGAAGGCCGGCAGGATCCGGGTCGGCGCGCCGCCGATCGGCAGCACGAGATGCGCCGCCGCCAGCACCTGCGCATCGCCGATCGCGCTCGCGCTCGCCGTCGGCGCCCCGGCATAGGGCGCTTCGCTCTTCTGCCGCTCGGCGAAGAGCGCTTCCATATGCTTGTGGTAGCTCTCATAGACGTCTTCGCTGCGCCCGCCGCGCGCGGCGGCGGCGCGGTCCGCCGCGGCGAGCCAGCCGGCGCAGTCCGGCACGGCATTCCGGTGCCAGGCGGCGATCGCCTTCAGCACCGCCTCGCGGTAGCGGTTGCGGGGATCGGCCGGCTCGTCGAGCGCCTCGAGCCCCGCATGGTCGCCCGCCGCCAGCAATGCCATCGCATAGCCGGTCGCCGGATCGACGGGCGCGGGGCTCGCCCGGCGCGCGATCGCGAAATGGCGCAGCGCGTCCGCGAGCTCGCCGCGCTCGCGCTGCAGCATCCCCATCACCTGCTCGGCATCCGGGAAATCCGGCTGCAGGGCAAGCGCGCGCCGGCAGGCCTCGTAGGCGTCCTCGGGTCGCTCGAGCTGCACCCAGAGCACCGCCTGGCGCAGCAGCAGCGGGCCGGTCTGCGGCTCGAGCGTCTTCGCCTCGGCCAGCGCCGCGGCCGCTTCCGCCGGCTGCTTCAGCACGAAATGCGCCTCGGCGAGCCCGGTGCGGAAGAGCGGGTTGCCCGGCTCGAGCCGCACCGATTCGCCGAGCGCCTGCATCGCCTCGGCATTGCGGCCCTGCTGGTGATGCACGAGACCCAGAAGATGATGGGCGAGCCCGTTGCCGGGTTCCGCCCGCGCGACCTGGCGATAGATGTCGGCGGCTTCGGCGAGGCGGCCCTGCCGATGATAGAACCGGCCGTTATCGAGCAGCCGTTGATTTTCCTGCACTGCCAGCCTGCCTTGGAGTCCGCTGTCGGAAGATGCCGGAGGGCGCCCCCTCGGGGCGGGCGGCACTATGCCGAGATTGGCGGCGGCCGGCAACCGGATCGGCCGCCGGGCAGGCGAGTTGGGTTAAGGAATTCTTCGGCGCTTCCGCGCTTCCGCGCGGCCGCGATCAGCCGCCGGCGCGGAGGAGAGGGGACGGGCTCGCTGTCGCCGCCGCGCCGCGTCGGCAGGCCGCGGCCGGGATTCGATCGTGCGAGCGGGCGATGACGGGTCGATCCTTCCGGTCACCGCCGCTCAATTGACGAGTGCCAGATTCTCGGCCGATTGCCGGCCGTCCTTGCTCGTCTGGATCTCGAACCCGATCTTCTGCCCTTCCTTCAGCGTCTGCAGCCCGGCGCGCTGCACCGCCGTGATGTGGACGAAGATATCCTTCGTGCCGCCGTCGGGATGGATGAAGCCGTATCCCTTGGTCGGGTTGAACCATTTCACCGTGCCAGTCGTCATCGAGGTCTCCTTGGATCGAAAGGTAAGCCGACGGACCCGCGCGGCGCGGGCGTTGATGCAATCGGCCGATCGGGATTCGGTTCCGGCGGGTCCGGTCGCGCGACCGGCTTCGGCGTCATGCGCCGCCGCCCCTGCGCCATGCGCAGCGACCCATGCGCTCGCGGGAAGGTCGCGGCCGCCGCCGCATCTCGACCGGTCGCGCTCCGGCAACGCTGTTGCGCGAAGGCGCGACCGGTCGGTCGCGGCATCGATTGAGGTGAGGCGACTATCGATGCCGAGATCAGGCACGGGGATCATCGTCGCAAGGCGTATCCTTTTCACGGAGCGGCTCGGCGGCGGCGAGCAGGACGGGCGGCGCGGACGGCCAGGCCCTCTCGCACAGATCCTCGAACAGGTCGCAGGGCCGCAGCACGGCGGCGCCATTCGCGATGATGAAAGCCGGGGATCGGAAAATCGTTCCTTCATCCAGGTTGTCGTTCGCCGTCACGCCATGCCCGAAAGCGCGGAGCCAGTGGCCTGCCGTGATTGACGGGTCGTGTCGATCGGGCGTTGGACGGCCGTCGGCCTGTCGAGCCATGGCGTTGCCGCGGTTCCTTCGGAAATGTCTGCACGGGATCGGGATCGGCTGCGCTGCCCGCAATGCAGCGTCACAGCCGCGATCATCGGGAGATCGCCCGCGAAAACGAGTGGCAAAACCGTGGCACCTCCGACGCGGGATGCGGCGCTGCGTCCGCTTTCCGAGCGCGGAGGCTATTTGCCGCTGCCGCCGCTTTCGTGCGTGTCGCGCGTCAGATAATAGGCGCCGAGGATGGGAAGGAACGTGATCGCCACCACGAAGACGGCGACGACGTTCGTCACCGGACGCTGACGCGGCCGCACGAGCTCGGTCAGCATCCAGATCGGCAACGTGGTCTGCTGTCCGGCGGTGAAGGTGGTGACGATGATCTCGTCGAAGCTGAGCGCGAAGGCGAGCATGCCGCCGGCAAGCAGCGCGGTCGCGACATTCGGCAGCACGACATGGCGGAAGGTCTGGAAGCTGTTGGCGCCGAGATCCATCGAGGCCTCGATGAGCGCCGGCGAGCTGCGCCGCAACCGCGCCACCACGTTGTTGTAGACCACGACGATGCAGAAGGTGGCGTGGCCGAGCACGATGGTCCAGTAGCTGAACGGCATGTCCAGCAGGTTGAAGGCGGAGCGGAGCGAGATGCCGGTCACGATGCCGGGCAGTGCGATCGGCAGCAGGATCAGGAGCGAGACGACCTCCTTGCCGAAAAAGCGGCTGCGATAGAGCGCCATGGCGGCGAGCGTGCCGAGGATCAGCGCCATCAGCGTGGAGATCGAGGCCACCCGCACCGAGAGCCACATGGCGCGCCAGATGTCGTCGCGCTCCCACACCACGGCGAACCATTTGAGGGTGAGGCCCGGCGGCGGGAACACGAAGCTCTTCTCCTCGGTGGAGAAGGCATAGAGCAGGATGAAGGCGAGCGGCACATGCAGGAAGAGAAGCCCCGCGACGGCGCCGAGCGTGAGCGGCCAGCCCGCCGTGCCGCCGGCGCGCGGCGAGGCCTTGGCGTTCGGCCTAGAGCGCATCGAAGGCGCCGAGCCGCTTCGCGACCGTGAGATAGATCCCCATGATCACGATCGGCACCACCGCGAAGGCGGCCGCCATCGGGATGTTGCCCGCCGTGCCCTGGTGCTGCAGCACCGCCATGCCGATGAAGGGCCGCGAATTGCCGATGATGCCGGGAATGATGTAGTCGCCGAGGGTCAGCGAGAAGGTGAAGATCGAGCCGGCGGCGACCCCCGGAATCGCCAGCGGCAGGATCACCTTGCGGAAGGTCGCGCGCGGCTTCGCCCCGAGATCGGCCGAGGCCTCGACCAGCGAGCGCGGCACGCGCTCGAGCGCCGCCTCGATCGGCAGGATCATGTAGGGGATCCAGATATAGACGAAGACGAGGAAGGTGCCGATGTAGGAGGCCGAGAGCGACGGCCCGCCGATGACGTCGATCGAGAGCAGCCCGTCCAGCAGCCAGGCGAACCCCAGATGCTCGGCGAGCCAGGTGATGATGCCTTCCTTGGCGAGGATCAGCTTCCAGGCATAGACCCGCACCAGGTAGCTCGACCAGAGCGGCAGCATCACGGCGAGATAGAAGAGCGCCTTGGTGCGCATCGTGGCGTAGCGCGCCATGTAATAGGCGATCGGGAAGGCGATGATCGCGCAGGCGATCGTGACCGAGGCGGCCATGCCGGCGGTGCGCCAGATGATGCCGATGTTGGCGGCGGTGAAGAGCTCGGCATAGGTGGCGAGCGTCACCTCGCGGACGACCTGGCCGGTAAAGCCGTCGATATAGAAGAAGCTCTGGGCGAGGAGCGCGAAGAGCGATCCGAGATAGACGATGCCGAGCCACAGCATCGGCGGCGTCAGCAGGAGGAAGAGGACGAGGCCCGGACGGAGATAGAGCGCGGTCGAGACGCGCCGCCAGGCGGAAGGCATCCCGATGGCCGGCGCCGCGGCGCTCATGGGGCGGGCGGCCTCGCGCCGATCGTCTGGATGTGGCGGCGGTTCCAGACGAGCTTCACCGGCGCGCCGACGCGGCGATCGGCAAGCCCGGTCTGCTCCTCGCGGTTCTGGTCGAGCACCGTGAGCTCGCCGCCATGGTCGAGCGCGATCGCGTAGCGCGTGTTCGCGCCGAGATAGAGCACGCTCTCGATCCTGCCGCCGACCGCGCAATGGCCTTCCGGCACCGCGGCCTCCGGGCGCTCGATCCGGATCTTCTCCGGCCGGATCGAGAAGGTGGCCGAAGCGCCGGTGATGGCGGCGGCGACCTCGGCCGCGACGAGGTTCGAGACGCCGACGAAGCCCGCCACGAAGGCGCTCGCCGGATGCTCGTAGATGTCGGTCGCCGTGCCGATCTGCTCGATGCGGCCCCGATCGAAGACCGCGATCCGGTCGGACATCGAAAGCGCCTCGCCCTGGTCGTGCGTCACATAGACGAAGGTGATCCCGACGCGGCGCTGGATCGCCTTCAGCTCGACCTGCATCTGCTCGCGGAGCTTGAGGTCGAGCGCCCCCAGCGGCTCGTCGAGTAGCAGCACCTTGGGGCGGTTGATGAGGGCGCGGGCGAGCGCCACGCGCTGCCGCTGCCCGCCCGAAAGCTGGCTCGGCTTGCGGCCGCCCAGCCCGCCGAGCGCCACCATCTCGAGCATGGCGGCCGCCTCGCGCATGCGTTCCTCCCGCGGCACGCCCTTGATCATCGGGCCGTAGGCGACGTTGTCGGCCACGGTCATGTGCGGGAAGAGCGCGTAGTCCTGGAACACGGTGTTGACGTCGCGCTCATAGGGCGGGACGCCGGCCATCGCCCGGCCATGCACGAAGATCTCGCCGGCGGTCGGTTGCTCGAAGCCGGCGATGAGGCGAAGGCAGGTCGTCTTGCCCGAGCCCGAGGGGCCCAGCAGCGAGAAGAACTCGCCGTCGGCGATCTCGAAGGAGAGGTCGTCGGCCGCCCGGACCTCGCCATAGTGGCGGCTCACCCGGGCGAAGCGCACGGCGGTCGGAGGTTCGGCGCGGTCGGTCATGGCGAGGCCGGGCGGGGCGGGGCGGCGCGGGAGAGGGTGCGGCACCGGCCGCGACGCGCCTTGCGCCGCGGCCGGAGGCTCAAATCCCGGTCGGGCCGCGTCAGCGGCCGCCGAGGATCGCGATGTAGTCCGTCACCCAGCGGTAATAGGGGACGCACTCCTTGCCGTCGCCGCAATTGGCGACCGGGGTCTTCCAGAACGAGATCCGGTCGAAATTGCCGAGACCGTTGGTGTCGCAGCCGCCGTCGCCGAGCAGCGCATTGCCCTTGCAGGCGTCGAGCACCGCCGGCACCGAGCCGAACCACGCCGCGAGGTCGCCCTGGAGCTTCGGATTGATCGAATGCTCCATCCAGAGATAGGCGCAGTTCGGATGCGGGGCGTCGACATGCATCATCGTCGTGTCCGCCCATCCGGTGGCGCCTTCCTCCGGCACCGTGCTCGCGATCGGCTGCTTGTCGGCGATCAGCAGGTTCACCTGGAACGGCCAGGAGGAAGAGGCCACGATGCCTTCGTTCTTGAAGTCGTCGATCTGCACGAAGGCGTCGTGCCAGTAGCGCGCCACGATCGTGCGCTGCGTGCGCAGGAGATCGAGGGCCGCCTTGTACTGATCCTCGGTGAGCGCGTAGGGATCGGTGATGCCGAGCTCGGGCTTGTGCGCCTTCAGATAGAGCGCGGCGTCGGCGATGTAGATCGGGCCGTCGAAGGCCTGCACCCGCCCCTTGTTGGACTGCCCGTCGGGCAGGGTCTGCTCCTCGAACACCACGCTCCAGCTCTTCGGCGCTTCCTTGAAGGTGTTGGTGTTGTAGGCGAGGAGGTTCGAGCCCCACTGGTAGGGCACGCCGTAATGCTTGCCGTCGACCGTGTGCCAGGGCGCGTTCTGCAGCCGTTCGTCGACCTTGCTCCAGCTCGGAATGAGGGCGGTATTGACCTCCTGCACGCGATTTCCCGCGATCAGCCGGAGGCTCGCATCGCCCGACGCCGTGACCAGGTCGAACCCGCCCTCGTTCATGAGGGCGACCATCTCGTCCGAGGTGTTGGCGGTCTTGATCGTGACCTTGCAGCCGGTCGCCGTCTCGAAATCGGTGACCCAGTCGAAATTCTTGTCCGTCTCGCCGCGCTCGATATAGCCCGGCCATGCGACGATGGCGACTTCGCCCTCGCCCGCGCCGACGCTCTGGAGCATGTCGGCCGCGGCGACGCCCGCGCCGAGCGCGGCGCCCGCTGCAACGAGCGCCGCTCCGAGGAGCTTCGCGCGCACTGTCATCCCTGACATCGTGACCTCCCATCGTTTTGTGATTGCGTTTTTTTCGTCGGTCCGGACAAGGATCGACGGTGGAGAAAGGCTAGCTTTCCTCCCGGGCAATGTAAAATCGGAAACGGAAAAGGCGCGGATTCAGCGGGCCTGCGCCGCGCCCGCGACCATCTCGGCGAAGCTTTCGCGGATCGCCGTTTCCTCGAGATCGCGCAGGATGAAGACGAGCTGCGAACGGCGCGGACCCGCGGGCCATCCGGGCAGGCTCGCCGGCGGATGGAAGAGATGCTGCACCCCGTGGATGGCGACGGGCTCGGCGAGCCCTTCGACCTCGAGCACGCCCTTGATGCGCAGCAGCCTGTCGCCATGGGTGGCGATCAGCCCCTCGATCCAGCTTGCGAAACGCGGCCAGTCGAGCGGCCGGTCATGGGCGATGGCGAAGGCGCGGATGCGGTCGTCATGCCGGTTGCGATCGAGCGCCCCGTGATCGTGACTGGCATGGTCGTGGCTGGCGTGGCCGTGCTCCGCATGCCCGTGCTCCGCGTGCCCGTGCTCCGCGTGCCCATGGTCGTCCTGCCGGCGCTCGCCATGGCCGTGCCCGTGCGTCGGCGTTTCATAAGCCTCGGCCCGCAGCCAGGCTGCCACGTCCGGAATCTTGTCGGCGGTCTGGAAGAGGCCGGCGCCGAGAAGAGCCGAAGGCTCGACCGCGCCCTGCTGCGCCTCGATCATCGGCGCGGCCGGGTTCAGCGTCCGCAGCCGCTGCCGGAGACCGGCGAGCGCCGCCCCGTCGGCAAGGTCGATCTTGGTGAGGACGAGGCGGTCGGCGACCGCCGCCTGCTTCACCGATTCCGGCTGGCGGTCGAGCTGGTCCATGCCGTTCACCGCATCGACCGTGGCGATCACGCCGTCGAGGCGGAACCGGTCGGCGACCAGCGGGTCCGACATCAGCGTATGGAGGATCGGCGCCGGATCGGCGAGGCCGGTGCTTTCGATCACCACGCGGCGGAAGGCCGGGATCTCGCCCTTGGCGCGCTGCTTGAAGAGCCGGCGCAAGGTGTCGATCAGATCGCCGCGGACGGTGCAGCAGAGGCAGCCGCTGTCCAGCAGGACGGGCCGGTCGGCGGTCGCCTCGACCAGAAGATGGTCGAGCCCGACTTCGCCGAACTCGTTGATGATGACGGCGGTGTTCGCCATTCCCGGATGGCCGAGCAGATGCTTCAGCACCGTGGTCTTGCCGCTGCCGAGAAACCCGGTGAGGAGGCTGACCGGCAGGCGCTCGACCGGAAGGTCGGGCGCGTTCATCGCGGCTCGCTCGCGGCGCGAAGCGCCCAGACCGCCGTGCCCAGCAGCAGCACCGCGCCCGCCTGATGCAGGGCCGCGAGCGGGATCGGCACGACGAGGAGCAGGGTCGCGAGGCCGAGGCTCGCCTGGAGCAGGGCGAAGAGGGCGAGGAGATGGATCGGCAGGCCGCGGTTGCGGCCTGCGCCGATCCAGAGCGCGAGGATCGCGATCACCGTCGCGACGGCGAGCCAGCGATGCGCGAACTGCGCCGCCGGAGGATTCTCGAAGAAGTTCAGCCAGAGCGGCGACATGATCCAGAGATCGGCAGGGGCGAAGCGGTCGCCCATCAGCGGGAAGCTGTTATAGACCATGCCGCCATCGAGCCCGGCGGTAAACCCGCCGAGGATGACGGTCGCGCCGAGCAGGCAGAGCACGAGAAGGAGCGGCCGTCGCAACGCGGCTCCGACCGGCGGCAGGGCCCGGCGGCCGAGCAGGCCGAAGGCGATCCAGAGCACATAGCCGTAGATCGCGAGCGCCAGCGCCAGATGCGCCACCAGCCGATACTGGCTCACATCGGTGCGCTGGCCGAAGCCGCTCGTCACCATGAACCAGCCGAGCGCGCCCTGGGCGGCGCCGAGCGCCAGCATGGCGAAGAGATGCGGCGCGAGCCCGCGCGGCACGCGGCGGCGCAGCAGGAACCAGGCGAGCGGCAGGGCGAAGGCGAGGCCGATCAGCCGGCCCCAGAGCCGATGCACATATTCCCACCAGAAGATCGTCTTGAACTCGCCGAGGCTCATCCCGCGATTGAGCTGCTGATATTCCGGGATCGTCTTGTAGAGCGCGAAAACCCGCTCCCATTCGGCCGCGCTGAAGGGCGGCAGGAAGCCGCTGAGCGGCCGCCACTCCATGATCGAAAGGCCGGATTCGGTGAGGCGCGTGATGCCCCCGATCACCACCATCGCCAGGATCATCGCCGCGATGACGAAGAGCCAGATCGCGATCGCGCGGCTCTGCGGCGGCGGCGTTTTCATGGGCTCGGGCCTGGTGGCGAGGGGGCGTGGCACGGGAGGCGGGTTTAACCCGAGCCCTCCCGGGGCGGCAAGGCGACCAAAGCGCCCAGCCACAGCACCGGCCTTGGTCGGCCCGCCGCCGCGCCGGCCCCGGTCGGCCCGCCGATGTCGCGGCCGGGCACCGGCTTCCGGCCGGTCAGGCCGCCGGCGTCAATGCAGCGTCAGGTAGCAGCGCGTGGACCGCAGCAGTGCCGGCTGGATCAGGCGGGTCGAGGCGACCTTGACCGAATGCAGCTTCCCGTCCAGCCGGTGCGACCAGAAATCGAGGAAGCGGTGCAGCACCGGGAAATTCGGGGCGAGGTCGTAATCCTGCCAGACATAGGTCTGGAGGATCCCCGGATGATCGGGCAGGTGGTAGAGGATCTCGGCCGTGGTCAGCCGGTAGTCCTTCAGTTGCAGGGCCAGGGATGCCATTCGGTCACGCTCCTTCTGCGACTCACGGGGGAAGGCACGCCGAAATCTTTCCGCAGGATTCTGGCAGAAGATAGGAAAGATTAAGTTAAACCAAGAGTTTAGCAGCTCATTAACGCGACTGCTGCCAAAGCCCTCGCCGGCTGGCCGCCGACCCGCCAAGGCAAAGAACGAGTTTTTTGCCCGTGCCGTTCCCTGGGCTCCCTTGACTCCACAGGCGCCGAGGCTTACATCGCTGGCACTCACTCGCCGGGAGTGCTAACGACGGCGCCGCGCAGCGGCCCTCGTGGGGCTCCCGGCTCAAGCAAAATCAGGGATTTAGGAGGAGCAGCATGAACTTCCGTCCGTTGCATGACCGCGTGGTGGTGCGTCGGCTCGACGAAGAGCAGAAGAGCGCCGGCGGCATCATCATTCCGGACACCGCCAAGGAAAAGCCGATGCAGGGCGAAGTCGTCGCAGTCGGGGCCGGCGCGCGCACCGAAGACGGCAAGCTTATCCCGCTCGACGTGAAGGCGGGGGATACGATCCTGTTCGGCAAATGGTCGGGCACCGAAGTCAAGATCGACGGCACCGAGCTGTTGATCATGAAGGAGTCCGACATCATGGGCGTCATCGAAGGCGCCACCAAGGCGAAGCGCAAGGTCGCCTAACCGGCGCATTCTCAGAGGACAGCAACACATGGCAGCGAAAGACGTACGTTTCAGCTCCGACGCCCGCGAGCGCATGCTCCGCGGCGTCGATATTCTCGCGAACGCGGTCAAGGTGACGCTCGGCCCCAAGGGCCGCAACGTCGTGCTCGACAAGTCGTTCGGCGC
>CADEFF010000090.1:3532-10344 GCA_902826565.1 uncultured Rhodospirillaceae bacterium | reverse complement strand
CGACCGGGTTCTCGACGACAATGAAATTCGCGCCTTTTGGGCCGCGAGCTCCTTGCTTGGGTGGCCCCATGGCCCACTCGATCGTCTCCTCCTCCTCACCGCGGCGAGGCGAGAAGAAATCGGCGGCCTGTGTTGGCCCGAAGTAGATGAGCGTCGACGCCTCATCGACGTCGCAGCGGATCGGGTGAAGGGTGGACGTCCGCGGGCCATCCCGTTGTCAAAGCAGGCCGAGGCTCTATTGGCCGACCTGCCGAGGATCGGCGGCGACGCCGAGCTCGTGTTCACGCGCACCGGCAAATCTCCGGTGTCGGACTTTTCGAAGGCGAAGGACCGGCTCGACGAGTTGATGCTTGAGGAACTGCGGAAGCTGGCTGTCTCGGCCGGCAAGGATCCGGACAAGGCCAAACTGGAGCAATGGACCCTCCATGACCTTCGGCGCACGGCACGAACCGAAATGAGCCGGATCGGGATTCAGCCCGACATCGCCGAGCGCGTCCTGGGTCACGTCATCGGCGGCGTGCGCGGTATCTACGACCGGTACGCCTTCCTCGATGAGAAGCGCCACGCCCTCGAGGCATGGGCGGCGCACCTGCAATCGATCATCGACCCGCCTGCCGTACCCAAGGTGGTACGGCTCCGCGGTCAAACCGGGCCCGGCGGATCCGGGTGAGGGGAACGGTCGGCCGCGGTGCTGGTACCACCGCGGCCGGCCTGACCAAGAATCGGCGCAATGGAGGCGCCTAATCATGGCTACTCGAAAGCATAGCACGAGGCGATCTGCAGCCACACCCGACCAACGCGACGACACGATTTCGTCGGCTCCTGGCCTCCAGGATTTCAAGCTCAAGGAACCTCGTCTACTCGACGTCACCAACATCGACTTCAAGTTGCCGGCGCGTCCAGCAGCATTGGAGATTGCGGGACACTGTCTGGCTCCTGACATCGATGAAGGTGATCACGTCATCATCGACTTAGAGCGTTGGCCAAGCCCGGGCGAGGTCGCTGTCTTCTTCTTCAAGTCCGGCGGCGCTCCAGCCATTAAGCGGCTGGTTATGGTGCCCCCTCGCTACTTCATGCGAATGGCCGCGACATCCGAAGTTGTGGGCATGGTGCTGGCGGAATCAACGAACCCGCCGACTCAGTGGCAGGTTCGCCTCGATCAACTCGAGGCAATGTATCCGGTGGCGGGCGTCGTCAAGAAGGGCTCGAGCGCGGTCGTCGCCCCAGGGGCGTTGGACAATCCGAAAGAGGCCCGGTCATGAATCACGAAGAACAGGAAGCCCGGACGCAGGTGACCTCAAAACTCGCGGCGCTTCACAAGCGGCTCGTCTCGGAAAGCGGCTCCATCCTCTTGCTGATCCAAAGGCTGCTGGAAGGTGAGCCTACTCCTCGGGTGTTAGCGACCGTGCGGACGCTGAAAACCGCCGGTCGCAACCTCGGCTCGGATGAGGAAGCAATTGTGGAGTTGCTGGAGCGCCATTCTTCGGTCCCGCGCTCTGTGTGGCAGGCAAAACGCGCCGAGCGTGAGCGGGAGAGGAAGCAATTTGAAACATGGGAGGCAAATCGCGAAGCTGCCGAGGCCCGACGTGAAGACTGGTGGAATGATCCCAGCCTGGATGGCGATCCCCATTCGGAGTGGCACCGCAAAGAAGAGCGGCAAAAGAATGAAGCTGCCCGAGCCGCCATTGCAGCCGCACTGCGACAGCCAGGTGCTAGGCCGAACAATCGGCCGACGCACACAGACGGCAATTTGGTGTTTCTCCAGCAGCCCGCCAGCGGCGTGGAGGAACGGCCATGACGAGCGCCACGAATGTCACCGTGCTGGCCGCGACCTGCGCCGAAGAGTTCACAGCCTTTGAGCGTGCGCGTCGCGACCGAATCAACATGAATCAGCCCTTCGAGCGGCTGCTTGCGGCGTTCAGGCAGTTGCCTAAGGTGGAATGCATGACGCCGGCCGAGGTCGCCCTAAAGATGCAGGTCGTCGCGGACCTGTTGGAACCGGAAACGGAGAATGTAGGGGGCTACAACTTCACTCGCGAGGGCATGGCCATTCTCAGGTCTGCAGCGGCCGACCTAAAGCGCATTGCCGCTCAGCCGACTGCCTAACGCCGTGTTGGCGCCAGGTAGGCGCTTGCTCCGCCTCGAACTGACCCGTCTGGCCCTCGCCCCACCCGTCCCGCCCCATTGAACACAAGCACGTTTTGGGCGAGGCTGCCTCCGGTTGTAATACTAGCGATGTTTTCGTGGAGAGCGCTATGGGCAAGATCGTGGGGAGCGTCCTTTGGGGGCTTGTATCCATCCTGCTGTACGCCGCTGTTACAGCAGCCATACTAAATCTTCCGATTTCGGGCGCGGCCCGCTTCCTTGGACTCGTCATCGTTTTTGCCATTTCCATGGCCTTCTATGGAATCGGAGAACTCGATAAGCGACTTGGCCGTATCGAGTACTGGACGCGCCTGTCGTTCATCGCGATCCACATTCGCAATGAAACCGATGGCCTGACTCCGGCAAGTAAGCGCCTCGAGGAGGACCTAGCCCTCGAACGTGAAAACGACGAAATCAGGAAAACTCTGAGCGGTAGCTCTACGACCGCCACAATTATTTACGGAACTATGGCTATCGTGTTCTTGGGGCTGGTTGCTCTTTTTCTGAGAAGTGGATGGTTTGGCGATTTCTCTATCCCATTAACAACGAAAGAACAGTGGATGGAGTTGCTTCGGTAGATGGCAGTGAAAATGTCGAAGAAACCGAGACCGCTGACTGCCCGCGACCGCGCCGACCTCGCGCGCATCGCCCCCAAGCTGCCGGCGGAGCTCGCCGAACAGCTCCTACCTTTCGCTCGACCGTCCCTAAAAGCGGGCCGCCCAAAGGAGTGGACGGCGGGTAATCTTATATCGATATGGGCGGCTATCGAGCTTCGGACTGATCGACCACGTCTTGGCGTCGCATACGCATGCAAGATGCTCGCCGCGGATCCCGACGCAATGTCAAACCGCTCACTACCAGCCGAGCGACACATCCCAAAGGCTCGGCGACTATCGTTGTCGGAACGAACCAGCATGGCTCTATCTGCAGCGACGCTAGAGAATGCGCACGCTGAGGGTGAAGCTCTGATTCGGCAGGATCCCAAAGTGGCGGCACACGCGAAACTTCTGCTCGAAACGGCAAGAAGCCTGATGAAAGAGATGGTCGGCGCCAACGTGCTGCCGGCCAGATTCATGCCTGCCAAGGCAAAGAAGTCCGCCCCGCGCCGATAAATCCTGTCAGGCATTTCCGGGGTAACAATCGGCGCCCCAGCTCCATTGCGTCATTCCCTGAAACGTCGGCCCGCACTACGTATCGCGGAGTGCTTTCCGCGATCCCGGGGCTCCGAGAAATTAATACGGCCGCAATAGGAACACCCTACGGATCGCGAGGACTCACCCGTTAACGGAGGTTCTCCCGATGGCGTATCTACGATTCGCAGACCTGAAGAAGCGCGGCATCGTACGCAATCGCATGACGCTGCGTCGCTGGATCGACGCCGGTCATTTCCCAGCTCCGGTGCAACTTGGCCCTAACAGTGTTGCGTGGGTTTCCGACGAGGTAGAGGCCTTCGAGGCCGCTCGTATTGCCGAGCGTGAAGCCGGCAAGGCCGCCTGATGATCGCGAGTTTGTCTCAGCAGCCGGCAGCGCCGAAAGGCGCCGCGTTCCCCGAGCAGGAGCGTCATGCCTAGAAAAGCGAAAGCCGCCCGCCCCGGCCAGGGCGAAGCGGCTTGTAGGCTGAGATCTGGGCTGCACCCGGACGCTAGCCCACACCGACGCGGCTCGCAAGCCCGCTGGCAGGGCAACAAGGCAAAGCAGCCACGCTCGGCGAAGTCACGTCACGCCGCATTACTCGCTGACTTCGGGGGAGCCGCGGCGATGAGCGCGAACGTCATCGCCTTTCCTCATCCCGATCCCCGGTGCTGATCTATGGCAGGCGGACGCGGCAGCCGGCGGAGCGAGCATGTCGAGAAGCAGATCCTGGCTGCAACAGCGGGCATGCCGGCCTCTCTCCCGAAAATCCAGGATGGCACTTGGGCCCGCTTCGCCGCATTCGCGGCGTGGGACACGCGGCTCACGCGGCAAGAATTACGGTTGCTGATGGCGTTGGGCCTCTATGCAAGCGACACCGGCCTCGCTTGGCCGAGCGCCAAAGCGCTCGCAACCATCCTCGGGTCGCACGAGAAATTTGTTCGCCGCTGTCTCTCTCGCCTCGCCGATTATGGCTATCTCCTCATCGTCCGACGGAAGCATCCTACTCGAGGCGGATGGACGTCGAGCGCCTACATCCTCACGTTCCCGCCGCCCCCAGACAAGCCGAGGGTGATCCCTCCTGAGCCGCTTGAGCCGCACGCGGCCTTACCTAGCGGCGAAGGCTCGAAACTTACCTGCGGCCTTCCCGCTTCGAATGAGCCCGATGGAACTCCTAGATGTTCCATCGCCCCGACGTCCGACGCTTCCGCCAGCAGCAAGAGCGACCGAGCGATGGAACATTTTGCTGGAGCGATGGAACATTTCCGTCCGAGCGATGGAACACAGGAGGTTCCAACTACTAAGAATAACAGCCCACTTAGAACAACCCATAATAAAACACCCCAGGCGACGACGACGGTTTTTGCTGGGGTTGTGGACGCCGAACAGGAAGGGGCTCACCAAGATCAGAGCCTCAACCACCGACCGAGCCCTAAGCCCGACCGTCACGGCGGTCTGAAGGGCGCTGACCTCTTCTGGAGCCGCAAGATGGAGGCCGCTCAAGGCGACCCCGCGGCGACACGTGAGACGAACGACCTCTACCTCTGTTGGTGTGCCACTCCTCGCGATCCACGCTGGCAGAAGCTCGGGGTTCCCCCGAGTGAACCGACATGAGCGCTTCGATCGCCGGAAAGCAGGCCAATCTCCCGCGCGGTCAACGCGCCGACCTCGCCCGCAAATCTGAAGATGTTCGGAATCGGTCATCTTCGATTTCAGCGAGCGAGGCCGCGGTGATTGAGACGACCGTCGACCAGATCGAGGCCGAGCTCGCGGCGCTCAGGCAAGGACAGAGAGCTGATTTGGCCAAGAGAAGGAATGATCCAGAAATTTCTGGATCTGTGATCACTCAAGGTGACGCAGCCCGTCGTGCGGAGCTGTACCACCGGCGGAGGCAACGGTCATGAGCGCGATCGAGCATGTGACGCATGCGTCACATCTCCGGCCCTCCCGCATCTGTCGCGCAAGCCCTTACAGACCGAGCCGGGAGGGGGGCGGTCGAATCTCTACGGGCCTGAGGGACAGCAACCGTGGGGCTGTTGCGTTCGCAGTGACACCAATTTTTGGAGGGGGGTATCATGCTCCGGAACGCGGAATCGCCAGTCCTGCTGCGGGTTTCCACCAGATTTTGACCCTGCCAAATGGCGTCAAATCGTGCAGTTCACTGCGCAGCAAATCGCGGAATCCTGCCGTTTTCTGGCATCGAGGAAAGCAGCCGGTCGTCTCGAATGACACCGAACCGCGTGTCCCGGGATTTCTTCAAATCTTGCAAGATTTCAGCGCTGAAGGTCGTTTTCTGCGGCGCAGGAAAAATTCTCCGAATGACCCCGACTAGGTTACGGCGCCAAAAGCCCGCCAAGGATCGCATCGCCCCCCGTCCGCGGTGCCGGCCGTGATCCTCGGCTCGATCTACGCTTCTGACCTTCGCCGCGATCTCATCGCGCGCATCCAGGCGGGCAACGATAACGCGGCGCTTCGATTGCTTCTCGCGGCGCTTCCCGCCGAACTTCCCCCTTCTGTGAAGAAAGCCGCGCGCAACGAGGTTATCAGAGAGCTGTGGGTCAGATTAGCGGTGGCGCTACCTGGAGCCAGGGCTTCTCGTCTGGCGCGCATTGTTGCTGAAGCCGGGTGCCGTATCGAAGCCGGGCGCCGTATCGATGGGCGGATCTTCGACAGCCTTCAGAAGATGGAGCTGGCTGACCTTGAGCAGTCGATTCGCAAGGCACTGGACTACGCCCCACCACGGGCTGCGCATCCGCGGTGGCCCTGCGCTCGCCAGATATTGAACATCGCCGCGGATCTCACCGCGAAATTTTGACCCCCTAGATATTTCGCGGCCTCCGCACCGATCTTCGGTGCATGGAGGGCCACATGAAGATTTTCGGGCGCACCGTCGCTTTGCCATCGCTCACCGATTCGAACATCGCTACCAAACCCGACGAGCCGATGGGTGCGTCAGCGCTGTCACTCGTGAATGACAACAATGCCGAGCCCCCTAAGGGACCGGCAGCGCAGGAACTGCCGCCGGTAACCCTCGAGAAGCAGTTGGCGAGGCTCCGAAAGAGGGCCTCGTTCGTCGTCGCCGAGGCGACCTTGGTCGCGAAGCGCGAAAGCCGGGCAAGTGCAATGGCCGCCTTTCGCGAAGTCCTTAGCGAACACCAGCGTTTGAACGGCGCCAAGGCCACCGAGGTCGCAGCCGCCGACGCAGAGGTGAACCGGATCGACGTCGAAATCACGGCAGCGCGGCGGGTTCTACATGCAGAACGCGAGGCCATGCGGCCGCGGTTCCATAGCCTCGTCGCTGAATACCGCCGTGCCGCGGCCGAGAGGATCGTGGCAGCCTGCAACGCCATCGAGACAGCGCAGGAAGTCGAGCAAGTCGCCGCTAGGTTCGCCATGACGGCCGGCATCGGGTTCAAACCGACGTTGCTCGTGCGCGACATCGCCTTCTTGAAGGCGGAAGCCACGGCCTTGGCTGGTCGGTTGTGAGTTTGGTCAGAACAGCTTGGGCGCCGGCCGGCACCGGTGCAATGCGCGCG
>CADEFF010000090.1:0-3522 GCA_902826565.1 uncultured Rhodospirillaceae bacterium | reverse complement strand
GTGGGCCTTGCCGCTCCGGCGCGTCGAGCGCGACGGTACTTGTCCAGGGCGAGCTGACGGAGGCGGTCAGAAAGCGGGTCGTCGCCGAAATCTTGGGGGCGCGCAATGCGACCGTACTGCGGCTCGTGATCAACTCTCAAGGTGGGTTCGTGGCCGCGGCCGACAGCATCGTTCGCGCGATCCATACTCGTAAGGGCGGCGTGGTCGCAGCCTATGTCGGGAGGCGCTGCTGTTCAGCAGCGATGCGAATCCTCCTCGCAGCGTCTGCCCGGGTTTGCACCGTGAACAGCGAGCTTGTCCTCCACCCAGCCCAGCACGCAGCTGCGGACTTGGGTCCGTTTCTGACCGCTCGCGACCATCGCCGCCATGCCGACTATCTGGAGCGGCTCGACGAGACCGAGATGTCGGAACTGCGACGTTTCCCGTTTTCCGACAGCGAGCGGGCCATCATGGCGCGCGGCGATCTTAACATCGCGCCGGAAAGGGCGGCCGAGTTGGGGATTGTCCATCAAATTCTGGACAGACTCCCCCAAAGCGTCAGCCGAGATCCGTTGGACATGGCGAAACGGCGCCAGGTCGAGGCGCGAAGCCGATTTGTTGCCCGCGTCCCGCCTGGCCGGATCATGGGGATCTGAATGCGCATCGAGTTCGACACCGGAGAGAGCGACCTCCCGACATGGATCACAAACACCATGACGGCAGCGCAAAAGGTCGGCCGCGCCGAGGATCCCGACCCCGATGAACTTCTGCGACTCGTGACTATCGTCGGGCTGGTCGCCGCTCTTCTTGCCCGTCGCGTCGAGACTTTGGAGGCGAAGCTACGGCAATGACGAAACCCCACAGAAAAGGCGTTTCGATGGCTGAAAATGAGTCGTCACAGCCGGCCTCGCCGCGGTCGGGGCCCTGGCAGGCCGCGGCCGACATGTTCTCGCGCCTCTTCGGAATAACTGACGACCTGGAGCGTCGGATTGCCGCGCTCGAGCTCAAAGCAGCGCGAGATGATCGGAGAGACCAATGACCGATCAACCCGTCACTCGGCTCGAGTATGAACCGCTCGCCGCTCTCGAGCGCCAGCAGAACGCGAAAGCCCGATGAACCAATCAGACTTCAGGGCTGAGGCCGCTGCGCCGTCGCCGGGCGGGACGTAGGGTTATGGTTGGTTCAACGAGGTTGGGCCGTGCCGTATCGGGACTGCAAATGCGAAGTCTATCGAGACCTCGCAGCACGAGCCCGGGCGGCCAAGCTAGGGCTGTGGGCTGGGGGGTTCGATCTACCCTGGGACTGGCGCAGGGCGCATTAGGCACGGCTTAGTACCGAGTCCGGCGGGTGTTCGACTCGTCCCCTCCGCTATGTGGCCAAGCGTTTTGGAGCGTGGCGGTGTCGCGTACGCGTCAACCACGCCAAGGCGAGCACACCCCCTGCTGCAGAAACAATCGACGCGGCGAGAATGCCGATTTTAACGGTATCAAGGCGCTCCACGCCGAAGGCGAGTTCTGCGATGAAAAGCGCCATTGTGAAGCCAATCCCGGTCAGCACGCCCCCCGCCGCCAACATGCTCCAGGTCAATTCCGCCGGCATGTCGGCCAACCGGAGTTTTACGGCCAAGGCGCTGAACAGGATCACACCTAGCGGTTTGCCGACAACGAATGCCGAGAAGACCGCCAGCGCCAACGCCGCGTCGAATGTGCCCGGAATGATCGGAACGCCCGCATTTGCCAGCGCAAAGATCGGCATGACCGTGAAGGCCACCCACGGGTGGAGAACGATCTCTAGGCGTTCGATCGGCGACAACGCTTCCCTTGTCGCCACCCTTGCACGTTGGAGATCGCGCCGGACGGCCGTATCGCCGCTCCAGTGTTCGCCTAGAGGTCGGGCGGCTACGCGGTCGAGGATGGCACGCAAGCGATTGTCGCTAACCCAGCTTTGGGCGGGCGTCATCAGCCCGAGGATGACGCCCGCGAGCGTCGCATGGATCCCAGATGCATCAAACGCCGCCCATATGCCGATACCGATCGCGAAATAGACGGGAATGCTGCGGATTCCCAGGAGCGCAATAATCGCCACGAGAGAAAGACCGAAGGCAGCAAGCCCAAGAGCGATCCAATTGAGGGCTTCGACGTAGCCGATCGCGACCACGAGAATGGCGCCGATATCGTCAAATATCGCGAGCGCCAGCAAGAACAGCCGCAAACTTACCGGCACCCGGCGGCCCAGTAGCGCCAAGCAACCCAAAATGAATGCGGTGTCGGTCGACATTACTGTCCCCCACCCGTCGGCAGCTTCGCCCTTTCCCACCAGCAGTAGGTAGAGCCCGGCCGGAATGATCATTCCTCCCAACGCTCCGGCCAATGGCAGCGCCGCCGATCGTCGACTGCGCAGCTCGCCAAGTATCATTTCACGTTTGAGCTCAAGGGCGACGACAAAGAAAAACAGCGTCATCAAGCCATCGTTGATCAAATCCTTCAGCGAATGCGAGACCTCCATATCGCCCAAGGACAAACCGATCTGTATCTCCCAAAGCGATACATATCGATCGGACCAGGGCGTATTTGCGATGGTGAGCGCGACGAGCGCGCAGACAAGCAGAGCAGCGCCCGCCATCGCCTCGATACGGATGAAACGGATAAACGGCCGCGTGAACCAGTCTGCTGGCTCCCTTGGTAGTCGTGCGGAACCGTCGGTCATGCGCTTTCATCCTGGCGACTATTAAGAAACGCGCACAAACGCGGCAGCACAGATGGGCTCGGCGACAAGCGTATCGGAAGGGCCCCTGCAAGTCGGCGGCCTAACCAATACAGGCGTATCGTTATCGGGCCTGATGGCGGGAGAACCGGCTTTAGGTCACCTCGCAGGCGTCATGCGCAGCACGACTAGCCGGTGGCGATCGGCAACCAGAGCGTCTGGTCCAAGAGAGCAAAGACTGAGATCAGTAATTCGCCGCGTTGACCCTCCTGTACCAATCGAACGTGTAGCGGACTATCCTTGCGATCAACAATTGCGTTGACCACGTAGACGGGCCCCGACGGCAAGCCTGCCTTTGTAAACCGGTCGCCAATCGAAACTGCGGAACCGCGCTTCACTATGTTTTCTCCTGCGAATAGTACTGCGCTCGGCGCCTCGGTCAAGCGGACCCGGTAGTCTCGGGCACATTCTTGAGGCCGGAATGCCAATTCAAGGAGGATAACGTCAATCGAAATTACGTAGTCGAATATCAGCGGAACATACTCGTTCAGATAAACTTGCTGGAATCACAGAATTGAGACTCGATTTATCTATGTATTACGTGCATGGTGTGTTCATCGCTGAACATCGCCTCGGGCGTCAGCGGCAGAGAGAGCCAGGAATGCGCTCCCGCCCTTACACCGGAGTTGCGCCTCATGGATTTACGCCTCTATTCCTGCCGTTTTCTCGGGAAGAGCCACGGTTCTTCAGCAGCATTCAGTTTGAAAGCTGGGGATGATGCCGATGCTATCTTCGCTGGGCGCAATCTAGCTGGTGACCTGCCCGGCTGCGCGGGATACG
>CADEFF010000089.1:5214-10669 GCA_902826565.1 uncultured Rhodospirillaceae bacterium | reverse complement strand
ACGTTCATGAGCGTAAGGCGATCTGGCGCATCGACCAGATTGCGCCGGAAGGTCGCTATACGTTAGACAACGCGGCCCGCATTTCGGAGATGAGGGATCGGGCCTTCGTTGAGGCGCGTGAACAGTTACCCGAGCTTCGGCGCCACTTTTTTGGCGCTCCGGTAGCTGAATTTCTTCCATTTCACCAGCTTTGAACTGCCAAGGTTACGTCGAACACCTGTCGTCCAATTTTGAACCATCCTCACTCAATGAAAATCCCGGGAGGGATAATCCGCATCGTCGACGGCGACACGGCGGCGCCGGGCCTCGAGGGCGCGCCGGCCGACATCCCGGTCACGCCCCTCCTGGCCGGGCCGCGTCACCTCGTCGGCACGGCCATAGGGCGGTTCCAGCGGCCCGGCATCGGCGCGAAGCGTGCCCAGATGCTCGGTCAGGTCGACCAGCCGCTCGGCCACGAGATGGATCACCAGCCCCTCACGTTGCAGCTTGCCTGCGACGCCGAGCAGCCGCGCCGTCAGCACGACGCGCCGATAGCGTTCGAAGATGCGGGACCAGATTACCACATTGGCCACGCCCGTCTCGTCCTCGAGGGTGGCGAAGATCACGCCGCTCGCCGTGCCGGGGCGCTGGCGCACCAGCACGATGCCGGCGACGGCCAGGCGATCGCCATTGGCGCGCGTCGCGAGCTCCGCGGATGAGCGGTAGTCGAGCGCCGTCATGCGCGCGCGCAGCAGCGCCATCGGATGCGCCTTCAGGGAAAGCCGCAGGCTGGCGTAATCCTCGGCCACATGCTGGCCGAGCGTCATGGCCGGCAGCGTCACCGCTTCCTCCTCGCCCTGCTCCTCGGTCTGCATGGCGGCGAAAAGCGGCAGCGGCTTGTCGGGCAGGCCCTTCAGCGCCCAGAGCGCCTGCCGCCGGTCGAGCCCCTGCGAGCGGAAGGCGTCGGCATGGGCGAGCCGGCGCAGCGCCCGTTCGGTGAGGCCGGCGCGGCGCCAGAGCATCAGCGGATCGCCATAGCCGTTGCCGCGCGCCTCGACCAGCGCCGTCGCCTCCGCTTCGCCGATGCCCTTCACCTGCCGCAGCCCGAGCCGAAGCGCGAAGCCGTCCGCGGCGGTGCCGTGTCTGTGAAAGTCACCCTCTCCCCGCTGGCGGGGAGAGGGAGGGGTGAGGGGTAGGCGTGCCCGCGCCGTCGCATGACCGTCGCCGAGCCGAGCGGCCTCGCCCCCCTCACCCTGCCCTCTCCCCCCGCAAGCGGGGGGAGAGGAAGAAGAAAAGCTGGCGGGGCGGCCATTGCCGGGAATGGCAAGCTCGAGCGTGCAATCCCAGCCGCTGAGATTGACATCGACCGGCAGCAGCTCGACGCCATGCTCGACCGCGTCGCGGATGATCTGCGCCGGCGCGTAGAACCCCATCGGCTGGCTGTTGAGCAGCGCGCAGGCGAAGATCGCCGGGTGGTGGCATTTGAGCCAGGCCGAGACATAGACGAGCACGGCGAAGCTCGCGGCATGGCTCTCGGGGAAGCCGTACTCGCCGAAGCCTTCGATCTGGCGGAAGCAGCGCTCGGCGAAATCGCGCTCGTAATCGCGCGCGACCATGCCCTCGATGAATTTCCGCCGGAAGTTCTGGATGGTGCCGACGCGCTTGAAGGTCGCCATGGCGCGCCGCAGCCTGTCCGCCTCGTCCGGCGCGAAGCCGGCCCCTTCGATGGCGATGCGCATGGCCTGCTCCTGGAAGAGCGGCACGCCCAGGGTCTTTTCCAGCACGCCCCGCAAGACTTCCGAGGGGTAGGTCACCGTCTCCTTCCCTTCCCGGCGGCGCAGATAGGGATGCACCATGTCGCCCTGGATCGGGCCGGGGCGCACGATCGCCACCTCGATCACCAGGTCGTAGAATTTCTTCGGTTTGAGACGCGGCAGCATGGTCATCTGGGCGCGGCTCTCGACCTGGAACACGCCGAGCGAATCGGCGCGGGAGAGCATCTCGTAGACCTCCGGGTCCTCCTGCGGAATCGTGGCGAGGCCGTAGTCCTTTCCGTAATGCCGCTTCAGCAGAGCGAACGCCTTGGCGATGCAGGTCAGCATGCCGAGCGCCAGCACATCGACCTTCATCAGCCCGAGCGCCATCAGATCGTCCTTGTCCCACTCGATGACGGTGCGCTCCGCCATCGCCGCGTTCTCGATCGGCACCAGCTCGGCGAGCGGGCCGCGGCTGATGACGAAGCCGCCGACATGCTGCGAGAGATGGCGCGGGAACCCGGTCAGCGCCTCGGCGAGCTCGAGCGCCCGGGTGAGGCGCGGGTCGCGCGGATCGAGCCCGATCTCGCGCAGGCGTCCGGCATCGAGCCCGCCGGGGCTGCGGCCCCAGATCTGGCCGGCGAGCGCGCCCACGATGTCGAGCGAAAGCCCCATCGCCTTGCCGACCTCGCGCAAGGCCGAGCGCGAGCGGTAGCAGATCACCGTGGCGGCGAGCCCGGCGCGGTCGCGCCCGTATTTCCCGTAGATGTACTGGATCACCTCCTCGCGCCGTTCATGCTCGAAATCGACGTCGATGTCGGGCGGCTCGTTGCGCGCCGCGCTGATGAAGCGCTCGAACAGCAGGTCGTGATGGGCGGGATCGACGGCGGTGACGCCGAGGCAATAGCAGATCGAGGAATTGGCGGCCGAGCCGCGGCCCTGGCAGAGGATATCCTTCGACCGCGCGAAGCGGACGATGTCGTAGACGGTGAGGAAATAGGGCGCGTAATCGAGCTCCGCGATGAGGGCGAGCTCGTAGTCGAGGGCCTTCCTCACCTTGTCCGGCACGCCGCCTGGATAGCGGTCGACGGCGCCCGTCCAGGCGAGATGGACGAGCTCCTCCTGCGGCGTCCGGCCCTCGGTCGTGATCTCGTCCGGATATTCGTAGCGCAACTCGTCGAGGCTGAAGCGGCAGCGATCGGCGATCTCGAGCGTCCGCGCGACGGCCTCCGGCCAGGCGGCGAAGAGCCGTTCCATCTCGGCCGGCGATTTCAGATGCCGTTCGGCATTGGCGAAGAGCCGGAAGCCCGCCTCCTCGATGGTGCAATGCTCGCGGATGCAGGTGAGCACGTCCTGCAGGGCCCGGCGCCCCGACGCGTGATAATGCACGTCGTTGCTGGCGACGAGCGGCACCCCGGCCCGGGCCGCAAGCGCGGCGAGTTCCGCGATGCTCCTCTCGTCGTCGCCCTGCGCCAGATGCTGGGCGGCGAGATAGACATTGCCGGGAGCGCCCGCCTTCAGCGCTGCGAGGAGATCGGCGAGTGCCGGCTTCGCCACGGTCGGCAGCGCGAGCAGCAGCAGCCCTTCGCCGTCGGCGAGGAGATCCTCGAGATCGAGATGGCATTCGCCCTTCGGCGCCCGGCGGCGGCCGAGCGTGATGAGCCGCGACAGCCGGCCATAGGCCGCGCGATCGGTCGGCAGCGCGAGCAGGCTGCGGCCGCAGCGGAAATCGAGCCGCGCCCCCGGGATGAAGCGAACGCCTTCCGTCCTGGCCATGGCATGGGCCCGCACCACCCCGGCGAGGCTGTTGCGGTCGGTGAGCGCGATCGCCGCAAGGCCCAGCGCCTTCGCCGCCCGCGCCAGCTCCTCCGGATGGGAGGCGCCGCGCAGAAAGCTGAAATTGCTGGTGACCTGCAGCTCGGCATAGGCCGGCGGCGGAAAAGCAGGAACGGACGCGCTCCCGTTCGCCGACGAAGAATCCTCATCCCGCGAAGAATCCTCATCCTGAGCTTGTCGAAGGATGAGGGAATCTCCCGGAAGCTCATGGTTCGACAGGCTCACCATGAGGCCTTGCGCAGCGCGAGCGACAAGGTCCGCGGCGCGCCCGTCGCTCCCGCAACCCCGTTCGCCGACGAAGACCCCTCATCCTGCGAAGAATCCTCATCCTGAGCTTGTCGAAGGATGCGGGGATCTCCCGGAAGCTCATGGTTCGACAGGCTCACCATGAGGTGCCGATCAAAATTCCCCTCCCCTCCGCCGGCGAAGAGAGGAAGAAATAACTGCGGCGGTCGCGCTCACGATCGACAGGCTCACGCGATGGCGCCGGGCGGGATATGGGCGAGCTCGTATTTCAGCCCGTCGGGATCGGCGAAGAACACCGCGTAATAGCCCGGCACATAGTCGTATTCGGCGGGCGCATCGAGCACCGTCGCGCCGATCTTCCGCAGCAGCGCATGGAGCCCGTCGATCTCCGCGCGGCTGTCCGCATTGAAGGCGAAATGGTGGAAGCCGGGGGCGTAACGATCATGCGCCCGGTCGAGATCGCGCTTCGCCTGCCAGAGATTGAGGGAACAGCCGTTCACCGCGGAGAACCACAGCGTCATCTCGCCGGCATCCTCGACCTTCTCGTAGCCGAGGAAGCCGAGCACCGGCGCGTAGAACATCGCTTCCGCGCCTTTGAGATCGGTGAGGGTGATGCCGAGATGGTTCATCGTGCCGAGCGCCATGGATTCCTCCGTTTGTCCCTGCCGAAAACGATCATGCGAAAAGCCCGTGCAGATACCAGCGCATCCCCCCGCCCGCCGTCGGCTCGCGATAGAGCCAGAACCGTCGCCCCTCCCCGTCCTCGACGCGGTAATAGTCGCGCGGGCCCGCCGGCAGCGCCTCTTCGCGCCACCATTCGGGGGCGATGCGCTCGGGCCCCTCGATGCGGCGGATGCGATGCGGCCGCTCGCGCCAGAAGAAGAGCGCCGGCAGCGCCTCGGTTCCCGCCGGATCGGTCTCGACGGCTTCCGGCCGGCGCAGGAGCCGCACCGGCCGGGGCTTGTCGGCGGACCAGGCGGTCCGGGGCTCGGCCAGCGCGGACGCGCGCCGCACCGCGCGCTCCGGCAGATAACTCTCGAAGGGCGCCGGCCGGAAGAGCGACGCCGGCTCGCGGTCGTTCGCCAGCCGGTCGACGAGATCGGCGAGCCCGTCCGGCGCCGCGGCGACGGCGTCCTGCGCCGCGTCCGCCCGCCCGCTTGCGTCACGATCGCCGGCGGCGCGCGCGCCTGCCTCGCACCCGCTTGCGTCACACCGCGACGGCGGCGGACTCGCAGGCGCCGGGACGTAACGGGGCTCGAGGGCGGGCGAGACGGCCGCGCCGAGCACGGGCGGCGGCGCCTGCCAGTCCGTTTGCGCCTCCTCCAGCACCATCTGCAGATCGCTCTGCGCCTGCACGAGCGGGGCGGCAAGGGTCATGGTCTCGATGCCGAAGCCGGGATCGATGCGGTCCAGATGCGGCAGGAAGAGCCGCTTGAGCGCGGCCGGATCGCGGTTGGCGCGGCTGGTGCCGAGGGTCGCGCGCTCGAGACTGCCATCGACGCGATAGAGCGAGAGGGTGAGCCGCCGCGCGCCGAGCTGCTCCCCGGTCAGATGGCGGCAGAGCCCGGCGAGCAGCCGGTCGAGCGCCGCGGCGATGGACTCGGCGGCGCCGAACGGCTCGGCGAAGGAGAGCCTCACCC
>CADEFF010000089.1:2765-5204 GCA_902826565.1 uncultured Rhodospirillaceae bacterium | reverse complement strand
GGCGTCAGGCGCCGAGATAGGTTCCTCGATGCGCCCCAGCGCGTCGTCGAGCCGCCGCCCCGGCTCGAGCCGGAAGCGGCGCACGAGGGCCGCGCGCGGCAGGGGATAGAGATCGCCGACGCGCCGCAGCCCCAGCCGCTCGAATTCGGCGACGACCGGCGGCGGCAGGCGCAGCGCGGCGACCGGAAGATCGGCCAGCACCGGGCGCTGCTGGCCGGGGGGAAGGATGACGGCCGGGCCCTGCGCGAAGCGCGCGACCGCCCAGGCGGCGCCCGGCGTGTCGGCGAGGCCGAGGCGGATCGCATGGCCGAACCGCTCGAAGCGGTTGGCGAGATCGGCGAGCAGCGCCGGCTCGCCGCCGAAGAGATGCGCGCAGCCGGTGACGTCGAGCCAGAGCCCGTCGGCGCCGTCGGTCGCGACCCAGGGCGTATAGCGCATGCACCAGTCGGCGAGCCGGGCGAGCGCCCGCGCATCGGCGGCCAGATCGGCGGGCCGCACCTCGAGCGCCGGCTGCAGCGCGCGTGCATCGGCGAGCGTCATGCCGGGCAGCAAACCGCAGGCGGCCGCACGCGCATCGACCGCGGCCACCATCACCCGGCCGCCGGTCACCACCACGGTCACCAGCGGGCGCGCGCCCCGATCCGCGACGCGCCCCAACGGCGATGGCGACGGCGATGGCGGCCGTGCCTGCGCCTCCTGCCTATGCCGCCGGTGCAGCCGGTCGGTGGGCCACCGCGGCAGCCACAGCGAAACCACCCTTCTCATGCGCGCCTTCCAATACCCAATCGCCGGTGCGTCCACCCCGGCAGCGAATGAGCGAGAGCCGCCAGCGCGGCGCCCGCCCGAGCGCGGTGGCCGACCAGACCTGCCAGCGCGTGACGGCGACGCTCGCCTCGCGCGCGGGATGGCGACGCAGCAGAAGGCAGGTGACGCCGCCCGCCTCCGCGGCGAGCTGCAGCCGCCGGCTCTCGGTCAGATCGATCGCGTCGCTCTCCGCGACGACGCCGGCGAGGCCCCGGCAGCGCAGCGCCTCCTCGAGACCGCGCAGCAGCGTCCCCGGCTTGCGGAAATCGGCGAGGATGAGCCGTCCCGGATCGAGCCCGAAGCGGGGCAGCCCGGGCGCATAGAGATCGCCCGCCGGCATCCACAGCACGGGCCGGCCGCTCGCCGCCGAGAGACGGCCGAGCAGGAGGGCGGCGAAGCCGGTGGCGGCGGCGCTGTTGTCGGTCGCCGCGATCTCATGCAAGGCGCCGCAGGCAAGCCCGCCGCCGAGCGCCTGGTCGATCGGCGGGAAGCCCAGCCGAAGCCGGCCCGTGGCGGGCGAGCCGCCTTCCAGCCGGCGGAGCTGCGCGCGCAGCGACTGGAGCCGATCGATCCTGGTTTCCTCTTGATCGAGAAAGGTTTTCTGAAGAACGCCGACTTCGCCCATGGCTCGGTCCCGGGTTAGTGTTCCCTTTTTGTTCTAGCCATCGGCAAGGCAGGAGTCAAGGCGGGAATATCCCGCTCGTCGCGCTTTCCTTGAGTTCGAGGCGAGACGGCTCAGGAGCCGAGAGAACGACCCGCGGCCAGCTTGCCGGGCGTGCGGCGCGCCTCGCCCAGCCCCAGCCGGCGATACTCGGCCGTGGTCCGGCCCGAAATCGCCATGACGCACATGCGAATATCGGCGCGCGCCCCCAGCAGGAACGTCATGACCCGCAAATTCCGCAGAACGCACGGGTTGTTATGCTCGATCAGCCAGTGCGACGCGAAGGCGATCGCATAAGCGGCGGCGATCCCGCCCGCCATCACCCACCAGGGCGCCGCCGGCGACGCCGCCACGGCCGCGCTCGACGCCCCGACGAGGGTCGCGAGGTAATGCGCGCCCCGCGTCATCGGATGACGGTGACTTTTGAGGTAAATCGGCCAGAATTCCCGAAAATGCACGGCAAACCCCGCAGGAAACCGTCGCCTCGCCCGACGACCTTAGAGGACGAAGCCCGGCAGCAACAAGATCAAACATTCGGCGGCGTGCCGGCCCCAAATCCGGCCCCCGGCTTCTCGTGATCCGGGCCGAACGGCGATATGCTTCGCGGAAAGCAGGGAGGAAAAGCAGGGAGGATAAGGCCATGCCATTATACCTGACCCGGTTCAGCTACACGCCGGCAACATGGGCGAAGCTCATCAAGAACCCCGAGGATCGCCGGGAAGCGGCGAAGCAATACATCGAAGCGGCGGGCGGAAAACTGCACGGCTTCTGGTACGCCTTTGGCGAGCATGACGGCTATAACTTGTGGGAGGCTCCCGACAACGTGTCGATGGCGGCGACGGCGCTCGCGATCGGCGCGGGCGGCGCGCTGAGTTCCGTCCAGACGACGGTCCTCCTGACCGTCGAGGACACGGTTGCAGCGCTGCAAAAGGCATCCTCGATCAAATATCGACCGCCCGGCGAACAAGCCTAGA
>CADEFF010000089.1:0-2665 GCA_902826565.1 uncultured Rhodospirillaceae bacterium | reverse complement strand
GCGCTGCAAAAGGCATCCTCGATCAAATATCGACCGCCCGGCGAACAAGCCTAGACGCCACCGGACCGAAAGGCCGGTAGCGCCCCGCCGACGCGATCGGCGACGCCGTCCGCGTCCTGCGGATCGCCACCGGCAAGGAAGCAGACGGGCGCGGCGCTCGTCTCGCGCCATGTCGGGCGACGGCCCGATTGCGCCATTGTCGGGCGACGGCCCGATTGCGCCATTGTCGGGCGACGGCGGAGATGCGGCCTGAAATTCGAACCGGGACATTGCCGGATATTTTCCCGTCCCCGGCGGCGCCAGGGATGCAGCGCCCCTCAGCGGCCGGGAAAAACCGGCTTGCGCTTGGCGAGGAAGGCCTCGATGCCGGCGCGGTAATCGCCGCTCTCCACCGCGCCGTAACATTCGGCGAGCTCCTCGCGGCCAAGCGGGCGCGGATCGAGAAGCCGGCGTGCGAACTTCTTGTGCAGCCGGTGCGCGGTGGGAGCGCCCCCCACGATCCGCGCGATCGCCGCCACCGTTTCCGAGGCGAGCTCCGCATCCGGCAGGACCCGGGTGACGAGCCCCTTGCGCGCCGCCTCGGCCGCGTCGAACACCCGCCCCTCCAGCAGGATCTCGAGCGCCGTCGCGCGGCCGACCAGCCCGATCAGCTCGGCAAGCTCGGGATAGGGCATCACCACGCCGACGCGCTGGATCGGCACGCCGAAACGGCTCGAGGCCGCGGCCAGCCGCAGGTCGCACATGATCGCGATCTCGAGCCCGGCGCCGATGCAGGGGCCGCGGATCTCGGCGACGGTCGGCACGGCGAGATCGCGCAGGCCGTGCAACGCCGTGACCATCACCGTGCCATAGACTTCCGCATCGGCGCGGCTCGCGCGCCGCGTCGGGAACTCCGCGAGATCGGCGCCGGCGGCGAAGGCCTCGCCGCTCCCCGTCACCCGGACGCAGCGGAGATCCGTCGCGCGCCCGAGCTCGGCGACCGCCTCGCCGAGCCGCCGCCACATGGCGAGATCGAGCGCGTTCAACCGGTCGGGGCGGTTGAGCGCGATCGTCGCGACCGGACCGTCGCGCGTCAGCAGCACGGCATCCTGCATGGCGGAGTCCCCTCTTGCCGAGCCGCACCGTAGCAGCCGCGTCCCGGTTGACAAGTGCGGCTTGGCCGGAGCCTCGCGCGCCGCCTAGAGTGGGCGCCGTTCCTGGAGGGCATTCCCGTCATGCGCATGAAGGCGATCGAAACCGCATTCCGCCTGCGGCGCGCTTGCCCGCGGCGGATGCGCCCGACCCTGCGGTCGCTGTGGCTGGCGCTGCTGCTCGCCCTCGGTCTCGCTTCGCCGGCCGCGGCGCGCGACCAGCTCGTGATCGGCATGACGCAGTATCCGTCCACGCTTCATCCGAGCATCGACGCCATGCTGGCGAAGAGCTATCTGCACGGGCTCACGCGCCGCCCGTTCACCGTCTATGACACCGACTGGAAGCTCGTCTGCCTGCTCTGCACCGAGCTGCCGACCTTCGAGAACGGCAAGGCCGTCCGCGAGACCCTGCCCGACGGCGGCGAGGGCGTGGCCGTCACCTACAGCATCCAGCCGAACGCCACCTGGGGCGACGGCACGCCGGTCACGACGGAGGACGTGCTCTTCACCTACGAGGCGGGCCGCAATGCCGCGACCGGCATCTCGAACGCCGAGCTCTACCGGCGCATCCTCAAGATCGACGTGATCGACGACAAACGCTTCACGATGCATCTCGACCGCATCGAGTTCACCTATAACGGCCTCGGCGATTTCAACATCCTGCCGGCGCATCTCGAGCGCGAGGCGCTCGAAGACCCGGCGAACTACCGGACCCGCACCCGCTACGATTCCGACCCCACCAATCCGGGCCTCTATTTCGGGCCGTACCGCATCGCCGGCATCACGCCCGGCGCCGAGATCCGGCTCGAGGCGAACCCGACCTGGTGGGGCAAGCCGCCGCCGGTCGAGCGCATCATCCTCAAGGTGATCGAGAACACCGCCGCCCTCGAGGCCAACCTCCTCTCGGGCAGCATCGACTATGTCGCGGGCGAGCTCGGCCTCTCGATCGACCAGGCGCTCGCCTTCGAGAAGCGGCACGGGGCGGACTACGATTTCCTCTACAAGGCCGGCCTCTTCTACGAGCATATCGCCCTCAATCTCGACCATCCGATCCTGAAGAGCCGCGCGGTGCGACAGGCGCTGCTGACGGCGATCGACCGCGATGCGATCAACGCCCAGCTTTTCGGCGGCAAGCAGGCGATCGCGGATACGAGCGTGAGCCCGCTCGATGCCGGCTATGACAAGGCGACGCATCGCTATGGCTACGACCCCGCCGCGGCGGCCGCGCTGCTCGACGGCGCCGGATGGACGCTCGGCGACGACGGCATCCGCCGCAATGCCGCCGGCGACAAGCTCTCGCTGGAGCTGGTCACGACGGCAGGCGACCGGAACCGCGAGCTGGTGCAGCAGGTGCTGCAGGCCGAGTGGCGCGAAATCGGGGTGGAGCTGCGGCTTCGGTCCGAGCCCGCGCGCATCCTCTTCGGCGAGACGCTGCCGCAGCGGAAATTCGAGATGGGGCTCTTCGCCTTTCTTTCCTCGCCCGAGAACGTGCCGCGCACCACGCTCCATTCGACCATGATCCCGACCGCGGCGAA
>CADEFF010000088.1:8618-10968 GCA_902826565.1 uncultured Rhodospirillaceae bacterium | reverse complement strand
ATCAGGCCGACGCCGCCGATTACGGGGGCGGGCAGGATCGCGTTGCCCGAGGTCTCGTTGTAGAGCGACACGTTGCCCGACACGACCGGGTAGTCGAGCGCCTTGCAGGCCTCGCGCATGCCGGCGATGCAGCCGACGAACTGTCCCATGATCTCGGGCCGCTCGGGGTTGCCGAAGTTCATGTTGTCGGTGATCGCGAGCGGCGTGGCGCCGGTCGCCGAGATGTTGCGATAGGTCTCGACCACCGCCTGCATGCCGCCGATCTCGGGATCGGCGTGGCAGTAGCGCGGCGTGCAGTCGACGGTGAGCGCCAGCGCCTTCTTGCCGTCGGGCAGGCGCACGACGCTCGCATCGCCGCCGGGGCGGATCACGGTCTGGCCGCGGATCAGATAGTCGTACTGCTCCCAGATCCAGCGCCTGGAGGCGAGGTCGGGACAGCCCATCAGCTGGCGCAGCGCATCACCGATCGGCTTCTCGGGCACGGTGAGCGGTGCCAGCACCGCGCGCGCCGGCGCCTTCGTCCACGGGCGATCGTATTCGGGAGCCGCGGCCGAGACCGGCGCGATCGGCATGTCGGCCTCGACGGTGCCGTTCATCTTGAGCACGAGCCGGCCGGTATCGGTGAGCGTGCCGATGGTCACGCAGTCGAGCTCGTACTTCGCGAAGATCCTGAACGCGATGTCCTCGGCCCCGGGCTTGAGGATCATCAGCATGCGCTCCTGGCTCTCCGAGAGCATGATCTCGTAGGCCGTCATGCCAGTCTCGCGCATCGGCACCTTGTCGAGCTCGAGCTCGATGCCGAGCCCGCCCTTGCCGGCCATCTCCGTCGAGGACGAGGTGAGGCCCGCCGCACCCATGTCCTGGATCGCGACGATCGCGTCGGTTTCCATCAGCTCGAGGCAGGCCTCGATCAGCAGCTTCTCCTTGAACGGGTCGCCGACCTGCACCGTCGGGCGCTTCTCCTCTGAGTTCTCGTCGAACTCGGCCGAGGCCATCGTCGCGCCGTGGATGCCGTCGCGTCCGGTCTTGGCGCCGACATAGACAACCGAGTTACCCGGTCCCGAGGCCTTCGCGTAGAAGATGCGGTCGCTCTTGGCGATCCCCACCGTCATCGCGTTGACGAGGCAGTTGCCGTTGTAGCTGGCGTGGAAGTTCGTCTCGCCGCCGACGGTCGGAACGCCGACGCAGTTGCCGTAGCCACCGATGCCGGCGACCACGCCCGCGACGAGATTGCGCGTCTTGGGATGGCTGGGATCGCCGAAGCGCAGCGCGTTCAGGTTCGCGATCGGGCGCGCGCCCATCGTGAAGACGTCACGCAGGATGCCGCCGACGCCGGTTGCGGCTCCCTGGTAAGGCTCGATGTAGGAGGGATGGTTGTGGCTCTCGATCTTGAAGATGACGGCGTCGCCGTCGCCGATGTCGATCACGCCCGCGTTCTCGCCGGGACCGCAGATCACCCACGGCGCCGAGGTCGGCAGCGTCTTCAGCCAGCGCTTTGAGGATTTGTAGGAGCAGTGCTCGGACCACATCACCGAGAAGATGCCGAGCTCGGTGCGGTTGGGCGTGCGGCCCATGATCTCGACGGCGCGGTCGTACTCGGCCGGCGTGAGACCCATGAGGTCGTTGGGACGCGACGTGCTCATCGCACCACCGCGTCGACGAGGCCGTCGAACAGCTTCTTGCCGTCGGTCGAGCCCAGGAGCGCCTCGGTCGCGTTTTCAGGATGCGGCATCATGCCGAGCACGTTCTTGGTCGCGTTGAACACGCCGGCGATGTTGCGCGCCGAACCGTTGGGATTGGCATCGGCCGCGACCGTGCCGTCGGGCCTGCAGTAGCGGAAGGCGACGAGGCCGTCGCCCTCGACACGGTCGAGCGTCGCGGGATCGGCGAAGTAGTTGCCGTCGTGATGGGCGCAGGGCACGCGCATGACCTCGCCGGTCTGATAGCGCTGGGTGAACAGGCTCTGCGCCGTCTCGACGCGCAGATGAACGTCCTTGCAGCTGAACTTCAGCGTGTTGTTGGTCAGCAGCACGCCGGGCACGAGCTGCGCTTCGGCGAGGATCTGGAAGCCGTTGCAGATGCCGAGGATCGGCACGCCCTTCTCGGCGCGCGCGCGGACCTCGCGCATGATCGGCGAATGCGCGGCGATCGCGCCGGTGCGCAGGTAGTCGCCGTAGGAGAAGCCGCCGGGCAGCACGATCAGGTCGAGCGCGGGGAGGTCGGCCTCGGCGTGCCAGACCATCTGCGGGCGCGCCCCGGTGGAGCGTTCGATCGCGTCGGCGACGTCGACCTCGCGATTGCTGCCGGGGAAGACGATGACGGCGGATCTCATGGGCGGCGGCTCCGCGCG
>CADEFF010000088.1:0-8518 GCA_902826565.1 uncultured Rhodospirillaceae bacterium | reverse complement strand
CGGCGCGCGACTTCGCGATACGCCTCCTCGACATTGCCGAGATCGCGGCGGAAGCGATCCTTGTCCAGCTTCTCGTTGGTCTTGACGTCCCACAGCCGCGACGTGTCGGGGCTGATCTCGTCGGCGAGGATGATCCGCATCTCGTCGTGCTCGTTCCAGTGCCGGCCGAACTCGAGCTTGAAGTCGATCAGCTTGAGCCCGACGCCGAGGAACAGCCCGGCGAGGAAGTCGTTGATGCGCAGCGCCAGCGCCATGATGTCGTCGAGGTCCTGGGTCGAGGCCCAGCCGAACGCCGTGATGTGCTCCTCGGCGACCATCGGATCGCCGAGCTCGTCGTTCTTGTAATAGTACTCGACGATCGAGCGCGGCAGCGCCTGGCCCTCGGGGATGCCGTAACGCTGCGAGAACGAGCCGGCGGCGACGTTGCGCACGACGACCTCGATCGGGACGATCTCGACCTCGCGCACGAGCTGCTCGCGCATGTTGAGCCGGCGCACGAAATGCGTCGGCACGCCGATCTCCTCGAGCCGCATCATCAGGTATTCCGAGATGCGGTTGTTGAGCACGCCCTTGCCGGTGATCACGCCCTTCTTCTTCGAATTGAAGGCGGTGGCATCGTCCTTGAAGTACTGGACCAGCGTTCCCGGCTCCGGACCCTCGTAGAGGATCTTCGCCTTGCCTTCGTAGATCTGTTTGCGGCGCGACATTCTCGTCCCGGTGAAGCCCACGGGCGAAGTCCGGCGTGGGCGATGAGAGGCGTCTGGAGCGGCGCCGGAAATGACGTCGGCCGCGAAACGAACCGCGGCCGAGCGGGGGTCCTTATAACGCCGCCATCGCCAGCGTCGCAACGCCGCCCATCCGCGCGTCAAGTCAGGGCTTTAGGTCCCGCCAGCGGATCGAATCGGGGTGCCCGTCGGCGAAACGGAACAGGGGGCGCGGCGGATCCGTCCGCTCGGCGTCGGGCCCGAAGACGTCGAACTTGCGAAGCGCCGACATGTCCTGCAGCGTCACGGCTTCGCGGCAGGCAGCGTATTCCTCCAGCGCGTTCGTCGCCTCATAGCGCGTGGGCAGCCACACGTCGCGTGCCGCCACGTACTGGCGGGTGAGGGCGCTGGTGCGCGGATGGAAGGCGGTCTCGCGCGTGAGGCGCGGCTCGGCATCGGGTTTCATGCGGTAGGCGATCGCCCTCGAAAATTCCTGGTTGGCGCGATAGATGCGCAGATGAATATCGGTCGGGTTCCAGGCGTTGGTCGCGTCGATATCGTCGGGACAGGCGGACGAACCGCAGACGAGGTCGGTCATGGCGCGCAGCAGCACATAGTCGCCCGGCCGCGACCAGGGATCGTCGAGGAAGATCGCGTAGTTCGCGGTCAGGCCGGTGTTGTAGAAGAAATTGATGCAGGGCCAGCCGCGCTTCGCCTGGACGCCGTAGGGCGCGAGGCCCGCATTGAAGTTCTCGGAGCAGCTCGCATGGCCCGGATAGCCGGCATCCTCGTAGAACTTCGCCGTGCAGGCGACGCCGAAGGCGTCGTGCCGGCCGACCGTGTCCTGCACCACCTCGACCAGCGGCAGGAGATCGGTCGTGAAGAATTTCGAATAGAGACCCGGCCCCGGATAGACCGTGCCGGTCAGAGTACGGGTCGCCGTCATGTCGAAGCCGCGCTCGATACCCTTCTCCAGCAGCCGCGCGTCGAAGCAGAGGAAATCGGAGCATTGCCGGCCCGCAACGTCGATGACCTGAAGATATTCGCCGGCCTTGACCGTGTAGGCCGTGGCCGTGCCGCGTGCCACGCGGATCTCCTCCCGCACATCGCCGAGCGGCTCAGGCAAGGGCGGCTCGACCAGCGGCATCGCGTTGCGGCGGGTGACAATCAATGCCAGATCGGTCGGCGGGTCGTGGCGATCGACCGCCATGGGGGCGCCGGCGGCGTGGAAGATCGCGATGCATTCGCGCTCCGCCACGAGCTCGACCGTCTCGCCCGCGACGGAATCGTTGTCGAAGAGCGCGGCGCTCCGCTCGATGCCCTTCGGCAGGTTGCGCTGACGCAACTGCCCGGCGATCGCCCGCGAAGCTTCATCCCGCCCGCCGAGAAGGGCGTTGATGCCGGCGGAGAGCGTCGCGGGCCTGAGGCCGAGCGCCGCCAGATCCTCGCGACCGTCCGGCGCGAAGGCGGCGATCTCGCAGCGTTGTCGCCCTTCGCGGTCCGTGACCGCCACCCGATCGCCCGCGAAGAGATGGAGCACGACGGCGCCGAGCCCGCGCACCAGATGCCGCTCGACTCCCGGCATGAAGACCGGCAATCCCGGCTCCCGCAGTCGCGGTCTCGGTTGTGGCGTCAGAATGTTCATCGCCTGCCCGTGCGTTCCCGCCGCGCTCGCGGCCGCTTCGCGTCGAGGTCCTGCGATCGGCCAACGGCCCTCGAGGCCATCGCTGCCAGTATCCGACCTGCAACCCGGGCTCGGCAAGGCCGCGGGCGAGGTGCTGCCGGCCCCTATGGTCCGGAATTGGGCGGGAAACCGCGCCCGATCAGTGTTTCGGGTAGGAAATCGCCTCGATTTCGAGGGTGAGATCGCCGGCCGGGCGCTTCCACAGGACGCTGTCGCCGACCTTGGCGCCGGTAAGCGCGCGGGCGAGCGGCGACACCCAGCTGATCTTGCCCGATTTCGGATCGGCCTCGTCCTCGCCGACGATCGCGAAGCGCCGCTTCTCGTCGTTCTCGTCGACCGTATCCACGGTCGCGCTGAAGCCCACGCGATCCGCCGGCTGGGTCGCGGGATCGATATGGATCGCCCGCTCCACCCGTTCCTGGAGATAGCGCAGATCGCGTTCGACGGTCTTGAGATGCTCACGGTCGAGCAAGGCAGGATCGTCGCTCTGCGTCTTCCCATGCAGCTCGTGGCGTTCCGCCTGAAGTTTCTCAAGCTGTCGCTCGAGCGCCTTGAGGCCGGCCGTGGTCACGTAGTTCGGATGCGGACTTTGCGGCCGCTCGGGCAGCTCGTCGCCCGGCTGGTCGCCATCCGATTCCTTTACGAAGGCGCGGCTCATCGCGACCTCCCTTCCACAAGAATGCCCCGACCCCGGGCGAACTGCCCGGAATCCACTATCCGGCCATGGGGACGATTGAAGTCTCGTGCCTTTCTCTCATGTGCGCATTCCCCGGCCGATTACAACCGCCCTTGCTGCCGCCAAGGGCTTCGGATAGACCGCTTTCCGCGACAGGCGGGAGCGATCCCTTGCAAAAAGCGGAAATCGTCATCATCGGCGGCGGCGTGATCGGCAGCGCCATCGCCTATTTCACCGCCGTCGACCCGGCCTTCCAGGGCCGGATCCTGGTCATCGAGAAGGACCCCACCTATGCCGAGGCGGCCACAGCCCGCTCCGCGGGCGGCATACGGCAGCAATTCTCGACGCCCGAGAACATCCAAATGTCGATCTTCGGCGCCGCCTTCGTCAAGGCCGCTGCCGAGCATCTGAGCCTGCCCGGGGAACGCATCGATCTGCCCTTCGTCGAGAACGGCTATCTTTTCCTCGCGACCGCCGCGGGCCTGCCGGTGCTCGCCCGGAACCATGCGCTGCAGACCGAGCTCGGCGCAGAGATCGCGTTCCTGGATCCGGCCGGCCTCCGACAGCGTTTTCCCTGGCTGAACACCGAGGATCTTGCCGGCGGCAGCCACGGTCTCGCCAACGAAGGCTGGACCGACCCCTACAGCCTGCTGCAGGCCTTCCGCCGCAAGGCGATCCAGCTCGGCGTCGAGTATCGAAAGGATGCGGTCGCCGGGATGCTGCGCGAGGGCGACCGGATCACGGCGGTGGAGCTCGCCGGCGGCGAACGGATCGCCTGCGGCGCCGCGGTCGATGCCGCCGGGATCGGCGCCACGGGGATCGCCCGGACGGTCGGCGTCGAGCTTCCGGTGCGCCCCCGCAAGCGCTTCGTCTTCGTGTTCGACTGCCGCGAGCCCATACGGAAGGCGCCGCTGACGATCGATCCGAGCGGCGTTTATTTCCGCCCCGAAGGCGCCAGCTTCATCTGCGGCGTCTCGCCCGAGGAGGCGGAAGATCGCGACTGCACCGACCTCGAAGTCGAGTACGAGCTCTTCGAGAGCGCGATCTGGCCGGCCCTCGCCCATCGCGTTCCCGCCTTCGAGGCGATCAAGCTCGTCCGCGCCTGGGCCGGCCACTACGACTACAACACGCTCGATCAGAACGCGATCCTGGGCCGCGTGCCGGGTTTCGCGAACTTCTATCTCGCGAACGGGTTCAGCGGCCACGGGCTGCAGCAATCGCCGGCGGTCGGCCGGGCCATCGCGGAGCTGCTCGTGCATGGGCGCTATCGCACCCTCGACCTCAGCCGCTTCGGCTTCGAGCGGGTGCTGGCCGGCCAGCCGCTCGCGGAGCTCAATGTCGTTTGACGGCGGCCGGGCGGTGCCGGCGCGCGATTGCCGCCGGCGCGGCGCGTGCTAGGCTTGCGAAGAAACCAGCCACCGGAGGACAGCCGCGTCATGAGCCAGACCGCCCTCATCTCCATCCTGTCCGAGGACCGCGTGGGCCTGATCGCCGAGGTCACCGGCCGGCTCTACGAGCTCGGCATCAATCTGGGCGACACCTCCTTCGCCGTGCTGGGAAGCGGCGCCGACTTCACCACCGTCGCCGAGCTTCCGGACGACCTGACCCATGCCCGCATCCGGACGGACCTGGCCGGCCTGCCGACGCTGAAAGGCGCGAAGATCAGCGTCGAGCCGTTCAGCTACCGCGCCCATCACGGCGAGAGCGCCAACATCACCCATCGGATCGAGATCAGCGGCGAGGACAGCCCTGGCCTCGTGGCGCGGCTTTCGGAAACCTTCGTCGGTTTCGGCGCCAATATCGTGCAGCTCAATTCCGAGCGCATCCCGGGCGGCAAGGAGTTCCGCTACGTCACGCGCATCGCCGTCTGGATCGCTCCCGACAAGGCCAAGGCATGCCTCGCCACGGTGGCGAACACGGCCGAAGAACTCCGCATGACCTGCAACGTGACCAAAGCGGGCTGAGCGACCGGCCGCGACGGCAAACGCTTCGGGGCCGGACGGCGGTCAGAACGCCGGCGGACACTGCAAATCGGCGCGCGCCTTATTGATGTCGAGCTGACGCATCGTGCGGTTCGCACAATTCTGGTTGTATTGCCCGACGGCGGCGTTCAACCGGCCGATCGAAGATTGCAGTACCGGGTATTCGTTGGCCTGGATCGATTGTCTCGCCTGATCCCGCCGGCCGATCTGCTCGGCAAGGAGCTGCACCTTCAGGCTGTCGTTCGGGTCCATGTTGGCGCGCATCTTGTTGATCTCGGTCTGCATCGCGTCGAGACGCGCCTTGACCCCGTCATAGGCGCTGCGCTTCTCGGCCACGTCCTGCCGCATCTGCTGGATCGCGTCCTCCTGGCAGAGGCAATAGCGCACTTCGTCGAGCGACATGGATTGCGCCTGGGCCGACGAGACGATGGTCAGGCAGAGAACGAAAAACGCCGCGCAGGGGAGAAGAAGGAACGAAAAGCGCATCCTGATTACCTCGGCTTGGGTCGTCTGGGCTTTGATCTTCGGGGCCTGGCTCGTCCCGAATTTGTCGATTGGACGCAGCCTTATAGCACAATTGCGTCTTTCCGCAGGCGAAGTCGGGGCATTCCCGGTCTCCCGCCCGGTTTTTGCCTCCGGATTCTACCGGCCCCGGCGCCGCCGGCCTTGCGAAATGTTGGGCGGGCGACCGCTTCGCGGCTTGTGCGGCGGCTGGGCTTGCGGTTTTGCAGCGGTCGCCGCGGCGGCGCGGCGCTCGGGCGCCGCATAGCCCCCTTCCATCGCCGAAGGCTCCGCCGGCTCGACCAGCCCGACGGCATTCTGCGCCGGCAGGCGACGCGCGGCGAGATCGCGAATGAGGCCGATATGCTTCGGCAGCAGATCCTTCAGCGCGTAGCCCGCCTCGATGGTCGCCCGTGCATTGGCGCGAAGCTCCGCCATCCCGGCACGGCGAGCGATGGCATCCTCGGCGCGATCGGCGATCTGCTGAGGCGAGTCGAAATCCACCAGAAGACCGTTTCGACCATCCTCGATCAGCTCGCGCACGGGATCGGTATTGGAGGCGACGATCAGGCAGCCGGTGGACATCGATTCGAGCAGCGACCAGGAGAGCACGAACGGAATGGTCAGGTAGACATGCACCGTCGAAACCTGCAGGAGCTGCAGATATTGTTCGTAGGGCAGCAGGCCGGTGAAATGCAGCCGGCTCCGGTCGAGCTCCGGCAGCTCGGCCAGCAGCTTGGTGCGGTAGGTCTGGCCTTCGGGCAGCTTCCGGCCATAGGCGACGCGGTCCGAGCCCGCGATCACGACCTGGAGGTTCGGCCGTCGCTTCTGCAGGATCGCAGCGGCGCGCATGAACTCCGGAAAGCCGCGATAGGGCTCCATCCCGCGCGTCGCATAGGTGAGTATCTCCATGTCGCCGGTGAGCGTGATGTTAGGCAGCGCGAGCGTCGGCGCCTCGGCCGGCCTGAAGAAATCCGTGTCGATGCCGTCATGCAGCAGCGAGAGCTTCGGATGGAAGATCGGCGGGATCTGGCTCAGCTGATATTTCGTCGGGCAGACGCCCCAGTCGCAATGGGCGAGATCCATGAGGATCGGCAGATTGCGCGTGCGGATGCGGCATTGATCGTCGTAGCTGACGCTCTTGTCGAAGAAATCGACGTCCGAGTTCCGCCAGCGATAGTACCACTCGTAGTAGGTCAGCAGCCGCGCCTCGGGAAACGCGTCCTTCACATAGATCGTCGTGCCCCAGCCGGAATGGCCGCAGACCACGTCGGGGACGAAACCCTTCTGGCGCAGCCCGAGGCACATCCGGAAGACCGCCTGCCCGTCCAGCACCGCCGCCTCGGTGCCGCGGAGATAGTGATGGTTGCTCTTGTTGGCTTCGCGCGACGCCTTGTAGACATGCTTCGTGACGCCCGGCAGCATCTTCTTGTTGTCGAGCGATGCCGCGACGATTCGATTGTTCGGGTCGGCGGCGAGCGCCGAGGCGACGTGCCGGTACTGCGCCGGAAAATTATTGTGCAAGAAGAGGACCTGCATTCGCCCCGCGCCACCCCCGTCGAACGATCGCCCGTTCCGGCCCGCGGCCGAAGGCCGCTCCACGCCCGTGCAAGCCGGGAAGGAATACTAAAGATTCCAAAGAATTGCTAATGGAAGCTGACTTCTCCCTTCGTCCGGTTCGCGGCATAATCCGGCCGAATTCGAAGGCGAGAGGATCGGCATGACCACAGTGGTTCTGGGCGCGGGCGTCGTCGGCATGGCGACCGCCTACTATCTGGCGAAGGCGGGCGAGGCCGTGACGGTGGTCGACCGGCAGCCCGGCGCCGCGGGCGAAACCAGCTTTGCCAATGCCGGCATGATCGCGCCGGGACATGCTTACGCCTGGGCCTCACCGCGGGCGCCGATGGTGCTGCTGAAGTCGCTCTGGCGGAACGACACGTCGCTCCGCTACCGCCTCAAGCTCGATCCCGCCATGTGGGCCTGGAGCCTTCGCTTCCTCGCCAACTGCACCGCGGCCGCCAACCGCCGCAATACGCTGGTGAAGCTCGAGCTCTGCAAATACAGCCGCGAGCAGCTCATCGAGATCCGCACGACGGAAGGCTTCCACTATGACGAGGTGGTGAAGGGTTCGGTCTATCTCTATCGCGATGCCGACCATTTCAGGACCGGCCAGGCGACCACGGTCCTCCTCACCTATCATGGCTATCCGCTGGAAGCGATCGGGATGGACAAGGTGATCGAGCTCGAGCCTTCGCTCGCCCGCGCGCGCGACAAGTTCGTGGGGGCCATCTATGCGCCGCAGGACGAGAGCGGCGATTGCCGGCTCTTTACCGAGCGCCTGGCCGAAATCTGCCAGCGGCTCGGCGTGAAGTTCCACTACAACACCAGCGTCCAGGGTTTCGAGGCCGCGAACGGCGTCGTCACTCACGCAAAAACCGACAAGGGACCGATCGCCGGCGACCGCTTCGTGCTGTCGCTCGGCAGCTACAGCCCCTCGCCGGCGAAGACGATCGGGCTCACCCTGCCGATCTTCCCGGTGAAGGGCTATTCGCTGACGGTGCCGGTGAAGGACCCGGCGAACGCGCCGTCGCGGGCCGGCGTCGACGAAGGCCATCTCGTCGCCTTCTCGCGTGCGGGCGATCGCGTGCGGCTGACCGCGACGGCGGATTTCGCCGGCTACGACACGAGCTACACGCCGCGCGAATTCGAGACGATGCTGAAGGTCGCGCGCGAGCTTTTCCCCGAGGGCGCCGATTACGGCCGGCCGAGCCACTGGGCCTGCCTCCGGCCGATGACGCCGGACGGCCCGCCGATCATGGGCGGGACGCGCTATCGCAATTTCTTCCTCAACACGGGCCATGGCCATATCGGCTGGACGATGGCCTGCGGCTCGGCGCGCATGGTCGCGGACCTGATGCTGGGGCGCAAGCCGGCCCTGCCCTTCGACGGCCTCACCTTCGATCGCTATTGA
>CADEFF010000087.1 GCA_902826565.1 uncultured Rhodospirillaceae bacterium | reverse complement strand
TCTCGTGCAGCATCTGGCGCGAGGTGCGCACCAGCTTGTTGATCGTCTCGATCATATGCACCGGGATGCGGATGGTGCGCGCCTGGTCGGCGATCGAGCGGGTGATCGCCTGCCGGATCCACCAGGTGGCGTAGGTCGAGAACTTGTAGCCGCGGCGATACTCGAACTTGTCGACCGCCTTCATGAGGCCGATATTGCCCTCCTGGATCAGGTCCAGGAACTGCAGGCCGCGGTTCGTGTATTTCTTCGCGATCGAGATGACGAGGCGCAGGTTCGCCTCCACCATCTCCTTCTTGGCGCGGCTCGCCTCGCGCTCGCCCTTCTGGATGGTGTTGACCACCCGGCGGAAATCCGCGATCGGCAGCGACACCTGGTCGGCGATCGCCGCGATCTCGCCGCGGATCACCTTGACCTCGTCCTTGAACCGGACCGAGAAATCCTTCCAGCCGCGGCCGGTGAGCCGGCCGACCTTGGCCAGCCATTTCGGGTCGAGCTCGCCGCCGTAATAGCGCTGGATGAAGTCGTCGCGCTTGACGCCGCGCTTCTCGGCGAGGCGGAGGAGCTGGCCCTCGAGCCCGATCAGCTTGCGATTGAGCTGATACATCTCGCCGACCAGCGTCTCGATGCGGTTGTTGTTGAGCCGCACCGGGCGCATCAGCTCGAGCAGCTCGGCCTTCAGCTTCTCGTAGCGGCGGTCCGCCTGCGGGGTGAGCTTTTCGCCGTTCTTGTAGGCCTCGAGCCGCGCCTTCTGCGCGCGATCGACCTTGGCGAAGCAGGCGGCGATGGCGTTGAACGCCTCCATCACCTGCGGCATCAGCAGGAGCTCCATGGCGGCGAGCGAGACGGCGTTCTCGTCCTCCTCGTCGCCCTCCGGCTTCGGCTCCGCGCCCTCGGCGCGCTCTGCCTCGGGCTCCTCGGCCTCCTCTTCCTCCTCGACGGCATTGCCGCCGGGCGCCATGGCCGGCTGGGCCGAACGGTCCGGATCGCCGCCGAAGGTGGCTTCGAGGTCGATCACGTCGCGCAGCAGCATCTGGTTCGCCTTCAACCGGTCGCGCCATTCGACGATGGCGCGGCAGGTGAGCGGGCTCTCGGCGATGCCGCTGATCATCATGTCGCGGCCGGCTTCGATCCGCTTGGCGATCGCGATCTCGCCCTCGCGCGACAGCAGCTCGACCGAGCCCATCTCGCGGAGATACATGCGGACCGGGTCGTCGGTACGGCCGACATCCTCCTCGGCCACATTGCCGGCGCGCGAGCCTTCCGCCCCTTCCTCGTCGCCCGCCTCGGCGGCGGGTGCCGCCTCCGGCGCCGCCTCCTCCTCGTCGCTCTCCACCACGTTGACGCCGAGCTCGCTCAGCATCGCCATGGTGTCCTCGATCTGCTCGGAGGAGACCTTGTCGGCCGGCAGCGCCTGGTTCAGCTCGTCATAGGTGACGTAGCCGCGTTCCTTGCCGCGTAGCACGAGCTTCTTGACCGAGGCGCTGACGCTGTCGATCAGCGGGCCGTCGGCGGATTCCTCTCGCGCTTCGGTGGTTTCGGTTTTCGGGGTCGGTTTGGTCGCCATTGCCGTACCTTGACCTAAACGATGTCGTTGCGGCGCCGGTTGTGAACCGGGCCCGAAAAAAGCGGATGCGCTAGTCGTCCATCCGCTCGTCCATATCCCGTCGCCGGCTTTCGCCGGTGAGACTCGCCTGCTGCGCGGCCTGAAAGCGCGCCAGGGCTTCGTCCGTTCCTTCGGCCATCAGACGCTCCGCCGCCAGGGCGGCCTCCGTCCTTGCGCCGCGTTCCCGGATCAAGCCGACCAGATGGTCAAAAGCTTCCTCGGCCTGCTCGACGGGAGCTTCCGGCTGAGCAAACTTCTGATCCTTGTTCTTGGTCGTAAGGGTATCCAGCAGGTCCGAATAACCCTCCCGCGACAAGTGGTGTCTGAGCCCCTCGGCGTCAAGGTCGGGCCGGCCGGCGGCGTGGTCTATAACGCTTTGACGAAGCTTGTCAAGTTGGGCATCCCCGAAGGTTAATTTCGCGAGCTCCTCGAGATGGTGAGCCGCCAGCAGCGGGTGCCGGACCGCAATCAGCAGGAGCAGCTCCGCCTGGCGCTCGGCCGCATCCCCCATGCCCTGGCGGGCCGCGGTGCCGCCCACCTCGAAGGGCGGCTGCCAGGGCCCCCGGCCCCGCCGGAAGCCCTGCCCGGGGCGGTTCGTGGACGGGGGGTAGCCCGCCCGGCGCCCCGGAAGCCCGAAGGCCGCCTCCAGCCGGCGGTCGAACTCGAGGCGATAATCCTCCTGGACGGTCCGCTCGGCGATCCGGGCTGCCTGGGCCCGGAGCCGCTGGCGAAGCCCCGCCCGGCGCTCCGGCGTGTCGACCGGGCGGCCCGTCGTTTCGATCCGCCACAGCACCTCCACCAGCGGCAGGGCCTGGCCGACGATCTCGCGGAAGGCCTGGGCGCCGCGCTTGCGGACCAGGCTGTCGGGGTCCTCCCCCGCCGGGAGCAGCGCGAAACGAAGCGAGCAGCCGGGCTGCAGCAGCGGGAGGGCGCGTTCGGCCGCGCGCTGCGCCGCCCTTTCGCCGGCCCCGTCGCCGTCGAAGCAGAGCACCGGCTCCGGCGCGAGGCGCCAGAGCAGGGCGAGCTGCTCCTCGGTCAGGGCCGTGCCGAGCGGCGCCACCGCCTGGCCGACCCCGGCCTCGGCCAGCGCGATCACGTCCATATAGCCTTCGGCGACGATCACTTCGCCCGCCTTGCGGATCGCCTCGCCGGCCTGGGCGAGGCCGAACAGCACCCGGCCCTTGTGGAAGAGCGGCGTCTCCGGCGAGTTCAGATATTTGGGCGTGCCGTCGCCCATCACCCGGCCGCCGAAGGCGATGACGCGGCCGCGCCGGTCGGCGATCGGAAACATCGCCCGCCCGCGGAACCGGTCGTAGCTGGCGCCGCCGTCCTCGGGCTTGATCAGCAGCCCGCCTTCGATCAGCAGCGCCTCGTCGAAGCCTGCCTTGCCGAGCGCCTCCTTGAGCGCGTTTCGCGTGTCGGGCGCATAGCCGAGCCGGAACCGCGCCGCCGTCTCGCCGGTGAGGCCGCGGCCGATGAGATAATCGCGCGCCGTCTTGCCGCGCGGCGTGCGGAGCTCCGCCTCGAAGAACTTCGCCGCCGCCTCCATCGCGCCGAGGAGCGTGCTCTGCTGTTCCGCGCGCTGGCGATCCTCGGGCCGCGTCTCGGGCACCGGCAGCCCCGCATCGGCGGCGAGCCGCTCGACCGCCTCCGGAAAGCTCAGCCCGTCGTTGCGCATGGCGAAGCTGATGACGTCGCCATGGGCGCCGCAACCGAAGCAGTGGAAGAAGCCCTTCTCCTCATTGACCGTGAAGGAAGGCGACTTCTCGTTATGGAAGGGGCAGAGGCCGCTATATTCCCGACCGCGCTTCACCAGCCGGACCTTGCGGCCGATCACGCCGGCGAGCGGCACCCGCGCCCGGATCTCGTCGAGGAATTGCGGCGGGAAGGCCATGGCCGGCTGGGGCTCTCCATCGAGGCACAGGCGCGAAGCGGTCGGCGGCGCGGGGCAATCGGCGAGTGTCCGCCCTCGCCCGAGTCGGGCGCAAGGCAGGGCGGCGGGTGAGTTGCGGGGATAACCGGGATGAATCGGGCCGAATCCGGCCCGGCCGGCTCAGCCGCCGAGCTTCTGCTTCACCATCTGGCCGGCCTTGGCCATGTCGAGCCCGCCGGCGTGGCGTTCCTTGAGGGCGGCCATGATCCTGCCCATGTCCTTGAGCGAGCTGCCGCCGAGCTCGGCCACCACCGCATCGACCGCCGCGCGCATCGCGGCTTCGTCCATCTGCTTCGGCAGGAAGCGCTCGATCACGCCGATCTCCTCGCGCTCCTGCTGGGCGAGCTCGAGCCGGTTGCCCTGCTCGTAGAGCCCGATCGATTCATGCCGCTGCCGCACCATCTTGCGCAGCATCTCGACGATCTCCGCCTCGTCGATCCCGTCGCTGACGCCGCGCCCGCGCGCCGCGATGTCGCGGTCCTTGAGCGCGGCGAGGATGAGACGCACGGTCGAGACGGTGCGCTGGTCGCGCGCCTTCATCGCTGTCTTCAGGTCGTCGTTCAGTTGCGCGCGTAGCATGATCGGTCCTGCGACTCCGAAGCGTTCGATCGGCAATGGCGGAAAGGGGGGAACCTACAGGATTCGGACCGCTTCGGCAAATTCGATTGCCCTTCGGCAAGAAGTTGAATTCCTTGGGAAAAACAGGGGATTTGGCGCTTGACGCAGGACGGCGCTTTGCTTAAGAAGCCGCGGCCGGCCGGGCCTTGCGCCGCCAGAGTCGCGCGAAACCCCGATCGCCCGCCCGAGGATCAGACGCAGATGAGCGAGCCGAGCCCGACGCCCGCACCCCACCTGGATGGCGGGCGGCGTCGTTCGGCGACGGCGGTTCTGGCGCTCGCCGACGGCACGCTGCTCTACGGCACCGGAATCGGCGCGGCGGGAAGCGCCGTCGGCGAAGTCTGCTTCAACACCTCGCTCACCGGCTATCAGGAGATCCTGACCGACCCCTCCTATGCCGGGCAGATCGTCACCTTCACCTTTCCGCATATCGGCAATGTCGGCGCGAACGCCGAGGACATCGAGACGGTGACGCCGGCGGCGCGCGGGCTCGTGCTGCGCGCCGACATGACCGCCCCCGCCAACTGGCGCGCGCTCGAACCTCTCGAGGCCTGGCTGAAGCGCCATCGCCTCGTCGGCATCGCAGGCGTCGATACGCGGCGCCTCACGCGACGGATCCGCGACGGCGGCGCGCCCTCGGGCGTCGTCTGCCATGCTCCGGACGGGCGCTTCGACGAGGCGGCGCTGGTGGCCGAGGCCAGGGCCTGGCCGGGGCTCGACGGCATGGACCTCGCCCTCGAGGTGAGCTGCCGGCAGACCTACGAATGGACCGAGACGCGCTGGCAGCCCGGCCAGGGCTATGGCCGGCAGGAGAATGCACGGTTTCACGTCGTCGCCGTCGATTACGGGGCGAAGCGCAACATCCTGCGCTGCCTCGCCTCGGTGGGCGCACGGGTCACAGTCGTGCCGGCGACCGCCAGCGCCGAGGACATCCTCCGGCACAAGCCCGACGGCATCTTCCTCTCGAACGGCCCCGGCGACCCGGCGGCGACCGGCCTCTATGCCGTGCCGGTGATCCGGCGCCTCGTCGAGAGCGGCATCCCGCTCTTCGGAATCTGCCTCGGCCATCAGATGCTGGCGCTGGCGCTCGGCGGCCGCACCGAGAAGATGGCGCGCGGCCATCGCGGCGCGAACCATCCGGTGAAGGATCTCGAGACCGGCAAGGTCGAGATCACCAGCCAGAACCACGGCTTCTGCGTCGTGCCCTCGTCGCTGCCCGCCGATGCCGAGGTCACCCATGTCTCGCTCTTCGACGGCTCCAACGAGGGTCTGAAGCTCAAGGGGAGGCCGGTTTTTTCGGTGCAGTATCACCCCGAGGCTTCGCCCGGCCCGCAGGACAGCCACTATCTCTTCGAGCGCTTCGCCGCGCTGATCGAAAAAAATGTGCGGTAAGGATGTAGGCGGGCCATGCCGAAGCGCACTGACATAAAATCGATCCTGATCGTCGGCGCCGGGCCGATCGTGATCGGCCAGGCCTGCGAGTTCGATTATTCCGGCACGCAGGCCTGCCAGGCGCTGAAGCAGGAAGGCTATCGCGTCATCCTGGTGAACTCGAATCCGGCCACGATCATGACGGATCCGAACCTCGCCGACGCGACCTATATCGAGCCGATCACGCCGGCGGTCGTCGCCAGCATCCTCGAGCGCGAGCGGCCGGACGCGCTGCTGCCGACCATGGGCGGGCAGACCGCCCTCAACACCGCGATGAAGCTCGCCAAGGACGGCACGCTCGCCCGGCTCGGCGTCGAGCTCATCGGCGCCAAGGCCGAGGCGATCGAGCTCGCCGAGGACCGGCTCCTCTTCCGCCGCGCGATGGAGCGGATCGGGCTCGAATCGCCGCGCAGCCGGCTCGTCAACTCGCTCGCCGACGCGATCGAGGCGCTGCCCGAGATCGGCCTGCCCTGCGTCGTGCGCCCCTCCTTCACCCTCGCCGGCACCGGCGGCGGCATCGCCTATAACCGCGACGAGTACGAGGCGATCGTGACGGGCGGGTTGCGCGCCTCGCCGGTAAGCGAGGTGCTGATCGAGGAGTCGGTGCTCGGCTGGAAGGAATACGAGATGGAGGTCGTGCGCGACAGCGCCGACAACTGCATCATCATCTGCTCGATCGAGAACGTCGATCCGATGGGCGTCCATACCGGCGACAGCATCACCGTCGCCCCGGCGCTCACCCTGACCGACAAGGAATACCAGATCATGCGCAACGCCTCGATCGCGGTGCTGCGCGCGATCGGCGTCGATACCGGCGGGTCGAACGTGCAATTCGCCGTCGATCCGGCCACCGGCCGCATGGTCGTCATCGAGATGAACCCGCGCGTGTCGCGCTCCTCGGCGCTCGCCTCCAAGGCGACCGGCTTCCCGATCGCGAAGATCGCCGCGAAGCTCGCCGTCGGCTACCGGCTCGACGAGCTCGTCAACGACATCACCAAGGTGACGCCGGCCTCCTTCGAGCCGACCATCGACTATGTCGTCACCAAGATGCCGCGCTTCACCTTCGAGAAGTTCCCCGGCGCGGAGCCGCTCCTCACCACGGCGATGAAGTCGGTCGGCGAGGCCATGGCGATCGGCCGCAGCTTCCGCGAATCCGTGCAGAAGGCGCTGCGCTCGATGGAAACCGGGCTCACCGGCTTCAACCCCGTGCCGGTGCCGGGCGCGGACAAGCTGACCGAGATCCGCTCCATGCTGGGCCGGCCGACGCCGGACCGGATCCTGGTCATCGCCGAGGCCTTCCGCCTCGGCCTCTCGATCGAGGAAGTGTCGGCGATCTGCCGCTACGATCCCTGGTTCCTGCGCGAGATCGCGGCCGTCGTCGAGACCGAGGCGCGGGTCGCGGCCGAGGGCCTGCCGAAAACCGGCACCGGCTGGCTCGATCTCAAGCAGATGGGCTTCTCCGACGCGCGGCTCGGCGAGCTGGTCGGCCAGTCCGAGGCCGCCGTCTCCGAGCGCCGGCGCGCGGCCCGCGTGACGCCGGTTTACAAGCGGATCGACACCTGCGCCGCCGAGTTCGCCTCCGCCACTCCCTACATGTACAGCGCCTATGAGGGCGACGGCGTCTCGGCGCCCGAATGCGAAGCCGATCCGAGCGACCGCCGCAAGGTCATCATCCTCGGCGGCGGGCCGAACCGCATCGGCCAGGGCATCGAGTTCGACTATTGCTGCGTCCACGCCGCCTATGCGCTGAAAGAGGCCGGCTACGAGACCATCATGGTCAACTGCAACCCCGAGACGGTCTCGACCGACTACGACACGTCCGACCGGCTCTATTTCGAGCCGCTGACCGCGGAGGACGTGATCGAGCTCGCGCGCGTCGAGCAGCGCAAGGGCACGCTTCTCGGCGTCATCGTGCAGCTCGGCGGCCAGACGCCGCTCAAGCTCGCGGCGGCGCTCGAAGCGGCCAGGATCCCGATCCTCGGCACCTCGCCCGATGCGATCGACCTCGCCGAGGACCGCGAGCGCTTCCAGGCGCTGCTGGCGAAGCTCGGTCTGAAGCAGCCGGTCAACGGCACGGCGCGCTCGGCCGCCGAAGCGACCCGCATCGCGCAGATGGTGGGCTATCCGGTGGTGATCCGCCCCTCCTACGTGCTCGGCGGCCGCGCCATGGAGATCGTGCATAACGACGCCGATCTCGAGCGCTACATGAAGACGGCGGTGGTGGTGTCCGGCACGAGCCCGGTGCTGATCGACTCCTATCTCCAGGATGCGGTCGAGGTGGACGTCGATGCGCTCGCCGACGGCGACAGCGTCTATGTCGCCGGCATCATGGAGCATATCGAGGAGGCCGGTATCCATTCCGGCGACTCCGCCTGCTCGTTGCCGCCCTACAGCCTGCCGCCGGAGACCGTCGCCGAGCTGGAGCGCCAGACGGTGGCACTCGCCAGGGGGCTCGACGTGGTCGGGCTGATGAACACCCAGTTCGCGGTCAAGGACGGCACGATCTACGTGCTCGAGGTCAATCCGCGGGCGAGCCGCACCGTGCCCTTCGTCGCCAAGGCGACGGGCCTGCCGATCGCGAAGATCGCGGCCCGCGTGATGGCGGGGGAGAAGCTCACCGCCTTCGATCCGAAGCCGGACGGCAACGGCCATGTCGCGGTGAAGGAAGCGGTCTTCCCCTTCGCGCGCTTCCCGGGCGTGGACGTGATCCTGGGGCCCGAGATGAAATCGACCGGCGAGGTGATGGGGCTCGATCGCGATTTCGGCCGCGCCTTCGCCAAGTCCCAGCTCGGCGCCGGCGTCGAGCTGCCGATGGCGGGCACGGTCTTCATCTCGGTCAAGGACCGCGACAAGGCCGCGATGGCGCCGCTCGGCCGGAAGCTCGTCGAGATGGGGTTCAGCCTGCTCGCGACCGGCGGCACCCATCGGTTCCTGACCCAGGCCGGGATTCCGGTCGAGCGGATCAACAAGGTGCTGGAAGGCCGGCCCGATATCGTCGATGCGATGAAGAACGGGGCGGTCCAGCTCGTCCTCAACACCACCGAGGGCGCCGCGGCGATTCGCGACAGTTTTGCCATCCGGCGGGCCGCGCTCATGGCGAATATCCCTTATTATACAACCGTATCCGGAGCGAGGGCAGCGGTGGCCGCCGTCGCCGCCCTGCGTGCCGGGGCGCTTGAAGTCGCGCCCCTCCAATCGTATTTTCATAGAACGTTCTGAAGATCGGGCGCAGTTTTCCAATTGCGGCCCGGGGTATTTTGTTGCCTTGGGGCGTAAACACCCGCCTTTTCCGGATGGTTGGCGCGAATGTCCAAAGTTCCCATGACGGCGGAAGGCTACAGCCGCCTCGAAGAAGAATTGCGGCACCTGAAGGGGGTCGAGCGACCGGCGGTGATCCGCGCCATCGCCGAGGCGCGGGATCATGGCGACCTTTCGGAGAACGCCGAGTATCACGCGGCGCGCGAGCGCCAGAGCTTCATCGAGGGGCGCGTCGCCGAGCTCGAGGACAAGATTGCGCGCGCCGAAGTGATCGACGTGAGCAAGCTTTCCGGCAAGGAAGTGAAGTTCGGCGCCACCGTCACGCTGCTGGACGAGGACACCGACGAGAATGCGAGCTACCAGATCGTCGGCCAGGATGAGGCCGACATCGCGGCGCGTCGTCTCTCCATCACCTCGCCGCTCGCGCGCGCCCTCATCGGCAAGCGGGTCGGCGATGCGGTCGAAGTGACGACCCCGGGCGGCTCGAAGTCCTACGAGATCGTCAAGATTGCCTTCAAATAGGCGAGGGCCCGGACGTTCCTCGCCGGCGCGATCGCCGCGCAATTTCACCGATATTGCCTATACCGACGCAGTCAAGGCGGCGCAGCACCGTCTCGGCGCGCGCGCCCGCAACGAGGAGCTCGAGAAGGAGCCGCGCCGCACCGCCGTGACGCCCGAGCTCGCGGCCTGGCTCGCCGAGCGCATCTCCTTCTTCTTCGGCACGGCCAGCGCCGACGGACGGCCCTACATCCAGCATCGCGGCGGGCCGGCCGGCTTCCTCGTGACGGTGGACGAGCGGCATCTCGGCTGGGCCGAGTTCAGCGGCAACAAGCAATATATCACCACCGGCAACCTCGCCGAGAACGACCGCGCGATCATCTTCGCGGTGGATTACGCGGCGCGGCGGCGGCTCAAGCTCTGGGGCCGGGCTGCCATCGTCGAGGATGCGGAATTCGTCGCCGGCGTGACGCCGCCGGGCTTTCCGCAGCATCCGACGCGCGCCGTCCGGTTCCGGGTCGAGGCCTGGGACATCAACTGCCCGTCGTACATCCCGCAGCTCTTCACCCTCGCCGAGCTGGAGGCCGCGACGCGCGCCATGACCGCGCGCATCGAGGAGCTCGAAGCCGAGGTCGAAGAACTCCGCCGCGCCTCGAAGGGGCCGGGCTGACCCGTCGTTCTCGGGTTCTCTGCGATGTTCCCGCGGATCGACGCGCGCGCGATCAGCCTTCGACGGGGATCGGCACGCCCGGCACGTTCTTCGTGCTGCGGATGGCGAGGGCCGATTTCACATGGCTCACATTCGGCGCGGCGGTGAGGCGCGTCGTCACGAAGCGCTGATAGGCGTCCCAGTCGGTCGCGACGACCTTCAGCAGGAAATCCGTCTCGCCCGCGAGCATGTTGCACTCGCGCACCTCGGGCCAGGACTGCATCAGCGCCTCGAAGGCCTTGAGATCGGATTCCGCCTGGCTCGAAAGCCCGACCTGCGCGAAGACGGTGACGCCGTAGCCGAGCAGCTCGGCATTGAGGTCGGCGTGATAGCCGCGGATGAATCCCGCCTCCTCCAGCGCCCGCACGCGGCGCAGGCAGGGCGGCGCGGAGATTCCGGCGCGGCTCGCGAGCTCGACATTCGTCATGCGGCCGTTCTGCTGCAGGTCGCTCAGTATCTTGCGGTCGATGCGGTCGAGCTTTACCCGGCGCATAATTACCTCGCTGTCGGCAGGCCATTTTGCGCAACTATATTGCCGAGTCGCCAGAGGCGCAAAGGAAGCCCGGCGTCGACCCGAAAATGCGGCGGCTCATCCCTCTGTCCGGCAAGGCAGATTCGCAGCCTCCCGGCCTCGCCTTGCAGTACGCGCATAGCACACTTAATCTGATATGCGGCGTTTTCGCACGGGAAAGGACGGTCCGACCGTGGCTACGGGACCCACCAAGCACAGCAAGCTGCTCATCATCGGCGCCGGGCCCGCGGGCTACACCGCCGCGATCTATGCGGCGCGTGCGAATCTGAAGCCGACGCTCATCGAGGGGTTGCAGCCCGGCGGCCAGATGACGATCACGACCGACGTCGAGAACTATCCCGGCTTCGCGGACGTGATCCAGGGCCCCTGGCTCATGGAGCAGATGCGGGCACAGGCCGCCCATGTCGGCACCGAGCTCGTCTCCGACATCGTCACCAAGGTCGATCTCTCGCGCCGCCCGTTTCGCGCCGAGGCCGATAGCGGTGCCGTCTTCACCGCGGACGCGGTAATCATCGCGACGGGCGCACAGGCGCGCTGGCTCGGCTTGC
>CADEFF010000086.1 GCA_902826565.1 uncultured Rhodospirillaceae bacterium | reverse complement strand
CGCGCGTAAGACGGTATGCCGCAAGCGTGATCGCGAACAGCACGCCGAAATGGGTGACATAGCCGCTGATCGACAGCACGTCGCTGCCGAAGAGGAAGTTGCCGGCAAGACGGTCTCCGACGGTCAGCAGCAGGCAGTAGCCGACGCATTGCCAGACCGACCGCCAGGTTTCGGCCAGCGCCTCCCCCATCATGAAAGCCGCGCCGCCGAACAGGATGAGGGTGAGCCCGATGAAGACCGGCCAGGAGACGGCAAGAATCTCGGTCATCGCTTGGCCCCCGCGAAATCGCCGCCATGGCCGCCTTCGAGATAGGCGGAGCGCACCTCGGCATTGGCCAGCAGATCGCGGCCGCTGCCGGTAATGGTGACCCTGCCGTTCACCAGCACATAGCCGCGATGGGCGAGCCGCAGCGCATGATAGGCGTTCTGCTCGACGAGGAACACCGTGACGCCCTGCTCCCTGTTGATGTCGCGGATGACGGAGAAAATCTGCTTCACGATCAGCGGCGCCAGCCCGAGCGACGGCTCGTCCAGCAGCAGGAGCCGCGGACGGCTCATCAGGGCGCGGCCGATGGCGAGCATCTGCTGCTCGCCGCCGGAGAGCGTGCCGCCGCGCTGGTCGCGCCGCTTCTCCAGAATCGGAAAGAGCGCAAAGACGCGCTCCAGATCGCTGCCGAACTTCGCCGGATCTGCCGTCAGCGCGCCCATCTGGAGATTCTCGAAGACGGTCATGCGCGGGAAGATTCGTCGGCCTTCGGGCGACTGCGCGATACCGAGGCGCATGATCTCGTAGGTCGGCAGACGGGTGATCTCGCGACCCTCGAAGGTGATGCTGCCGGCGCGCGGCGTGGGTGAGCCGCAGACCGTCATGAGCAAGGTCGATTTGCCGGCGCCGTTGGCGCCGATCAGCGTCACGATCTCGCCCTTGTTGATCTCCAGATCGACGCCCTTCAGCGCCTCGATCTGGCCGTAGAAGGCGTGGATGCCGGCGATCCTGAGCATGGAGTCCGCCATCTCAGCCGCCCCGCTTCTCGATATCGGCCGCGACCGCGGACGGCAGGTCCTCGTGCTCGGGTTCGCCCAGATAGGCACGGATCACGTTGGCGTCCTGGCGGATCGCCGCAGGGGCGCCGTCGGCGATCTTGCGGCCGTAGTCGAGCACCACGATATGATCGGAGATCCCCATCACCACGCTCATATCGTGCTCGATCAGCAGCACGCCGATCTTGTGTTCGTCGCGGATCCTGAGCAGGAGCTCGTTGAGCTCGTGCGACTCCCGCGCATTGAGGCCGGCGGCCGGCTCGTCGAGGCAGAGCAGGACCGGATCGATGCACATGGCGCGCGCAATCTCGAGCCGCCGCTGCCCACCATAGGGAAGGCTTCCGGCCGGCGCGTCGGCATGCGCCGTCAGTGCGGTGCGATCGAGCCAGTCGCGCGCGAGCTCGACGGCCTGCCGCTCCGCCTCGCGATAGCCGCCGAATCCGAACAACCCGCCGAGCGTCATGCCGGAGGCGCGCATCAGCTTGTTGTGCTGCGCGACGATGAGGTTCTCCAGGACCGACATGCCGGCAAACAGGCGAATGTTCTGGAAGGTGCGCGCGACCCGAGCGCGCTGGGCGATCCGGAAGCCGTCGATCTGTTCCAGCAGGAAGCGCCCATGCGGCGCATTCAGGGTAAGGCGGCCGATCGTCGGCTTGTAGAAGCCGGTAAGGCAGTTGAAGACGGTGGTCTTGCCGGCGCCGTTGGGGCCGATGATGGCGGTGATCTGGTTCTGTGGTGCTTCGAACGACACGTCGTCGATCGCCACGAGCCCGCCGAACCGCATCGAGAGATGCTCGACGCGGAGCAGCGGGTCGACGGCGGTCTGCGGTTGCGGCGCGGCCATGCTCATGCCGGGCTCTTCGGCTTGGCAGGATCCTTCGGCAGCCGGATGGTCGGATCGCGGTGCGCCAGCAGCCCGCCCGGCCGCCAGATCATGATGAGCACCATGCCCATGCCGAAGGCGAGCATGCGGTAGTCCTTGAGCTCCCGGAAGAGTTCCGGGAGTCCGATGAGCACGATCGCCGCGAGCACGATGCCGACCTGACTGCCGAGCCCACCCAGCACCACGATCGCAAGAATGACCGCGGATTCGATGAAGACGAAACTCTCGGGGCTGACGAAGCCCTGGCGCGCGCCGAAGAAGGAGCCGGCGAATCCGGCGAACATGGCGCCGACGGCGAAGGCGGTGAGCTTGGTGTTGGTCGGGTTGATGCCGAGCGCGCGGCAGGCGGTCTCGTCCTCACGAAGCGCTTCCCAGGCGCGGCCGAGCGGCATGCGCCGGACCCGGAGCGTGAAGACGTTGGTCACGAGCGCGCAGGCGAGGATCAGATAGTAGAGGAACACCACCCGCCAATAGGGGTTGTAGGTGAATTCCTGGCCGAAGACCGAGGAGAACAGGTCATATACGGTGCGATGGCCTTCCGGCGCCGTGCGCTCGAAGGTGAAGCCGAAGAAGGACGGTCGCGCGACCTTGTTGATGCCGTTCGGTCCGCCGGTCACCCACCACCAGTTTATCAGGATGATGCGGACCATCTCGCCGAAGCCGAGCGTCACGATGGCGAGATAGTCGCCGCGCAGCCGGAGCACCGGGAATCCGAGCAGCACGCCGAAGCTGGCGGCGAAGATGCCGGCGAGCGGCAGGCAGATCCAGAAGCTCCAGCCGAAGTTCGCGCCCAGCATGGCGTAGCTGTAGGCGCCGACCGCATAGAAGGCGACATAGCCGAGATCGAGCAGCCCCGCGAGCCCGACCACGATGTTGAGGCCCCAGCCGAGCATTATGTAGGTCAGGACCAGCGTGCAGATGTCGATGATCTTGCGCTGCGACGAGCCGAAGGGCAGCCAGGGCAGCGCGATCGCGACGACGACCATGATGAGCCCGACCCACGGCATGAGACGGCGCGCGAGGCCGCCGATCTGAATACCGATGGCGGTATCGCCCGCGCCGGTCGCCTGGCGTCGGGCGCGCCAGGCGACCTGCGCCGCGCGCACGCAGATGATCGCGGGAATGATCACGGCGCCCCAGTCGATCACCACCGCCTGGAACGGCAGCAGATACTTGAGCGACGGATTCTCCGCCTCGAGCACCAGCACGACCAGCAGCACGCCCGTCACGAGCCCGGCGCCGATCATCGCCGGCACCGGGTAGCCGCCGCGAATCAGGCTCAGCGCCATGCTTCCGAAGAACACGCCGACGACGGCGATGGCGACTTCCGGGAAACGCGTCGAGAGCGTGAGCCCGCCCGGCCCGCTCTGCGTCTCGACCCCGACGATGCTGATCGCGAGCAGGAAGGTGATGGCGGCTGCGAAGACCGCGGTTTTCAGAATTTCGGGCCAGTCGAGCGTTGCAGCGACGCCGATGGCGGGAGAGGTGGAGGTCGCATTCGCCGCCATGGCTCAGACCTTCTCCACCTCGGGGCGGCCGAGAAGCCCGGTCGGCCGGAAGATGAGCACGAGCACCAGCACGGAGAAGGCCGCGACATCCTTGTACTCGACGGTGAAATACCCGGACCAGAACACCTCGATGAGGCCGATCAGCAGCCCGCCCAGCATCGCGCCCGGCAGCGAGCCGATGCCGCCCAGCACCGCCGCCGTAAAGGCCTTAATGCCGGCGACGAAGCCGATATAGAAGTCGATCACGCCGTAATACATCGTGACCATCATGCCGGCGACCGCGGCGAGACCCGCACCCAGCACGAAGGTCACGGAGATCGTGCGGTTGATGTCGACGCCGAGCAGCGACGCCATCTTCATGTCCTGCTCGCAGGCGCGCTGCTGGCGGCCGAGCTTGGTCTGGGTGATGACGTAGGTGAAACCGAGCATCAGAAGGACGGTGATGCCGATGATGCCCATCTGCACGAAGGAGAGCTGCACGGTGAACCCGTCATGCTCCATCAACGTGAAGCCCCCGCTGATCGGCGCCCGCAGCGGCTTGCCGCGCGCGCCATGCAGCAGCAGCACGTAATTCTGCAGGAAAATCGACATGCCGATCGCGGAAATCAGCGGCGCGAGACGCGATTGTCCGCGAAGCGGTCGATAGGCTATTCGCTCGACCGACCAGCCATAGACGGAGGTCAGCACCACGGAGACGATCAGCACGATGAGCAGCGCCAGCGGAACCCAGGTGATGCCCGCGACGCCGAGCACCAGGAAGCAGATCAGCGCATTGAAGGCGCCGATCATGTAGATGTCGCCATGCGCGAAATTGATCATTCCGACGATGCCGTAGACCATCGTGTAGCCGATGGCGATCAGCCCGTACACCGCACCCAGCGTCAGCCCGTTAATCAGTTGCTGCAGGAAATATTCCATGCGCTCCCATCAGGCCGCGGAGGGGACGCAAAGCACCAGAAAACCGGCAGGGCCGTCGAACGCCGCCGCCGATGCTCTTCCAATGTCCGGAAAGCGCGTCGCCCTCGACGCCCCGGCCGGGCGCCCCTCGCGCTCCGAGCCGGTCTCCTGCCTTCCCCGTCGATCATGGCCGGTTGAGCCCGGCCACCGATTCTACCCCGTGAGTCCTAGCCCGGCGCGCGCGAACGCTTCAAGCGGATTCTGGCACATTCCCGGCCTTGCGCCGGGGGCCGCCCGCAACGAGGCGTCGCGATGCCCCCGCCGCTCACGGCCGCTCCAACGCCACGGCGGCATCGTGCCGACCGAGGATGCCGGCCGGCCGGAACAGCAGCACCATCACCAGCACGATAAAGACGGCGATGTCTTCCCATCCCGCGCCGATGAGCGCGGCCGTGTATGTTTCGGTCAGGGCGATGAGCATTCCGCCGAGGAACGCACCCGGCAGGGAGCCGATGCCGCCGAGCAGCGCCGCGGTCAGCGCCTTGAAACCGACCAGCGTGCCCATGTGGAAATTGATCACGCCATATTGCGCGCCGGCGAAGAGACCGGCGGCGATCACGATGGCGGTGCCCAGCACGAAGGTCAGCGAGATGGTTCGCTCGACATTGACGCCCATCAGCGCCGCCGCCCGCGGATCCTGCGCGCAGGCGCGCTGCGACCGACCGAAATTCGTCCGCATGCTGATCCACCAGAGGAGCGCCGTGATGGCCAGCGTCGCGAGACCGACGATGACATGGCCCTTGGTCATGTAGACGTCGAAGCCGTGGCCGGTAATCACCGCCCAGCTATCGAGGTCCTCGACCAGGAGATAGCGCGTCTTCGCCCCCTGCAGCAGCCTCACCCCGTCCTTCAGCAGGATCGCGATGCCGATCGCGGCGATCAGCGACACCGTCAACGGCGCCTTGCGCAGATGGCGGAACACCATGCGGTCCATCGCCCATCCATAGGCCCCGCCCGTCGCCACGATGGCGGCCGCGATAAGCAGAAGTGCGAGCACTCCCTGCTCGCCGCCGACGGCGATCAAGACGGCATTGCCGATCAGCATCAGGAAGGCGCCGATCATGTAGATCTCGCCGAAGGCGAAATTGATCGCCCGCGTAATCCCGTAGATGAGGGTGAAGCCCACGGCGATCAGCCCATAGACGCAGCCGAGACCGATGCCGTTGACGGTCTGCTGCAGCGCATAGAGCGCCGTCGCGAAGGGCTGGTCGTCCGCCGCGCTGAAATCCTGGAGCGGCTTTTGCGCAAGATAGAGCAGCTTGTAGAGCTGCTGCAGGTCGTAGCGCGACATGCGCCCGTATTTGCTCGTCTCCAGATAGGCGATCTGCCAGCTTTCCTCTTCGCTCTCGCGCGGAAGGAACCAGCAGAGGATCCAGCCGTCCGGCTTGTCGCCGAGGGCCTGCCAATCGATCCGGACGCCGGTCGGCCGGTCGAGCCCGGTGCTGTCGACGGAAATGGTGATGCCGCCGATATCGGTCTCGAATCCCGGCAGCAGCTCCTGGCAGCGGCGCACCGCCTCCTGCGTGCCGGCCGCCAGGGCCGGCGGCGCGACGGCGGCGAGCATCGCCAACAGCAACGCAAACGTCAGGGTCGCACGCAGCGCCATCGCGAGCTCCGCTCCGCCGGGGAATGCAACTTCGCTTGCGTTACCGTCAAAACGATCTTAGATGGTATCGCATGAGGACGCAACGCGATCCCGCCTTTGCCGCAGCGCCGCCGAGCCGCGCCGGCGTGCTGCCGCTGATCGGCGGCGCGCTTTGCCTCGATTTCGCCAACACCAGCAGCGGCCGCGGCACGGCACGGCATCGCGAGAATCTCGCGAGCTGCGACCTTCTGCTCGTCTGGTGCGCGCATGCCGGGCTGATCGGTCCGCGCGAGCGGACCGCCCTCTCGCGGCTCGCGGCGGCCAGTCCGAGGAAGGCCGCGAACCTGCTGCGGCGGGCGCGGGCGTTGCGCGAGGCGATTCACACGATCGTCGTCGCCATCGCCCGGAAGGAGACGCCGCCGGCGCGCGCGCTCGCCCTGCTCAATGGAGAGCTTTCCCGGGTGATGGGGCGGGCGCGGTTGTCCCATCGGGGCGGCCATTTCGCGCTCGAGCACGACATCGCCACCGACAGCCTGGAAGGCCTGCTGCCGCCGATCGTGCGATCGGCCGCCGAGCTTCTGCTGAACGCCGCCCCGGAGCGGCTGAAGCAATGCCCCGGGCAACATTGCGGCTGGGTCTTCCTCGATCGCACCCGGAACGGCCACCGGCGCTGGTGCGAGATGGAGGTCTGCGGCGCGCGGGCGAAGCTGCGCCGCTTCCGAGCGCGCCGCCGCCGCACAAGAGCCTGAGCCGGCGCGACAATTCCTCCCGCGCGGGGAGCCACGCGACGGGTTGGGCGAGCCTGCGGATCCGTGCCATAATCCGGCCAGGTTTTCCCTCATCCGGAGAGTTCGATGACTGCCGCCCCGAGCGTGCCGAGCAAGACCCCGCTTCGCCCCTCTTCCCGCGCCGAATTCCAGTGGGACGATGCGCTGCTGCTGGAAGACCAACTCGGCGAGGAGGAACGGCTGGTGCGCGACGCCGCGCGCGACTACTGCCAGGAAAAGCTCATGCCGCGCATCCTGGAAGCGAACCGGCACGAGAAATTCGATCGCGAGATATTCAACGAGCTCGGCGCGCTCGGCTTTCTCGGCAGCACGATCGAGGGCTATGGCTGCGCGGGCGTGAACTATGTCTGCTACGGCCTGGTGGCCCGCGAGGTCGAGCGTGTCGATTCCGGCTATCGTTCCATGATGAGCGTGCAGTCGAGCCTGGTCATGCATCCGATCCACGCCTACGGCACCGAGGCGCAGCGACAGAAATATCTGCCGAAGCTCGCGACCGGCGAGATGATCGGCTGCTTCGGCCTGACCGAGCCCGACCACGGCTCCGATCCCGGCGGCATGAAGACGCGCGCGCGCAAGGCCGATGGCGGCTATCTGCTGAAGGGCGCGAAGATGTGGATCACCAACTCGCCGGCTGCCGATCTGTTCGTCGTCTGGGCGAAGGACGATAGCGGCGCGATCCGCGGTTTCATCCTCGAGAGAGGCATGAAGGGCCTCTCGACGCCGAAGATCGAAGGCAAGTTCTCCCTGCGCGCCTCGATCACCGGCGAGATCGTGATGGAAGACGTGTTCGTGCCGGAGGAAAACCTGCTGCCGAACGTGAGCGGCCTCAAGGGGCCGTTCGGCTGCCTCAACAATGCGCGCTACGGCATCGCCTGGGGGGCGCTCGGCGCCGCCGAATTCTGCTGGCATGCGGCGCGCAGCTACACGCTCGCCCGGCAGCAGTTCGGCCGCCCCCTCGCCGCCAATCAACTCATCCAGAAGAAGCTCGCCGACATGCAGACCGAGATCACCCTCGGGCTGCAGGCCTGCCTCCGGCTGGGGCGGCTCAAGGACGAAAACAGGGCCGCGCCCGAGATGATCTCCATGCTGAAGCGCAACAGCTGCGGCAAGGCGCTCGACATCGCCCGCGTCGCGCGCGACATGCATGGCGGCAACGGCGTCTCCGACGAGTTCCACGTCATCCGCCATGTGATGAACCTCGAGGCGGTGAACACCTATGAGGGGACGCACGACGTGCATGCGCTCATCCTCGGCCGGGCGCAGACGGGCATCCAGGCGTTCAGCGGATAGTCCGGCGCCGCTGGCTCACGCTGCGAACGTCGTTCCGCGTGATGGATAGTGGCATCGTCGGATGCTCTTATCGTGTGTATATAAATTTATCTTGCAACTTGAAGGCGCTGGAACTAACGTCATGTGAACTCGTATGCACTTTACCTCCCGATCATGAGGCACGGAGTGAGCGACGCAACGCCGACAGAGCAATTCCGTTCACCCGCCCGGCCGACCGAAGCCGCCCTTCACATCGGCGGTCATGCGATCGGCCTTGCCGCCTACATCCTCGAGCGTGGAGGCGAGTTCCCCCCGACCCTGTTCTTCGTCAAGCGCGGCAAAAGAGAGGTGGTGCCGCTCGACGTGGACGACCGACTCCGGTTTCACGATGTTTGGCAAGGATGGGTCGCGGCGAATCCGGAACAGGCGGAGTTGTCGGTCTATGTTGCCGACAGCAGCCTGATGATGGCGAAGGGCCGGATCGATGCGGTTCTTGCGCATGTTTTCGATCATGTCGAGGGTGTCGCATGGCGTTTCGTGATGGATTATCGCCCCAGGAAATTCCTCCGATCGTTCTCCGTCGAGCCGCCGCAATTGTTGTCGGAGGACGGGACGCCGCAGCCCCTCACCGCGCCGGAACGCGCACAGTTTGCACAGGGCATCCGGTCCGTCATCGCCGCCACGAAGTTCTGGTCGAAGCGCATCTCCAGCATTCTGGGAAACGAAGGAAGTCCCGAGGAACATAGGGGAAGCGAGGAACTGTCAAGGGAAACAGCCACGCCATCTTTCGGCGGCTCGGTTGTCATCAGGCCAAGCGATACGGTCCTCGATCTAGCCGGGCATGCGATCGGCTTTGGCATCTGGTGCGTCGCGGATGACAAGTTTTCGCCCATGGTCATGTTCAGGAAGGACGGGACTCTGGGATATGCCTATCTGAGCGCTAATTCTGTCGACCCAAACGTCCTCAAGGATCCGGCCACGGCGTTGGGCGAAATCGAGCCAGCCGATCGTGACGAAGCCTTGAAGATGTGGAAGATGTGGATCGAGCAGAATCCCCAGGGAGCACAGCTCTCGGTCTTCGTCGCAGACAGCTTCATGACGTCGGATGGAGTCAGGAGTGATGTCATGCAGGCGCACATCCTGGACCACGCCGACGGCACCGAAAGGCGCTTCTTCATGCGCTATCGGCCGAAGGATCCGTTGCGACCGTTTGAGGTCGAACCGGCAGAGATCATTACGAACGACAATCAGCGGGTTTCGCTGACGAGCGAGGAGCGTGCCAGCTTCATTCGCGGCATCCTGTCTGTCGCGAAGGCCGCGTCCTTCTGGTCGACGCGCATCGACGGCATCCGCTGAACGCGCTCTCCGTCGAGCGCCCGATATCTTTGCCCCCGGACGGCTTCACGCCGCCCGACAGCGATGAGCGGGCCGCCTTCCGCCGCGGGATGCAGTCGCACAGAACGGATTCGGTGTTTCTCGAAAAGCATCTCGACAGGATTCTCTGACGCGACTCTCTGCTTCGATCATTCCGCGCTCCCGGCATCGTCGCGGACAGAAATCTTACGGTTCGATGGCCGCCAGCCAATGTTCCGATCCCGATCAAGGGCTTGGGGCGTTCGCCTTGCCAGGCCTTTCGCGGCCATGCGATCCTCGACCGAGGCTTCCCCGAAATTTCAGCTAAGCCCATGAAACATCTGGACGATTGGCTCAACGACCGGAAGATCGACGAGGTCGAATGCCTGGTGCCGGACATGTCCGGCATCGCGCGCGGCAAGATCCTGCCGGCGAAGAAATTCCTCAAGAGCGCGCGCGACGGCAATCTCCGGCTGCCGGAGAGCATCTTCGTCCAGACCGTCACCGGCGAGTATCCCGAGGAGGCCGACGACACCGACGTCGCGAGCGACCAGGACCCCGATATCTATCTCCAGCCCGACCCGGAAACGATCGCGCTCGTGCCCTGGTACAAGGCGCCGACCGCGCAGGTCATCAACGACGCCTATTACGGCGACGGCCGCCCGGTCGAGATCGCGACACGTGCCGTGCTACGGCGCGTCATCGAGCTCTATGACGAGAAGGGCTGGCGCCCGGTGGTCGCGCCGGAGCTCGAGTTCTTCCTGGTGCAGGTCAACACCGACCCGGACCTGCCGCTGCAGCCGCCGATCGGCCAGTCGGGCCGCGCCGAGACCGGACGGCAGTCCTATGGAATCGACGCCACCAACGAGTTCGATCCGATCTTCGAGGATGTCTACGACTTCTGCGAGGCGCAGGGCCTCGACATCGACACGCTGACGCACGAATCCGGCGCGGCGCAAATGGAGATCAACTTCAATCACGGCGACCCGCTCTGGCTCGCCGACCAGGCGTTCCTGTTCAAGCGCACGGTCCGGCACGCGGCGCTGCGCCACAACGTCTATGCGACCTTCATGGCGAAGCCGCTGGCGAACGAGCCCGGCAGCGCCATGCATATCCATCAGTCGATCGTGGACAAGCGCACCGGCCGCAACCTCTTCGCCCATAAGGACGGCACGGATTCGACGCTCTTCCGCAGCCATGTGGCCGGCTTGCAGCGCTATCTGCCGCAGATCATGCCGCTGGTCGCGCCGAACGTGAATTCCTATCGGCGCCTGCAGCCCTATCTCGATGCGCCGATCAACGTGCATTGGGGGGTCGACAACCGCTCCGTGGGCCTGCGCGTGCCGATTTCGACCGCATCGGGCCGCCGCATCGAGAACCGGCTCGCCGGCGCGGATGCCAATCCCTATCTCGCCATCGCCGCCTCGCTCGCCTGCGGCTATCTCGGCATGATCGAGAAGCTGAAGCCGACGAAGCAGATCGAAGGCAGCGCCTATCGCCTCGCTCACACCCTGCCGCGCACCCTCTATGACGCGCTGCAGCGCTTCGACGCTTGCCGGCCGATCCGCGAGCTGCTGGGCGACCGCTTCTGCCGCGCCGTGGACTATGTGAAGCGTGCCGAGCTCGAGGCCTATCAGCGCGTGATCAGTTCGTGGGAACGCGAGCATCTCCTGCTGAACGTCTGAACGACGGGCCATGACCGCTGCCGAAACCGAGGTTGCCGCGCCGACGCTGGCGGAGATCGCCGCCATGCGCGACCGCCTGCGCGCGCATGTCGTCGAGACGCCGGTCCATCGCTGGCGCGGCGAGGCGATCGGTGCCGTGCTGCCCGCCGGCACGGAGCCGGTCCTGAAGCTGGAGCTCTTCCAGCACACGGGGAGCTTCAAGGCGCGGCCGGCGCTCGCCAACCTGCTG
>CADEFF010000085.1 GCA_902826565.1 uncultured Rhodospirillaceae bacterium | reverse complement strand
AGGCGCTGGCGCTGACGGCCGGCATCGTCGAAGTTCGCCGGCTCGAGCCAGCGCTCGAAGGCGCGCTTCACCAGCGGCCATTCCCTGTCGGTGATCGAATACCAGGCCGTGTCGCGGTTGCGGTTCTTGTAGATCACCGCCTGGCGGAAGATGCCCTCGAAGACGAAGCCGAGCCGCTCGGCCGCGGCGCGGGAGGGGCCGTTGAGCGCGTCGCATTTCCATTCGTAGCGCCGATAGCCGAGCTCGTCGAAGACGCGGGCCATCATCAGGAACATGGCCTCGGTCGCGCCGCGGCTCCGCTGCAGCAGCGGCGAATAGTTGATATGGCCGGTCTCGATCACGCCGTTCGCGGGATCGATGCGCAGGTAACTGGCGACCCCGACGGCCTTGCCGGTCTCGAGGTCGACGATCGCGTGGAAGAGGGGATCGTCGCCGAGGCAGGCGGATTCCACCCAGGCGCTGTAGCCCTCGACCGTTTCGAAGGGGCCATAGGGCAGGTAGGTCCAGATCCGGTTCTCCTTGTCCGCGAGGTTCGCGGCATGGAGATCGGCGGCATGGCGCGCTCCGTCGATCGGCTCGACCCGCACATGGCGGCCGGTCATCGGCGTGCGCGGCGGTCGCGGCCGCGCCGTCCAGCCCGGCACCGGAAAGCCGATCGGCTGGCCGAGCGCGTTCTTGTGAACCGGCTTGTGATCCGACTTGTGAGCCGACATGGGGCCGCCTCTTTCGCGATTCGAGTCTCGCAGCTTCCGCGAATTCTCCGGCCGGCGGAAGAGGCCGCGTCGCCGGCTCATTGTCCCGACACAATGCGCGGCGGCGAACGGCGCGGGCGGTTGAATGCCGGGGGCCGCTGCGACACACTCGCCGGCCTTGCGAGGGAGGGTGTCATGACCGCGACGACGGAAGAATATGCCGCGCGCATCGAGAAACTGCGCGGCGAGCTGGCGACGCGAAATCTCGATGCGGCGCTGCTCGACGAATGCGAGGCGCTGGATTACTTCGCCGGCTACTACACCTCGTCGGCCTATTATCGCGCCTGCGTCGTGCCCGTCGCGGCCGAGCCCTTCTATGTGCTGCGCGCCCTCGACATCCCGCCCTTGCGCGAGCGCTCCTGGATCGCCGACGTGATCGGCCATGCGGATTGGGAGCCGGCGGTCGAGGTGGTCGCGCGCGAGGTCCGCGCCCACGGCCTCGAACGGGCACGGATCGGCATCGACCTCGAAAGTCATGGCTTGCCGGTGCGGACCTTCGAGCGATTGAAAGCGGCGCTCCCCGAGGTTCAGTTCGTGGATCTCGCCGGCTTGCCCTGGCATCTGCGTCGACGGAAATCGGCGACGGAGATCGCGAAGCTCCGGGAAGCGGCCTCGATCTGCGACCGGGCGACGAAGCTCCTCATCGACACGGCCGAGCCCGGCATGACGGAAATCGAGCTCGCCCGCATCGCCACCGACGCCATGGCGCGGATGGGCGCCGATCCGGGCGGGCTGCCGGGCGTGGTCACCGCGGGGCGCGGCTGGGACATGTTGCATGGCCATCATCACGACGCGCCGATGCGGCCGGGCGACATTCTCCATATCGAGCTTCTGCCGCGGGTCGATGGCTATAGCGCGCGCATGATGCGCGATCTGGTGATGGGGCCGGTTCCGCCCGCGCTGCGCCACGCCTCGGAGACCATGATCGCGCTGCAGGACCGGCAGTTCGCCGCCTTCAGGCCCGGCGCGAAGGCGAGCGACCTCGATCGCATCGTGCGACAGGGCATGATCGACGCCGGCCTGCGCGAGACCTACCACAACATCACCGGCTACACGCTCGGCGCCTATCCGGACTTCCTCGCGCGCTGGAGCGACTTCACCTGGGTGCTGCATCCCGAGGCGGACTGGATCGTGGAGGAGGGGATGGCCTTCCACATCTACACGTCGGCACGCGGCCTCGGCATGAGCGAGAGCGTGGTGGTGCGGTCGGACGGCATCGAGCGTCTGACCCGGCTCGAACGGCGGCTGTTCTCGACGACGGAGAGAACCTAGAGACGGCAGCGGCCGAGATCAGCCCGCGCCGAAGCTCCGCACCAGGCTGCCGGCGACGAGATACCAGCCGTCGACCAGCACGAAGAAGATGAGCTTGAAGGGCAGCGATACCGTCACCGGCGGCAGCATCATCATGCCCATCGACATCAGGATCGAGGCCACCACCATGTCGATGATGAGGAAGGGCACGAAGAGCAGGAAGCCGATCTCGAAGGCGCGCCGGAGCTCGCTGATCATGAAGGCGGGGATGAGCGCCTGCAGCGGCGCGTTCGCGGCCTGCGTGGCCGGATCGACGCGGGCGATGTCGAGGAAGAGCGCCAGGTCCTCCTCGCGCACCTGTCCCAGCATGAAGACGCGAAAGGGCTGCACGCCACGGTCGAACGCCGTTCCCTCGTCGATCTCGCCGGCGATGAGCGGCGCCAGCCCGTCCCGATAGGCCTCCTGGAAGGTCGGCGCCATGATCGCGCCGGTGAGGAAGAGGGCGAGGCTGATCATCACCACGTTGGGCGGCGTCTGCTGGATGCCGAGCGCGCTGCGCAGGAAGGAGAGCGCGACGATGATCCGCGTGAAGGAGGTCACCATCACGAGGATGCCGGGTGCGAGACTCAGCACCGTGATGAGGACGAGGAGCTGCAGGATCTGGCCGGTGGCCGTGCCGTCGCCGCCGCCGAGATCGAGCGTCAGTTCCTGCGCCGCCGCCGGCGCGAAATAGGCGAAGAGCGCGGCTGCGGAGGCGAGCGCGATCTTGGCGATGCGCAGCATCCGTTTCAGCGCCGCATGAGGCTCGCGCGCCGGGCGAGGGCCGAAGATGCGGCGGTTCATGTTCACGGCTGGTTGCTCGCGGGCGGTGCGACGTTGCGGGCGGCGGGATCGGCCGCGGGCAGGCTCGCCGCCGGCAGGCTGGCGGCCGGCTTCGGCGCCGCGATACTGCTTTCGATGAGGAGGTCGTTGGCGCCGCCGATCAGCAGGAGATGCTCGACCCCGTCGCGCCGCACCAGCACGAGCCGGCGGCGCGCGTCGAGCGGCTGCACGGCGTTGATCGCGAGACGGCGCTGGTCGGGGCGGCGGCCGGGGCTGACGCCGAAGAGGCCGAAGCGCCGGACGAGCCACGCGGCGCCCGCGATGAGCGCCAGCACGGCGGCCAGCGCCAGGATGAACCGAAGATAGAGGGAGAGATCCAAGATGCGGGCCCGCTCAGCGGTCGCGCCGGCCGGCGCCGGGCGCGTTGCCGTAGGCGTCCGCCGCGCGGCGGCCCTGATTGAGCTGGTTGATCTGCTGCATCGTCGAGGCGTGGCCCTCGCGCAACTCGCGCTCGAGCCGGCTGATCTCGTCGATCAGGCCGAGGAAGGTGGGCCGCAGGGCCTCGCGCTCCGCGGTCGGGACCGCGCCCAGCATCCGGCAGAACCGGTCGACCCGCTCCTCGAGCGGCGCCAGCTCGACGGCCTTGCCTTCCTGCAGCAGCTTGCGCGCCGTCTCGGCGAAGGCGGTGATGTTGGCGAGCGCCTGTTGCGGCGTTTCCGCATCGCTCATGGGCGGGCGGCTCCTTCTGCGTCGGGTCCCAGCGGACCGCGGGGGGATTTCGCCGCCGGCATCTTGCCGTTGGCGCGATAGACATAGGCCAGGATCTCGGCGACGGCGACGAGCGCCTCGACCGGGATCTCGCAGTCGATCTCGATCTTCGCCAGCAGCTTCGCGAGATCGGCATCGACATGGACGGGAATCTTGTTGGCCCTGGCGAGCGCCAGGATCTGCTCGGCGACCGGTCCGCGGCCCGCGGCGGTGACGCGCGGCGTGGACGCCCGCTTCGGGTCGTAGGAGAGGGCGGCCGCAACCGGCCGCTTGTCGGCAGACGCTTCGGACAATTGCGCACGCGCCTCGAGGATGGGGCTCGGGGAGACCCGCGAGCGGCCGGGCCCGAGTGTCCGCGAAACAGCGTTAATTTGACGTGAAGATCGGCGGCTAAACGGCTCTCCAAGCGGCCTTCAGGACTGCTTCTCGCCGATCGCGGCGACGATGGCGGAGGAGTCCGCGGCCGCCCGGTTCTCGGCCTGGATGCGCTCATGGACCTCGCGCCGGAGGACGCTCGCCTCGGGCGGGAAGACGAAGCCGAGCTTGACCGACTTGCCGCGCACCTCGACGACGGTGACTTCGATATTGTCGTTGATGATGATGGAGTCCCCGACCTTGCGCGTCAGATAGAGCATTGGGCCTTTCCCTTCCTGGGGCCAATTCGCCGGCGGAGCCGGCCGAGTCCATCGGTGACCCGCGGAATCTATCGAATTTACCGCACGTTAACAATACCGGGCCATTCTTGCCGGGCTTGCCGCCCGGCGTAACAAGGTCGCATCCGGGGGCCGTTCGGAGCTGCATGGATCTCGGCCGGATACCGCTTTTCGCGCTCGCCATGGACCGGATGGCCTGGCTGGACCGCCGCCAGCAGGTCCTGGCGGACAACATCGCCAATGCCGATACGCCCAAATTCCAGCCCTCCGACGTGAAGCCCTTCGAGGCGGAGCGGGCGCTGGGGCCGGGGGGCATCGGCACGCTGATGCCGGTCGCGACCAGCCCGATGCATCTCGCCGGCGCGAGGCCGCTCGGCGGCTCGGCCGCGATCGCGGTGGAGCATAGCCGCAACCCCGACGAGACGACGCCCAGCGGCAACGCGGTCGTGCTCGAGGAGCAGATGATGAAGGTCGCGGAGACGCAGGCCGACTATCAGATGGCGACGAGCCTCTACCGCAAATACATGGACATGCTGAAGCTCGCCATCGGCCGCGGCGGCGCCTGAGGCGGAGGACGGGACCGATGGATTTCATGGACTCGCTCAAGATCTCCGCCGCCGGCATGAAGGCGCAGGCGACGCGCCTGCGCACGATCGCCGAGAACATCGCCAACGCCAATTCCACCGCCGACACGCCCGGCGGCGATCCCTATCGCCGGAAGATCAGCACCTTCCGCGCCGTGCTCGATCGCGCGCTCGGGCTCGAGCTGGTGCAGGCCAACAAGCCGGTGCTGGATCAAAGTCCCTTCGAGATGCGCCACGACCCGAACAACCCGGCGGCCGACGAGAAGGGGTACGTCAAGATGCCCAACGTCAAGACGCTGATCGAGATCGCCGACATGCGGGAGGCGGAGCGTAGCTACAACGCCAACCTCAAGGTCATCGAGGCCTCGCGCAGCATGCTGCAGCGCGCGCTCGACCTGCTGCGTTAAGGAGCCTTCTCATGCGCACCGACTTCGCCTCCGCCGCCAAGATCTACGAGCAGGCCGCGCAACAGCTCACCGGCAAGCCCGCCGGCGCCGAGCCGCGTCCGGCCGAGGGCGCGAGCTTCTCGGATTTCCTGAAGCAGGCCGGCACGCAGGCGGTCGACACGCTGCGCGCGGGCGAGCAGACGAGCGTCAACGCGCTCGCCGGCCAGGGCGATCTCTCCGACATCGTGAGCGCGGTCAGCCAGGCCGAGGCCACCTTGCAGACCGTCGTCGCCATCCGCGACCGCGTCATCCAGGCCTATCAGGACATCATGCGGATGCCGATGTAGGCGCTTCGCCGCCGAGGCGCGCGTCCGCCCGCGGGCTCCGGACGCGCCCTTCCGAAGGGGCCCGACGAACCGTGGGGGTTCGATCTTGCGTTCCGATCCGCGCCGCGGCTTGCGGCGTTCCCGTCCATCGAGAAAGCCGCAGGGCTTCCTGCCGCCGCTCGCGACCGCGCCGAAGCGCGGCCTCGCGCGCGAACCGGATTCGCCGGCCGACATTTCCGCGCGGCCCTCGCTCCGTCATCTCGCGCTCGCCGGTCTGCGGCGCCGGGCCCAGCCGTGAACGACGCCGCCCTCCTCGATATCGCGCGCGAAGCGCTGCTGGTGACCTTGAAGCTCGGCGCGCCCGTGCTGCTGCTGGCGCTGATCGCCGGTCTCGCCATCTCGCTCCTGCAGGCCCTGACCCAGATGCAGGAGATGACGCTCTCCTTCGTGCCGAAGATCCTGACCATCCTGGTTTCGCTCTTCCTCTTCCTTCCCTTCATGCTGAGCACGCTCGGGGATTTCACCCGGTCGCTGATGGACCGCATCGCCAGCGGCGGATGATGCCATGCTGGCCGATCTCCTCGCGCAGAACGTCTTCGCCTTCTTCCTGGTCTTCGCCCGCGTCGGCAGCGCGTTGATCCTGTTGCCGGGCGTGGGCGAGGCCTATGTCTCGCCGCGGCTCCGCCTCGGGCTCGGGCTCGCGCTGACCCTGGCCCTGACGCCGGTGGTGGCGCCGCTGCTGCCGCCGCAGCCGGTCACCGCCTGGGCGCTCGGCCTCCTTCTCGTGGGCGAGACCATCGTCGGCCTCTTCATCGGCATGATCGCCCGCATCCTGCTGCTGGCGCTCGAAGCGGCCGGCATGATCGTGGCGCTTCAGATGGGCTTCGCGAGCGCGCTCGACACCAACCCCGCGACCGCGCAGCAGGCCTCGCTCATCGGCAATTTCATGATGGCGCTCGGCGTGGTGCTGATCTTCGCGAGCAACCTCCATCTGCCGATGATCCGCGCGATCGTGGACAGCTACACGCTGTTCCCGGCGGGGCGCCCGCCCATGATCACCGACATGGCGAGCATGATCCTCGACACCGTCGCCGACGCCTTCCAGCTCGCGGTCGAGCTCTCGGCGCCGTTCATCCTGCTGGGGCTGCTGTTCTCGCTGGCGCTCGGCCTGCTGGCGCGGCTCATGCCGCAGCTCCAGGTCTTCTTCATCGCCCTGCCGATCCAGATTTTGCTGGGCTTCGTGCTGCTCATGGTCGGGCTCGCGGTCGCCATGGGCTGGTTCCTGGAGCGCTTCGCCGGCGCGCTCCCCTTGCTGCGCTGAGGTAGATTCCCTTGGCGGAACAGGACAAGGACGACTCGCAAAAAACGGAAGAACCTTCCCAACGAAGGTTGCAGGAAGCGCGCGAGCGCGGCGACGTCCCGCAATCGCGCGAGATCAATCACTGGTTCATGATGCTGGCGATCGCGCTGGCGCTGTTCAGCTTCGCGCCCAATTCGAGCGAAGCGGTCGCCCGGCTGCTGCTGCCCTTCCTGGCGCAGGCCGAGGCGCTTTCGACCGATCCGATGGCGCTCCGCGCGATCTTCGCCGACCTGCTCTGGGGGCTGGTCAAGGCCGCGGCCTTCCCTTTGCTGATCATGATGGGGGCCGCGATCGCGGGCGGTCTGCTGCAGCACGGTCCCTTGCTGACGACGCAGCCGCTGAAGCCGAGCCTCGACCGGATCTCGCCGCTCGCCGGCGCCAAGCGGCTCTTCTCGATGAACGCGATCATGGAGTTCATCAAGGGGGTCGGCAAGATCGGGATCGTGGGCGCCGTCGCGCTCTGGATCCTCTGGCCGGTGGCGGGCATGTCTGCGCGGCTGCCGGGCCTCGACATCGCGGCGCTGCTCACCCTGCTCCATGACGACAGCCTGAAGCTCATGATCGCGATGCTCTCGGTCATGACCGGCGTCGCCGTGCTCGACTATCTCTATCAGTATCTCGCGCATCGCAAGAAGCTGCGCATGTCGAAGCAGGAGATGCGCGACGAGCTGAAGCAGACCGAGGGCGATCCCTTCATCAAGGCGCGCATCCGCCAGCTCCGCATGGAGCGGGCGCGCCGCCGCATGATGGCCGCGGTGCCGAAGGCGGACGTGATCGTGACCAACCCGACCCATTTCGCGGTCGCCCTCAAATACGAGCCCGCCAAGATGAAAGCGCCGAGGGTGATCGCGAAGGGCGCCGACGCGGTCGCCGCGCGTATCCGCGCGGTGGCCGAGGAACATGCCGTGCCGGTGGTCGAAAACCCGCCGCTCGCCCGCAGCCTGTTCGCGGCCGTCGAGATCGACGCCGAGGTGCCGCCGGAGCATTACCGCGCCGTCGCCGAGGTCATCGGCTTCGTCATGCGGCTGAAGCGCGATCCATTTGCCAGGCAGCGGCCTCGGCAACCATAATGAACCCGTCGATGAGGGGTGATTCGCGCATGGAGTCCGGTTCCGGCGACGGGCCAGGCGGGCGGGGCCGGCCGCGGCGGCTGGCGTTCGCCGGCCTCGGCCTTGCGGCGCTCGCGGCGGCGAGCCTGTGGCCGTTGCACCCGGCCCTGGCGCAGAGCTTCCAGGGCGGCCCGCCCGGCGCGATCCTGATGATGGGCGCCGCCCTGCTCGCGCTCGGCCTCATCTTCGGCGCGTGGCTCGGCCGCCGGTCGGCCGCCGCGCGCGGCAGCGGCGCGCTTGCCGAGCCGCTCGCCGCCCTCCTCGAGGAGGCGCCGATCGGCTGCTACGCGACCGATGCCGCGGGCCATGTTTATTACATGAATGCGACGCTGCAGCGCTGGCTCGGCGTTAAGCCGGAGGATCTCGCGGCGCGTCATGTCCAGCTCCACGAGCTCTGCGTGATCCCGCCCTCGGGCGCCGTCCCCTACAGCGTCTTCGCCGACCCGTACCAAAAACGCGGCGAGGTGACGCTGAAGGGCGCAGAGGGGCGGCCCGTCGTCGCCTTCCTGCAGCAGACCCGCTCGGCGCGCCGCATCGGCGGCGGCCCGGCGGCGCTGGGCGTGGTGCACAACCTGACCCAGGCGCGGGCGCTCGAAGCCGCCATGCAGCGCTTCGAGCAGCGCTTCCAGCGCTTCTTCGAGCAGGCGCCGCTCGGCGTGGCGCTGGTCGATGCCGACGGGCGTCTCGAAATGACGAACCAGGCCTTCCGCGCCATGGTCGGCGACGGCGAGGCGGTCAAGAACGGCAGCCTCATCGAACTCATCGCCGAGGCGGACCGCGAGGCGGTGCAGGCGAGCCTCGCCGAGGCGCTCGGCGACGGCGCCCGGACCGAGCGGCCGATCGACATCCTGCTGGCGGGCGCGGGCGGGCGGAGCGCCACGCTTTACGCGGTGCGCCGCGACGTGGATGGCGACCAGCGGCCGGGCCTCATCCTCCAGTTCATCGACACGACCGAGCGCCGCAAGCTCGAGCGGCAGTTCGCCCAGTCGCAGAAGATGCAGGCGGTCGGCCAGCTCGCCGGCGGCATCGCGCATGATTTCAACAACCTGCTGACGGCGATGATCGGCTTCTGCGACCTGCTGCTGCTGCGCCATCGCGCCGGCGACCAGTCCTTCGCCGACATCATGCAGATCAAGCAGAACGCGAACCGCGCCGCGAACCTCGTGCGGCAGCTCCTCGCCTTCTCGCGCCAGCAGACCCTGATCCCGCGCGTGCTCGACGTGACCGACGTGCTGGCGGAGCTGTCGCACCTGCTGCGGCGCCTGATCGGCGCCAATATCGAGCTGCAGATGGTGCACGGGCGCGAGCTCCATGCCGTCAAGGTCGATCACGGCCAGCTCGAGCAGGTGATCATCAACCTCGCGGTCAATGCGCGCGACGCCATGCCCGAGGGCGGCAAGCTCACCATCCGCACCAACAACGTCAGCAACCCCGGCCAGACCGTGCGCGGCGGCGAGGTGATGCCGCCCGGCGACTATGTGCGCATCGAGGTGGCGGATTCCGGCACCGGCATCGCGCCCAACGTCATCGAGCATATCTTCGAGCCGTTCTTCTCGACCAAGGAGGTCGGCGCCGGCACCGGCCTCGGCCTTGCAACGGTCTATGGCATCGTGAAGCAGACCGGCGGCTTCATCTTCGTCGAGAGCCGCATGGGCGAGGGCGCCGTCTTCAGCATCTATCTGCCGCGCCATGCGGCGGTCGCGGCCGAGCCGGCGCAGCGCAAGACGGGCGAGGGGCCGGCGGCCGACCTCACCGGCATGGGCACCGTGCTGCTGGTCGAGGACGAGGACGCGGTCCGGCTCTTCGGCGCCAGGGCCTTGCGCAACAAGGGCTACAACGTGTTCGAGGCGCGCAGCGGCGAGGCGGCGCTCGAGATCCTGAAGGCCGGCAAGCAGGCGATCGACCTGCTCATCACCGACGTCGTCATGCCGCGCATGGACGGCCCCGCCCTCATCCGCGAGGTGCGGCAGCTCCGGCCGGAGCTGAAGGTGATCTTCATCTCGGGCTATGCCGAGGAGGATTTCCGCAAGCGGCTCGACGAGAACATGGAGATGCATTTCCTCGCCAAGCCCTTCAGCCTCGCCCAGCTCGCGGAGAAGGTGAAGGAGGTCCTGCACCAGCGGGCGGCGTGATGGAAACGCTGGTTGCGCGGGTCGTCGAGGGCGTCGACATTTTCTCGGCCGAGAATGCGATCGGGCGAACCGGTCTGTTTCCTATCGAGCGCGATGTGCTGGAGGCGATCGTCCGCAGTGCGCGCGGCGAAGAGAGCAGTTCCTTCCGTCAAATCGGTGCTCTCAATGTCTCGGGCCGCGAGTTCACCGGGGTCGGATTCTTCGCCAACTTCGTTCCGATGGCGTCGGAGCCCGGTGCCGAGGCGCTCGACGAAGTCATTTCGGCGGAGGTGACGCTGCGTGCACCTGGCCTCCGCTACGACGCGGGGTTCCTTCTTTTCGTCGAAAAGGGGGCACCCGTCATGCTGGAGGGCTTTGCGCATGCCGGCCCTTGGCCAGCCGTAATCGATCGCTACGAGCTGCTGCCGTCCCCGGAACCTGACGGCAATCGCTGATATTTGGGCGGCGTTTCGTGGTTACCCTTGAGGTCCGGCCGATCCCCGCGGTCGCTCCCTCGCATCGCTGGAGCCTCGTAACTATCGAAACGGGCTCCAAGGCCCGAGGACAAAAGCGCCCCTACAGATCCGGGTGACGATCGTGCCAGGGGTTGGCCGCCTCGTAGGCTGAGGCCGCCCGGAATACGCCGAGATCGTCATAGGTTCGGCCGACGATCTGGATGCCGGTCGGGATTCCCGTCGAGGCGCGTCCGCTGGGAACGCTCATGACCGGGCACTCGCTCATCAGATTGAAGGGGTTCGTCAGGAACAGCCCATAGGTCGCGTGGGTCGACTTGCCGTCGATTTCGAACGTCTTGCTCGCCTGGTCGTGATCGACCCGAACGGCGGGAACGCCGTTCGTCGGGCAAACCAGGAAGTCGAATTTTTCGAGCACCGGTCCGAGAACCTGCCACATCTTCCCCCGATGCAGCGTCACCGCATACATGTCCGCAGCGCTATGCCGGCGGCCGCGCTCCAAGAGATCCACGACGATCGGATCCATCTCATTCCGCCATCGATCGAGAAAATGGGCCGCCACCGTGGCGAACAATCCCTCCCAATAGGTCAGCCACATGCGCAAATTGTCGGCCGTCCAGGCGAGATCGATCTCGACGACCTCGCAGCCCAGGCTTCGAAAGACCTCGAGCGCTCTCCGCGTGTTTTCCTGAACCTCCCGGTCGACATTCAGGTAACCGAGATCCATCGAGAACGCGATCTTGCAGTTCTCGAGCGGCTGGTGCGTCCGGGGCAATCGAACGACCTCCCGCAGGCTGCAACGATCTTCCGGATGCGGTCCGGACATGACGTTCTGCATCAGCGCCGCATCGGCCACGGTGCGGGCAAGCCCGCCGTAACTCAGAATGGACTCGCCCGGATGATCGCGATCCAGCGGATTGCGACCGAAGGGCGGCTTGAACCCGACCAGCCCGCAAGCGGCCGCGGGGACTCGTATCGACCCGCCGCCGTCCGTCGCGTCCGCCAGCGTGGTCATGCCGGCCGCGACCGCCGCCGCCGATCCGCCGGAGGAGCCGCCCGGCGTATGGCCCGTGTTCCAGGGATTGCGGGTGATGCCCCACAAGGGGCTGTGGGTCATGCCGGAATAGGCGAATTCGGGCGTCGTGGTG
>CADEFF010000084.1:1308-12912 GCA_902826565.1 uncultured Rhodospirillaceae bacterium | reverse complement strand
CCGTCGCACTCCGGCCCGTAGCCGCGCAGTCGATTCTCGACGCGCCGAAGCCGAGTGCGCCCGCACGCGAATCGCTCGGCCGCAAGCGCTCCGCTCGGCCGCCGAAGGTGCGGACGCCGCGCCCCGCGACCGGCCGCACCGGGAAGGTCTCGCCCGTCGGGACGCAGAACGTCGTCGCGCCGCCCGTCGACGTCGAGCTCGACGAGGACAGCGTCTGCCCCGTGCTCACGAGGCTCGGCCTCATCACCGTGCTCGAATTCAGTGAGGAGATCGACTACATCTGGTTCTCGGACTCGGACCGCTGGCGGCTCGACCAGGACGCGTTCCAGCTCGGCATCTCGCCCGGCAAGGGCGACGACGTCACCGTTCGGCAGACGAAGTGGAGCGAGGCGAGAGAGACGCTCTACGTCCGCGTGTCGGACGGCTTCACGTATAAGATCGCACTCACGCTCCTCGCCGGTGCCCCGAATTCGTTGGTGCGCGTTCACCGCACAGTGCCGCCGCCCCCGCCAGGCCCCGCCGCCGAGCAGCTCCTGCCGCTGGCCTGCACGCGCAATAGCAGCCGCCTGGCCGATCTGCAATGCGGCTATACCGCGCTCCTCTACGACACTGGCTGCATGCTGGACGACGCGATCGTCTTCCGCATGGGAGCCGACAAGTTCCGCGTCGTGGCGGGCGACGAGTTCACCGGCCAGTGGCTCCGCGACCAGGCGGCGAGCCGGGGCCTGCGGGTCTGGGTGAAATCGGCGACCGACCAGCTTCACAATGTCTCGGTCCAGGGGCCGAAGAGCCGGGACATCCTGAAGGAGCTGGTCTGGACGCCGCCGGCGAGCCCGCGGCTCGACGAGATCCAGTGGTTTCATTTTACCATCGGTCGGCTCGGCGGACCCACCGGCACGCCCGTGATCGCCTCGCGCACGGGCTATACCGGCGAGCTCGGCTATGAGCTCTTCTGCCATCCCAAGGACGCCGCCGCCGTCTGGGACGCGGTGTGGGAGGCGGGCAAGCCGCAGGGGCTGGCACCGCTCGGGCTCGAGGCGCTCGACTGGCTCCGGATCGAGGCCGGCCTCATCTTCTACGGCGCCGAGTTCAACGACCAGATCGATCCCTACGAGGCCGGCATCGGCTTCACCGTCGCGGTGAAGGGCAACGAGGAGTTCATCGGCCGCGCGGCGCTGATGAAGCGGAAGGAGCATCCCCAGCGCGTCCTGGTCGGGCTGGAGCTCGAGGGCAGCGAGACCGCATCCCACGGCAATTGCGTCCATGTCGGCCGCGCGCAGGTCGGCGTGGTGACGAGCGCCTGCCGCTCGCCCATCCTCAAGAAGAACATCGCGCTCTGCCGCATGGATGTGAACTACGCCGCGCTCGGCACGGAGGTGGAGGTCGGCAAGCTCGACGGCCACCAGAAGCGGATTCCGGCGCGCGTCGTGCGCTTCCCCTTCTACGATCCGGACAAGACGCGCCCGCGGTCCTAGCGCGCTTTCGGGATCGGACGGCCCACGCTGCTGCAGTACTGACGAGGGACCGCGTCAATCCAGCGGAATGCGCGTCTCGTATTTCACCCGCGCGAGACAGAAGCTCGACCGGAACATGCGGATATTGGGCTCGTTGGCGAAGACACGGCGGGCGAACTCGTTGTACTGCGCCATGTCCGGAACGCTCACCACCAGCAGATAGTCGGCGTCGCCGGAGACGAAATAGCACTGCATCACTTCGGGGCAGCGCGCGATCTTGCGCTCGAAGCTCTCCAGCAGGTCTTCGCGCTGGCGCTCCAGCGTGATCTGCACGAAGACGATCATCGACCGCCCGACCTTCACCGGATCCACCAGCGACACGTCGCGAGCGATGATTCCCGCCTCGCGCAGCCGCTTCACGCGCCGATGGCAGGGCGGCGGCGAGATGCCGACCTTCTCCGCGAGATCCTGGTTGGTGATCTGGTTGTCCTCCTGGAGCAGGGCCAGGATCTTGCGGTCGATCGCATCGAGTTCCAGCGCTGTGGCGGGAGTCTCTGGAATATTCTTTCGTGAATTGGCCATAAAACATCCACGGATTACGCCGAAGGAGAGAAAACGCAATATATTCGGTAAGGAACGGCAAGGAAATCGAAATCCGGACCCGGGCCGACGCTGCTAAGCTTCGCGCCTGTCGTGAGCCTACGACGAGCCACCGTTCCCCGCCGCCGCCGCTGCAAAGGACGCCATGAATCAGACCGCGCCGCGCCATTACGACAATTCCTTCGAGGTTCACGACAAGGACGCGCTCGCCCGCGCCCGGGCGCTGCTGGACGGCGCCAGGGATTTCGCCGCCATGGGCAAGGCCGTGACCGATGCCGTGCAGCGCAACGCGACCTGGCGCGGCGAGCAATGCGTGAACCTCCTGGCGCCCGAAGCCCCGACCAGCCCCGGCGTCCGGGCGCTGCTCGCCTCCGAGATCGGGACGCGCGCGGCCGAGGGGCATATCGGGCCCGTCAATCGCTGGTTCGCCGGGACGCGCCATATCGACGAGGTGGAGGCGCTCTGCGTCGAGCTGCTGAAGCGCTATTTCCGCTGCCGCTACGCCGATCACCGCATGTGCGCCTCGATGATCGGCAATGCGGTCGTCTATCAGGCTCTGACCGAGCCGGGCGACGTCATCATGACGGTCGCGCAGCCGCTCGGCGGTCACAGCTCGAACCGCGAGATCGGCCCGGCCGGCGGCCGCGGCCTCAAGATCGTCGACATCCCGATGGACCCGGTCGAGCTCACGGTCGATCTCGAAAGCTTCCGCCGCGTGGCGCCGCTGGTGCGGCCGAAGGTGGTGACGCTCGGGCTGTCGATGACGCTCTTCCCGCTGCCGGTCGCCGAGATGAAGGCGATCATCGCGCCCTGGGGCGGCAAGCTCTTCTTCGACGGCGCCCATCAGCTCGGCCTCGTCGGCGGCCGCCAGTTCCAGGACCCGCTCGCCGAGGGCGCCGATATCATGACCGGCTCGGCCGGCAAGACCTTCAGCGGCCCGCAATCCGGCATCATCGTGTGGGACGATCCCTCGATCACCGAGGCCGTCACCACCGCCGTCTTCCCGATCTGGGCCGCGACCCATCAGGTGAACCGCGTCGCCGCGCTGGCCCTCGCCACGGCCGAGATGCTCGAATTCGGCGAGACCTACATGGCGCGCATCGTCGCCAACGCGCAGGCGCTGGCGAAGGCCCTCGAGGCGCGCGGCATTCCGATGCTGGGCTCGCACAAGGGCTATACCCGTACCCACCAGACCATCGCCGATGTCGGCAGTTACGGCCGCGGCCTCGCCGCGGCGCAAAAGCTCGAGCGCGCCAACATCATCGTCAACAAGAACCTGCTGCCGCGCGACAAGCCGGAGGACTGGGATTATCCGAGCGGCCTCCGGATCGGCACCATCGAGGTGACGCGGCTCGGCATGGGCCCGAAGGAGATGGAGCGGATCGCCGATTTCATGGCGGATATCGTCGTCAAGGGCACCGACCCCGAGAAGCTCAAGCCCGCCGTGCTCGAGTTCCGGCAGCCTTTCCAGAAGGTTTATTACTGCTTCGAGCACGGGCTGCCGGCTGTCTGACGCGGGCGGCCCGAGGGAGAGCGCCATGGCATCCACCGACCCGCTGCTCCAGCCGCTCCGGCTCAGGCACCTGACGCTGCGCAACCGCATCATGAGCACGGCGCACGAGCCGGCCTACAGCGAGGATGCGAAGCCGAAGCTGCGCTACCAGCTCTATCACGAGGAGAAGGCGAAGGGTGGGGTGGCGCTGACCCTGACCGGCGCCTCCAACGTCTCGCCGGATTCGCCTTCCGCCTTCGGCCAGCTCTATGTCGGCGACGATGCGATCGTTCCGCATTTCCGCGCCCTCGCCGAGCGCGTGCATCGTCATGGCGCGGCGGTGATGTGCCAGATCACCCATATGGGCCGGCGCGACTTCTGGGCGAAGGAGCACTGGCTGCCGACCGTGGCGCCGTCGCTCCTGCGCGAGCCTGCCCATCGTTCCTTCCCGAAGATCATCGAGCCGGAGGATATCGAGCGGATCGTGCATGATTTCGGCGCCGCGGCCCGGCGCTACAAGGAAGGCGGGCTCGACGGGCTGGAGATCGAAGCCTATGGCCACCTCATCGACCAGTTCTGGTCGCCCTTCACCAACAGGCGGACCGACCGCTATGGCGGCAGCCTCGAGAACCGGATGCGCTTCGGGCTGGCGGTGGTGGAGGAGATTCGCCGGAACGTCGGCGCCGACTTCATCGTGGGCATCCGCATGGTGGTGGACGAGGACCTGAAGGGCGGGCTTCTGGCGGAGGAGGGGATCGCCATCGCCCGGACCTTCGCCGATCGCGGGCTCCTCGACTTCATCAACGTCATCAAGGGCCATATCGATACGAGCGAAGGGCTCTCGCACGTCATCCCGAACATGGGCTCGCCGAGCGCGCCCCATCTCGATCTCGCGGCACGGCTGCGGAAGTCCCTGCGCGGCGCCGAGGCGGTGCGGCGCGAGACCGGACTGCCGGTGTTCCATGCGGCCCGCATCAACGATGTGGCGACGGCGCGCTACGCGATCGCCGAGGGGCTGCTCGACATGGTCGGCATGACCCGGGCCCAGATCGCCGACCCGCATCTCGTCGCCAAGATCGCGCGCGGCGAGGAGGACCGCATCCGTCCCTGTGTCGGGGCCGGCTATTGCATCGACCGCATCTATGAAGGCGGCGAGGCGCTCTGCGTGCACAACGCCGCCACCGGCCGCGAGGCCACCATGCCGCATGTGATCGCACGGGCGGAGCGGCGGAAGAAGATCGTCGTGGTGGGGGCGGGGCCGGCGGGGCTCGAGGCGGCGCGCGTCTCGGGCGAGCGCGGCCACGCGGTCACCCTCTTTGAGGCGGCCTCGGAGGCGGGCGGGCAGATCCGGCTCGCCGCCAAGCTGCAGCGCCGGCGCGAGATCATCGGCATCGTCGATTGGCGCCTGCGCGAGCTGGAGCGCCTCGGCATCGCGGCGCGCTACGGTTCCTATGCCGATCCGGCGATGGTCACGGCGGAGGAGCCGGACATCGTCGTGATCGCGACCGGCGGCGTGCCCAACACCGGCTTCCTCGAGGAAGGCGAGGATCTGGCGGTTTCCTCCTGGGACATCCTCGGCGGGCAGGTGCGGCCCGGCCAGCAGGTGCTGCTGTTCGACGATAACGGCCAGCATCCGGGGCTTTCCTGCGCGGAGTTTCTGGCGCGCGCCGGCGTGACGCTGGAGATCGTCACCCCCGACCGCCTGGTGGCGCAGGATATCGGCGGCACCAACAACCCCGCCTATCTCCGGAGCTTCTACGAGCGCGGAGTCAGGATCACGCCGGACCATCGGCTGACGGGGGTGCGGCGCGCCGGCAACCGCCTGGTCGCGACGCTCTACAACGAATATAGCCGCGCCACGACCGAGCGCGAGGCGGACCAGATCGTGGTGGAGCACGGCACCGTGCCGGCCGACGAGGTCTATCTCGGCCTCAAGGCGGGGGCGTGCAACCGCGGCCAGATCGACATCGCGGCGCTCGCCGCGGGCCGGCCGCAGCCGGTCGAGGAAAATGCCGGCGGCCGCTACCAGCTTTTCCGCATCGGCGATGCTGTGGCGAGCCGCAACATCCACGGCGCCATCTATGACGCGCTCCGCCTCTGCAAGGACTTTTGACGGGGGCGGGCCCGCCGCGCCTGCAGGAGCGCCATGCAGAGGCGTACGACCCGAAAGCCCTCGTCGGTGTTATCATCGGGGGAGCCGATGACGGTCCTCTGACAGTGACGGGCAGGATATGGCGACAGGCGCGAACAGATCGATGGAACGTTGCGACGACTTCGCGGCCGGGGACCCCGCCGCGCTCGATGCCCTGACGGCGCTCGAACGGCAGGTGCTGTGGCTCGCGAGCTGGATGATCCATCACGCGAACCATCTGCGCGTCAGCGAGGACGGGCTCAAGGTCGGCGGGCACCAGGCCTCCTCGGCCTCGGTCGCCACCATCATGACCGCGCTCTATTTCTCGGTGCTGCGGCCAGAGGATCGCGTCGCGGTAAAGCCGCATGCGAGCCCGGTCTTCCACGCGATCCAGTATCTGCTCGGCAATCAGAGCCGCGAGCAGCTCGAGCGGTTCCGCGCCTTCGGCGGCGCGCAATCCTACCCCTCGCGCACCAAGGACCAGGACGACGTCGATATCTCGACCGGCTCGGTCGGGCTCGGCGCGGCATTGACGATCTTCGCGAGCCTCGCCCAGGACTATCTCGCGGCGAAGCCCTGGGCGAAGCCGGGGCCGGAGGGGCGCTTCGTGGCGCTGGTCGGCGATGCGGAGCTCGACGAGGGCAATATCTACGAGGCGCTGCTCGAAGGCTGGAAGCACGGGCTCCGCAATTGCTGGTGGGTGATCGACTACAACCGCCAGAGCCTCGACGCCACCATCAGCGACAAGCTCTACGAGAAGGTCGAGAACCTCTTCGGCGCCATGGGCTGGGAGGTGGTGACGCTGAAATATGGCCGCATGCTGGAGGCGGCCTTCGGCGAGCCCGGCGGCGAGGCGCTGCGGCGCTGGATCGACGAATGCCCGAACAGCCTCTATGCGGCGCTGACCTACGAGGGCGCCGCCGCCTGGCGCCGCCAGCTCATCGCCGATATCGGCGACGAGCCGGGGGCGGGTGCGCTCATCGAGCAGCGCAGCGACGCCGAGCTGGCGCAACTCATGACCAATCTCGGCGGCCACGATCTAGGCCTGCTGCTCGACGCCTTCGCCGCCGCCGGCCGCGACAGGCCGGTCTGCTTCATCGCCTACACGGTCAAGGGCCATGGCCTGCCTTTCGCCGGCCACAAGGACAACCATGCCGGCATCATGACGCCGGACCAGATGCAGAGCTTCCGCGCCGCGCTCGGCATCGCCGAGGGCGAGGAGTGGGAGCCGCTTGCAGGCATCGCCGAGCCCGAGGCCGATCGGCTCCGCGATTTCCTCGCCAGCGTGCCGTTCGCCCGGGGCCGCGACCGGCGCAAGACCGCGCCCGCCATCCCGGTGCCGGCCGGCATCGCCGTGCCGCGCAGCCAGTTCATGTCGACGCAGGAAGGCTTCGGCAAGCTGCTCGCCGAGATCGCGCGGCAGGATGCGCCGCTGGCCGACCGTATCGTCACCACCTCGCCCGACGTCACCGTCTCGACCAATCTCGGGCCCTTCGTCAATCGCCGCGGCCGGTTCGCGCGGGCGGGGCAGGAGGATCCCTTCCAGAGCCGCAAGCTCGCCTCGGCGCAGCGCTGGACCGCCGGGCCGCAGGGGCAGCATCTCGAGCTCGGCATCGCCGAGAACAACCTCTTCCTGCTGCTGGGCGCGCTCGGCCTCACCCATAGCTGGTTCGGCGAGCGGCTCATCCCCGTCGGCACGCTCTACGATCCCTTCATCCAGCGCGGGCTCGATGCGCTCAACTACGCCTGCTACCAGGACGCGCGCTTCATCCTGGTCGCCACGCCCTCCGGCATCACGCTGGCGCCCGAGGGCGGCGCGCATCAGTCGATCGGCACGCCGCTCATCGGCACGGCGCAGGACGGGCTCGCCTATTTCGAGCCGGCCTATGTGGACGAGCTCGCGGCCATCCTGCGCTGGGGCTTCGACTATGTGCAGCGCCATGGCGAGCCGCGCGAGAAGGACTGGCTGCGCGACGCGACGGGGGGATCGCTCTATCTCCGCCTCTCCACGCGGCCGCTGGAGCAGCCGGTCCGCGAGACGACCGGGGAATGGGAGGAGGCGGTCATCCAGGGCGCCTACTGGCTGCGCCCGCCGGCGCCGGGCGCGCGGCTCGCCCTCGTCTATGCGGGGGCGGTCGCGCCGGAGGTGCAGACGGCGGCCGGGCTCCTCGCCGAGCATTATCCCGATCTCGCGGTGCTCGCCGTCACCTCCGCCGACCGGCTCTCGGCCGGCTGGCAGGCCGCGGAGAAGGCGCGGCAGCTATCGGGCGGGGCGGGGGAGCCCAGCTATATCGAACGGCTCATCCAGCCGCTCGATCGGCGCGCACTGCTGGTGACGGTGCAGGACGCCCACCCGCTGACGCTCGCCTGGCTCGGCGCCGTCGCCGGCCACCGCACCAAGGCGCTCGGCGTGGAGCATTTCGGCCAGTCGGGCGATATCGGCAGCCTCTACCGCCATCACCGCATCGATGCGCAGGCGATCGTCGAGGCGGTGCGGGCGGCGCGGCCGTCATAGGGATTCGCGCCGAGAGTTGTCGTTGCGCAACAGGCGCGCAGGTCTTACTCGACATTAATCATTTCGGCTCTAGCTTGGTTCGATGAACTGGGCGGACAGCGGCATTATCCTGGTCGTTGGAGATCGCGCGATACATCTGGCGGCAGAGACGATTGCCGTATTCCTCGCCGCCCTTATCTGCGCCCTTCTGATTCTCCACGCTATTTGGCGAAGCCGGCAAAGCGGTTGCAAATGGAGGCGCGCGCCTGCGGGCAACAGGCCCCCCTTCACAAGGTGGCTATGCAAGAACTGCGGTGTCGATGCCTATTCGACGGATAAGCTTCCACCGAAAGAGTGCAAGCGCAGCCTCAAAGCAACGGTGTGACCCAGGGCACGCAAGCTGTACGGCGAACGGGCGGGGAATGACCCCCGCCCGCGCCGTCTTCGAGAAAGTGGAGACGTCTATTTCGATCCCGGCGGCTTCGCGCCCGGATTGCTCTGGCCCGTGTTCGGCCGGCCGGCACTGCCATATTCGGCCTTGTAGGCCGATCCGCCGCCGGACTTGTCCTTGTTCTGCTTCGGCTTTTTCGCTTCGCGACTGCTGCGTTGCTGGCCTTTGGCCATCTCTGCCTCCTTGGTGTCGGGGCGCGCCCACGATCGTCGGGCCGGGATCGGCCGCGTCGGGACTCGGAGCGTCCGCCCACATCGGCAGTGAAATCTTTACGCTGTCGCCGCGGAAGCGCCAGAGGCTTTTCGACGCTCCGCCGCGCGCCGGGCGCGGACGAGGCGCCCCGCGGAACCTCCGGCGCATCCCGGAATGGTTTCCCGTCCCTGAAGAAACAGGATGAAGGAATACTTGCGATATTCTGAAGAAAATTCTTGCGCTCGGAATTATTCACTACATTTTTTGATGGCATTTATTTGACATTTTCGACGCGGTCGCGCGATGGTGGCGCTCGCGCCGGTGCAGGATGCACCATAGAGGAGCGTTCCAGGATGGACAGTTCGGTCAAATGGCCTCTCGCGGGCTTTTCCCTGCGTTCGCGCAGCGAAGCCGATGCCGGCGCAAGCCCCCGTTCCGGTTCCCGCGGCCGCAGGGCCGGCGCCCGCAGCGCCAAGGGGCGGGCCGCTGCGCCGACGCCGCCCGAGGTTCCGGCCGGCGCGATCCCAACTGCCTCGATCCCGACGGGCCCGGCGCCCGCCGCCGATCCCGTCGATTTCGCGGCCGAGCTGCGCAGCCAGCGCGACCGCTTCGTCGCCTTCGCCTTTGCCGCCGCCGACATGCTGATCGAGATCGACGCCGCCCTGACGGTCCGCTATGCGGGCGGCGCGGTGACCTCGCTCACCGGCGCCGCACCGGAACGGCTCGTCGGCCGCTCCTGCCTCGATCTGGTGAGCCTGCCCGACCGCGCCTTCGTCAAGGCGGCGCTCGCCGCGGCGGCGAAGCGCAAGCGGTTCGGCCCCGTCACCGTCCGGCTCGCCAGCGGCAATTGCGAGCCGGTCCTGACCGCCCTCTATGGCGCGAGCCTGCCGCAGCAGGAGGGCGGCCGTCTCTTCCTTGCCATGCGCGTCATGGGCCCCGTCGGCAAGACTGCCGACGCGGCGCTCGAGGGGCGCGGCAAGCTGCTCGACCGCGACGCCTTCTCCGCTTTCGCGACAAGCTTCTCCCAGTCGCGCGGCGGGCTCATGGATTCCTGCAAGATGACCCTGCTGACCTTGGGCGGTCTCGAGGGGCTGGCGAAGCAGCTCGACCGCGACGCCGAGGTCGGGCTGATGGCCGAGATCGCGGCGCATCTGCAGGCGAACGCGGTCGACGGCGCCGCCGCGGGGCGGCTCGGCGGCGAGAAATTCGGCTTCCTCCACGAGGCCGCGCTCGACGCGGCCATGGTCGAGGCCCTGATCGGCGACTGCGCCCGTCGCGCCGATCCGACGGGACAGGGGATCAGTGTGCGTACCACCACCATTTCGCTGGCGAACGACGACCTCTCCGAGGCCGACAAGGCGCGCGCGCTCGTCTACACCATCAACAAGTTCGCCGGCACGCACCGGGATTTCGGCATCGCCGAGCTCTCGGAGGGCTACCGGCTGATGATCGCCGACACGGCGACGCGGATGCGCGAGTTCCGCCAGACCATCCAGGACGGCGCGGTCGACGTGGTGTTCCAGCCGATCGTCGGGATCCAGAACCGCAAGCTGCACCATTACGAGGCGCTGGCGCGGCTCCGCGACGGCGACAGCGGCTCGCCGGTGAAATTCATCCAGTTCGCCGAGGAGACCGGCCTCATCGGCGAGTTCGACCTGCTGATGTGCCGCAAGATCGTCGAGAAGATGCTGAAGGCGCGCGACAACCGGAGCGAGCTCAAGGTCGCGGTCAACCTCTCGACCCGCTCGCTCGAGACGCCGGGCGCGGTGGACGAGCTGATGCGGCTCCTCGCGCGCTGCGGGGCGCTCCGCGGCGATCTCATGTTCGAGATCACGGAATCCTGGAAGATCGTCGATCTCGAGGCGGCGGCGAACGTCATCCTTGGCATCCGCGAGCGCGGCTTCCCGATCTGCCTCGACGATTTCGGCGCCGGCGCTACGACGTTCCAGTATCTCCGCGCGCTCAAGGTCGATTACGTGAAGATCGACGGGCTCTATGTGCGCGAATGCCTGACCCGCCAGAACGGCCGCGCCTTCCTGCGCTCCATGTCGATGCTCTGCCGGGATCTGGGGGTGCAGGCGGTGGGCGAGATGGTGGAGACCGAGGCGACCGCGACCTTCCTCCAGGACGCCGGCATCCTGCTCGGCCAGGGCTATCTCTTCGGCAAGCCGAAGCTGGGTGCGCTCAGCGGCAGTCTCTGACCGCCCGCCGCCGGCAATCGGACCCGGCGGCTCAGCCGCGCTTCCCCATCACCTCGATGAGGGCCGGGAAGCCATGCTTGCCATGGCCGGCGGCGATGGCGCGCTCGAAATAGCGCTGCACGAGCTTCGGCAGGTCCGCCTCGACGCCGAGGCCCTCGCTCAGCTTCACCGTTTCGGCGAAGGCGGCGGCGTAGGTGTCGATGTCCGCATCGGGCTTCGCATAGTCGCGCTCGATCATGTTCCGCCCGAACTGCTGCATCGCCGCCTGCCGGCTCGGCAGCCGCTCGATCAGCGTCTCGACATAGAGCTCGAGCGGGATGCCGGCGGCGCGGCAAAGGGCGCCGCCGTGGAAATAGGCGGCCCAGCTCGCGAAGGAGAAGGAGAACATCGCCTGCTCGAAGGCGGGCGCGCCGCCCGGCTTCTCGCCGACATATTTCGACCGGCCGATGGCGGCGAGCATCGCCTCGTTGCCTTCGAAGGCGCGGCGGTCGCCGGAATAGACCACGACGCAGCGCCCCTTCAGCACGTCGTCGGGATAGCCCAGGATCGCGCCGTCGAGATAGGCGATGCGATGCGACCCGGCCCAGGC
>CADEFF010000084.1:0-1208 GCA_902826565.1 uncultured Rhodospirillaceae bacterium | reverse complement strand
CCCCATGCGCCCGAGGCCCAGCACCGCCACCGCCTGCTGCCCCGCCATGTCGCCGATCGCCATGCCAATCCCCCCGCCGATCGCCCGCGGCAGCCGCGCCGGGGCGGCTCTCTGCTATCAGCGGCGCGGGAAAAGCGCCAGCCCTTCCGGAACGCGGGCGCCGGCCGCAATCATCGAGGGGCCGCGGTCGCCTTGCGCGCGCCTGTCGCCGTCTCGGCTGGCGGCGCCCGGGCCTGCTACGGTCGGGACGCCCAGCGGCACCCGAGCCCGTCGCCGCCTCTGCCGGCGGTGGCCGAACCCATCGCCGCATTGCTGGCGGCGCCCGAACCCGTCGCCGCATTGCCGGCGGCTCCCGAACCCATCGCCGCCTTGCGGCGGCACCTGAACACCACGCCGCTTTGATCGGGCCGCGCGGCCATGCGACGATGGGCGCTTCCGTACCCCACATCCCGCGAGGTCGCCATGGCAACCTATCGGCTGGTCAGCTTCAAGAGCTGCCCCTATGTGCAGCGCGTCGCGATCGTGCTGCGCGAGAAGGGCATCGCGTTCGAGTTTCAGCATATCGAGCCCGACAACCGGCCCGACTGGTTCCGCGCCATCTCGCCGCACAACAAGGTGCCGGTGCTCCGCATCGACGACCGGACGGCGCTCTTCGAATCCGGCGCCATCGCCGAATATCTGGACGAGACGCACGCGCCGCGCCTCCATCCCGAGGACCCGGCCGAGCGCGCCCATAACCGCGCCTGGATCGATTGGCTCGGCAGCTTCATCGACCTGGCGTCGGACCATGCCTATGCCGCGAGCGAGGCGGATTACGACAAGGCGGCAGCGCAGGTGCCGGCGGCCTTCGAGAAGCTCGAGAAGGCGCTCGCGCACAACGCCGGCCCGTTCTTCAACGGCGCGCGCTACTCGCTGGTGGACGCGGCCTATGCGCCCTTCCTGCAACGGCACCTCTTCCTGGAGCGCATCAGGAAGCTCGGCCATATCGACCGCTTCCCGCGCGTGAAGGCCTGGGCCGAGGCGCTCAGCAGCCGCCCCTCGACGCACAGCTTCCCGCCCGAGGAGTTCGAGGCGATGTATCGCGCGGGGGTGAAGGGGCGGGGGACGTGGATGTCGCAGTTCGTGGAGGGGGCGAAGGCGGCGGAGTAGGGCTAAAGGGCTACCCCGCTACCGCACACAGAATGGCAGCGAAATCTATCGATCCGCAG
>CADEFF010000083.1 GCA_902826565.1 uncultured Rhodospirillaceae bacterium | reverse complement strand
CGCAGGACGGCGACGTCCTTCATCCCGAACCCGCGGAGCAGGAGCTGGAAAGCCCCCAGCATGAGCGCGACCACGCCCATGATCGCGACGGAGAACGCCGCGGCCTGGGTGGAATTCCCGGAATCGTCCAGCAGCAGGACCGAAACCGCGGCAACGTTGTTGGTCGGGGAAACCAGGAAGATCACCGCCGAAAGCGTCACCATCGCGCGCATGAACAGAAACACGCCGAGGCTCAGCAGCGACGGCCAGATCAGCGGCAGCGCGATCCGGCGCAAGGTGCGCAGGAAGCTTCCGCCGAGCATGGCCGACGCCTCGTCGAAGGTCCGGCCGATCTGCTTCAGGTTCGTCGTCGCGATCAGAAACGCCTGGGCGTGATAGTGATAGATCGTGTTGACCGCCAGGATGATCACCGAGCCATAGATCAGATAGACGGGGTTCGACGGATCGTTGAAGGCAAGGATGTATCCGAGGCCGAGCACCATGCCCGGAACGGCCGCCGGCAGCACGGAAACGAAATAGAGGATCCGCATCGCCGGGTGCCGCACCTTCTGCGTGAGATAGGCGTTCATGGTCACCAGAACGGTGCCGAGGACAGCCGCGATCAGTGACATCCAGATGCTGTTCCAAAGCGGCGCGTAGCCGTTCTGCACATCGACCACATAGTTCCGCAGCGTCGGCGTCATGTCGTGCGGCCAGAGCTTGACGAAGCTCGCGAACACGACAATGCCGACCACGGCCAGGATGAAGCTCGAGACCGCCGCCACATAGAGCAGCGCGAGCCGGTCGACGAGAGGCTGCCGGCTCGGCACGAGGGGGACGGAACGGTCGGTGAGCTGCGCCGACTGCCGGCGTGCCACTCGCTTCTCCAGGGCCATGGCGAGCGCCGCCGGCACCAGGAGGATCACGCCGATGACGGCGCCAAGATTGAAATTGGCCTGGCCGGATACCTGATTGTAGATCTCGGTCGCGAGCACGCTGTAGTCGCCGCCGATCACCATGGGGTTCCCGAAATCGGTAATCACGATGGTGAAGACGACGAAGACGGCAGACATTACGCCGTAGCGGGTCGCCGGCAGCGTGACAGTCCGGAAGATCCGCCCCGCGGAAGCGCCCAGCATCCGCGCGGCCTCGTAGATTCGCGCGTCGCCGAAGGCGAGCGCGGTGGTGAGGATCAGAAAGGCGTGCGGGAAGGCGTAGATGGCGTCCGCCAGGAGGATCCCCCAGAAACCGTAGATGTCTATCCTGACGCCCAGCAGCCAGCTCACCACGCCGTTGCGGCCCAGAAGAAACTGCAGGCCGAGCGCCTGCACCAGCGACGGCGCGAACAGCGGCAGCATCGCGCAGAGCCGCCAGAACGGCTTCCATGGCACCTCGGTCCGTTGCAGCGCATAGGCGAAACCGTAGGCAACCGCGACGGTGACGATCGTGCAGCTCGTCGACACCAGGAGGCTGCGGAACGTGATCAGGAGAAACCGCGGGTCGTTGAAGTAGCGTACGTAGTTGCCGACGCCCCAGCTCCCGTCGTCGAGCAGAAAGCTTTTCTGCAGGATGACCCACAACGGAAAGACCAGAAACAGCGCGATCAGGGCGAAGCTGGCGGCGATCAGCGCGCCTTTGACCAGCCGATCGCTCCGCAGGCTCCATGCGGAGAGCGCCGGCCAGCCGCCAAGACCGCTCTCAGCGGTCATGCGGAGAAAGCCCGCAAGGCGTCGGGCGGAAGGGTCGCCAGCAGCCGCGATCCCCGCTCGATACCCAGCTCGCGAACCATGTTGGGCGAAACATCCGCCTGCAGGGGCGGGTTCGCCTCAACGTCGAGCAACAGCTCGACGCGGCAGCCATTGCCGAGAAACTCCACCCAACGCACCGTTGCGGGGAGCCTGTTCGCGCCGGCGCCCGGGGCCGCCCGGTCGATGCGGACATTCTCGGGGCGGATGGCGAGGCTCACGCGGCTGCCGGCGATGCGCGGGGCGATCCAGTTGTCGCAGGCGAGCTCGACGCCGCCCAGCCGCACGCGTCCCCCGTCGGCCGCCGTCGCGTTCAGGAAATTCATGCTGCCGATGAAATCCGCCACGAACGAAGTCTGCGGGTCGCGGTAGATCTCGGCGGGCGCCCCGATCTGGACGACATGGCCGGCCTGGATCACCGCGATCCGGTCCGCCATCGCGAGCGCCTCTTCCTGGTCGTGGGTGACCATGATGGTGGTGACGCCAAGCTCCTGCTGAAGGCCGCGGATCTCCTCGCGCAGCGCCCGGCGCACCTTGGCGTCGAGCGCCGACAACGGTTCGTCCAGGAGCAGCAGATTGGGCCGCGGGGCCAGAGCGCGGGCCAGGGCGACCCGCTGCTGTTCCCCGCCGGAGAGCTGATGCTGATATTTGTGCCGATGGTCGGAAAGGCGCACGAGATCGATCATCTCGACGACGCGGTCTTCCTTGTCCGCCTTCTTCCAGCCGCGACAATCGAGCCCGTAGGCGATGTTCTCTCCCACGGTGAGATTCGGAAACAGGGAATAGGACTGGAAAACCATCCCGAAATTGCGCAGCCGTTCGGGAATCCGCGTCAGATCCTCGCCGCGGAACAGAAGCTCGCCGCCATCGGGAATCTCCAGGCCGGCGATGATTCTGAGCAATGTCGTCTTGCCGCAGCCCGATGGACCGAGAAAGCAGATGAACTCCGACTGCGGAATTTCCAGCTCGATGGAATCGAGCGCGACGACCGAGCCAAAGCGCTTGGTGATATTGCGCAACGACAGATGCAAGTCGGCCACCGGGGAATGAACCTCCGACCGGCGCCGCATGGCGCCGGTCGGAGCGCCTACTCTAGCGTTCGATTTCCGCCTGCCATTTCTGCAGGATGCGGTCCCTGTTGGCCGCGGACCATGCGAAGTCCATGTCATAGATCACCGTCGTCACGTCGGCAGGCATCCCCGCATCGCGCGCGAAGCTCGCCTGCTCGCTGCCGGGCACGGTGTTCATCTCCGAACGCTGGCCATAGAGCATGCCGGCCTCCGGCGTGAGCAGCCAGTCCAGGAACTTCTTGGCGTCGTCCTTGTGCTGCGATGCCTTCAGCAAGCCGCTCGCCTCCATCTCGTAGCCGGCGCCTTCGCTCGGCAGCACCATCGCAATCGGATAGCCTTCCTCGATCGACTTGACGGCGGAGAAGGCGAACGAGGCGCCGATCGCGAATTCGCCGGCGCGCGCCATCTTGCAGGGCTTGGAGCCGGACTTGATGTACTGCGCCATGTTCTTGTCGAGGTCATGCAGGAACTTCCAGCCGGCATCCTCGCCCTTGAGCTGCAGCAAGCTCGAGATCATGAGATAACCGGTGCCCGAGCTGGCCGGATTCGGCATCACGATCTCGCCCTTGTAGACCGGGTTGAGCAGGTCCTCCCATGATGTGGGCATCGGCAGATTGTTCGCCGCCAGCATGTCCTTGTTGACGCAGAACGCCGCCATGTAACCGGTGGTCGCGAACCATCGGCCGTCCGGATCTCTGAATTTGGGGTTCACCTGGTCGATGCCCGCGGGGCTGTACGGCTCCAGCATCTCCAGGATGTTGGGATCGACCATATTGGTCAGCGCCCAGCCCCAGATCACGTCGTGCCGCGGATTGGACTTCTCCGCCAGCATCCGGGCGCCGAGATCGCCCGTCGACAGTCGCAGGAGGTTGACCTGGATGTCGGGGTGAACCTTGTTGAAGGCTTCCAGATAAATCTTCGCGTCGTCCTCCTCCAACGAGGTGTAGACGGTGATCGGCCCTGCCTGAACGGACAAGGATGTCGCAAGCGCAACGACCAGAGCGGCTATCGCAATCATAGGTTTCATGGCTTTCTCCCCATCGCTTGATTTCGTTCCCGCATTTCTTTCGTTTATCGACGCCGACTTTGGCGATTTCCACGTGGCGGACTGCCCGGTCGGTCGCGAATGCAGGTATTACGCTAAGCTTCACGGTCCGTCGGTGATGTGCAACAATTATTTGCAACGCATGGCCAGCAGGGCGCGGGGAGGAAGGTTCCAGCGGCGCTGCAACCGGCGGATATCGCGTGATGGCAGGACTCCGCACCGCGGCATCCCGCGAATCCCCGAACTGCAAGGAGTCGCGCGAGGCCGGCGTCTCCGGCGCGCTCGTCCTGTCTGCTTGCCTGAGTGACCCGTCGAGCCGCGGCCATGCAGGGTCGGCATCTCGAGGCAGGCTGGCATCCAGCATCGAGCCGGCAGAGCGGCTGATCGGCATGCTCAGGTAGAGCGATCCCGAGCCGGAATGGGAACGGCGCGCTCGCTCCGGCGCGCCGGCCCCGCCGCCATGACCCGCAACCCGCGAGCCCGCCCGCGACAGGGACGCGCGGGCAGCCGGTTGCGGGCGGCGCGTCAGCTCGCGACGGAGAGCTGCTCGGCGAAGATGAACGAGGTCGGGTGCATCTCGAAGCCCTGCACCCGCTTGTCGTAGAAGGTGAGCGCCGACCGCCAGAAGGGCTGAACCACCGGTCCGCGCTCCTGCATGATCGTCTCGATCTGCGCCATGATCGCGCGCCGCGCCTCGATATCGACCGTGCTCTCCGCCTCGGTCAGCAGCGCGTCGAACTCGGCGTCGGCCCATTCCGGCGCGTTCCACGGCACGCCGCTGCGATAGGCGAGGCTCAGGGTCATCACGCCGAGCGGCCGGTGGTACCAGACCGTGTAGCCGAGATCGACCTTGTCCCAGACGTCCCACCACATGGCGGAGGGAATGACGTTGAGCTTCACCCGAATGCCGGCGTCCTTCCATTGCTCGACCATGCCCTGCGCCGCGACCGACTGCCAGGCGGGCTCGACCGGCAAAGTGAGCTCGGTATCGATGCCGTCCGGATAGCCCGCCTCGGCGAGCAGCGCCTTCGCCCGCTCCACATCGCGCGTGAAGGGCGCGAGCTTCGCGTATTCGGGATGGATCGGGCAGACATGATGATGCTCGCCCGGGAGCCCGAGATCGCCCTGCGCCAGATGCAGGATCTGCTCGCAATCGACCGCGAGCCGCATGGCGAGCCGCACGCGCGTATCGTCGAACGGCTTCCTCGTGCATTTGCCGTGGATGACCGCGGTCTGCGAGGTCGTCGCCTGATAGAGCTGGAGGTAGTCCATCTTCTTCAGCGCCGGCTCCTGGGTCATGTCGACCTCGAAGGCGCCGTCGATCTGCTTTGCGCCATAGGCGGCCACGACCGCCGCCGCATCCTCGCCGAGATCGACGAACTGCAGCGCCTCGATCTTCGGCACCTGATGCCAGTGCGTGTCGAGCGCCTTCAGCACGGCGGTGCGGTTCGCCTCGAACTCGACCAGCTCGAAGGCGCCGGTGCCGTTCGAGCCGACGCCGAACACGCCGTTCTCGGCCGGATCGAGGATCGCCATCGGATAGTGGAAGAGATGCTCGGGCACGGCGAGCTGCGCCACCGCGAGGTTGAGCCGGAAGGTGCGGTCGTCGACCAGCTCGATCGCGTTGGCGTCCCAGAGCTCGGTGCCCATCTTGGGATTGCCCTGGTCGTCCTTCTCGCCGCGATCGACCTCCTTCAGCATGTAGCCCTTCATCAGGCCGAGCATCGAGGAGCCGATCTTCTCGTCGAGCACGCGCTGCAGGTTCCACACCACCTGCTCGGCGACGAGCTTGCCGCCCTTCCGCCAGGTCACGTCCTCGCGGATGGTGAGGGTCCAGGTGCGGAGATCCTCGCTCGGTTCCCACTTCTCGAGCAAATAGGGCCGGGTCACGTTGTCGTGGTCGGTGCGGGTCAGATATTCGACGACCTGCCGGGTGATGTTGCTCGGCTCCGCCCAGCTGAAGGTGTGCGGGCTTTCGACCGGGTGGACGCGTTGCGCGACTCGCACCGTGCCGCCGCCCGACGCGGCCCGGGCGCGGGCGATGCCGAGCGGGTCGGCCATGCCGGCGAGCCCGTAGGCCGTACCGGCGCCGACGCCGAGCAGCGTCGAGAAGCGGATGAATTCGCGGCGGTTCATCTTGCCGTCGGAGAATTGCCGCCAGACCTTGCTGAACAGCGGATGTTGATCGCCTGACATCGTTGCCTCCCTAATGGCGTTTCGGTCGTTGCTGATTTCCGTCGGTGCCCGCCGCGGCCTCGCGGTCCCAATGCGGGGCGCCGAGCCCTTCGTTCCGGAGCAGGACCTTCTGGATCTTGCCGGTGGGGGTCTTGGGCAGCGTCGTCGCGAGCCGGTAGTAGCGCGGCACCATGAACTTCGGGAGCGCGGTCTCGAGGAAGGCGTTGAGCTCGACCAGATCGAGCGCCGTGTCCGGCTTCGCCACGACGGCCGCCATCACTTCCTGCTCGGTCAGCGGCGACGGCACGGGGTAGACCGCGCATTCGAGGATCTTGGCGAACTGCAGGATGCCGTTCTCGATCTCGATCGAGGAGATGTTCTCGCCGCGCCGCCGAATCGCGTCCTTGATGCGGTCGAGGAAGTAATAGTTTCCCGCCTTGTCGCGCATCATCAGGTCGCCGGTATGGAGCCAGAGATTGCGCCAGGCCTCGACCGTCTTGGCCGGTTCGTTGAGATAGCCCGCCATCACGATCCAGGGCACCTTGGGACGCACCACGAGCTCGCCCGGCGTGCCGGGCGGCACCTCCTCGTCCCTCTCGTCCACCACCCGGACCTCGAAGCGATCATCGACCACGCGGCCGCAGGAGCGGGCATTGGCGAGCTGGAAGAGCCGCGGCTTGCGGCGGTTGAAGCCGCTGCGGAGCGGCACGCCGACCTCGGTCGAGCCGTAGTTGGTAGTGACGCGGACGCCAAACCGCCGCTCGAAGTCGCGGATCTCGGGAAAGAGCGGCACGACCAGGATCTTGTCGAGCGGATGCTTGCGGTCGGCCTTGGCCGGCGCCGCGCGATAGAGCAGGTTCGCCATGGCGCCCAGCAGCAGCGTCACGTTGCATTTGAACTGCCGGATGTCGTCCCAGAAGGCGCTGACGCTGAAACGCGGCTTCAGGATCGCGGTCGAACCCGCGATGAAGCAGGCGAAGACCGCCGCCCATTGCCCGGCGATATGGAAGAGCGGCAGGACGTTGTAATAGCGGTCGCCCTTGCGCAGATCGAGCACCTCGACGACGCAGCGCGAATATTCGAGCGCATGGGCATAGCTGCAGAGCACGCCCTTGGAGGCGCCGGTCGTGCCCGAGGTGTACATGACCGCCATGATCTTCTGCGGATCGCGCTCGTCGGGCGCATCGTCCGTCGCGGTCTCCGCCAGAAGCTCGCCGAGCCCGTGGCACTGCAGCCGCGCGAGGCGCGGCGGCAGGGTCGCGGCCTCGCCGCGCAGGATCAGACGCGCGAGCTTCGCCTCCGCCGTCACCGCGTCGGTGAAGCGCTCGAGATAGCCCGCTTCGGCGATCAGCACCGTCGCGCCCGAGCTCGCGGTCACATGGCGCAGCAGGTCGCCCAGATAGGCGGTGTTGACCGGCACCTCGATCGCGCCGATGCGGGCGAGCGCCAGCCAGAGCAGGATATAGTCCGCATGGTTGTCGAGCATCAGCAGCACGGACGTGCCCGGCCCGATGCCGCGCGCGCGGAGCGCGGTCGCGAGCGCCCGCGAGCGCCGGTCGATCTCCGCATAGCTCCAGGCGCCGCCTTCCCAGACCAGAGCCGGCTGCCGGCCGATCGCCTTCGCCTGCCGCGCGAGCAGGCTCCCGACCGTGTAGTAGCTCCGGTCGAAGGGTCGGGCGGCGCGGGATCGCTGCGGCTTCGCGGCCATGTCCGGCATCAGCCTCCGAAGACGGCCCGCTCGGCATTTTCGGAGAGGAAGCGGGCGGCGTTTTCCGGCTTCAGCGGCAGGGCCCGCGCCTCGACCACGGTGCGGCCGAGCGGCAGGAGCGGCCAGCCGCTGCCGAAGATGATCTTGTCGCCGAGCACGGAATTTCCGTAAGTGAGCAGCGGCTCGTAGCCGCTGTTCTGCTTCAGCAGCAGGTTGGGCCTGACGGATTCGATCGCGATATAGACGTTGGGGTGGCGCCAGGCGACGCCGATCAGCTCCTGCACCCAGGGCCAGCCCGGCGGGCCGCAGATGATCCGCAGATCGGGGAAATCCACGGCGACCTCGTCCACCGCCAGCGGATGGCCGTAACGCATCAGCGACTTGGTCGAGAAATTGATCGAGACATGCAGGTTGACCGGCACGTCGAGCTCCACGCATTTCTCGTAGAGCGGATAGATCGCCCGGTCGTTGGCCGCGAGCTTGAGCTCGTAGAGCTGCAGGTTGAGCCCGTGCATCCCGAGCTCCTTGATGCAGCGCTCGAAGTTCTTCACCGCCTTCCGGCCCTGATGCGGATCGGCGCCGGCGAAACCGACCACCCGCTCCGGATAGTCGGCGATCAGCTCGGCGACGGCCTCGTTCGGGATGGTGAGGTTGAAGGTGGTGGCGAGGTCGCGCGCCTTGACGCAGACCTTCCCGATGTCGTGCGCATCGAGAAAGCTGAAGAACTCCTCGACCGGCTTGCCGCGGAACCGCGAGAGCTCGCCATGGTCGGTGGAGTTGCGATAGACGCGTTCGTAGTTCGCGAGATGCGGGGGATAGGGATGATAGCCCGCCACCAGCGCTTCGGTCGGCACGGTGAGGCTGTAGTCGAAGATTTTCGCCATCGTTGCACCGGCTCCCGGGAATTGCGTAACTATGTGGAAATGCTACTTTATTCTTCGACGTCGCCGAAGAGTGACACGCGTGTCACCTTAGGAGCGGCCCGCAGGGGAGTCAATGCGTGAGGAAAGCACGGAGCACGCCCGCGCCGCGAAGCCGGAAGCCCGCGCCGCAGGCGATCGCGGCGCCGAGCTATCTCGACCAGCTTCAGGCGAAGCTCGACGAATCAGAAGCGCTGCGCGACCGGACCCGCGCGCGCATCCTGAGCGCCGCGGCGCGCGCGCTCGCGACCGAGGGCTATCACGAGGCCCTCGTGCGCCGGATCTGCGACGATCTCGGGCTCTCGCGCGGCGCCTTCTACAAATATTTCGAGAACCGCACCGACGTGGTGGCGGAGGTGCTGACCGGCTTCTGCGATTTCGTCTATCGCGCCTCGATCGGGATCGGCCACGGCAAGTCGGACTTCGAGCGGATCTACGAGGTGACCTATTTCTATTGTCAGCTCTATATCGTCAATAAGGGCCTCTTTGCCGTGCAGTACAACCTGGCGCGGCAGAAATCGGCCTATTCCGACGGGTGGCATCAGCTTCAGGACAAATGGCGCGGCCGTCTCGCCCGCTACATCCTGCGGGCGACCGGCGTCGAGGCCGCCGGCTATCGGGACGCGCTGCTGCTGGCCTATATGCTGACCTCGCTCGCCAACGACCTGCTCTATCGCCTCATCTTCGAGCGCGAGCAGGAGCTGCTATGGCTCGAAGGCCAGGCGCGGGAGACCGCCGCCATGATCTCGATCGTCTGGTACCGCGCGATCTTCTGCCGCGATCCCGTCATCCCGCGCCAGCTCAAGGCCCGCATCGGCTTTCGCGGCGCCTTGCCCTCGGTGCGGGAGCTCAGGCAGGCCTGAGGGCCGGCGGGTCCGGGCGGCGCAGGTCGAGGCCGAGCGCCGCCGTCACGGCGAGCGCGAGGAGACCCATCGAGATCAGCAGCCCGTCCGGGCCGAAGGCATCGAAGGCGGGCCCGGCGACCGCGGGCCCGACCATGCCGCCGAGCGTGTAGGTGGCGGTCACGGCGGCCATGGCATGCAGCATCTCCGAGCCGTGGAAGCGCTGGCCGGCCTGCACCATGGCGAGGGTGTAAAGCCCGCCGAAGGCGGCGCCGAAGGGGACGCGCAGCACCCAGACGAGATCGCCGAGCGGATCGAGCGGCACGGCCAGCAACAGCCCCGCCGCGACCAGCGCCGCGCAGACGAAGGTGAGCTTCCGCGCGTCGAAGCGGTCGGCGAAGAGTCCGAGCGGGAGCTGACCCAGGATGGTGCCGACGCCGATAAGCGTCACCAGCAGGGCGGCGCCGGCGGCATCGAAGCCGACGGCGAGGCCGTAGACGGGGAAGATCGACACCACGGCGCTCTCGCAGATCCCGCAGAGCAGCACCGCCAACAGCAGCGAGGGATGGCGCCGGGCGGTGGCGACGATCGTCGAGGGCTTTTCGCCGGTCGCCCCGGCGAGGGAGCGGTTCCGCATCGGCAGCGCAATGAGGAAGGCGACCCCGAGCAGCCCGAGCGACACCAGGAAGGGCAGGCCATGCTCGGTGCCGAGCAGGGAGAGCAGCAGCGGCCCCCCGGCGATGGCGCCGCCGAGCAGGGTCTCGTAGACGCCGATCACCCGGCCGCGCTCATGCTCGGCCGGCGTCGCGGCGACCCAGCTATCGGCGATCAGCCAGCGCAGCGAGAGCGCGATGCCGAAGGCGGCATTGAGGCAGAACCACAGGATCGTGCTGTCGGTCAGATAGAATCCGAGCACCGTCAGGAGCGCCAGCAGCAGCGAGGCGCGGTAGGTTGGCACCACGCCCAGCCGCGCGATCAGCCGCGGCAGGATCGGCATGACCAGCAGCACCACGCCCCAGGGCAGCGCCGAGAAGATGCCGATCGCGGTCGGCGAGATGCCGCGCTGGGCCAGCAGCAGCGAGGTGGTCGGGAACAACAGCCACATCTGGAGCGTGCCGGGGATGAAGCTCGCCACCATCGGCCACGGGCCGGACCAGAAGCCGCGCGCGGCGCGGCCGTCGGATTGGGTCTCTTGCAAGGAATGAACTCCGGGGGTTCGCGGGAGGCGCTAGCCGGCCCCTATGCCTTGGAGCGCGAGCGGCCCGCGATAGGCGGTCGAGGTGCGCTCGGGGCGCACCGGGATTCCGTCGGCGCCGTAATAGCGCAGCACCGGCTCGGCGACGGGCCGCGCGCCGGGGCATTTCACCCAGAGCCGCAGCAGATGCCGCCGCTGCTCCGGCCGCTCGAAATCCTCGAAGGCGCTGCGCGCGTGCAGCAGCACATAGTTGTTGAGGAAATAGGCCTCGCCCGGCTCGAGCTGGAACTCGAGCGAGAGCTCGGGGTCGAGCGCCAGCCGATCGAACAGGTCGAGGGCGCGCCGCTCGATCGGGGTATAGGCGTGGGCCGCATCGGCCATGCCCGCCATGTCGCAGCGCTGCCGCAGGTGGCAGGCGCTGAGCACGCCCTCCTGCCAGGAAAGCACCGGCACGCGATAGGGCGTGATCGGCGCCTCGCCGGGCGCTTCCTCGCCGAACCAGTGATGGGCGAAGCCGCGATAGAGCAGCGGCAGGAGCTCCGGCGCGCGGTCGAGCATCGCATTGTAGATGCTGTGGGCGGAGACGAGGCGCGACCGGCCGCCGGCCCGCGCCTTCCGCAAACAGAGCATCGCCACGAGATCGTCGCTGTCGGTATGGGGCGTGAGCTCGACGCTCGAACGGTAACCGCGCTCGAGCTCGCCCGGCTTCGAGACGTCCACCACATGGCCGAGCCGGTCGCCGAGCGGGCTCTGCACCACGGGACGGCCCATGAGGTAGCCGAGCCCGAGAAAGAGCTTGCCGACCGTCGCGGCATCGAAATCCCCGATCGGCAGGCCCTGCAGCAGCACGAAGCCGCGGCCTTGCATCACCTCGGCGGCGACGCGCCGCATCAGGGCCTCGATCGCCGGACGGCGGACATGCTCCGCCGCGATCGCGGACTCCGCGGGCGCGCGCCGGGCGAGCTCGGTCAGCACGGCTTCGACGGCGCGGCGTTCGGTCGCGTCGAGCGCCAGCGAGAAATCCGGCTTGCCGGCGAAATCCGCCGCCTTCCAGGCGGTGGCGCCGTGGATGGGCTCGCCCTGCATCCTTGCGTCCCTTGATTGTCCCGTCCCCCGAGCCTAGCGGCGCGGCGCGGGCGCTTCAACCGCGGCTCTCGACGCTCTCAGCGGCGCGCACGGAAGAAATCCTTGAGGATCGCCGCCGCTTCGCTTTCCGCGAGCCCGCCATAGATCTCCGGCGCGTGATGGCAGGTCGGCTGCGCGAAGATGCGGGGGCCGTGCTCCACCCCGCCGCCCTTCGGATCGTAGGCGCCGAAATAGAGCCGGCGGATGCGCGCGAAGGCGATCGCCTGCGCGCACATCGGGCAGGGCTCGAGCGTGACATAGAGATCGGCCTCGGCGAGGCGGGGCGTGCCGAGCCTCGCCGCCGCGGCGCGGATCGCCAGCAGCTCGGCATGGGCGGTCGGATCGCGGTCGGTCTCCGTCCGGTTGCCCGCCTGCGCCAGGACAGCGCCGCTCCGGCTGTCGATCAGCACCGCGCCGACCGGAACCTCGCCGCGATCGCCCGCCGCGCGCGCTTCGGCAAGCGCAAGGGTCATGGCGGAATTCCGGTCCGTCGTCATGCGGGCGACAAGAGCGGAGCGGCGGCGGCAGGTCAAGGCGATGCCTTGCGGAGGACGGCAGGGCGCCTTGGCCTCCCGGCCCCGGTCTGGTGTAGGATGGCGGCCGTCCCCTTCCCGCCCGGAGTGCGAATGATCCCGACATTGCCGCTTCCCGACCGCACCGTGCTGCTCGATGGCGGCATGGGGCGCGAGCTCCGCCACCGCGGCGTGCCGATCCTCGACACCATCTGGTCGGCGAACGCGCTGCTGGTGGCGCCCGAGGTCGTGCGCGACGTGCATCGCGACTATCTCGAATCCGGCGCGGAGATCATCACCACCAACACCTATGGCGTGATCCGCAAGGAGCTGGCCAAGGAAGGCGTCGAGCATCGCTTCGCCGAGCTCAACCGTCTGGCGGGCGCGCTCGCCCAGGAGGCGCGGCGGAAGAGCGGGCGCCAGGCCTGGATCGCCGGCTCCCTGCCGCCGCTCCAGGGCAGCTACCGGCCGGACCTGGTCGGCGCCTATGCGGAGATCGAGCCGCGCTATGAAGAACAGGCGACCCTGCTGGCGCCGCATTGCGACCTGATGCTCTGCGAGACCATGTCGAGCGCCGCCGAGGCGGTGGCCGCGGCCACCGCCGCTGCGAAGACCGGGCTTCCGGTCTGGGTGAGCTGGAGCCTGCATGAGGACAATTCCGGCCGGCTGCGCAGCGGCGAGAGCGTGACCGAGGCGGCGAAGGCCATCGCCCACCTGCCGGTCTCGGCCTTCCTCGTCAATTGCTGCTCGCCCGAGAGCATCGGCGCGGCCATGCCGGAGCTGGCGCGGCTCGGCGGGGCGGCCGGCGGCTATGCCAACGCCTTCCGTCCCGTACCGAAGGACTGGGTCATGGATCGCGACGGGCTGCTGCCGCTGCGCGACGATCTCGATCCCGAGCATTACGCGCGGCACGCGGCAGACTGGCGCGCGAAAGGCGCCCGGATCGTCGGCGGCTGCTGCGGCACCGGCCCCGGCCATATCGCGCGGCTGCATGAGGATTTCGCGAAGGCGCCCGCCGGAGGCCATGCATGACGCGGCCCCTCGTCGGCGTCACGCTCGATTCGGAGGAGGCCGGCGGCTATTCCAAGCTGCCCTGGTATGCGCTGCGCCAGAACTACAGCGAGGCGGTGGTGCGGGCGGGCGGGCTCCCGATCATGCTGCCGCACGAGCCGGAGCAGGTCGCCGCCTATCTCGACGAGATCGACGGCCTCATCGTCACCGGCGGCGCCTTCGACGTCGATCCGGCGCTGTTCGGCGCGGGCGACCGCCACCCGACCGTGAAGCTCAAGGCGCGGCGCACCGATTTCGAATGGAAGGTGACCGAAGGCGCCCTCGCGCGGGACATGCCGGTCTTCGGCATTTGCGGCGGGCAGCAGCTCCTCAATGTCGTGCTCGGCGGCAGCCTCATCCAGCATATTCCGGACGAGGTGGAGAAGGCGCTGGCGCATGAGCAGCCCAACCCGCGCACCGAGCCGGGCCATGTGGTGACGCTGGTCGAGGGCACCGAGCTCCGGCGCATCTGCGGCGCCTCGGAGCTTGCGGTCAACAGCGCGCATCACCAGGCGGCGAAGGATCTCGGACCCGGCGTGGTGGTGAATGCGCGGGCCGAGGACGGCGTCATCGAGGGCATCGAGGATCCGCGCCGGCGCTTCTGCATCGGGGTGCAGTGGCACCCGGAATACGGCATCAGCAGCGGCGACCAGAAGCTCTTCGACGCCTTCGTCGCCGCCTGCCGGTGAGCGGCGGGATGCGCGACCGGTTCAGCAGGAATGACTCATCCTTCGACAAGCTCAGGATGAGGAGTCGCGGTTGCGCCGTCGGCGCACGCGCCGCCTTCATTCCCCTCCCCCCTTGCGGGGGAGGGGCTTCAAGGCGCAGTGCGGGCGCACCATGAGCGAGGTCGAGCCCAAAGGCGAGCGCATCATGAATAATCGCCTCATCCTGAGCTTGTCGAAGGATGAGGTGCCATGCGCGGTCCTCATGGTT
>CADEFF010000082.1 GCA_902826565.1 uncultured Rhodospirillaceae bacterium | reverse complement strand
TCAGCGCCGCCAACCCAGGTGTGAACACTCCCAAGGGCGCGGCTGAAGCGGTGGTGCTGCTGGCGGGGATGTTCTTCCCCTACAAGCGGCCGCATATCTACGAGAAGTCGCCGATCGCCCGGAAGAAGCTGTTCGGACTGCCCTTGATGACCGTGGCTTGCGGCCTCGGCTTCCTGGCGTCCCAGTTCTACTTCTGGTCGCTCTGGTTCGACGGCGTGGCTGCCGGCCATGCCCCGGACCAGATCCCCTATGTGATCGGGATCTTCGTGCTTGGCCTGGTGTTCTACCTGGTCATGCGGGCCTATCGGGCTTCCCAGGGCATCGACATCAATCTTGCCTTCAAGGAAATTCCGATCGAGTGAAGAAACGAGGAGCGGCCGCAGCGGGCCCGCTCCGAGACGACCAAGGCCGGCCCGAAAGGGCCGGCCTTCTTGTTTGGGATTGTTCCTGACGGCTGCTTCGGACAGCCCTTCCCTGTGCGTGCCCGCGACCGCCGGTCAATGCGGGCGGTGCAGGCGGGCGGGCGGGCGCGTCATGGTCTGGCGACCGCGCTTGAAGGCACAGACCGGCGCGATCAGCTCGGCAACGGCGCTCTCAGGCGAGAAGCAATCGAGCACCACGAGGTCCGCCGGATTGCCGGCCGCGATACCGTAGTTCGGCAGCCGCAGGAGGGCGGCCGAGCGGGTCGTGATCATGTTGAAGCACTCGCGGATGTCCTGCTTCGCGCCCACATGGCAGATGTTGGCGTAGAGATTGGCCATGCGCAGGAGCGAGCAGTCGCCGAAGGGCGTGAAGGGGTTGAGCACGTTGTTGGTGGAAAGCGAGCAGTTGACGCCCCGATGCAGCAGCTTGTGAGCCTGCGTCACGCCCCGCGTCGGGTTATGTCCCACATTGCGGCCCATGAGATAAAGGTCGGTCGAGGGAAGCACCGTCAGCGCGACGCCGACATCGGCCATGCGCTGCGCCGCCGACTGAAAGGCATGGGGCTCAGCGGCGGAGAGCTTGGTGACGTGGCCGATCGAAACCCGGCCGCCATAGCCGAAGCGCTCGGTGAGGTCGCAGACCTGCAGCAGGTCCAGGCTCTTCGGGTCGGCCCCGAAATCGAGATGCATATCGATATCGAGGTCGAATTCCCTGGCCATTTCGAAAACGCGGTCGATCTGGCCGGGCGGGTTGCTGTCCGTGTAGGGCGCCGCGCCCACGACCCGGCCGCCGCGCTTCAGCGCCTCCACCATCAGCTCGTCCGTGCCGGGATTGTTGAGCAATCCTTCCTGCGGGAAGATGCAGATCTCGAGATCGAGCGCCCATTTATACTCGTCGATGAGCGGCAGCACGCCCTCGAGGCCGCGTAGGCCGATCCCCGGATCGACCTCGAGATGCGTCCGCACATGGGTGGTGCCGTTGGCGATGCATTTCTCGATCGTGCGACGGGCCCGCGCTTGGACGTCGTCCGGCGTGAATTTCTTCTTGGCCGCCGCGACTTCCCGGATCGCCTCGTCGAGATCGCCCTTCTCGGCCTTGCAGCGGTCGAGGATGCAGGATTTGTCGAGATGGATATGGGTTTCGATGAAGCCCGGGGAGAGGAGCCGGCCTTCGAGATCGAGCTCCTCGCCGTCGGCCTGGAGCTGGGGCTCGATGGCGGCGATGCGCGTGCCCTGGATGCCGACGTCGAAAAGCTGTTCCCCGCGGTCGAGCAGCCGCGCGCGTCGCAAGATTCGATCCATGAACGTCTCCCCTGAGCGCCGGGGTTTCGCAAGCGCGGCCGCCGGCTTGTCGCGACCTGCGGGCGCCATGGCGCCCGGGGTCTTGACGATATCTTGGCGTCGCGAGGCCGCCTGCTCAAGCGACCTTGACCGGGAAGTCATGTGAAAATCGCAGCGACGGTCGCGCCGGCAGGGCAGTTGCTGCCGGCCGCCGTTCGTGCGATGCACGGGATCGCTCGGGAACGGAGCGCAGGACAGGGGACGGACAATGAAGGGCAAGGTTGCGATCGTCACGGCGGCGGGGCACGGTATCGGCGAGGCGGCGGCGCGCGAGCTTGCCGCCCGGGGCTACAAGCTCGGGCTGATGTCGCTGTCGGATTCCAGCGCCAGGCTCGGCAAGGAGCTCGGCGGTTTCGGGATTTCCGGCTCGGTGACCAAGACAGAGGATCTGCAGCGTCTGGTCGCGGAAACGCTCGAGCGTTACGGCCGGATCGACGCGGTGGTCAACAGCACCGGCCGCTATTCGGCGATCCTCAAGAACCACGGCTTCGAATCCCATGGGCCGGTAACGGTCGAGAGCACCACCTATGATCCCGATTCCGAGGCACCGCTGCTCGAGCTCGGTGATGAAGTCTGGCACGACGCGCTCGATACGCTGATGCTGAACGTCGTCCGGGTCTGCCGGCTGGTGACCGAGCCGATGATCCGCAACGGCGGCGGCGCCATCGTCAATCTTTCCGGCGTCGAGGCGATTCAGCCGCGCAGCGTCTATCCGGCGAGCCCGATGCGCCTCGCGCTGCATGGCTTCATGAAGCTCTATGCCGACCGTTATGGACGCCATGGCATCCGCATGAACAACCTGCTGCCGGGTTTTCTCGAGAATGTGGATATCGAGCAGGCGGACATTCGCCGGATGATTCCGCTCGGCCGCCGCGGCAGCATGGACGAGATGGCCAAGACCATCGCCTTTCTTCTGTCCGACGATGCCGGCTATATCTCGGGCCAGAACATCATCGCCGACGGCGCCCTGAACCGGAGTGTCTGACCGGCTCAGGTTCGATGATTCTGTCTAGAGAAATGGCCGTTTATTGGGAATCCAGGCATTTTACGGGCCCCGTTCGGTCGTCGATGTCTATTTAATTGTTCACTTGCCGGGCCGAACGCGGCAAGCTGCGGAGCGAGCGGGGAAGGTCCCGCCGGAGGACGGGCACCGCCTTGGATTTCGCTATGGACACGACCAGTCTCGACAATGCGGCGCGCCGGGAGATCCTGGCAAACCTCGATCGCTTCATCCGCGGGCGCCTCGCGCCGCGGGTCAAGGCGATCGATGCGAGCGCCGAGTTCCCTCGCGATCTCTACCGGGAAGTCGGCGGGCTCGGCATCTTCGGGCTCTATGCGCCGGAAGCCTTCGGCGGATCGGGCCCCGACCTCGTCACGCCGCTGCTCGTCGCGGAGAGGCTCGCCCGCCACAGCGTCGCCTTCTCGCTCTCCGTCTCCAACATGGGAGACTGCATCCTGCCGATCCTGGCCGGCGGCACCGACCGGACGAAGCAGGCCTATCTGCCGCCGCTGGTGCGCGGCGAGATCGTGCCATGCTTCTGCCTCTCCGAGCCGAGCGGCGGATCGGACGTCGCGGCTATGCGGACCTCGGCGCGCCGCGACGGCGGCGACTACGTCATCAGCGGCCGGAAGGCCTGGATCACCAGCGCGCCGGTCGCCGACGTCGCGGTCGTCTTCGCCAAGACGGATCCCGCAGCCGGCCACAAGGGCATGACCGGCTTCGTGGTGCCGATCAAGAGCAAGGGAATCGCCGTCGGCAAGCCGGAGGACCTGCTCGGGTTGCGCGGCAGCCCGACCGCCGAGGTGGTGTTCGATGAGGTGCGCGTTCCGGCCGAGGCAAGGCTCGGACAGGAAGGCGAGGGCTTCCGCCTCGCCATGAGCACGCTCGACGAGTCCCGGCTCAATGTCGCGGCGATCTCGCTCGGCGCCGCCGCGGCCTCGATCCATGAGGCGGTCGAATATGCGCGGACGCGCATCCAGTTCGGCAAGCCGATCATCGAGCATCAGGGGCTGCAGTTCATCCTGAGCAATCTCGCGACCGAGCTCGCTTCCTCGCGCGCCCTCTGGGAGAAGGCCGTCGCGATCATGCGGCGCGGCCCCTCGCGGCTCGCCAGCCTCTATGCCGGCATGAGCAAGCTCACCGCATCCGACCTCGCCATGAAGGCGGCGGTCGATGCGGCCGAGGTTCTGGGCGCTGTCGGCCTCACCAAGAGCTATCCGATCGAACGCCTGATGCGGGACTGCAAGGCGCTGCAGATCTTCGAGGGCTCGAACGAGATCCAGCGGTGGTCGATCGGCCGGCAGCTTCAGAAATCCGGCCTGACGCTGGAAGAGATCGACCGGATCATCGCGACCGATGACTGATTCATTTCTCTCTTCGGCGCTGAGGCGCCCTGCGGACGCTAGACGCCATGCCCGGCCTTGAGCGGCGCGTCCTCGATGCAGAGCTCGAATTCGCGGCTCCCGACCGGCTGCGCGCCCTGCAGATGGCGAAGCTGAAGCCGCTCCTTGCCCGCAGCTGGGAGGTGAACCCCTTTTTCCGTGAGCATTGGCAGAAGGCGCGCGTCGATCTCGATCGCATCGACAATCTGTCGCATTTCAGTGCCGCCGTGCCGATGGTCGACAAAGCGATGTTCATCGAGGACCAGGAGATCGAACCGCCCTATGGCCGTCGTCACCGCCATGTGATGGGTCTCGGCGTACCGCTCATCACCATGACCAGCAGCGGCACTTCGGGCCAAGGCGTCGAAATCCATCTCCAGACCAACGAGGACCTCGCAAACCACAATCGGGTCCACAGCTTCTATTTCGCCTGGGCCGGCATGCGGCGGGCCGACCGGACTTTCCTCACCATGCATGTGGCGCTGCTGGCGGGCGGGCGGGGCGAATATCACGCGGCCCTCGATTACGGCCTGTCGGTCTTCCCCGTTGCCTTTTACGACACGGAGCGCCGCCTCGCCCTCGCCAGGCGGTTCAGGCCGCGGGCGCTTTACGGAACCACTTCCTATTTCGGCCATCTTGCCGCGGTCGCGGGCGACGAGGTCGGCACGCTCGGCGTCGAGATCCTTCTCACCGGCGCGGAGGCAGCCTCCATCGCTTGGTTCGAGAAACTGCAGCGGCAGTTCAAGGCGCGTGCGGCCGACCGCTACGGCCTGACCCAGATGGCGGTCGATCACATGTTCACCTGCGAGCATGGCATCGGCACGCGAGAGCGGCCCGGTATCCTCCACAATGTCGATCCCTATGTGCTGCTGGAGGTCGTCGATCCCGAGACCGGCCGCCATGTGAAAGACGGGGAGGCGGGCGAGATCGTCGTCACCAGCCTCTATCGCACCGACGTGCCGATGATCCGTTGCCGGACGCGCGACCGCGCGGTCTACCGCGCAGCGGGCGCATGCCCCTGCGGGCGGAGCTGGCCGGGTATCGAGATCGGCTCGGTCGGGCGCATCGACGACATGAAGAAGATCAAGGGTATCAATGTCTGGCCGCAGGCGGTGGACGAGCTGCTGTTCGGCGATCCCGAGGTCGAGGAGTATCAGGTCCGCCTCACGACCGACGAGCGCGCCGGCGATCTCGCGACGCTCCGCGTCATGCCGGCCGCCTCGCTGAATGCCGCGAAGCGCGCAGCGCTGCAAGAGACGCTTGCCAAGGCGCTGCGGCAGAAGATCGGAATCGGCTTCGCCGTCGAGGTCCTGGCGCCGGGCGCGCTCGACCGCAGCACCTACAAGGCGCGCCGCTGGATCGACGAACGCGTGCAACTCCGATCCTGAGCCGCCCGGCTCCCGCCCATCCGCCCCCACGAGAGGTTTTCATGAACACCAGACCCGTCGATATCCTCGGCCATCTCTTCACCCCGGAGGCGATCCGCGCCCACTTCATCGAGGACGAGGAGGAGAGCAAGGTCTTCGACAATGTCGGGCGGCACAGCTCGCTCAAGGGTTACACCGTGCCGGAGTTCAAGGCCTACGCCGACGAAATCGGACTCGGCCGCATGCATGTCGCCGCCTTCCAGGGCTGGAGCTATCGGCAGCAGCGGCGCTATCTCGCCGTGACGCCGGAGGAGGTGTGGGAAGTCTCGAAGCAGCTTCCCGGCCGCGTCTACGGGCTTTTCGGCGTCAATCCGCATGACGCGCTCAAGGGCGTCCGCCATCTTGAGAAATCGGTCAAGGAATACGGCTTCGTGGGGATCCACGTGCATCCGCACGGCTTCGATCTCGGGCCCGAGCACGCCTTCTACTTCCCCTACTATGCGAAATGCGTGGAGCTCGGCATTCCGGCGGTGTTCTCGATGGGCCACACCTTGAGCTTCATGCCGAGCGAGAACGGCCGGCCGATGAAGCTCGACCGCATTGCGCTCTACTTCCCCGAGCTCACCATCGTCTGCACCCACACGGGCTGGCCCTGGGTCGAAGAGGCGATCGCGCTCGCCTCGAAGCATCCGAATGTCTATCTCGGCACCTCGGCCTATGCGCCGAAATACTGGAAGCCCGAGATGGTGCATTTCTGCAATTCCTGGGGCCAGGACAAGATGCTCTGGGGCTCCGATTTCCCGCTGGTGAAGCATGCGGAATCGCTGGCGCAGATCGAGGGCCTCGACCTGCGGCCGGCGGCGAAGGAAAAGCTTCTCTACAAGAATGCGGAGAAAATCTTCCGATACGACCGCTAGAAGCGGGCGGTAGGATCATCGTTGGGACGCCAGGGACACAGGAAGCTCGAACCATGACTGAGAAGACCGTTCTGCTCGACATCGCCGATCGCATCGCCACGATCACGATCGCGCGCGAACAGCGCCGCAATTCCGTCGACAACGAGGCGCTGGAGCAGATCGGCGCCGCCGTCGCAAAAATCCGGCGCGAGGACGTTGCCGTCATCATCGTCTCGGGCCAGGGCACCAAGGCGTTCTGCGCCGGTTCCGATCTCAAGGCCCTGGCGAGCTATTCGGAACGGGACGCGCGCTACCACACGCATCTCTTCCTCAGCACCATGACGGAGCTCGATGAATTTCCCTGCGCGACGATCGCGGCGATCGAGGGGTTCTGCCTCGGCGGCGGGCTCGAGCTCGCCCTGACCTGCGACTATCGGATCGCGAGCCAGGAATCGAAGTTCGGCTTTCCGGAGATCAAGGTGAACGCGATGCCCACCGGCGGTGGCACGATCCGCGCGCCGCGCGCCCTCGGCCTCGCCCGGGCGCGGGAGATGTTGTTGTTCGGCGGCCAGATCGATGCGCAGAAGGCGCTGGATTGGGGTCTGGTCAGCGAGATCGTGCCCGCCGGCACGGCCTTCGAGGCGGCCAAGGCGATGGCGCGCGACTATGCCTCCAAGGTCGACGGCCCGACGGTCGGCCTCCTCAAGCGGATCATCATGAGCAGCTACGAAGCCTCGGTGCGGACCGGCGACGCGCTCGCCTATCTCGGCGACTACGCGCTGGTGCAGAGCGACTCCTTCAAGAAGGGCGTGGGCGGTTTTGCCGATCGCGGCAAGACCAAACCCTGATACGGGCTTGCGGCCCGTCTGTCGCCGGCCGTTCTCGCAGGCGTAACATGGGCGGCAGGCGGGGTGTCGCGGCGGGCCGACAGGCTCCCGGAACGATCCGGGGGACGGGAAGGAGAGGCAGATGATCGACAAGTTTCTGGCCGGGACGCGCGTGCTCGATCTTAGCCAGTTCACACCGGGTCCCTATACGACCCAGATCCTGGCGGATCTCGGCGCCGACGTGCTGAAGGTCGAGCCGCCCAAGGGCGATCCGCAGCGCACCGACGGGCCGCTCGATGCGGACGGCGTCTCTTCCTGGTACAAAGTGGTCAACCGCAGCAAGTCGATCGTCAAGCTCGACCTCAAATCGCATGACGGCCGTCGCGATTTCACGAAGCTGCTTGCCCGTGCCGACGTGCTGCTGGAATCCTTCCGGCCGGGCGTCATGGATCGCCTCGGCTTCAGCCGCGAGAAGCTGGACGAGATCAACCCGCAGCTCGTTCATTGCGCGCTCTCCGGTTGGGGCCAGACCGGGCCCTACCGGCTGCGGCCGGGCCATGATCTGAACTACATGGCGTTCGGCGGCGGGCTCGTGGCTTCGGGCACGGCGGAGACTCCCGTCATCACCAATCCCACGATCGCCGACTATTCGGGCGGGCTCTTCGCGGCGACCATGGTCCTGGCTGCGCTTGCCGCGCGGCCCGAGCGGCGAAAGGGCGCCTTTCTCGATGTGAGTCTTGCCGAGGCGCCGCTCTCCTGGCTCACGCTCAATCTTACCGACAACCTGCGCAAGGGACATGAGCCGAGGCGCGGCGCGAACAACTACAACGGCGGTCTTGCCTGCTATCAGGTCTACCGCACCGCCGACGATCGCTTCGTCACGCTGGGCGTCGTCGAGGAGAAGTTCTGGCGCGATTTCTGCGAGGCGGTGAAGCGCCCCGAATGGATCCCGCGGCAGTGGGAGCCGGTGCCGCAGCACGCGCTGATCGCCGAGCTTGCCGCCCTCTTCAAGACGCGAACGCGGGACCAGTGGGACGCGCTGCTGGCGGAGCGGGAGACCTGCTATCACGCCGTGCTCGATTTCGACGAGCTGCCGGAGCACCCGCATATCAAGGCGCGGAGGATGGTGATGAGGGAGAGCGGCGACAATCCGTTCGCCGAGGTGCTGCTGCCGGTCTGGTGCGACGGCGCGCCGCCGCCGCGCCGCCGCCCCTATCGCGAGATCGAGCCCGCAGAGGCGCTGCGCGACTGGCGGGTCGACGAGAAAGAAGGCGCGCGCCGGTGAGCGACGCGACCGCCACCGTCCTGCCGCTTCAGGATCTCGAGCGGCGGACGGTTCCCGATCTGCTGGAGCGAGCGCGCATATTCGGCGTCGATCGTCCCTTCTTTCATGATCTTGGTAGCGACCGGATCTATAGCTACCGCGACTGTCTCGAGCGGATTGCCGGCCTCGGCAACGAGCTCGCGCGCCGTTTTCCGCCCGGTGCCGCGGTGGCGACGCTGCCCACCAACCGTTTCGAATGCGTGATCCTCCGATATGCGCTCTCCTGCGCAGGCTTGCTCGAGGTCGCGATCAACGGCCAGCACAAGGGGCCGGTGTTGCGGGGCATGCTCGAGGTTGCGGATGCGGTGGCGATCGTCTGCGAAGAGCAGTTCCGTGCCGAGGTCGAGGCGTATGGGGGGAGCGGCCGGAAACTCGCCTGGATCGACGAAGCGGAGCTGACGAGGCTCTGCGAGCTGCGCGCGCACTGGGAGGAACGCCCCAAGGTCCCGGTCGAGGCCGGCACCCCCTGCCGCGTCGTGTTCACCTCCGGCACCACCGGCGTCTCGAAGGGACCCGAACTCTCCCATGCCTACGAAGTCGTCACCGGTCACGCCTATGCCTCACGCATCGGGCTCCGGCCGGACGATCGCTGGCTCTTCGTGACGCCCTTCTTCCATATCGACAGCGTGCTCAGCCTCAGCACGATCCTGCATGGCGGCGCGATGTTCATCATGGCGCCGCGTTTCTCGGCCTCGCGCTTCTGGTCGGATGCGATCCGCACCGGCACCACCGTGCTCATCTATGTCGGCACGATCCTCGCCATCCTGCGCAAGCTCGGCGATCCGCCCGCGGGTCACAGGATCCGGATGGGGGTGGGCGTCGGCGGCACGGCCGCGCTCCGCGACTGGTTCCACGGCCGGCACGGCATTCCGCTCCATGAAGCTTACGGTCTCTCGGAATGCGCCGCCGTGGCGATCACGGACGCCGGCGCGCCGCAGCCGGGCTCCTGCGGCAAGGCCTATGAAGGATACGAGGTCGCGGTGGTCGCTCCCGGGGACCGGCGACTCCCGCCCGGCAAGCGCGGCGAGATCGTGATCCGTCCGCGCGAGCCCTTCGGCCTCTTCACCGGCTATCGCCGCAATCCGGTGGCGACGCTCGACCGCTTCGCCAATCTCTGGTTCCACACGGGCGATGTCGGTTCCTTCGACGCGGCGGGGCATCTCACCTTTCACGGCCGGATGAAGGACGTGATCCGCCATCGCGACGAGAACATCTCGGCGGAGGAGCTGGAGGCGGTCGCGGGCGAGCATCCCGGCGTGCTGATCGCGGCCGCCGTCGCCGTGCCGGGCGAGCTCGGCGATGAGGATGTGCTGCTCTATCTGCAGCCGCGGCCGGGCACGCGCCTCGATCCGGCGGAGATCTGCCGCTACATCGAGGAGCGGGTCGCCGACTTCATGGTGCCGAGCTATATCCGGATCGCGGAATCGCTGCCCCTGACCCCGACCGAGAAAGTGGCGAAGAACGAGCTGCCCCGCGAGGTTCGTGCCGGCGATTGGTGCCGACCCCCGGCTCGGCGTTAGCGCGCTGCCGAGGGCGGCATCTCGTAGATCAGGATGTCGGCGAGCTGCTTCTCGGTCCAGGCGCCCTGGGTGATGGCGGGATAGCGCGGCGGGTGGTCTGCGTCCTGGCAGGTGGGCAGGCACTCGATCCGCGCGTCGTAGTTGGCGCCATAGAACAGCACCAGCGAGTAGCGCGCCCGATTGCTCCGGTTGAGAACGCGATGCGGGGTCGACTGATAGATCCCGTTCGTCCAGCGCATCATCATGTCGCCGAGATTGATGAGGAAGCAGCCGGGGATCGGAGGCGCCTCGATCCAGTCGCCGGCGGAATTCCGCACCTGCAGCCCGCCGACCTCGTCCTGCGCGAGGACCGTGAAGCATTCATAGTCGGAGTGAGTCCCGACGCCCCAATGCTCCCGGTCCTCGAGCACGTCCTGCGAGGCCGGTGGATAGTAGATCGCGCGGCCCTGGGCCAAGGGCTTGGTAATCTTGTCGTCGAAATAGCGCTCCGGCAGATCGAGGGCGAGCGCGAAGGCGCGGAAAAGCTCGCGGCCGAGTCCGAGGATCGCCTCGAAATAGCCGTAGAGCCCGATCCGGAAGCTCGGCAGGGCGGCCGGCCACTGATTGGGGCCATGCAGCAGGTTCCCCGCCCGATGGTCGGGATCGTCTGTCGGCAGTTCGACGCCGTAATCGAAGCCCTCCTGATGATCCGTCTTCGCGCTCGGGTCCGCCTTCAGCTCGCCCAGCGGAATGAAGCCGCGCACCCGCGTCCGGCTATGGCGGAAATCGATGTGGCGCTTCTCCTCCATCGGCAGCGCAAAGAACCGCCGCGTCTCTGAAAAGGCGCGATCGAGGACGGCCTCGGGAACGCCATGGTTACGGATATAGAAGAAGCCCACATTACGGCAGGCGTCGTCGATCGCCGCAGCCACACGCCGCCGATCCGGTTCGCCGCCGGCGAGGAAGGGCGCAAGGTCGATGACCGGGATCGAGGTGAAAGGAATCTGCTTGGCACCGCGGCCATAGCGAGCGAATGTCGATGTGCCGGTTTCCATTTCGATCTCCTCGATCCTGTCCCGTCTCACACGATGGCGACACCGCCATCGGCCACGATCGTCGCACCGGTCAGATAACTGGCATCGTCCGATGCGAGGAAGGCGATCACGCCGGCCATCTCCTCCGGCCGGGCGATGCGGTTGAGCGGCACGAAGCGCTCGAGCCATGCCTTCATGTCCGCAGGGTCCTCGTTCCACCCGTCCAGCATCGGGGTCTTCACCGCGCCCGGCACAATGGCGTTCACGCGGATCTCGGGCGCGAGCTCGACCGCGAGCTGGCGCGTGAGCCCGAGCAGCCCGGCCTTGGCCGCCGAATAGTGGCTGCAAGCCGAAAGCTTGTCGCCGATGACGGCGTTGATCGAGCTGATATTGACGATGGCGCCGCCCTTCTTCAGATGCGGCACCGCGGCACGCGTCACTCGCATGGGGGCGGCGAGATTGCTTTCGATCGCCTGCTGCCAGTCCTCGTCGGTGAGGTTGGGGAAGGGCGCCGAAGGGAAGGTGCCGGCACCGTTCACGACGGCATCGAGCCGGCCGTTCCATTTCGCACCCGCCTCGACCGCACGCCGGCAATCCTCCGGCTTGCGCAGATCGGCCGTCTCGAAGCCGGCCTTGCCGCCGGCCTTTTTCACCTCGCCCGCCACAGCCTCGAGCTTCGCCCCGGTCTTGCCGACCAGAAAGACCGCGGCCCCCTCGCTCGCGAGGCGATGGGCGGTGGCCCGCCCGATGCCGGAGCCGGCGCCGGTGATGAGGACGGTTCGATCGCGGAAACGGGCAACAGGGCTCATGGTCTCTGCTCCAACGGCTGGAATGAACCGGTCGGCGCCCTTGAGCGCCTAGGCGAGCTGCTTCTTCAGCAAGCTTTCCTCCCGCATCATGCGGAGGATCTTCGTCTCCATGTCGCGATAGCCGTCCATCCCGAGGATCTCTTCCTTGTCGCGGATACGGACGCCGTTCTTGAAATCGGTCCAGAGGTCCTCGCGCTTGGTGCCGGGATGAGTGGACATGAACACGATGTGGTCGGCGAGGAAGAGGGCCTCGTCGATGTCGTGCGTGACCATCAGCACGGTTATCTTGGAACTCTCCAGTATCTCGATCATGAATTCCTGCATGTGCCAGCGCGTCTCGGCATCGAGAGCGCCGAACGGCTCGTCCATCAGCAGCAACGCCGGCTCGTTGGCGAGCGTGCGGGCGATCGCCACACGCTGCTTCATTCCGCCGGAAAGCTGCTTCGGATAGACGTCGCGGAACTTCGAGAGATGCACGAGATCGATATAATATTCGGCGCGCTCGCGGCGTTCTTTGGCGCCCATACCGTTGATCCGGAGGCCGTACTCGACGTTCTGCCGGACCGTAAGCCACGGGAACGAAGTATAGGCCTGGAACACCATGCCACGCTCGCGCCCGGGTGCCACGATCTCGCGTCCGTCGAGGCGCATCGAGCCCGAGGTCGGCATTTCGAGCCCGGCCACGATCTTGAGAACGGTCGATTTACCGCAGCCCGACGGCCCGAGCAGGACGCACATCTCGTTCTCGCGCACCTCGAACGACATCTTCTCGACGGCCGTGATCTTCTCGCCTTTGCGAAGCGAGAACTCCTTGCGGACGTCGGAGGCGACGAGCTTCAGCGGCGCTTCGCTCTTTCGGGCGGCTTGCTGGAGGGCGGCCACGGTTCAGGTTTCCTCCTGGTAGCTGAACAGGATCCGCTCGAGCACGCGGAAAAGGTAGTCGAACAGCAGCCCGAGCACGCCGATCATCACGATTCCGGCCATGATCTCGTCCGCATGGATGAAGCGCTTGGCGCGCATCATCATGGCCCCGATCCCATCGGTCGCGGCCATGATCTCAGCGATAACGAGATAGGTCCAGGCGGCGGCCAGCATCTGGCGCATGGTGATGACGACGTTCGGCATCACGGCGGGCACGATCACCGTCCGGAGCACCTGCCAGCGATTGGCGCCGAGGGTGAGGGCGGTCTGGATGACCTCGGTCTTCACCGCCTTGGTGTGGTCCATGACCAGCGTCATCAGGAACCAGACGACGCCGATGAAGAGCAGGGCGAGCTTGGAGGTGTCGTCCGTGCCGAACCACATCAGCAGCAGCGGGATGAAGGAGGGTGCCGGCAGATAGCGCCAGGCGGAGACCAGCGGATTGAACAGCGCCTCGATACGCGAGAAGGACCCCATGAGGATACCGAGCGGAACGGCGATCAGGCAGGCCGCGGCGAAGCTCACGATGATGCGGTAGACGCTGACCAGCACGTCCATCAGGAAGCCACGGCTGGCGAAGAGCTCGTAGAGCGTCATCGCGACCGCGTCCGGGGCCGGCAGAAGGAACGGCGGCGCCCAGCCGACCGCGGTCGCGAGCTTCCATATCCCGAAGAACAGGACCCAGACGATCAGGCCAAGCAGGATCAGTTCCCAGGTTGGGATCGGTTTCTTGAATTCGAGCCAGCGCTCGCGACGCCGCGGCGAAGCCGTATCGCCCGCGGAGGTGGCGGCGATGGTGGAGTCCGAACCGCTCATTGCGTCACCGGCTCCCGCCGCAATGGTTGGACGAGCTGCCGCAAGCCGATGCCGAGGCAGGCGAAGGATTGCAGGCTGACATCGATGGCCTCGAGCCCGAGCGCGCGGATGCGTTCCGCGACGGATCGCGCGGGCGCGGAGACGAGGATCCGGCCGGCGCCCAGCGCGAGATAGCCTCCGCCGTCGCTGTCCAAGGCTTCGTTGTGGTCGATGATCTGGAACCCATGTTGTTCGATCCAATCGGCAATTTCCGGCGCCAGCAGCGCGCGGCAGGCGAGAACATAGCGGTCGCTGAGGACTGCGATCAACGCATCCAGCCGCTGGTAGGGCCGCGGCAGCAATACCATTCGCGTCTCCCAATCCTCGAACCGGCGCGCGAGCCGCGTCGCCGCGGCGAAACCGTCGAGATTCGCGTCGCAGCCGAGCAGTACCGCGCCCGGGCGCAGGAAGATCGCATTGCCGCCGTCGAAGCCGCCGGCCGCGACGGTGTCCGCGATCGGGATGCCGACGCTGTCGTAGAAGCGGCGGAGCGACGCCGTTTCCCCCGTGCGCCGCGGCTCGGCCGGTGGCGCCACGATCGCGCCTTGCGCCGTCACAAAGCCGATATCCTGTACGCAAGGCTGGAAGGGCAGCTGCGGATCCGGCGTCAGGAGATGCACCTGCACCTCGGCGAAGGCGAGGGCGTC
>CADEFF010000081.1 GCA_902826565.1 uncultured Rhodospirillaceae bacterium | reverse complement strand
GGGTTCCCGGAGGTCTAGCCCGGGGGTGACTCCGGCGGTCGCCGCCGCGTCCGCCCGGCGCATGTGGTCGTTGGTCAGCAGGGCCAGCTTTCCGACCGGGTCCGCCGGCATGGGTCAGCCGCGCCCCGGGCGCTTCGGGCGGAAGCGCTCGATCTGCGCCAGGGCCGCCTCGCGCAACAGCCCCACATCGGCGCTGCCGAGCACGAGCTGGTAGCCGTCGGCGAAAAGCCGGTCGGCGGGTCGTGCCGTCGTGGCGATCGTTCCGAGCCACTTCCCGGCGCGTTTTGCCGCCGCCTCGACCTGCCCGATCAGGGCCCGCGCCTCGGGATGATCCGGCTCGCCGAGATGGCCGAGGCTCGCGGAGAGGTCATAGGGACCGACGAAAACCATGTCGATGCCGGGCACGGCGACGATCTCCGAAACGGCCTCGACCGCTGCCCGCGTCTCGATCTGGGCGATGGTGAGGAGCGCGTCGTTAGCTTCCGCGATGTAGCGCTTCGTCTCCAGCCCATAGCCCGAGGCGCGGATGATCGGGACCGCGACGCCGCGAATACCCTCCGGCGGGTAGCGGCAGGCGGCGACGAACGCCGCCGCTTCGGCGCGGCTGTTCACCGCCGGCGCCATCACCCCGTCGATGCCGATGTCGAGCGTGCGCTTGATCTCGGCCGCATCGTTGAGCGGCACGCGCACGAGCGGGCTGCAGGCCGTCGTGCGGATCGCCTGCGTCATCGCGCGCGCGGTCTGCAGATCGGCGGCGCTATGCTCGCGGTCGATCATCAGACAGTCGTACCCGGCGCGGGCCAGAAGCTCGGCGAGGATCGGGCTCTCCGCATTGAGGAAGCAGCCATAGAGCGGCTCGCCGGCCGCGAGCCGTTGCTTTGCGCTGAGCGGCGTCGCGGCTCCGTCGTTCAATTGACGACCACCATGCAGCTTTCCTGCGACGAGCGCGAAAGCAGCTCGCGGCAGAGCTGGTCGGCGCTCGCCCGGTTCTGCAGCGGGCCGCCGAGCACGCGGAACCAGATGCCGAGATCGCCGCCGAGATCGACGCGCCGGATCGTCGGCTGCAGCGTACCCAGAAGATCCGGGAAGGTCTGCTGCAGGTTCTGCCAATAGGTGGCGGCGCTCGATTCCGTCTTGGCGGAGCTCAGCCAGACGCGAATGACCCCATCGGAGGGTTCGTTCAGCGTCGGTACCGGTTCGGCGGCAGGTGCCTCCGCCGCGATGGCGGCCTGGTCGGTCGGCGCCGCAGGTGCGGGCGCTTCCGCGGCGGCGGCGGCCGCGTCGCCGATCGGTTCCGTGCCGGGCGACGCGATGAGCGGCTCGGTCGATGCTGCCGCATCCGGCAGGGTGGCAGGCGACGCGATCAAAGGCTCGGCCGGCGCCGTCCCGGTCGAGGGCTGCGTGTCCGGCGATACCGCCAGGGGCTCTATGGATGCCGGTGCCGTCGCCTCGGGCGCCGGCTGCGCAGCAGGCGGGGTGACGGCAGGCGGCGTGGATGTGCCCTGTCCCGCCGCCAGGGCCGCCGCCGTGGGCACGAACGGCTTCGGCGTGGGGTTGAAGGCGTCGTCCACCCCCGCTGCCGGCGTGACCGCCTCCGCGGCGGGCGCAGGCTGCGTAGTCGCCTCGGCGGCGGTCGCCGGTGGCGCAGTCGCCTCGGCGGACGCCGGAGCCGGCGCGATGGCTTCGGCGGTGGCGGCCGGTGCGACAGCCGGGGCTTCCGATGTCGCGGCCGGCGCCGGTGTCTCGGGAAGTGGCGCGGCGGCGAGAGGCGCCGGGGCCGGGGCCGGCTCGCCTGTCTCGGCGGCTCCGAGCGGCACCGGCGCCTGGTTCTGCATCTCGAGATCGAGGCTCGCGAGCCGTTCGCGTGCCTGCGGGTAGCCGTTGGCGGCCGCCTGCTCGTACCAGCGCTTCGCCTCGGCGAGGTTGCGTGGCACGCCGCGGCCGGCGCGATAGAGCTCGGCCAGCGCGTATTGCGCATCGGGAGAGCCTTGTGCCGCAGACTGGGCGAACCACCAGGCGGCGTCGTTGAAGTTCTGCTCCAGCCCGCCCTCGCCCCGGTAGTAGAGCAGCGCCAGATTGAACTGGGCCACCGGATGGCCGGCGTCGGCGGCGGTTTTCCACAGCGCGGCGGCCTGTTCCACGCTCTTCTCGACGCCCCGCCCCTCCGCATAGAGGATGCCGAGATTGGTCAGCGCCGCCGGCAGGCCCTGATCGGCAGCCTTCTTGTACCAGATGGCGGCCGCCGTGTAGTCGCGCTTCGGCACGCCGATTTCGGCGAGTAGCCCCATGCCGTGCTGCGAGCGCGCATCTCCCGTCTCGGCCAGCGGCTGCCATTCCTGCAGCGCCACGGCGTAGTTGCGCTTGTCGAAGGCGGCGAGACCCGCCTCGTAGGAGGCGGCATCCGCCGCTCGGCCTGGCAGCAGCGCGAGAAGGGCAAGCAAGAGAACGACAAATATCTTGCTGATCCGATGCTTGCAGTGCCGCTTTGATGTGATTGCTAAATGCATCGATTCACTATGCCGCGGCTCCCGGACTGACGCAATCGGACGGCATCCCTTCCTCAGTTCAGCCTCGGGGTCTCGGGTTCCGCTTCCGGCTGCGGCGCGTCATTGGTCGGTCCCGCCTGGTGATGCACCATCCACCATCGCCCATTCTGCCGAACGAAGAGGTTGGTCGCGACCAGGTAGTTTTCCGCGATCCCCTCGAAGCAGACCACGGCGGCCGCATCGCCATATTGATAGACGGCCGGTTCGTGGCAGGTGATGGCGGGCGACATGTCGCTGCCGAGGATCGCCCGCCAGCTCGCCATCACGTCATCGCGGCCGGCGAGCGGCGCCGAGCCGGGATGGACGCAGACGACCGGCAGGCTGCGTGCCCACAGCCCGTCCATCGCCGCGTAGTCGCGATCGGCGAAGGCGCGATAGAAAGCCTCGTTGGCGAAAAGTATGGCGTCCCTGTCCATCGGCATTGCGTCGGAGGATTGCGTTCCGGGCGGCGTAACCTAGCGAATTGCCGGACGCCGCGCGAGGCCAAGCGTGATCCGGATAATTTTGGATGGCTGTCCAACAAATCTGGCGCTTGCCGAAAATCGTTCGCTGGGGAATGTTTGCGCTCCGATTTATCAGACCAATCGCGCATCGGGGGAACCATGAGCAAGCTGATCAGGATCGAACGCAGGGGCCCGGTGCTCGAGCTTACCGTGGACCGTCCGAAGGCGAATGCCTTCGACGGACCGACCAGCAAGGCGCTCGGCGAGGCGCTGGTCGCCTATCAGCAGGACGACGGGCTGCGCTGCGCGATCATCACCGGCGCCGGCGAGAAGTTCTTCTCCGGCGGCTGGGACCTCAAGGTCGCCGCCGAGCTCGGGCTCGATGAGCTGAACGTCGATTACGGGCCGGGCGGCTTCGCCGGCCTCACCGAGATGTGGACCATGCGCAAGCCGGTCGTCGCCGCGCTCAACGGCATGACCATCGGCGGCGGCTGGGAGCTGGCGCTCGCCTGCGACATCGTGATCGCGGCCGACCATGTCCGGTTCTGGATGCCGGAAGTGCAGCGCGGCATCATCGCGGACGGCGGGGGCGTGATCCGGCTGCCGCGGCTCCTGCCCTATTACCTCGCCATGGAGATCCTCCTCACCTGCCGATGGGTCGAGGTCGCGGAGGTGGCGCCGCACGGCATGGTCAACAGGGTCGTGCCGAAGGACAAGCTGATGGATACGGCGCGCGACTATGCGAACCTGATCGCGAAGGGGGCGCCGCTGGCTGTGCAAGCGACCAAGGCGGTCTGGCAGCAGACCTCGCATCTGCCCGTCCCCGATGCGTTCGCCAAGGTCCGCCGGCGCGAGATCCCCGAGCATAACCGGATGCAGCAGTCCGACGACTATCTCGAAGGACCGCGCGCATTCTCGGAAGGGCGTGATCCCGTCTATAAAGGGCGTTGAGGCGACCACGAGGGACGCGCCGTCATGGCCATTCAGAATGCGCGATCGGTTTCCGAGCCGGACGAGCCGCATCGTCTGCAGCCGCTGCTCAACCCGCGCTCGGTCGCCGTCATCGGGGCCTCCGCGCGCGAGGGCTCGTTCGGAAACTACACGCTCTCGGAATTGCTGGTCGGCGGCTTCAAGGGCGTCGCCTACCCGATCAATCCGAATTACAAGGAGATCCTCGGACAGCGCTGCTATCCAAGCCTGCTCGACCTGCCCGAGGCGCCGGATCTCGCGATCTTCTCGATCCCGAGCGGCGGCCTCGAGGCGACCCTCGACCAGGCGATCGAGCGCGGCGTGCGCGCCGCCGTCATGTTCGCCAATGCGCAGGTGCCGAACGACCAGGCCCCGCCCCTCACCCGCCGTCTCGCGGCCAAGGCGAAGCGTGCGGGCATCCTGCTCTGCGGGGCGAACTGCATGGGCTTCCACAATCGCGCCGAAGGCGTGCGCGCGACCTGGTTCCCGACCCCGCGAGCGCCCCTCGGCAATGTCGCGATCGTCACCCATTCCGGCAGCGCCTTTACCGGCCTCTGCAGCCTCGATGCCCGCTTCGGCTTCAACGTCATGGTGTCCTCCGGCCAGGAGCTCGTGCTCACGGCGGCCGACTACATGGACTACATGCTCGACATGGAATCGACGCGCGCGCTGGGGCTGTTCCTGGAGACGGTCCGCGACCCGCTTGGTTTCCGGGCCTGCCTCGAACGGGCGCAGGCTTCCGACATCCCGGTGGTCGCGCTGAAGGTCGGCCGCACCGAGAAAAGCGCGAAGCTCGCCATTACCCATTCCGGTGCGCTCGCCGGCAACGACGCGGCCTATGAGGCGCTGTTCGATCACTATGGCGTGCACCGCACCTACGATTTCGACGAGTTTGCGGCCGCCGCCAGCCTGCTCTCGGCGCCGCGCCGCTTCGTCCAGGGCGGGCTCGGCTCGCTGCACGATTCCGGCGGGCTTCGCGGCATGTGCGTCGATCTCGCCGGCGATGCTGGCGTCCGCTTCGCCGAGATCTCCGAGACGACGCGCGCGAAGCTCGCAGGCGTCCTGGAATATGGCCTCGATGCGGTGAACCCGGTCGATGCCTGGGGCACCGGGCAGAATGCCGACGTCATCTTCGGCACCTGCATGCGCGCGCTCGCCGATGATCCCGATTGCGGCGCCGTCGTGCTGTTCTCCGACATCGCCTCGGACGACATGATCGCCTGGACCATGGTCAAGGCGCTCAAGGAGACCTATGACGCCACCGACAAGCTGGTCGTCTCGGCGCTGAACTGGAGCCGCGTGACCAATACCGAGCCCGCGCTCGATCTGATCGCGCACGGCATTCCGATGCTGGACGGCGCCAACAACATGATCCGGGCGCTGCGCCACGCCATCGACCATCGCGACTTCCAGGCGCTTCCGCCGCTCGCGCCGCCGCCGGCCCCGCCGCGCGAGACCATCGAGCGCTGGCGCCGGCGGCTCGACCGGCCGGAGGCGCTGGACGAAGCCGAGAGCCTCGCGCTTCTCGCCGATTTCGGCGTGGCGGCGCCGGCGCACGCGATCGCGACGACGCGCGACGCGGCCGTGGCCGCGGCGAAGGCCATCGGTTTTCCGGTCGCGCTCAAGACGGCGGCCGAGGGGATATTGCATAAATCGGACGTCGGCGGCGTCAGGCTCGGCCTCGGCGACGAAGAGGCCGTGGCGGCCGCCTATGACGAGATGGCGGCACGGCTCGGCCCCCGCATGCTCATCGCGCGCATGGCGGAACCCGGCACGGAAGTGGCGCTCGGGCTCGTCATCGACGATCAGTTCGGGCCGCTGGTGATGGTCGCGGCGGGCGGTATTCTGGTGGAGCTGCTGGGGGATCGCCTTTTCCTGCTGCCTCCGGTGGACGAAGCGCGCGCGCGGCGGGCGCTCGACCGGCTCCAGATCCGGAAACTCTTCGAAGGCGTGCGCGGGCGTCCCAAGGGCGATGTCGGCGCGCTTGCCCGCGCGGTCGCCGGCCTCGGCTCGCTTGCGATGCATCTCGGCGACCGGATCGGCGAGCTCGACGTCAATCCGGTGATCGTCGGACCGAAGGGCGTGGTTGCGGTCGATGCGCTGGTGGTGCCTCGCGCGAAGTGAGAGCTTCCGCAGAGGAAACCGACAGCGGCGGAAACGAGGCGGCGGGATGCGAGCGAGGCCGCGCCCCCAGCGCACGGGAGAAGGAACGATGGAACTGCTGAATACGCCCGAGCTCGAAGCTTTCCGGCAGGAAGTGCGCGCCTTTCTCGCGGCGAACCTGACCGACGAGATCCGCAGGAACGTCCGCGAGAACATGTATCCCGACCGGGAGATGCACAGCAACTGGCATGCGCTCCTGCTGAAGAAAGGGTGGGCAGCTCCCGGCTGGCCGAAGAAATATGGCGGCTGCGAGTGGCCGCTCGAGAAGCACTACATCTTCGAGCGCGAGTTCGCCCTCGCGGACGCACCGCGGCCCATCATCTTCAACTTCGATATGGTCGGGCCGATGTTCATCGAGTTCGGCACGGAAGAGCAGCGCAAGCGCTTCCTGCCGCGCGCGCTCACCGGCGAGGATCGCTGGTGCCAGGGCTTCTCGGAGCCGGGCGCCGGATCGGACCTCGCCTCGCTGCAATGCCGCGCGAAGCGCGAGGGCGACCACTATGTCCTGAACGGGACCAAGATCTGGACCAGTCTCGGGCTCGAATGCGACATGATGTTCGGGCTCTTCCGCACCGACGGCAGCGGGAAAAAGCAGGAAGGCATCACCGTTCTCGTGATGTCGACGACGTTACCCGGCTTTACCCGCCAGCCGATCCGCCTGATCGACGGGTCGGTCGAGGTCTGCCAATGCTTTTTCGACGACGTGAAGGTGCCGGTCGAGAACCTGGTCGGCGAGGAAGGCAAGGGCTGGGGCATCGCCAAGCATCTGCTGGGGCTCGAGCGGCTCGGCACGGCGGAGGTGGCGCGCACCCGCGCCATGATCGCGCGGCTGAAGCAGGCGGCCCGTGAGGAGACCGGCGGCGGTGCGCCCCTGATCGAGGATCCGTTCTTCGCCGGCAAGATCGCCGAGCTCGAGACCGAGCTCGATGCCCTTGACATCACGGAGTTTCGCTTTCTCTTCGATCCGGAAAAGAAGGGAATCCTCGGGCCCGAGGCTTCGATCCTGAAGCTTTGCGGCACCGTCGCGCAGATGCGCGCCGCCGAGCTGATCATGGAAGCCGCGGGGCACTATGCGATCCCGCTCGACGATCCGGGTCATCGCGGCAATTTCGGGCCGATCGGGCCCGAATTCGCCGCCGCTGCCGCGGGGATGTATTTCAATCTCCGCAAGATCGCGATCTATGGCGGTTCGAACGAGATCCAGCGAAACATCGTCTCGAAGGCCGTATTGGGTCTCTAGGTTCTCTCGCATCTCGTCCCACGACAGGCGTGGGCGGGATGGCTGGAATGAGAAAGCCTCTTCCTGCGCCTGTCGCAGGGCAAGCCAACGAACAAGCCGCGCCGGGAGCGAAACCCATGCCGATCTTCCGCAATGACGACCAGAAGATGTTCGCCGACAGCCTCGCGCGCTTCTTCCAGAACGCCTACGACATCCCCAAGCGCCGCAAGATCGTCGCGACGGAACCCGGGTTCGAGAAATCGACCTGGACGGACCTGGCCGGGCTCGGCGCCATGGCAATCGCACTCCCTGAAGCGCATGGCGGTCTCGGCGGCGGTTCGCTCGATCAGGCGATCGTGATGGAGGCCATCGGCCGGAGCCTTTTTGCCAGCCCCTATCTCTCGACCGTGGTGCTGGCGGGCTCGCTGCTGGAGCAGGCCGGCGGTAGCGCGGCGGCGGCGCATCTTGCCGCGATCGCGGAAGGCAAGCGGCAGGTCGCCGTCGCCTATGCCGAGCCGCGCGGCCGCTACGATCTCGAGAATGTATCGACGATGGCGCGGACCGACGGCGCCGGCTACCGGCTCGAAGGAAAGAAGGCGGTGGTGCTCTATGCCGGCACGGCCGACGCCCTCATCGTCTCGGCGCGCACGAGCGGTTCGCAGCGCGACGCCAACGGCATCACGCTCTTTCTCGTGGACCCGAAGGCCGACGGCATCGACGCGCGCAACTACGCGACGATCGACGGGCAATGGGCCTCCGACATCAGCTTCTCTGGCGTGAAGCTCGGAAAGGACGCCGTGCTGGGCGAGGTCGGCAACGGATTGCCGCTGCTCGAAGCCATGACCGAGCGCGCCATCGCCGCCAGCGCGGCCGAGGCAACGGGCGCGATGTGGTACCTCTACGAAACCACCCTCGCCTATCTCAAGACGCGCAAGCAGTTCGGCCAGGCGATCGGAAGCTTCCAGGTGGTGCAACACCGTATGGCCGATGTCTATACCGCCTGCGAGTTGGCGCAGTCAGCGGCGCTCGGTGCGGCGATGGCGCTGGGCGAGCGCGATCCGGCCGAGCGGCGCCGGCGCGTGAGCGGTGCGAAGATGCAGATCTCGAAGCTCGGGCGCCAGGTGACGCAGGAATCGATCCATCTTCATGGCGGCATGGGCATGACCGACGAGCTCAGCGTCGGTCACTACGCCAAGCGCGTCACCATGATCACCCAGAGCTTCGGCGATGCGAATTACCACATGGCCCGCTACGTGGCGGCGATCCGGGCCGCCTGAGCGGCCCGACGACCGCCGGCTGCAGTAAGGATTTCGCATTCCAGCCCCGACCGACCTTCATCGTTGAGATCGGTTAAATCCGCGCCTTCCCGGCCCTCGCCGACGGATATTCGGCTGTCGCCGCCGTACAATGTTGCTTGCCATCGAGGCGTTAGTTTGCCCAGCATCGGGTGGCATGGCAGCTACCGATCAGGTGGTCGACCTATCCGAGAATCCCGTCGCAGCGCGAAAGCGCCGCCGGCGTGCCATCATCCGCATCGGCGTCCCGGTCCTCGGCGTCGTGCTGGTGATCGCCGCCATTCTGGGAATCGCGCTCTATTCCGAGCATGTCAATCGACGCGGCGCTCTCGCCTTGTCGGATCAATTGCTCACGACCTTGGACCGCCAGATTGCCGAGCGCGTTGCCAGTTTTCTTTCACCCGGTGCGCGCTCGCTGGAAGTCCTGCGCCTTCTATTCCTCCGTACGCCTCCTGCCGAGCGGCGAGCCGTCGGGGAAAGATTCGCGGCAAGCGCCATGCACCAGATCCCGCAGATTTCGTCTTTCTTCGTCGGCGACAGCGACGGCAACTTCATAATGGTGCGCCGTGGCGAGCGAACGGGGGTGATGGAAATCAAGGAAATCGTCACGACCGGCGGCCGGAGGCAGGTCCTCTTGATCGAGCAGGACGAAACCGGAAAGGAGCTTTCGCGGCGCGAAGATCCCCAGGACGAGTTCGATCCGCGGACGAGGCCCTGGTATCGGGGCGCGCTGGAAACCGACGGGACGTTTTGGACCGACATCTACATTTTCTACACCGACAAGAAGCCGGGTCTGACAGCCTCGAGTCTGCTGCACCAGGACGGTACCGACTATGTATTCGGTGCCGACATTTCCCTCGACGAGCTGTCGACGTTCCTAGCGTCCTTGAATATCGGCGAAACCGGCCGGGCCTTCATCGTCGATCGCCAAGGACGGCTTATCGCAGGGGCCGATTCCGGCAAGCTGGTGAATCCGGTTGGAGAAGGTGAAGACGTCGAACCGCTGCGGCTCGATGAGATTGGCGATCCGGTCCTGACTGCGGCCTACGATCGGTTTCGCGTCGAGGGCCGCGGACGTCGCGTCCTCGAGGTCGATGGCGAACGATATGTCAGCAGCACCGCGCTTTTGTCGACCACGGGGCGCGATTGGTGGGTCCTGATCCTGGTTCCAGAATCGGACTTTACCGGGTTCGTCTCGATCAATCATCGGCAGACGCTCCTCATGTCTCTGGCCATCGTCGTCGCCGTTGGTGTCCTCGCCTTTTTGTTGTTCAGGCAAAGCCTGCGCTACGAGCGATCGCTCCGTCGCATGGCCGAGCAAAGCAGTGCGATCTCGCTACAGAGTTCCGCATACGCAGCGATCGCCCAGCAAACCGAGCGGCAGGCCGACGCGGAAGGCGGTTTGCCGCCGGTCGTGACAGAGACATTGACGAGCCTGACGAACGCTCGTCGCGTCAGCGTCTGGCGGCTTGGCGGGCGTGGGCAAGTGTTGCACTGCGACGATAGCTTCGACACCGAGACCAGGCGGCACGCCGAGGGTTTTCAACTGCAGCGGCGCGAGATGCCGAGATTTTTCGATATGCTGGAATCCGGCGAAGAGACCGAGATCGCGGACGCTGCCGGCGATTCTCGCAGCGCTGTGTTCTTTCAGAACTTCATGCAGCCGTTCCGCAGCCGTTCGCTCCTCGTCCTGCCATTGCGTCGTGGCGATCAGGTGATCGGCATGCTCGGCCTGGAGAACGCGAAGGCGTTCGAGAGCTGTCGCAACTTCGTGCATACCGTCGCGACGATCGCGACCCTGCAGATGGAAAAAATGGAAGAAGGTGAACCCGAGCGCTCCGTGCAAAGCGTTCAGGCCGAACAGTCGGCGCCCCAGGAGCGAAGCCAGATACTTCCAGCCGATCTTGCGCTGCCCGAGATCGATCGCAGCGGGCTTGGCGCGGAGTTGTACTCGGGCGTTGCGGTGATGGTTCTGCGGTTTTCGGGTCGCGCGACGCTTGCCAGGAAAGCGGAAGGCAACGGACTGGATCTCGCCGATCTAGTCGCGCAGGCGTTGCAGGCGGAGGCGTCCGAACGAGGCGTGCGCTATCTCAAGTTCGTCTCGCAGCAGGTCGTCGCGGCCGAAGGGCTGGAAGACGACGCGGAAACGGCGATGTCCAGGGTCGCCGCCTTGGCTGTCGCTCTGCGCGAACGTTGCATCAGTCTGTTCGAGGCCGCCGGACACGGCGGCGAGTTCCGCATCGGGCTCGACTATGGCATGGCCTTTGGCTGCGGCATCGGGGATGAGCCTCGTCAATTCAACATGTGGGGCGACGCGTTCGAGACGGCGGAAGCCCTGGCGCATTCCGCGGCGCCGGGCGCCATTCAAGCCAGCGAAGCCGCCTATGCGCGGCTGCGTCACGATTTTCTGCTCAGGCCACGGGGCCGCTTCTATATCCCCGGAGTCGGCGAGGCCCGCACTTTCGTTCTTGCAGGTCAGCTGTGATTTCAACGGTCCCCGAAAGACCGGCCGTTCGGCCGTTGTATCTCGCTCGTCACTGGATTTCCTGGCTTGGCAGAAGCGCCCGAAACCGCGGGCAATTCCTGCTGATGCTGCTCGCGTTGGCGGCGGGCATCGTGCTGGAGGCGGGCCGTCCGCGTTCGTGGCGCCAGCTCGTTCGCCGCGAGTTTTGGCGGGTGCTTCATATCGCTTTGACCGGCAGCCTTGTCGCGACTTGTTTCCTGGCTGTGGTGGGCGGTCTCGGCATGGTCTACCAGGCGCTCTATTGGTTGCGTGTCGCCGGACAGGAGAGCGCGATAGGTACTGTGCTGGTCACGATTCTGGTTCGCGAGCTGGCGCCCGTGCTGGTTGGCGTGGTTCTGTTGGGGCGCGCCGGCTCGGTCACGCTGAGCGAGTTGGGTCAATTGCGTAACGAGCAACAGGCTCGCGCTCTTCAGTCGCGCGGCCTCGATCCCTTCCTGTTCCTGGTGATGCCAAGGGGCGTGGCCTTCGCCCTCGCGTCCTATACGCTCGGCATCGTGTTCGTGCTCACGACGCTTTTCGTCGGTTTTATTGCCGGAAGCCTGCTCGGCGTCGCCGATATGTCGATATGGTCGTTTCTCGACAATGTGTTGACTGCCGCAGCGCGGATCGACTTCGTGCTGTTTCCCGCCAAAATGCTCGTCATCGGGCTGATGGTGGCGGCCACGGTTTGCTTGACCGTGCTCGCTGCCGCGCCGGGGGAAAGCCCCGGAAGCCTGATGGCGCGTGGGTTCATGCGCGGCATGCTGGCCGTGGTGCTGACCAGCGCGCTGTTCAGTTTGATGGCGTGAGCAATGACGATCCTCAAGTTGAGCCAAGTCCGCTCCTCCAAACTGTTCGGCGCTGGATCCGAAATCGAGTTCTCGGTGGAACCCGACGAATTCGTGCTGGTGAATGCCCGCGATGCAACACTCGCTGCCGGATTCGCCGATATTTGCTGTGGTCTCGATCCAGTCGAGGCCGGCGCCGTGCGCTTCCTGGATACGGATTGGGCCGGGCTGCCGCACGAGTTCGGGGATGCCTTGCGCGGCCAGATCGGTCGCGTTTTCTTCGCGCCCGGCTGGCTCAGCTTTCTCGATGTCGAGAGCAATATTCTCCTTTCCGAGCTTTACCATACGAAGCGAGATGTCGATGCCGCCCGCAATGAAGCCGCGGTGCTTGCGCATCACTTCGGCCTGCCCGGTATCCCGTTGGGGCCGGTCGATGCCTTGTCGCAGGAAGATCTGGTTCGCGCCGGATATGTGCGGGCCTTCCTGGGCAATCCCAAGCTCGTGATCCTGGAAAGCCCGGTGCGAGGCCTGTTTCCCGATTTAATTCCGCCGCTCCTCAATCAGGTGGCGACGGTACGCAATCGAGGCGGGGCGGCAATCTGGCTTACTCGCAGTCGATTGGTCTGGGAAGATCGGGTCTTTCCCGCCACCCAACGCCTGCGCCTTGCGTTCAGAGGCCTGTCGGACGTCGGAGCGGCTCCATGATTCGCGTCCGCAATACGGACGAATGGATCGGTCTTCTGGTGATCGGCGCGTTCGTCGTTCTGTTCGTCGCGGTCCTGCAGGCGGGGGTGCTTCGCGATTGGTTCAAGCCGACCGAGGAACTGAGATTGGTTCTGCCCCAGACGGGCGGGGCGGGCCTGGTGGCTGGCGGGGAAGTCCAGCTCTTGGGAACGAAAGCGGGCGTCGTCCGTCGGGTCGTTCTTGAGCCCGACCAGCAGATGTATGCCTTGATCGACATCGACGAGCAGGCGACCCCCTTCATTCGACGCGACAGCACGGCCGTCATTCGCCGCACCTTCGGTGTGGCGGGTGCGGCCTTTGTCGAAATCTCGCGCGGCACCGGGGAGGAGATGGATTGGTCCTATGCCGTCATCGAAGCCACGACGGAACGCGCCCCGACCGACAACATCAGCGCCTTGATCGACGAGCTGCGGGCGAAGGTCTTTCCGATTCTGGACAACGCCGGTCGCACGACGAACGCCTTGGCCGAGGTGGTGGAACGCATCAACCGCGGCGAAGGCAACATCGGTCGCCTCCTGGTCGATGAAACTCTGATGCAGCAGGCGGAGACGATCGTAGGGGCGGCCAACAAATCGGTGACGAATCTCAACCAGATCCTGGGGGAGGTCGAGAGCATCACCCGAGACCTCAGCGGTCCCGAGGGGGTTTCGATCCTTGTCGACGATATCCAGGATGTCGTGCGCAAGCTCGACGGCATCGCCAAGCAGATCGACGCGGCCGTCCTGAGCGCGCCCGCGATCGCGCAGAATGTCGGGGAAGCATCCAAGAATCTGCCCAGCATCGCGCGCAAGGTCGATGACGTTGCCGGCAACCTGCCCGCTCTGTTGACGCAGTTGCAAGTCACGCTCCAGGGATTGGACCGGCTCAGCGCCCAGCTGCGCGCATCGTGGCTTCTTGGTGGCGGCGGGCAGCGGTCTCCGTCGCAGGAGCCGGCGACCTTTTCGCCGTCTCAGGTCATGCCATGAAGTGGGTTCTGCTTCTGCTCCCGCTGCTGTCGCTCGCTGCGTGCGGCAGCACCGACAATGCCCGGAAGGCGCAGCCCGAGGATCAGACTTTGGCGCGGCACGAGCAGGCCGGCAATATTGCCTCGTCCCTCGATCGGCCAACGGAAGCGATCGCACAGTACGAAGCCGCGCTGAAACAGGCGGAGGCGCGCGACGACCTGACGCAGATCACAAAATTGAGCTTTAGTCTTGCCGTAGCCCAACTGCAGGCGAACCGGCCGGCGGATGCGGTGGCGACCGCGACGCGCGCGGCGGCCGAGATCAAGAGACGCGGCGGTGCGCCGTTCCCGGCGCTGACGCTCGCGGAAGCGACGGCTCACTACCGCATGGGGAATTCGGCCAAGGCAGACGAGATGGCGTCGGAGCTGGAAGCGAGCGCACCGAGCGAGATCGCCGACGGCGCCAGTTTTCTGCGCGGAGTGATCGCCGACGAGCGTAATGACGACGCGGGCCTGCGCGCGGCCCTGGGCCGAATTGCCGATCAGAAGGCACCGGTGCAGCGGGCGGATTGGCGCGAGCTCGAAGCGCGTTTGGCGCTGCGCCATGATCAATTTTCTGCGGCCCGCTCCGCCGCACTCGAGGCCGCGGCGATCCGCCAGACGATTCTCGATTATCGCGGCATGGCACGCGCCCTTTATGTGGCTGCGCTCGCGGCCGAACGAGGGGGCGACAGCCAGGGAGCTGCCGACCTCTATCTGCGCGCCGGTCGGAGCGCCGCAGCGCAGGGCGACACGACGACGGCGAGGCCCTGGCTCGAGCAGGCTCTACGGCTCACGCACAGTTCCGATGTGACGGAGGCGGCGCAATCGGCGCTGGATCGGTTGGGCGAGCCTCAACCTTTGTAAAACGGGGGGCTTGGGATCGGCGCGACGGTGCTTTCGCCCCGTCATGCGGGAGGGAAGCTGGGGCGAGCGATGGGACTTGAACCCACGACATCCAGATCCACAATCTGGC
>CADEFF010000080.1:10654-14722 GCA_902826565.1 uncultured Rhodospirillaceae bacterium | reverse complement strand
GATCGCCGACGAGCCGACCACGGCGCTCGACGTCACCATCCAGGCGCAGATCCTGAAGCTGCTTTCCGATCTCAAGGACCGCCTCGGCAGCGCCCTGGTGCTCATCACCCACGATCTCGGTGTCGTCGCCGCGATGGCCGACCAGGTCGTGGTCATGTATGCGGGGCGCGTCGTCGAGCAGGCGCCGGTCGGCCGGCTCTTCGCCGAGCCGCGCCATCCCTACACCGCCGGGCTGCTGCGCTCCGTGGTGCGGATCGAAGATGCGCGCGACGTGGCTCTGACCTCGATCCAGGGAACGCCGCCGATCCCGCTCGACCTTCCGCCCGGCTGCAGCTTCCGGCCCCGCTGCCCGCACGCCTTCGCTCCCTGCGCGACCACGGTGCCGCCGCTCATCGCGGTCGGGCCCGAGCAGCGCGCCGCCTGCCATCTGAACGAGGGAATGCGCGCATGAGCGATACCCTCGTCAGCGTCCGCGGCCTCACCAAGCGGTTTCGCGTTGGACAGCGCCAGCTCTTCCGGGATGCGGTCTATCTGACCGCGGTGGACAATGTCAGCTTCGACGTGAAGCGCGGCGAGGTGCTCGGCATCGTCGGCGAGAGCGGCTGCGGCAAGACCACGGCGGCGCGGCTCGTGCTGCGGCTGATCGAAGCGACCGCGGGGGAAATCCGCTTCGACGGGGCGGATATCACGAAGCTCGGCCGCGCGGCGCTCCGCAAACTCCGGCGCCAGATGCAGCTCGTGTTCCAGGATCCCCTTTCGTCGTTGAATCCACGCATGTCGGTCGGCGTGACCATCGCGGAATCCCTCCGCTTCCACGGGATCGGCAGCCGCGAGGAACGCCAGGTCCGGGCGCGCGAAATGCTGGATGTGGTCGGGCTCAGCCGGCGCTATTTCAACGCTCTGCCGCACGAGTTCAGCGGCGGCCAGTGCCAGCGAGTCGGCATCGCGCGCGCGCTCGTGCTCCGGCCCAAGCTCGTGGTGCTGGACGAGCCGGTCTCCGCCCTCGATGTCTCGGTGCGCTCGCAGATCCTCAACCTGCTGCTCGATCTCCGCCGCGAGTTCGGTCTCACCTACATGATGATCTCGCACGATCTCGCGGTGGTGAAGCGCGTCTGCGACCGCACGGCGGTGCTCTATCTGGGTCGCGTCGTCGAGCTCGCCGAGAGCGAGGCGCTCTATCGCGAACCGCTGCATCCCTATTCCCGCGCCCTCATCAACGCGATCCCGACGCCCGACCCGAAAGCGAAGCGCGCCCGCGATCTCGGCGGCATCGAGGGCGACGTGCCGAGCCCGATCGACCCGCCCAAGGGCTGCCGCTTCCATACGCGCTGCCCCTATCGCATGCCGGTCTGCGAGCGCGAGGATCCGCAGCTCACCGAGGTGGCGCCCGGCCGCTTCGTCGCCTGCTTCCTGCATCATCCGCCGGCCGCAGCCGCCGCCTGAGCCGCGTCGGCCGGCGTCAGAACGGGCGCGGATCGAGGAACCGCTTCAGCACATTGCCGGTGATGCGCGCGATGTCGGTATCGTAGCCGTCGCGCCAGAGGCTCCCGGCATAGGCGATCGAGCCGACCGAGAAGACCGCGCCTCCATTCGGCGTCTCGAAGAACACCATGTCGGCGCGCACGAGCTCGTTGTCCGTGCCGAGAATGTCCGGCGTGGGATCGCCGAGCTCTTCCGGCGCCAGCATGTAGCAATCGGTGTGCCGCTCGGAGGAGGCCAGCACGAGCGCGTGGGGCGGCGTCCCGAGCAGGAAATCGACGCGGTCCACCTCCATGCCGGCGGCGCCGCCGCCGATGAGGCCGTGATCGCCGATCACCGCGCCCTCGACACCCGCGAAGATGAAGGCGGCTCGCGGATCCCGGCTTCCCTCGCGCCGGACATAGGGCGAGGAGATGTCGAAGCCTTGCGAGGCCATGCCGACGCCGGCGATCCGGTTGGGCGCACGGTTTTGCCTGCGCCAGAGCCCGCCATATTCGCCGGTGAAGCTGTGATAATATTCGCCGGGCTCCGCCACCCAGGGCCGGATTCCGCCTTCGGCGCGGCGCAATTCGATCGCGCCCGGGATCTCGGGGTGGAAGGCGATGCGCCAGTAGAAGCCGTTGCCGCCGAGATACATCAGCCGGCCGCCCGCCTGGGTGAAACCCTCGATCGCATCCAGCATCGCGCTGCTGTGATATTCCGGATGCGTCCCCGTCAGCAGCACCCGATAGCCCTCCAGCGCGCCCGGGCCGTCCCGATGCAGGTCCTCGTCGGTGACGACGTCGTACGCGTCGCCGAGATGCTCGAGCCAGGCGAGGATGTGGGTGTCGGCGTTGAACTGCCAGAGGCCCGAGGGCGGACCGCCGAGCCAGAGGCGCTGCTTCGGCTGCATGTCGAGGATCGGCCGCAGCCGCGAGGAATAGACGACGCCGCTGCCGTCGTTCCGGTTCTCGTAGCAGGAGAGCCCGTATTCGGGATGCTCCTGCTTGAAGACGTCCGTCGGGTTGAGCTCGACCAGCCGCCCCATGCCGATCTCGGTCGTGCTGTAATCGATGCCGATGCGATGGTTCGCATAGGCCATGTAGCTGGCGGTCGGCATGAGAAAGACCGCCTTCGACCTCCTCACGCCTTTGGGCGCCCGTACGGCGAAAGGCGTGAAATATTCCGTCTCGCCGGCCCAGAGGCGGAAGGCATAGACGCCGCTGCGGAGACCGGCCGGGATCGTCAGAGCGAAGCTCGGCGACCAGCCCAGATCATGCAGATCGTCGTCATGGAAATGGATCGCGCCATAGTGGTCCGGCCGTTCCGTCCAGTTCTGGCATTCGCCGGTCCAGCGGAAGCCCGTGACGGCGCGCGCCGGAAGATTGACCAGCGTCCCGTGACGTTCCTGCCCCGAGACGTCATGGATCCGAAGCGAGGGAATGGCTTGCGAGAAATCCCAGGCGGCCTGCAGCCCCTCGCGCGGCAGGTCGCCTTCGCGCGCCATCGCGACGGCCGTCAGCGCATCCGGCGCCAGCGCGGCCGAAAACAGCCGCGGCGCTTCGATCTTGCCGTTGAAATGCTCCGCCGGTGCGCCGCTTTCGGCGAGCGACGCTGCCATCGTCAAAGGCCCGGCCGAAAGACGCCAAGGGCCCGCTACGCTCCGCGTCACCCCCGCATCGGCGTCGGCAATTGCGGCGTATCGCCGGTGCGGCCGATGCAGGAAGGTAAGTTCCCTGCGCGAAGCGTTGTAGCTGACGGCAAGGAGATGCCAGTGCCGTTCCAGCAGGGGACGCGTGCCGCGCACGGCGAAGTGCTGCCCCGCCGCCGAGAGCTCCACCAGAGGCCTGCCCTCCCCATCGAGCCCCAGGAACAATCCGCCTGCTGCAATGAGCGCCTGCCGGCCCTTGGCGGGGGTGGTCGGCCAGATCCATAGAGTGAGGCTGAAGTCCGAAAGTTCCAGCAGGTTTTCCACCGGCACGATCGCATAGGAGCCGGGACGAACAGGCTGGCGGCGGGCGGGAAACGGGCCGCCGAGATCGATGTCGATGGTGTCGGCGCGATAGCCGGGGCCGCCGGGATACTCGTCGCCGCAGACGATGCGCTGCAGCTCGGCCCGGAAGCTCGAGGCGCCCTCGCAGTTCACCATGCAACGGATGGTGTCGCCGGGCGCGACGCTGATCTCGTCGCAATAGGCGGTAAGGATCGCGCTCATCGCATCGCGGCGCCTTAGCGCTTCTCTTCCGGCAGGGTCAGCGCGCGACCGGTATGTTCCTGCCAGCGCCGCCTGAAGACGTTCCACTCCGCTTCGTTCCAGTCGGTGAAGACCACGTCCTCATGCAGGACCAGAGGCGCGCCGCGCTTGCCCGGAAGCTGGGCCAGCACCCATTCGCGCCAGGGCTTGCGGCAGACCAGCACCCATTTCCCCTCGACCGGCCCGCCGCGGAACAGATTGAGCACTGCCTGGAGGTTCTTGCTGTGATAGCCCACCGGCTGGCGACGAAACTCGCGCGCGACCGCGAGATCGTCGGGATCGATCTTGAAGCGCGCCATCCCCTCCCCCTGCGAGGCCGTCAGTGCTTGGCGTGCGTCTTCACCTGCTCCCAGACC
>CADEFF010000080.1:0-10644 GCA_902826565.1 uncultured Rhodospirillaceae bacterium | reverse complement strand
CCAGCGTCTGCTTCAGGATTCGGAAGAACTCGTCGATCTGCGCGAGCGTGATGATGAACGGCGGCGCCATGACGACCGATGCGCCGATCGGACGGATGATAAGGCCCCGCTCGCGCGCGGCGGTCGCGATCCGTTCCCCGACCTGCAGATTGCCGGCGAAAGCGGCCTTCGCCTTGCGATCGGCGACGATCTCGAGCGCGCCCATGAGCCCGACGCCCCGCGCCTCGCCGACCAGCGGATGATCGGCGAGCGACTGCAGCTTCGCCTGGAAAGCGGGGCCGACGCGCCGCACATTCTCCAGCACGCCCCCGTCGGTAATGATCTCGATCGACTTCAGCGCGATCGCCGAGCCGACCGGATGGCCACCGGTGGTGAAACCATGCGGGAATTCCTCATAGCGTTCGCAGGCGGCCGTCAGCTTGCGATCGATCGTCGACGACAGCATCACCGCGCCCATCGGGAAATATCCCGCCGTCAGCACCTTCGACGCGACAATGATATCCGGCTTGATGTCGTAGGTCTGGCAGCCCCAGAGGTTGCCGGTGCGGCCGAACCCGCAGATCACCTCGTCTGCCACGAAGGGGATCTCGTATTTCCGCAACACCGCCTGGACGGCCGGGAAATATCCGGCCGGCGGCGGAACGACGCCGCCCGCTCCCATCACCGGCTCGGCGATGAAGCCGGCAATCGTCTCCGGGCCTTCCTTCTGGATGAGCTTGTCGAGGTTCTGGGCGAGCCGGCTGGTGAAGGCGGCCTCGCTCTCGCCGGGTTCCGCGTAGCGCCAGTAATGCGGACAATCGGCGAACAGCACATCCGGCAATGGCAGGCCGAAAGCCTGCACATAGTCCTTGCCGGTCAAACTCGACGTCATGACCGTGGTACCGTGATAGGCGTTCTTGCGCGAGATCATCTTGCGCCGCTTCGGCTGGCCGGCGCCCGCATGCATGAGCCAGAGCAGCTTCACCACGGAATCGTTCGCTTCGGATCCCGAGTTGGTGAAGAACACGCGGCTCATCGGCGTCGGGGCGATGGCGAGCAGCCGCTCCGCAAGCTCCACCGTCGGCATGGTGTTGCGGCCGAAGAAGGTGTGGTAGGCCGGGAAACGTTGGTACTGCGCCGTAGCCGCCTCGACGAGCCGCGGTTCGTCATAGCCGAGCACGATGTTCCAGAGCCCGGAATTGCCTTCGATGTAGCGCTTGCCATGGACATCGAAGACATAGATGCCCTCGCCGCGCTCCACCACCGTCGGCCCGTAAGCCCGCAGGGACGGCAGATCGGTGAAGGTATGGAAGAAGGATTGGACCTCCCTCTGCTCCCAGGAGTTGCGCTGCAGGTTCATGGACCGATTCCCTCTGGCATGGGTCAGGTGGAGATTTCACCCCGTCGCCTCGGGCCGCGTCAATTCGCGGTCGCCGCAGAGCCGCTATGCGCCTCGGGACCCCGACGCGGAGTCGCGCGGGTTCGGATGCGAATATGGACGCCACCAGGGATGGGGTGAGCGCGGACCGAAGATTTCGTTCCGCAGTTCCGCTCCAGCAGGCCACGACGATGTCAGATTTCCCCGGGTCGCGCCCGGCGGTTCGGTCGGATAGACTGCCTTCGCCTCGCCAACCGCCGGAGGATTCCGCTTCGTGCCGCATCACCTGCGCTTCTTGCCGCGGACGCTCATCGCCCCTCTCCTCCTCGTCATCCTGGTCGGGACTTTCGCCCTCGCCCTCCTGCCCGCGACCGCCGTCGCCCAGGAAGCCACGGCGGACAAGGAGGCCGCGACATCGCCATCGCCCGCGACCACGCAGGAGATCGACCAGCTCATCGATATCCTCGAGAACGAGGATGCGCGTAACCGGCTGATCGAACAGCTTCGCAGCGCGGCGGCCGGGGAGCCTGCAAAGCCGGCGCCGGCCGGGGAGGAGCCGGGCGGTTTCGCGACGCGGGCAATGGCGACGCTCGCCGACGGCGCCACCTCCATCGGGGCGCATCTCTTCGATGCGCTTTCCTTCATCCAGCAGGCGCCGCGGCTGCTCAAATGGCTTCAACTCACGGCGAGCCAGCCGCACAAGCGGCAACAGATCGGCATGTCGCTGCTGCAGCTCGCGATCGCGCTCGGCGTCGGTCTCCTCATCGAAGTCGTGACCGCGCTCGCGCTCCGCCGCTTCCACGCCCGGATCGGCCGCAACGGGACGCTGGCCTTCTGGCGCAAACTCGGGCGCGCAGGGCTGGGGCTTCTCCTCGGCCTTGTTCCGATCGCCGCCTTCTGGATCGCAGCGACCGCGGCGCTTGCGCTGCTGCAGCCGGCGGAGACGACCGGCCTGATCGCCGTCGTGCTCATCAACGCCCATGCGGCCGCTCAGGCGCTGGTGCTGCTGGCGCGGCAGATCCTGGCACCCCGCACACCCGGCATCCGTCTCGTGCCGCTGCCGGACGGCCTCGCTCAGAGCATCGATCGCTGGGTCCGCCGTATCGTCCGCATCGCGCTTTACGGCTATGCACTGGCGCTCGCCACCCTGTTCGTCGGCCTGCCGCAGGTTCTGGTCTCCTTCGTGATGAAGCTGCTTGGCGTCATCGTCGCGATCCTGCTGGTATTGCTGGTGCTCCGCCTCCACCGTGCCATCGCCTCGCTGGTCAAGAGTCGTCCGGCGACCTCGCGGTTCAGCGCGAGATCGCCGATCGTCCGATTCTGGCACCTGCCGATACTCGCCTACATCCTCATGGCGCTCTTCATCTGGCTTGCGCGAACCGGCGATGCCATGGCCTATCTCGCACGCGCGACCGTGCTGACCCTCATCGTCATCGCCGTCGGCGCCGGCATCGTCGCGGCCACGGACCATTTCCTTTTCCGGTCGATCTCCCGGATGAGCTGGCTCGAGCGGCGCGACAGCTCGTTTCGAGCGCGCGCCTTGCGCTACATCGCCGCCGCGCGCTTTGCGCTCATCGTGGCGGCCGTCTGGATCGGCATCCTGGTCATCGCCGAGGGCTGGGAGCTGGATGCCGCGACCTGGTTCGAGGAAGTCGGCGGCATGCGTCTCGTGTCCGGCCTCGTTTCGATCGCCCTCATCGTGGTGATTGCCATCGCGGCCTGGGAAGCGGTCAGCATCGTGATCGAGCGGCGTCTTGCCGCGACCGACGACGGTACGCTCGAAGGACTGCGCCGCGCCGCGCGGCTGCGGACGCTGATGCCGCTGTTCGACCGCATAACCTTCCTGATCCTCGCCATCTGCGTGGTCATGATCGCGCTCTCCGAGCTCGGCATCGATATCGCACCGCTCCTGGCGGGCGCCGGCGTGGTCGGCATCGCCGTGGGCTTCGGCGCCCAGGCCTTCGTCAAGGATGTGTTCGCCGGCATGTCGGCCATTCTCGAAGGCTCCATGTCGGTCGGCGATATCGTATCGCTCGGCGACAAGGGGGGCGTGGTCGAGAGCATGTCGCTGAGGGTCCTGCGGCTTCGCGATTTCGACGGGGCGGTTCACACCATCCCCTTCGGGGAAATCACGCGCATCAGCAACCGCACCAAGGACTATGCCTATGCGGTCCTGCGCGTTGCCGTCTCCTACGATGCCGACATCGTGACGGTGCAGCGCATGATGACCGACATCGCGAAGGAAATGCGAACGGAGCCGGCCTATCGCATGGCCATCCTCGGCGATATCGAGTTGCACGGCGTCGACGCCTTCGTCGACACGGGCGTGGTGCTGCTGGCGCGGCTGAAGACCGCGCCGGCGAAGCAATGGTCCGTCTATCGGGATTTCTATACCCGGCTGAAGGAACGCATGGACGATGCCGGCATCGCGTTCCAGCCGCGGGCGGCGATCGCCGGCGCCGGCCTCTTCAAGAGACTCCAGGCCACTCTTCAGGGTCAGGCAGCCGCAGAGGGACCAGCCGGCCCCGCGTAGCGACGGCGCCGGCGGGGATCGTGGGGCCCTTGCCTAGGCGACCCCATGCTCCTTGAACCAGGCCTGCAGCTTCTGCCAGCCCTCGGCCGCGGGCTCCGGCCGGTAGCTCGGCCGGTAGTCGGCGAAAAAGGCATGCGGCGCGTCGGCATAGACCTCGATCATGCTCTCGCCCTGCGCGCTCTTCAGCGCCGCGCGCATCTTTTCGACATCCGATACCGGAATGCCCTGGTCCTGCCCGCCATAGAGGCCGAGCACCGGCGCCTTGAGGCTTGCCGCGATATCGATCGGATAGGAGGGCTGCAAATCGTTGCGGTCGCCGTCGAGGCGGCCGTACCAGGCGACGCCCGCCTTCAGCCTGTCGCTATGAGCGGCATAGAGCCAGACGATGCGGCCGCCCCAGCAGAATCCGGTAATGCCGAGCTTCGAGGTATCGGCCTTGCCGCTCGCACCCGCCCAGGCGACCGCGGCGTCGAGGTCGGCCATGACCTGCGCGTCCGGGACCTTGGCCACGATCGGGCGGATCTCGTCGATGCTCGCAAGCTTGGAAACGTCGCCCTGGCGGGCGAAGAGCTCGGGCGCGACGGCGAAGTAGCCGAGCTTGGCGAACCGCCGGCACACGTCCCTGATATGCTCATGCACCCCGAAAATCTCCTGCACGACGAGTACCGTCGGGAACGGGCCGGCGCCATCCGGCATGGCGCGATAGGCGGGCACCTCGAGGCCGGCGGAAGGAATCTTCACCTCGCCCGCGACGAGCCCCGTCGTGTCCGTGGCGATCGTCTCGGCCGTGACGGGACGGACGCTGAGCGCGAAACCCGCGGCGAGCGACGCCACCATGAAGCTTCGGCGGCCGATCGAAGCGGCGGGCGTCTCGGGCAAGCTTATCTTCTTGTCCTGCATGAGCTCGTCTCCTCTGAGAAGGTCGGAGGCCAAAGCTAGCGCAGCCGGTCGGGCGCGCAAGCCACGAGACTGTGAGCCACGCCCGACCACAGCCATGGCACGGGCCCTCCGGACAGGATCCCGAGGATTCGCGCTCGACCTGCGCCCGAGAACGGCCTATCTCAAGGGTGTCAGGCTCTTGCGCCGGAGGAGACGATGCCGAAACCGACCCCAGACGTCATCATCTATCACAACCCGGCTTGCGGCACCTCCCGCAGCACCCTCGCCATGATCCGCGAGGCGGGCATCGAGCCGCGGATCGTGGAATATCTGAAGGCGCCGCCGGAGCGCGACGAGCTCGCCGAGATCATCCAGAAATCCGGCCTTACGGTGCGCGAGGCGATTCGCGAGAAATCGCCGGCCTATGCCGAGCTCAAGCTCGATAATCCGAAGCTTTCGGCCGACAAGCTGCTCGATGCGATGGTCGCCAATCCCGAGCTGATCAACCGGCCCTTCGTGGTGACGCCGCAAGGCATGCGGCTCTGCCGGCCGGCGGAGCGGGTGAAAGAGATCCTGCCCGGCGGCTCGAGGTCCGAGCGCTAACCCTCTTCCCCTCTCGACAGGCCGGCGCAAGGCCGTTCCGACGTGGTCACATCGCCGGCAGCCCAGGAAGTGTCCGGGACGGCTCCCAATCGGGGCCTGTTCATCGCCGGCCTCGGCATCGGACAGATCTGCTCCTGGGGCTCGCTCTATTACAGCTTCCCGATCATCGCCGAGGCGATGGCGCCCGAGCTTGGCTACAGCAAGCCCGCGCTCTACGGCGCCGCCACCCTTGGCCTTCTGGTTGCCGGTCTCGCGGCCTATCCGGTCGGGGCGGCGATCGACCGGGGTCATGGCCGGCAGATCATGGGCGGCGGCGCGCTGCTCGCGGGGCTGATGCTGCTGGTCTGGACGACGGTCGAGAGCCTCGTACCCTTCTATCTGGCTCTCGCGGGGCTGGGCCTCGCCCAGGCTGCGACGCTCTACGAGCCCGCTTTCGCGGTCATCGCCCGCCGTTTCGGACCGGCCGACGCGCGGCGCGGCATCACCAGCGTCACGCTCTGGGGCGGGTTCGCCGGCACCGTCTTCATCCCTGCCATCCAGTTGATGGTCGACGGGATCGGCTGGCGCGGCGCGCTCGCGGTCCTCGCCGGCGTCAACATCGCGATCTGTGCCAGTCTCTATATCGCGCTCATCCGGAAGTCGGCCGATCATGGTCATGCCGCCGCAGCGGCGGCAGGCGCAGTTCCGCAACCGGAAGCGGATCGGAATGCGCTCCGAATGGCGCTCCGTTCCCCCGTCTTCTGGTCCCTCGCCGTTTCCTTCGTTGGCTACGCCGCGATCTTCTCGACGCTCGGCTATCACTTCTATCCGCTGCTGATTGAGCGCGGGCTCGATATCGACCATGTGATCCTGGCGCTCTCGGTCATGGGACCGTCGCAGGTGGCGGCGCGCGTCGCCGTCTGGGCGCTGGGACCGAAGGCGTCGGTCCGCTGGATCGGCGCGCTCACCGTGCTTGCCTTTCCGATCGCCCTTACCGCCCTTACGCTCGCGCCCCCGGATTTCCTGCCGATCGTGCTGATCCTGATCCTTCATGCCGGCGCCAACGGCATCATGACGATCATCCGGGGGCTCGTCGTGCCGGAGATGCTGAGCCCCCATGCCTATGGCGCCATCAATGGCGCCTTGTCCGCGCCGGTGATGCTGAGCCGCGCCTTCGCGCCCGTCATCGCCGCCGCGTTGTGGTGGGCGGAAGGCTCCTACGACTGGGTACTGATCGCGCTCATCCTCTGCTCGCTCCTGGTCGCGGGCGGTTTCTGGAACGCCACGCTGCTGACCCGCCCCCGCAGGTCGGGCGCATAGTCGACGGCAGGATGCGGAAACGGCGACGCCATCGCCCCAGTCTCTGGACGGCGGTCGAAGCCCGTTAATCGGTGCGATTCTAGTCGATTGCCATATAGGAAAGCGGCAGGGCCGTCGTGGACTTGATCTTCTCCATGGCGAAGCTCGAGCTCACATCGGAAAGCTCGGCGACGCGAATGAGCTGCTTATAGACCGCGTCATAGCCCGCGATGTCCGGCACGACGATTCGCAGGAGATAGTCCACCTCGCCGCTCATGCGGAAGAAATCCACCACCTCCGGAATGCGGCTCACCCCCGTCGCAAAGCGCTCGAGCCAGGCGGCATTGTGCTGGCTCGTGCGGATGCTGACGAAAACGGTGACCCCGACATCGAGCTTCTCGGGATCCAGCAGCGCGACGCGCCTGGCGATGACCCCGGCCTTTTCGAGATTCTGGATTCGCCGCCAGCAGGGCGTCGGGGAAAGACCCACCTTGTCGGCGATTTCGGACACCGGCAGCGTCGCGTCGGCCTGCAGCAGGTTCAGTATCTTCCGATCGATCTCGTCCACAGGATTTTTCCTCTAACCCATTACGTATTAGAATAATATTCTATTTTAGAAAAATAAAGGAGCATAATCTGCAATATCTTTCGTCGATCCGGAATGGATAATCGCCGGCGTATCAACGGCTTCCGGAGACCCTCATGCGCCTCGGCGACGTCTTCTGCGCGCACCCCGCCTCGGTCGGGGAAAGCTATGGCCAGCATTTGCAGGCCGCGGCCGGCTTTGGCGCGAAGCTCTGGTTGGCGGGACTGCTCTGCATGATCCACGCCTTCCTCCCTTTCCTCTTCGTCCGCTCGGCCAGCGCGATGGTGAAAGGGCTGCATGATCGGATGATCCTCCATCGCAGGCACAACCCGGCCGCTGCCACGCCGCAGGTGCCCGACGGCGAGACGGTGCTCACCGTCCGGTAGACCGGCCCGTCCGGGGGCCTCGCCCGCACCGGCTGCGGATCGAATCCACGGAACCGCAAGGCTGGTGGCTCCATCGGGCTTGCCCCGCCAGTGCCTTCGCCTGTACCAATTGGCGCGGAGGGCGCGGCCTGGCTGCGCGTGCCATGCCGCAAGGTTTCGAAAGCAAGATGGTTGCGTCCGGACAGAGTGGGAGTTCGGATCTCGCGGCGCGAGATCGTGCCGCCCGATCGAGGCGGATAGCCGGCATCCTGATTCTGTCCGTCGGCGCCTTCGTCTTCTCGATCCAGGACACGCTGGTCAAATGGATCAGCGGCAGCTATCCGATCTCGCAACTCCTCGCCATCCGCAGTCTGATCGGCTTCGTTCCGCTCCTCATTTTCACCCACTATGACGGCGGGCTGAGATCGATCCGCACGCGACGGCTCGGCGCCCTTCTGCTGCGCTCCCTGATGCTGTTCCTCGCATATGGCGCCTACTACCTGGCCATCTCGGCCGTACCGCTCGCCGAGGCCGTATCGCTCTACTATTCGACGCCGCTCTTCATCGTCGCCCTGTCCGGGCCGCTGCTGCAGGAGCGGATCGGCCTCGGCCGCTGGCTTTCGGTCTGCTTCGGCCTGATCGGCGTGATCGTGATCTGCAAGCCAGGAGCCGGGGTATTCGATCCCGCGGCGCTGCTCGCCGTCGTGTCCGCGATCTTCTATGCGGCCGCCCAGGTGATGGCGCGGATGATCGGGCCGACGGAGAGCGCCTCGGTCATGTCGCTCTATCAGAACGCCGTGAACTGCGCCGGCGCGCTGCTGCTCGGGCTCCTGGTCGGCTCGGGCCTCTATGGCGAGGCGGATCACCATCCGGCGGCGCAGTTCCTGCTCCGCGCCTGGATGATGCCCAACCTCGTCGATCTCCTGATCATGCTCTCGACCGGCATCATCGCAGCGATCGGGAGCTGGTGCCTGGCCCATGCCTACCGCACCACCGAGGCGACGGTGGTGGCGCCGTTCGAATACACCGCCATCGTCTGGGCGGTCCTCTGGGGATTCGTGTTCTGGGGCGAGGTCCCCGGCCTCAACACGCTGATCGGCGTCGCCATGATCGTGGTCGCCGGATTCTACGTGCTGCGCGCCGCCCGGCACTGAGACCGACCGTTGGCGATTCGCCGACATTCCGTTGCCGCAATCGCTCCGCAGATCGGCCGCTTTCCGCCGCCATCATCGCTTTGCCCCGCCGCGAGAGGGGAACGACACGCGCCGGGGCGGGTTTAGGAAAGCGGCGGCGGCAGTTCGGAGCCCTCCCCAGGTTCGGCGCTGCCCATCGGCAAAGGGGATCCGCGCATGAAGTGGCAGTTCCGTCCCACGCTCGAGACTTCGCGGGCGACACCCCCGAACGGCAAAAGACGCTGCCAGGGAGCGCTGCTGGTCGCCGCGACGGCAGGTCTGATTCTGGCTTGGGCCGGGCCTGCCCACTCGGCGGAGCCGGATCACGGCACATTCAGCTTCGTGCTCGAGAACGATCTCTTCGCCGGTTTCGACCGCGACTACACCAACGGCATCCGTCTCTCCTGGACGTCCGGCGTCGACGAAGTGCCGGTCTGGGCGCTTCGGGCGGCGCGCGTGCTGCCGATGTTCCCCGATGCCGGCACGGTTCGCGCCAGCTATGTGGTGGGGCAAAGCATCTATACGCCGAGCGACATCACCCGGGAGAATCCGCCGGGCGACGACAGACCCTATGCCGGCTGGCTCTATGGTGCGATCGGCCTGATGGCGGAGACGGGCACCCGCCTCGACCAGCTCCAGGTTCAGCTCGGCGTCGTCGGCCCCTATGCCTTCGCCGAGGAAACCCAGACGCTGGTGCACGAGATCGTCGGCTCCGACAAGCCGCAGGGCTGGGATCATCAGATCCACAACGAGCCGGGAATCGTGATCACCTACGAGCGGAGCTGGCGGGCGCTCGCCGCGGCGAGCGAGGGCGGCCTCGGCTTCGACGCGACCCCGCATATCGGCGGCGCGCTCGGCAACGTCTTGACCTACGGCAACCTCGGCGCGACCTTGCGCGTCGGCTACAACATGCCGAACGATTATGGCCCACCGCGGATCGAGCCGAGCCTTCCGGGCAGCGGCTATTTCGAGCGACAGGACGAGTTCGGCTGGTATCTTTTCGCCGGCTTCGACGGCCGGGCGGTGGCGCGCAACATCTTCCTGGATGGCAATAGCTTCGAGGACAGCCGCAGCGTCGACAAGAACATCTTCGTGGGCGACCTGCAGGTCGGCATCGCCTTCGCACTCGGCTCCACGCGCATCGCCTACACCCACGTCTTCCGCACGCCGGAGTTTGACGGCCAGAACAACGCCGACAAATTCGGCGCGCTCGGCGTCTCCGTCCAGTTCTGAGAACCGCTTGCGCAAGCGCCGACAGCGTATCGACACCAGCGAAGCGCGCATTCGCTTATCGGGCTTGGGGGTGAGGGGAACGTCCTTGTGTCTAGGAACTGCGTTTTGGCGGGTGGGTTTTGCTGGTTTGTTTTGTTTTGTGTTGTCCGTTTGGAAGACCTGGCGGCGACCTACTCTCCCGCGTCTTAAGACGCAGTACCATCGGCGCTGAGGGTTTTCACGGCCGAGTTCGGGATGGGATCGGGTGCTGGGCCCCTCGCCATGACCACCAGGTCGTCCGAACGGACGGTGTCGTTTCGGGTCGGTTTTGTGTTTCGGGTCGGTTTCGAGAGAAGGGTGCGGGAGTTGCCGGGCCTTGCCGTCGCCCGCGGGTATCGCGGGAGAGGCTTGGCCTCGGTTCAAGCCGGACGAGCGATTAGTACCGGTTAGCTCAACGCATTGCTGCGCTTACACACCCGGCCTATCAACGTGGTGGTCTGCCACGGCTCTTCAGGGAGACCTGGTTTAGAGGAGGGTTTCCCGCTTAGATGCTTTCAGCGGTTATCCCGTCCGCACATAGCTACCCGGCGATGCGGCTGGCGCCACAACCGGTACACCAGAGGTGCGTCCATCCCGGTCCTCTCGTACTAGGGACAGCG
>CADEFF010000079.1 GCA_902826565.1 uncultured Rhodospirillaceae bacterium | reverse complement strand
CTTGCGTCTTGAGGCAGATCGAGCAATAGCAACGCATATAGGGCTCGGGTGTGTGCGATTTGACCGAGAACTTGACCTTGCCGCAATGGCAGGAGCCTTCGAGCGTGATCATCGGCGGTCCTCCCGTTTCTTCCGCAGCAGAACATAGAGCGCCCCGCCGCCGCCATGCTTCGGCTGCGCATGGGCGAGCGCCAGCACGCGCGGCCTGAGGCCGGGCTCGGCGAGCCAGCGCGGCACGGATTCGCGCAGGACGCCGCCGCCATTCTGGCCCTTGCCGGTCACGACGAGAAGCATGCGGGTGCCGGCGGCGGCGGCACGCTCGATGAAGGCGTCGAGGCGGCGATGCGCCTCGGTCTGGATCAGGCCATGGAGATCGAGCGTCGCCTCGATCGCAAGCTCGCCGCGGCGGAAACGCTCCGCCGTGCGCTTGTCGATATCGGCGAAGCGGCCCGGGGCCGGCGGCCTCGCGCGCGGCAGCGGCGGCGCGGGCCGGGCGATGCGGGGCGCGGACGGCTTCGGCGATATCGGCGCTGCGCGAGGGGCCGGTTCCTTCGCCGCGGCGGGCGGCGCGCCTGCGCGTTTGGCACGGGCGCGCAGCGGCTTCGCGTCGCCGACGGCGCGGCGGAAAAGATCGCTTTCCTCAGCGCTCGGGCGCCGCTTCGTCATCGACGATGAGGATATGGAGCCGGCGCGGCCCGTGGGCGCCGAGCTGCGGGACATGGCCGATATCGGCGCTGCGCGAGGGGCCGGTCACGAGATTGACGGTGCGCGGCATCTCGCCCTCGCCATAGCCGGCGCGGAGGCGCGCCCAGGCTTCCTCATAGGCGCCGAAGAGCCGCGAGCGCGGCAGCAGGATCAGGTGATGGTCGGGGAGAAAGTTCAGGGTCGTCGGCGCCTCCGGCCCCGACACCATCATCAGGGTCGCCGTCTCGGCGACGCCGGCGAAGGCGGGCGAGAGCCCGACCTTGTGGCTGCCGTCGCTGGCGCCGGCGGTCACCTCGATGAGCGGCTGGCTCGACCAGTCGAGCTGCGCCACCATCGGCGCGGGCGCCAGGCGAATCTCGGCCGGCAGGTTGTTCGCCTTCAGATAGCGCGCGACCGCGGCCGGCACGTCCTCATAGCCCTCGAGCCGCTCGACCGTCGCGGAAACGCCCTCCGCCATTTTCGCGAAGAGCGCGACCTGCCCCTCGCTGTCGAGTTGGCCGCGGGCCGGGATGGGGCCGGACGCATGGCGCGCGAGCCGCGCCTCGCATTCGGCCCGCGCCGCTTCATCGGGCGCGCCGCGATGCAGCCCGCGCCGGATCGAATCCATGATCTTCGCGCGTGCGCCGCTCATGCCCCGCCCCGCTCGCGCCGCCAGCGCGCCTGGAAGGTCTCGCCCTCGGGCGCCGGCAGATCGCGCCAGCGGGTCCAGCCGCCGGCGAAGGGCAGGCTCGCGATGCGCCCCGCCTTGCCGCCGCGCCAGGCGAGGAACCTCGCGCCCGCACCGCTGATGCGGCGATAGAGCGCCGGGCGCTTCGCGAGGAAGGCCCAGAGCTTGAGGCCCCAGCGGGCGCGCGCCGGCATGAGATGCCGATCGAAGGCGGCCTCGCGCCAGTTGCGCAGCATCTTCGGGAGCGGGATGCGCATCGGGCAGACGCTTTCGCAGCGCCCGCAGAGCGTCGAGGCGTTCGGCAGATCGAGCGATTTCTCGAGCCCGACGAGGGCAGGCGTGAGGGCGGCGCCGATCGGCCCGCCATAGACCGAGCCGTAGCTGTGGCCGCCGACCGCGTGATAGATCGGGCAATGATCGAGGCAGGCGCCGCAGCGGATGCAGCGCAGCAGGTCCTGGAACTCGGTGCCCAGCACCGCGCTCCGGCCGTTATCGAGCAGCACCACGTGATATTCGGCCGGCCCGTCCGGATCTTCCGGCCGGCGCGGGCCGGTCGAGAAGGTGGTGTAGACCGACATCTCCTGCCCGGTCGCCGAGCGGGCGAGGATGCGCATGATGGTGGAGGCGTCCTCCAGCGTCGGCACGACCTTCTCGATGCCGGCGAGCACGATATGGACGCCCGGCAGGGTCTGCGTCAGGTCGCCATTGCCCTCGTTGGTGACGATGACCGTGCTGCCGGTCTCGGCCACCAGGAAATTGGCGCCGGTGATGCCGACATCGGCCGCGAGGAAGCGGCTCCGGAGGATACCGCGCGCCTCCGAGAGCAGATCGGCGATGTCGCCGAGCGGCCGCTTCGGATCGAGATGGGTGTGATGCTCGAGGAAGGTGTCCGCCACCTGCGCCGCCGAGACGTGAAAGGAGGGCGCGATGATGTGGCTCGGCGGCTCGTCGCGAAGCTGGATGATGTATTCGCCGAGGTCGGTCTCGACCGGGATCATGCCGTGCCGCTCGAGATGCGCGTTGATCGCGATCTCCTCGCCGACCATGGTCTTGCCCTTGGTCACGGTCCGGGCGCCCGCCTTGCGGCAGATGCCGAGGATCGTGTCGCGCGCCTCGGCCGCATCGGCGCACCAATGCACCTTGCCGCCGGCCGCCGTCACCTTCGCCTCGAAGCGTTCGAGATAGAAATCGAGATTGGCGATCACGTGATCCTTGATCGCGCGGCCGCGGTCGCGGAGCGTTTCGAATTCGGGCAGCGCATCGACGGCCGCCTGGCGGCGCTCCGGCACATGCACCCGCATCTGCTGCAGCATGCCCTGGAGCTCGCGGTCGGCGAGCGCGGCGCTGGCTTTCTCGGTGAAACGATGCGCCGTCGTCTGCATCGCCGTCAGCGCCCCTCGCCGATCGGCGGCGTGCGGTCGTCGCCCGCCAGCACCTCGGCCACATGGCGCACTGCGAGGTTCATGCCGTCGCGCTTCGCCTTGCCGGCGAGATGGAGCAGGCAGCCGAGATCGCCCGCGAGCAGCATCCCGGCGCCGGTATCGGCCACGTCCTTCAGCTTGTCCGCCGCGATCTTGTCGGAAATCTCGCCATATTTGACGCAGAAGGTGCCGCCGAAGCCGCAACAGGCTTCCGGCACGCCGAGATCCTTCACGCTCAGCCCCGCGACGCTCGAAAGCAGCGCGCGCGGCTGCGTCCGGACGCCGAGCTCGCGCAGGCCCGAGCAGGAATCGTGATAGGCGGCGCTTGCGTTCCAGCGCGCCGCGACCTTCTTCAGCTTCATCACATCCACGAGGAAGGAGACGAGCTCGTGGGTCCTGGCGGCGAGCGCTTCGGCGCGCGGCTTCCAGGCCGGATCGTCGGCGAAGAGCGCAGGGTAATGGACCCGCAGCATGCCGGCGCAGGAGCCGCTCGGCGCCACCACATGGTCGTGACCCTCGAAGGTCTCGATCACCTGCCGCGCGATCGCGCGCGCATCGGCGCGGTCGCCGGAATTATAGGCGGGCTGGCCGCAGCAGGTCTGGGCCGCCGGCACCGCCACGCGGCAGCCGGCCTCCTCCAGCAGCTTCACCGCGGCGAAACCGATCGAGGGGCGGAAGAGATCGACGAGGCAGGTGACGAAGAGGGCGACCTGCGGGCGGGATTCGGCCATCGAGAGTCCTTCGGGCACCGGTCAACGCGCCGCCCGCGCCCGCAGGAATTTCCGGCGCGACGCGTTCAGCTCGTGCTGTCGCGCCGTTCGGCGACGGCGCGCGGCAGGAAGAGATAATACCGTCCCTTCTGCTTCATGCGACCCGCATATTCGAGCGCGGCTTCGCCGGTGCCGAAAAACACGTCGCCGCGCACCGGCCCGCGGATGGCGCCGCCCGTATCCTGCGCGATCATCAGCCGCCGGAGCGGCTGGCCCGCCTCGGGCGTATCGGCCGGCCAGGTGGTGTCGAGGAAGACCGGCACCCCCAGCGGCAGGAGCTTGCGATCGACGGCGAGGCTGCGGCCGGGCGTGAGCGCCACGCCCTGCGCGCCGATCGGCCCGTCGCCCTCGACCTCCCGGTAAAAGATGTAGCTCGGGTTCTGATACATGATCGACCTGGCGCGGTCGGGATGATCGCGGAGCCATTGCCGGATCGACTGCATCGAGACCTTGTCCTTCGGCAGCTCGCCGCTTTCCAGCAAGAGCTTGCCGATGGCGACGAAGGCGCGGCCGTTCTTCTCGGCATAGCCGACCCGCATGGTGCCGCCGTCGGCGAAGCGCACCTGGCCCGAGCCCTGGATATGGAGGAAGAAGGCGTCGATCGGATCGGCGACCCAGACGAGCTCGAGATTGCGGCCGTCGAGCGCGCCCTCGTCGATCTCCTCGTAGCTGTAATAGGGCTTCAGCGTGCCTTCGGCGACGCGCCCGACGATGCGGTCGCCCTCGAGGTCGCCGCGGAACTCGCCGAGATCGACCGCGACGAGATCCTCGGGCTTCCGGTAGAGCGGCACCTCGAAGCCCGGGCCGCGCTGCCGCGCGCCTTCGAGCTGCGGCTCGAAATAGCCGGTGAAGAGGCCTTCGGGATCGTCGGCGTTGGAGACGGCATAGGGCCAGAACATCGTCTCGAAGAAGCCGCGCGCCGCCGCATCGCCGGTGGCCGACATCTCGAAGGCCGCCTTGCAGACCGGCAGCCAGTCCGCGATGGTGCCGCCGATCGCGCCGGGCCCGACCTCGCGCGCAGGATCGAGCGTCTGGAAGCGCTCGCAGGTCCGGAACAGGGCCGGCATGGCGGCCGCGACATTGTCGCGGCCCCAGTCCGGAAGCGCGCCGTAGTCGACCGGGGTGAGGCGGAGCTCGGGCGGCGGGGCTTCCGGCGGTGTCTCGCCGGCGCAGGCGCCGATCGAGAAGGCCAGCAGCAGCGCTGCGAGATTGCGGACCCCCACACCCCCCATGATCGCGATCAGGCCGGGCTGTCGGTGGCGATGAGGGCCCAGTTCGGGTCGCGCGAGCGCAGATTGCGCTGGAAGGTCCAGATGTCGGTGACGGTCGCGACCTTGGCCGGGTCGCCCTCCACCGTCTTGCCGGTCCCGTCGCGCGTGACGTTGACCTGCTCCGAGACGAACTTGACGGTGACCGCCGCGAGCCGGTCCGCGAGGCCGGCCTCGACGATCTCCGCCGAGCGGATGCCGACGAGCGTGGTCTCGAGCTTCTCGCCGGCCCGCCGGCGCTGCTCGACCGCGCCCTTGAAGCGCTCGAAGACCTCGGGGGCGAGCAGCGGCTTCAGGGTCCCGAGATCGCCGGCCGCGTAGGCGGCGACGATCATCTCGAAGGCGCCGCGCGCGCCGGCGACGAAGCCTTGCGCGGTGAAATCCGGATCGATCGCGCGGATGCGCGCGATGTCGGCCTCGAGCGGCGTGGCGGCCACGGGGTCCGCCGCGGGGGCGTCGTCGTCCGCCGGAGCATCGGTGCGCCGGTCGGGGAGGGCGACGACCTTGTCGCCGCGGCCGGCGTCGTTCGCCGCCTTGTCGCGCTTGGCGAAGATGTCGGCATAGCGCCGCGCCGATTCCTGCTCGTGGCCGATGCGCTTGCCGAGCACGCTGCGCAGCTTCCAGACGAGGAAGATGGCGATCCCCGCGAAGATCAGGATGTCGAGGAACTGCAAGCCGCCGCCCATGGAAACCTCGCTCGCCGCGATAGCCGGATGAATGCTGCAACGGCCGGGACGGCGGCGGCGAACCGGCTGGACCGCGGCCGCACCGATAGGATAGATCACCTTCCGAACGACGGGGCGGGGCGTGCATTGCAAACCCGCCACAGGATTTTAGATAGGCAAGTGCGCCGCAAAGAGCAAGCCGCGCGCGCCAGAAACCGCCGCAAATCTGCGCGAGGCGGCCCGGTGCGACAGTTTGCCGGCCATCGGCGGGCTTCAATCGGCGGACAGGAGCGATCGAGGACAGGATGATTTTCGTACGGCACGGCCAATCGGCCTGGAATGTGGTTTACGCCCGGACCCGGATCGACGACCCCAATTTCCCCGACGCGAAGCTGACCGACGAGGGCAGGCGCCAGGCCGCCGAGGCGGCGGGCCATCTGCAGGGCCGCGGGCTCCGCCGCCTGCTGGCGAGCCCCTATAGCCGCGCGCTCGAAACCGCCCATATCATCGCCGACCGGCTGGGCGGGCTGCCGATCGGCGTCGAGCCGCTGGTCCGCGAGCATGGCCGCTTCCAGTGCGATGTCGGCAGCCGGCGCACGCTGCTGTCGGAACGCTGGCCGGCGCTCGATTTCGCCCATCTCGAGGAAGAATGGTGGCCGGCCGGGCTCGACGAGAGCGACGCCAATCTTGCCGACCGCAGCCGCAGCTTCCGGGCCCGCATGGCGGCGGAGCCCGACTGGAGCGAGGTCGCGGTCATCAGCCATTGGGGCTTCATCCGCCATCTGACCGGCTTCGAGCTCCGGAATTGCGGCCTCGTGACCTACGATCCGGTGCGCGGCCACGGCAAGCTGCTGACGGCGGAGCCGACCGGTTGAGCCGCCGACCGGTTCCGTGCTACGCGGCGCGCCGGACCTGACCGCTTCGCCTTTCGCCCCGGGCCCCCGGCGCCGCGGCAACCCTCGGAGATTTCGACCATGGCCGACGAGCCGTTCCAGCCGATCGCCGATCCCTTCGAGGATCCGAAGCCGCAGGCGGGCCCGCCGCTCGCGATCGTCGCGCAATATCTGAAGGACCTCTCCTTCGAGAGCCCGCGCATGCCCGAGCTGCTGCAGAGCGCCGGCAAGGTGCCGCAGGGGCTGATCAAGGTCGATGTGAACGCCAAGCATCTGGGCGAGCGGAATTTCGAGGTAGTGCTGTCGCTCCGCGTCGAGGCGCGCCACGAGGACCAGATGGCCTATATCGCCGAGCTGCAATATGCCGGCGTCTTCACCGTCGGCGATCTCGCGGCGCGGGTGGTCGAGCCGCTGCTGCTGATCGAGGCGCCGCGCCTCCTCTTCCCCTTCGCGCGCGAGATCATCGCCAATGCGATCCAGCAGGCGGGGTTCCGCGCCATGCTGATCCACCCGATCGATTTCGGCCTGCATTTCCGCGAGCAGCGCGAGCGGGGCGGCGGCTTCAAGGTCGCCGGCACCGGCAGCGTCAACTGACGCGCGCGACGGCTTCCGTTTTCTAAAGACGCCAGATCGGATCGTTGAGCCGCGCGACGAGCGCCGCGTGGCGCGCGAGCTCTTCCGCGCTCGGCGCATGCGGCCGCGGCGGCCGGGCGAGCACGGTGCGGGCGACGGCGATCTCGGTCCGGACCGCCGCGTCCGGCAGCAGCGCGAGGCCCGCCTGGCGCCCGCCGACCAGCTCCAGATAGACCTCGGCCAGCAGCTCCGCATCGAGCAGCGCGCCGTGCCGGGTGCGGGCCGAATTGTCGATCGCGAAGCGCTTGCAGAGCGCGTCGAGGCTGGCCGGGGCGCCCGGGAATTTCCGCCGCGCCACAGTCACCGTATCGGTCGCCCGGGTCGGGTCGAGCGGCGGGCGGCCGAGGCGAGCAAGCTCGGCATTGAGGAAGCCGATATCGAACTCGGCATTGTGGATGACGAGCGGGCTGTCGCCGATGAAGGCGAAGAGCTCGTCCGCGATCTCGCCGAAGCGCGGCTTGTCGGCGAGGAAGGCATCGCCGAGCCCATGGACGGCGAAGGCGTCGGGCGAGACCGGCCGGTCGGGATTGACGTAGCGCTGGAAATGCTTGCCGGTCGGCAGGTGATTGACGAGCTCGAGGCAGGCGACCTCGATGAGCCGGTCGCCGGTCGCGGCGCTGAGGCCGGTGGTCTCGGTATCGAGCACGATCTCGCGCATCGCCGTCAGAATTCCTTCCGCTTCGCCTTGCGCAGGATAGCCGCGATCCGCGCCAATGACTCGCGCTTTCCGAGCCCGGTCGGCACCACGAAATCGGCGCGCCGCCGGCGTTCCGCGTCGCTCGCCTGACGCGCCTCGATGCCGGCGAGCTTCGCAGCCGTCATGGTGGGGCGGCCGAGCACCCGGCCGAGCTGCACGCGGCGCGGCGCGGACACCACGATGACCGCGTCGCAGCGCTCGTCCGCGCCGGTCTCGTAGAGCAGGGGAATGTCGAGCGCCACGATCCTGGTGCCGCGGCGGCGATGGGCGGCGAGGAACCGGTTTTCCGCGCGGCGCACCAGCGGATGGAGGATCCCTTCCAGCGCCTTCAGCGCCTTCGGGTCGGCGAACACGATCTTGCCGAGCGCCGGCCGGTCGACCGCGCCGTCGCGCACCGCCCTGGGAAATTTCCGCGCGACCGGCGCCACCCCCGCGCCGCCGCGGCGCAGCAGGCGATGCACCGCCGCATCCGAGTCATGCACCGGCACGCCGAGGCGGCGGAGCATCGCGGCGGCGGTGCTCTTGCCCATGCCGATGCCGCCGGTCAGGCCGAGCACGATCATGGCGCCTTCGGCGGCTCGAGCAGGAAGGCGCGGAGCGCGGGCGTGACCTCGGGCTCGACGCCGAACCAGGCGGCGAAGCCGGGACGCGCCTGATGCAGCAGCATGCCGAGCCCGTCCACCGCGCGGTTGCCGCGCCGGCGCGCGGCGGCGAGGAGCGGCGTCTCGAGCGGCGTATAGACGATGTCGTTCACCACCGCCGTCGCCGGCAGGCGATCGAGCGGCAGGTCGAGCGCGGGCTCGCCGCCCATGCCTTGCGTGGTGGCGTTGACGAGGAGCGCCGCTTCTGCGAGCGCCTCGGTCCGTTTCGCCCAGGCCCAGGGACGGATCGCCCCGCCGATTTCCGCGGCAAGCGCCGCCGCGCGGGCCGCGGTGCGGTTGACGAGGCGGATCTCCGGCGCGCCGGCATCGAGCAGCGCCACGAGGAGGGCGCGCGCGGCACCGCCGGCGCCGATCACCACCGCCGGGCCCGCGGCGGCGCGCCAGCCGGGCGCGCCTTCGCGCAGATTTTCGAGAAAGCCGTAGCCGTCCGTGTTGCGCGCCTCGATGCGGCCCGCCTCGTCGAAGACGAGCGTGTTGGCGGCGCCGATGCGGCGCGCCTCGGGCGTCGCGCGATCCGCGGCGGCGAGCGCCGCCGCCTTGTGCGGCAGGGTGACGTTGACGCCGCGAAACCCGGCCAGCGGCAAAGCGCGCAGCACCGCGGCGATCGAGTCCGGCGGCACCGGCAGCGGCAGATAGGCGCCGTCGATGCCCCGCTCGGCGAGCCAGTAGCCATGGAGCCGCGGCGAGCGCGAATGCGCGACCGGCCAGCCGATCACCCCCGCGAGCCGGGTTTTCCCGGTCAGGAATCGAGGCTGGGGGCCGCGTCCGCTCATCGCGGCACAACACCATGGCCGCGCAGGAATTCCAAGAGGGGCAGCAGCGGCAGGCCGAGGATGGTGGAATAGTCGCCCTCGATCTTCCGGAAAAGCTGCGCCCCCAGCCCCGCGAGCTGATAGGCGCCGACCGATTGCAGCGCCGCCTCGCCCGCGCGGTCGAGATAGGCATCGACGAATTCCGCGCTCAAGGACCGCATGGTGAGGCGTGCGTGGTCGACATGGTGCCAGAGCCGCTCGCCATCCCGCACCGCCACGGCGGCCGACACCAGCTCATGACGACGCCCGCCGAGCCGCAGGAGCTGATCGCGCGCGGCCGCGCGGTCGGCGGGCTTGTCGAAGCGCATGCCCTCGCAATCCAGCATCTGGTCGGCGCCCAGCACGAGCCGGCCGGGATGGCGGCGCGAGACGGCGACGGCCTTGAGCTCGGCGAGGGTTTCGGCGATGGCGGCGGTCGTCGCGTTCTCGGCGCCGAGCGAGCGCTTGACCTCGCTCTCGTCGATGCGCGCGGGATCGATCTCGACCGCCACGCCCGCCGCCCGCAGCATCGCGGCCCGCGCGGCGCTGGCGGAGGCGAGAACGATCCCCGGCGCGGCGTCAGTCGCCGGCACTGATGCTGTCGCCGTTCCGATGCTCGCTCAGCATCTGCAGGATGGTGGCGGCGGTCTCCTCGATCGAGCGGCGAGACACGTCGATGATCGGCCAGCCATGCTCGCCGCAGAGCCGGCGCGCCTGCAACACCTCCTTCTTCACCCGCTCCGGATCGACGTAATCGGTCTCTTCGTCCTGGGAGAGCAGCCGCAGGCGATGGCGCCGCACCTGGACGAGCTGGTTCGGATCCTTGGTCAGGCCGACGACAAGCGCCCGCTTGGCCGTCATCAGCTCCGGCGGCACCGGGCAGTCGGGCACGATCGGCACGTTCGCGGCCTTGATGCCGCGATTGGCGAGATAGATGCAGGTCGGCGTCTTCGAGGTGCGGCTGACGCCCACCAGGATCACGTCGGCGTCGTTATAGTCCCAGCTCGACTGCCCGTCGTCATGGGCGAGCGCGAAGCTCATCGCGTCGATGCGGGCGAAATATTCCGCGTCGAGCTCGTGCTGGCGTCCCGGCAGGCCGCGGCTCTGGCGTCCGAGAAACGCCGCGAGCGCGCCGATGACGGGGTCCAGCACCGGGATGCAGGTGACCTGCAGCTTGCGGCAGCCTTCCTGCAGCGCGATCCTGAGCTCCTCGTTCACCAGCGTGAACAGCACGAGGCCCGGCGTGTCCCTTATGCCGTCCAGCACCTTGGCCATCTGCCGGCCGGTGCGGATCAGGCTCCAGTGATGCTCGATCGGCTCCACATCGTCCTCGAACTGCGCGAGGCATGCGCGCGCGACGCTGTTGATCGTCTCGCCGGTCGCGTCGGAGACGAGATGGAGGTGGAAGGAGTTGCCGTTCGCGGCCATCGGGTGCCTTGTGGGTAAGAAGCGGGAACGGGGATAAGCGGGCCTTTGCGAGAGACGTCCGGATTCGATCTACGATGAGGGTCGCATGACGCACATCATCCGGCGGCCCAATCGCGGCCGGATGCCGCAACGATGATAGCGGGGAAAATCGACGGGGCTGCGGAGTTATGCGCGACTCTCACAGCCATGACGAGCGGCGCGGGATTCCCGGCTCGCGTACAAAGCGTGCCCGATTCCATTCCATGCGCCGACCGATCTTCGATGTCGCGGGTCATCAGGCATCCTCGTCTGTGCATCCTCGCCAATCCCCGGAATGCACAGCCATCCACTACCACCACTTCCCTAAAGCTTTAAGAAATATAGTAGGAAGTAGCCATGACGCGCGCTTCCGACAGCGGAACCCGATCGCGGCTCGAAACGAAACCGCTTCTGGCAGCGCTTCGTGGCGAAGTGATGGCGCCGCCGCCGATCTGGCTGATGCGCCAGGCCGGGCGCTATTTGCCGGAATACCGCGCGCTGCGCGCCGAGACGGGCAGCTTCATGGATCTCTGCCTCGATCCGGAGAGCGCCGCCGAAGTCACGATGCAGCCGATCCGTCGCTTCGGATTCGATGCGGCGATCCTCTTCTCCGACATCCTGATGATCCCCCATGGGCTCGGCCAGCGGGTCCGGTTCGAGGAAGGGCAGGGTCCGGTCCTGGAGGCGCTGAAGGGTCCGCCGGATCTCGCCCGGCTGTCGCTCGAAGGCCTGGAGGATCGGCTTTCGCCGGTTTATGCGGCGTTGCGGCTGCTGCGGGGGCGGCTGCCGGCAGCGACGAGCCTGATCGGCTTTGCCGGCGCACCCTGGACGGTGGCGAGCTACATGATCGAGGGCGGCAGCAGTCGCGACTACGCGCAATCGCACCGCTGGATGGCGGCGGAACCGGCGGGTTTCGCCCGGCTGATCGAGATGCTGGTGGAGGCGACCGCGCGGCATCTTTCGGACCAGGTCGAGGCCGGCGCGGAGGCGCTGCAGATCTTCGACAGCTGGGCGGGCGCGCTCGAGGAACCGCTGCGGCGGCGCTGGTGCCTGGAGCCGACGGCGGCGATCGTCCGCCGCCTGCAGGCGCGCCACCCGGCGGTGCCGATCATCCTCTTCCCGCGGCTTGCGGGCGCGCTTTATGCCGATTATGCCGCGCTCCCCGGCGTGGCGGCGCTTTCGCTCGACAGCGGCCTCGATCGGGGCTGGGCGAAGCGCGTCCTTCGGCCGAGGGTCGCGCTGCAGGGCAATCTCGATCCGGCCGTCCTGGTGACGGGCGGGCCGGCGCTGACCCGGGCCGTGCGCGGAATCCTCGCGGATTTCGGCGACGGCCCCTTCGTCTTCAATCTGGGGCACGGCATTCTCCCCGAGACGCCGATCGACCATGTCGAAGCGCTGATCGCGCAGGTGCGGAGCGCGCGACCGTGAGCGACGGCCTCGCGTCGCCGGCCCCGCCGGGCCGCACCGCCATCGTGCTGTTCAGCCTCGGCGCGCCGGACGGGCCCGCCGCGGTCGAGCCTTTCCTGCGCAATCTCTTCGCCGATCCGGCGATCCTCCGGGTGCCCGGATTTATCCGGCCGCTGCTCGCCCGGCTCATCGCCCGCCGCCGGGCGCCGGTCGCCGGCGCCGTCTATGAGCGGCTCGGCGGCGGCTCGCCGCTCCTGCCCAATACGCAAGCCCAGGCCCGTGCGCTCGAGGCGGAGCTCGCCGATCTCGGCGAGCTCCGCTGCTTCGTCGCGATGCGCTACTGGCATCCCTTTGCCGACGCGACGGCGGCCGAGGTGAAGCGTTTCGCGCCGGGCCGCGTCGTCCTCCTGCCGCTCTATCCGCAATTCTCGACCACGACCACGGCCTCCTCCTTCGCCGACTGGGATCGCGCCGCGGCGAAATGCGGCCTTGCGGCGCCGACCCTTCGCATCGAACGCTACCCGACCGAGCCCGGCTTCATCGCCGCCATGGCGCGCCTGACCGAAACGGCGCTCGCCGCGGCGGGAAAGGCGGGGCGGCCTCGCATCCTCTTCTCGGCCCATGGGCTGCCGAAGAAGATCGTCGAGGCGGGCGACCCCTATGCGGCGGAGGCGCTGGCGACGGTGACGGCGATCGCGACGCGACTCGGGCTCGATCCGGCGGATTTCACGCTCTGCTTCCAGAGCCGGGTCGGGCCGCTCGAATGGATCCGGCCCTATACCGACGAGGAGGTGCGATCTGCGGCGAGGGCGGGGCGGCCGATCGTGCTGGTGCCGATCGCCTTCGTGTCCGAGCATTCCGAAACGCTCGTCGAGCTCGACATCGAGTATCGCGAGCTCGCCGAGCGCGAAGGCGCGCCGGCCTATTGCCGCGTGCCGGCCGTCGGGACGGCGCCCGAATTCATCGCCGGGCTGGGCGCGCTCCTGCGGGCGGCGCTGGGCAAGGGAGGCGCATCGCCGTGAGCTTCGCCGACTGGCAGCCCTGGCTGCTCGCCTTTCACATCGTCGCGGTGATCGCCTGGATGGCGGGCATGCTCTATCTGCCGCGGCTCTTCGTCTATCACGCGGCCGCGACGTCGGGTTCGGAACTTTCCGAGACCTTCAAGACGATGGAACGGCGGCTGCTCCGGCTCATCCTCAACCCGGCCATGATCGCGGCCTGGCTCCTGGGGCTCGCGCTGGCGACCTTCGGGCAGCATTGGGGCGAGGGCTGGTTCCACGCCAAGCTCGCCCTGCTGCTGCTGATGCAGCTTTGCCACGCGGCCTTCGCGCGCTGGCGCCGTCAGTTCGCGGCGGACGCCAACCGGCACAGCCCGCGCTTCTACCGGATCGCCAACGAGATCCCGACCCTGCTGCTGATCGGGATCGTGCTTCTCGCCGTGCTGCGGCCGTTTTGAGCGGCTTGGGGCGGCAAACTTCATTTGACTTCCGAAGCCCGCTTGGCTAATGCTCTAGCGATCCACAATCGGTGGCCAGCGCTCTTTCGAGCCCCCGACTTCTTCTGATCCCAGCGGAACGCGGCAAGCCTTGGACGGGGTGACCCTGTCTGACGGCACAGCCGAAACCCCCCTCCCGAGCCGGTTCCGCGCCAGTCTACCCCCGCCTGCACCAGCGACGGTCGCACCATGAATCTCCAGGAACTCAAGAAAAAAACCCCGCCCGAGCTTCTCGCCTATGCCGAGGAGCTGCAGATCGAAAACGCGAGCAACCTGCGCCGGCAGGACATGATGTTCGCGATCCTGAAACAGCTCGCGGTGAACGACACGCCGATCTTCGGCGATGGCGTGCTCGAGATCCTGCAGGACGGGTTCGGCTTTCTCCGGTCGCCCGAGGCGAACTATCTCCCCGGTCCGGACGACATCTATGTCAGCCCGAGCCAGGTGCGCCGCTTCGGCCTCAGGACCGGCGACACGGTCGAGGGGCAGATCCGGGCGCCCAAGGAAGGCGAGCGCTATTTCGCGCTGCTCAAGGTCAACAGCATCAATTTCGACCATCCGGACAAGGTCCGGCACCGGATCAATTTCGACAACCTGACGCCGCTCTATCCGGACGAGCGCTTCGTGCTGGAAATGGAGCTGGCGGCGGCACCCCCGCCGCCGCCGCCGACCAGGAAGGCGGCCAGCGAGGACGGCCCGACCCGCGGCACGCTCTCCTCGAAGAAGGTCGATGTCGCGAGCCGCTCGATGGGCCAGCTCGACCTCACCACCCGCATCATCGACCTCATCTCGCCGCTCGGCAAAGGCCAGCGCGCCCTCATCGTCGCGCCGCCGCGCACCGGCAAGACCGTGATGCTGCAGAACATCGCGCACGCGATCTCGGCGAACCATCCCGAGAGCTATCTCATCGTGCTGCTGATCGACGAGCGGCCCGAGGAAGTGACCGACATGGCGCGCTCGGTGAAGGGCGAGGTCATCAGCTCCACCTTCGACGAGCCGGCGCAGCGACATGTGCAGGTCGCCGAGATGGTGCTCGAGAAGGCGAAGCGCCTCGTCGAGCACAAGCGCGACGTGGTGATCCTGCTCGATTCGATCACCCGCCTCGCGCGCGCCTACAACACCGTCGTGCCCTCGTCGGGCAAGGTGCTGACCGGCGGCGTGGATGCGAATGCGCTGCAGCGGCCGAAGCGCTTCTTCGGCGCCGCGCGCAACATCGAGGAGGGCGGCTCGATGACCATCATCGCGACCGCGCTCATCGATACCGGCAGCCGGATGGACGAAGTGATCTTCGAAGAGTTCAAGGGCACCGGCAATTCGGAAATCATTC
>CADEFF010000078.1 GCA_902826565.1 uncultured Rhodospirillaceae bacterium | reverse complement strand
AGGTCTCGAAGAGATCGGCGGCCATGCCGGCGCAGTCGCCGACATTGTCGCCGACATTGTCGGCGATCACGGCCGGGTTGCGCGGATCGTCCTCGGGGATGCCGGCTTCGATCTTGCCGACGAGGTCGGCGCCGACGTCGGCGCCCTTGGTGAAGATGCCGCCGCCGAGACGGGCGAAGATCGAGATCAGCGACGCGCCGAAGGAAAGCGCGACCAGCGCCTCCAGGATCTTGCGCTGCTCGAGGCCCATGTCGAGCAGCACGAAATAATAGCCGGCGACACCGAGCAGGCCGAGGCCCACCACCAGCATGCCGGTAATGGCGCCCGACTTGAAGGCGATCGCGAGCGCCGGCTTGAGGCCCTGCCGCGCCGCTTCGGCGGTGCGCACATTGGCGCGCACCGACACGTTCATGCCGATATAGCCGGCGGCGCCCGAAAGGATCGCGCCGATCGCGTAGCCGATAGCGACGGGAAGCCCGAGGGCGAAGCCCAGAATGACGCCGACCACGATGCCGACGAGGCCGATGGTCAAATATTGCCGGTTCAAATAGGCGCGGGCGCCTTCCTGCACGGCCGCGGCGATCTCGCGCATCCGGTCGGTGCCGGTCGCGGCCGCCAGAACCGAGCGCGCGGCATAGGCGCCGTAGAGCAGCGCCAAGACGCCGCAGACGATCACGATCCAGGCTTGCATAGACATTCTCGAACCTTCCCACTCTCTTTTCGAAAAAGCCGCCCGGCGAGGCCCCATGCGGCGTCGGGCGGCGCGCCCGGCCATGGCGTCGGGCGGCAAAAATGCGGCCGGACCTTAAGGGATTCGCTACGGCAAGGCAACGGTTTCGCGGCGCCCGGCGGGCCCGGAAACCCGGCTTAGACGGCCGGGCGGACCAGCGCTTCCGCGGCGCGTCGGCCCCGCAGCCAGAGCAGCGCGACGATCACGGCGACGAGCGGAGCGACAACGCCCAGATTGACCGCCTCCCAGCCGAAACGACCATGCAGCCAGCCCGAGCAGAAGGACGCGCCAGCGATCGCGATCCCGACCATGAAATCGTTAAAAGCCTGGACCCGGGCGCGCTCCGCCGGCCTGTAGGTCTCGGTCAGCAGGGTCGAGGCGCCGATGAAGGCGAAGTTCCAGCCGACCCCGAGCAGCAGCAGCGCCGACCAGAATTGCATGATCTCGGTGCCGGTCAGGTTGATCCCGACGCAGACGGCCAGCAGGACCATGCCGGCAAGGACGACGTTCAGCACGCCGAAGCGCTGGATCAGGCTGCCGGTGAAGAAGGAGGGCACGAACATCCCCAGCACATGCCACTGGATGACGAAGGCCGCATCGTCGAAATCGTGATGGTGATGGACCATGGCGAGCGGCGTCGAGGTCATTACCAGCGTCATGGTGCCGTAGCCGATCATGCCGGCCGCGACCGCGACCACCAACGTCGGCTGGCGCAGAAGCTCGCCCCACGCCCTGCCCTTCTCGCTCTGCTCGGCCGCGGTCGGGCGCGGGATGCGCACGAGCTGCACGATCAGCATGGTGGCGATGCCGAGCCCCATCACGACGGCGAAGCAGCCGGCGAACTCCGCTTCGGTGAAGGCGAGGCGCGACCATTTGGCGAGCTCCGGCCCGACGATCGCCGCCACCACCCCGCCCGCCAGCACCAGCGAGATCGCCTTGCCGCGGAACCGCTCGTCGGCCGCGTCCGCGGCGGCAAAGCGGTAGAACTGCGCGGTCGCCTGCGCGATGCCGATGATGGCGTTGCCGATGCAGAAGCCGAAGAAGCTGCCGGCGAACACCGCCTGCATCATGACGAAGCCGCCGGCGACACCGGCGACTGCGCCGAGGGTGAAGCCCCAGCGCCGGCCATGGCGCCGCATCAGGAGCGAGACCGGAAATGTGGTGAGCAGCGCGGTGAGGAACTGCAGCCCGATCGGCAGGGTCGCGAGCGACTCGTCGCCGGCGAGCATCTGCCCGGTGAGCGCCGAGGAGGCGACCATCAGGGTCAGGGCCGTGGCGTTCAACGCCTGGCAGACCGCGAGGACGAAGACGTTGCGCCGGGTTGTGCCTGGAGTCATGAGCCGGCAGGATGGGCGAGACCCCGATCGGTGACAAGCCACGGACGCGCAGAGCAGACATGACCGTCGCCGCAACCCCCGACGACAACCTTTCCGAGTTCCAGTCGCCGGAAGAATATGATTGCGAGTTCGGCGAATACGAGCCCGAAGGGCCGTTCTACGAGGCGCTCGCCGAGCGCACCGGCGGGCCGATTCTCGATCTCGCCTGCGGCACCGGACGGATCGCCATCCCGCTCGCGAAACGGGGCTTTGCCGTGACCGGCGTCGATCTCGCCGCGCCGATGCTGGCCCATGCGCGCCGCAAGTCGGGTACGGCGCCGTTGCGCTGGGTGGAGGCCGACTGCCGGAGCTTCGCGCTGAAGGACCGGTTCGCGCTTGCCCTCATGTCCGGCAACGCCTTCCAGGCCTATCTCGCCGACGCCGACCAGCAGGCGCTGGCGCGGCAGGTCCATCGGCATCTCGCGCCGGGCGGGCGCTTCGCCTTCGAGACGCGCAACCCGCGTCCGGCGGACCTCGCCGGCTACGAAGCCGAAACCTACTGGCACAGCTATACGGACCCTGCCGGCCGCAGGATCGATGTGAGCCTGATCGAGATCTACGATCCAGCCGCGGCGGTGCTCGACTGCCACGTCTTCCGCCGCACCGCCGGCACGGGCGATCCGGTGCGCCGGACCCGCATCAGGATCCGCTACACCGACCGGCATCATGTGGTCGCGCTGCTGCGCGACGCCGGGTTTGCGATCGAGGCGCAGTATGGCGATTTCGATCGCTCGCCGGCGAGCGACGACGCCCCGCGGATCGTCACCATCGCGCGGCGACGGGACTGAGCGCCGGCGGCAGCAGGAGGCCCTAGCTGGCCGGCGCGTCGATGAAACGGTTTTCGACGGACTGATACATGAGGCCGGTCACGCTCCCCTCGCCCAGCACGCTGGCGGCCGCGGCCATCAACCGGCCCTTGATGAGATCGAGGTCGAAATTCCGTTCGGCCATGATGCGCCGGCCGAGCAGATCGTAGAGCGCGACATAGATCCGGTCGGCGAGCCGGATCGAACGCTCGTCCGCGATCATACGCGTGGCATCGTCCCGAAGCTCGAGCGCGAGCTCGACCGTGATCATCCCGTAGCTGCGGCGGTCCCGCACGATCGAGACCGTAAAGGCCGGCATCGCATAGAACACCGGAAGATTCGTCGCTTCGACCGTCTCGGCTTCCGGCGCCGGGCGGAACAAGAACCACCACGCGCCGCCGCCGCCGCCGGCCAGGAGCAGGATCGGGACCAGGATGAGGATCAGCTTTTTCATCGCAACCCACAGCTTCCGCCGCGGCGCTGAAGATTGGATTAACGCGGCCTTAACAGCCCGAGAATCCCCGGGGTCCGGGGAACCCGATCGCGCCCGGTCCGGCCGCCCCTACCGGCTGCGAAATCCGCAACAGTCATGCATGGCTTGCCAATCGCCCCGCGTGCCTGGGCGTAGTGGCGGGTTGCCGCGGCTGATAGGGTCGGCTCCGGACTCGATCGTCGCGCCGGCGTCGTCGGCCGCGTCGCAACAAGGGAGCAAGACCGATGGCGAAGCCGAGCCTCTTCAAGTTCAAGGACATCGAACACCGCCTGAACAACCTTCCGGAAGGCAAGACCTATATCAAGCCGTTCGTCACTTCCAAGATCAGCGACACCATGTGCGGCGGCCTCAACTTCCTCAACAAGGTCTCGGTGCCGTGGGATCTCACCTGCGATGAGATCATCTACTGCATGAAAGGCACCTTCCGCCTGACCTGCAACGGCGAATCCTACGTTTGCGAGCCGGGTGACGTGCTCTTCGTGCCGAAGAACAACCATATCGCCTACGATGCAGACGATAGCTGCGTCATCTTCTATGCCGCCTATCCGCATGACTGGAAGGCGCGGGCCGGAATCACCTCGGTCCCGGGCATCGATCCGGAGGATATGGGGCTCCCGACCAAGTAGGCGCCGCGGGCGTTTTCAGAAATGCCGATAGCCGCCGCGTTCGACCGCGATCTCGCAGCCGGCGGCATCGCGCACCCGCACTCCCGTCCCGGCTTCGATGCAGCCGATCCGCGCGATGGCGAGCCTGAGCCCGCGGGCGAGCGCATCGATCGCCTCGCTCGCCGCGGGATCGGCGGTGAAGACCAGCTCGTAATCGTCGCCGCCGCCGAGAATCGTCCCGATCAGGGCCGGGTCGAGATCGAGCAGGGTATGGACGGGGGCGCTCAGCGGCAAGCGCTGTGCCTCGACAAGGGCGGCGACACCGGACTGCGCACAGAGATGGCCGAGATCGGCGACGAGCCCGTCGGAGATGTCGAGCCCGGCCGTGGCGAGGCGGGCTTCGACCAGCGCCTGGCCGAGTAGAAGCCGCGGCTGCGGCAGCCGATAGCGCTCGATCAGGAACCGAACCGCCGCCGCATCGGCGACCGCAACCTCGCCCTTGAGCTGGCGCAGCGCCAGGGCGGCGTCGCCGAGCGTGCCGCTGACCCAGATCGCATCGCCGATGCGCGCTCCCTTGCGGCGCAGCGCCGTGCCGGCACGGACCTGCCCCAGGGCCGTGACGGAAAGCGTCGTCCGACCGGGCGTGCGTGTGGTGTCGCCGCCGAGCAGCCCGATGCCGAACTCTTTCTGGTCCTGGGCGAGGCCTTCGGCAAAGCGACGGAGCCAGTCCTCTGTCACCTCGCCCGGTAGCGCCAAGGTCATGAGATAACCGAGCGGCCGCGCGCCCATCCCTGCCAGATCGGACAGATTTACCCGCAGCATCTTGCGAGCAATGAGGTCGGGCGGATCCTCGGGGAGGAAATGGACGCCGGCCACCAGCGCGTCCGCGGTCGCGACGATCTCCGTGTCGGCTTCGGCGGGGATCAGCGCCGCATCGTCGCCGAGCGCCAGCGCCGCCGGGCTCGCCGCCGCGAGCGGGCGGAAATATCGCGCAATCAGCTCGAACTCACCCGGAAGCTTTGCCTCCGCCATGGCGGCCTCCCGGCTCGAAGGCTTCCGGCCGCAGGCTTCGCGCCATGCGATCCAGCAGCCCGTTCACGAGGCCGGTCTCCCGATCCCCGAGGAAGGCGCCGGCGATCGCCACATACTCGCTGATGGCGACCCTGGCAGGCAGATCGGGCCGCGCGGAGAGCTCGTAGGCGCCGACCCGCAGCACCGCGAGCAGCACCGCCTCGAGCCGCTCGACCGTCCAGTCGTTGGTCAGCACGGCCGAGATCATCCGGTCGAGCTCGGGCCGCTTCTCCGCCGCGCCGCGCACCAGGTCCGCGAAGAGCTGCGGGTCGCCGCCGAGCGTGCCGCCGACCTCCAGCGGCTTCGACAGACGATGGCCCGTGAACTCGGTGATGGCGGCTTCCGGCGTCGCGCCGGTGAGGGCGATCTGATAGAGCGCCTGCACCGCCGCGAGACGCGCCGCGCGTCGCGGATCGGTCGCGGGAATGGGCTCGCTCATGCGCCCCGCCCGACGATTCCGGGCAGGCCGAAGCGTCGCTTGACGCCGATCATGGCGAGGCAGGCTTCGGCCGCATCGCCGCCCTTGTTCTTGCGGTCGAGCTTCGCGCGCGCCCAGGCCTGCTCGCCGTTTTCGACCGTGAGGATGCCGTAGCCGATCGCGAGGCCCTGCTCCAGCGCGAGCTGCTGCAAGCCGCGCGCGCTCTCGCCGCACACATAATCGTAGTGCGTCGTCTCGCCCCGGATCACGCAGCCGAGCGCCACGAAGCCCTCGAAGGGCCGCAGCAGCTTGCCGCGCTGGCCCGCTTCCGCCGCGAGACGGATCGCGGCCGGGATCTCGAAGGCGCCGGGCACCGAGAGCGTCTCGTGCGATCCGCCCGCGGCCTCGACCGCGCCGATCGCGCCGCGCAGCATCTCGTCGGCAATGTCGGGGTAGAACCGCGCCTCGACGATCAGGATGTGGGGGCGGTCCGCCATGATAACCATCGGCTGTTCCGGATCAGTGCTGGTCGGGCGGGATCGCCCATTGATCGACGACGGACAGACCGTAGCCTTCGAGGCCGACGATGGTGCGCTTGGTGTTGGAGATGAGGATCATCTCATGTACGCCGAGATCGAGCAGGATTTGCGCGCCGATGCCGTAGTCGCGAAGCTGCGAGCCGTGTCCCGACTGCGACAGGCGCGCCCGCACCCGGTCGCTGAGACTGGTCGGCAGCGGCTCGCGGATCAGCACCACCACGCCGCGCCCGTGCGCATCGATCATCCGCATCGCCGCCTGGAGCTCGCCGCCGCGGCCGCCCGAGGTGTCGCCAAGCACGTCCTCGAGCACGCTCAAGGCATGCATGCGGACCGGCACGGGGCCGGGGGCCGCGATATCGCCCTTCACCAGCGCGATATGCTCGGCATAGGCCACGCGGTTCACATAGACGATCATGCGGAACTCGCCGCCATGGCGGCTCGCGAGCGAGCCCTCCGCCGCCCGCTCGACGATGCGGTCATGCCGACGACGATAGGCGATCAGATCCGCGATGGTGCCGATCTTGAGGGCGTGACGCTGCGCGAAGGCGATGAGATCGTCGCGGCGCGCCATGGTGCCGTCGTCGTTCATGATCTCGCAGATGACGCCGGACGGGTTCAGGCCCGAGAGCCGCGCGATATCGACCGCCGCCTCGGTATGGCCGGTCCGCACCAGGACCCCGCCGTCGCGGGCCACCAACGGGAAGACATGGCCGGGCGAGACGATGTCGCCGCGGCCCTTGGTCGGGTCGATGGCGGTGGCGATGGTGCGTGCGCGGTCGGGTGCCGAGATGCCGGTGGTCACCCCTTCCCGCGCCTCGATCGAGACGGTGAAGGCGGTGTAATGGCGGGATTCGTTGTTGGGCGACATGAGCGGCAGGCCGAGCTCGGCGATCCGCTCGCGCGTCATGGCGAGACAGATCAGGCCGCGACCGTGCATCGCCATGAAGTTGATCGCCTCGGGCGTCGCCATCTGGGCCGGAATGACGAGGTCGCCCTCGTTCTCGCGCCCCTCGTCATCGACCAGGATGAACATGCGGCCGTTGCGCGCTTCCTCGATGATCGCCTCGGTCGGCGAGACGAGCTCCGAGAAAGTGGCACGCCAGGGTTCGGCCTGCGGCTTGTTCATGCGGGATCCTTGCCGGTAAGGCGGGCAAGGTAGCGCGCCACGAGGTCGATTTCCAGATTGAGCCGCTGACCGGCCGCGAGCCGGCCGAGGCTGGTTTCCCGGAGGGTGATCGGGATGAGATTGACGCCGAACCGGGCGCCCTCGACCTCGTTCACGGTCAGGGACACGCCGTCGAGCGCGACGGAGCCCTTGGGGGCGATGAAACGCGCGAGCACGGCCGGCGCCTCGAGCGACAGGCGGAGGCTCTCGCCTTCGGGACGCTGCGCGATGAGGCGCGCCACCCCGTCGACATGACCGGAAACCATATGGCCGCCGAGCTCGTCGCCGAGCTTCAACGGGCGCTCGAGATTGACCGGCGAGCCGACGACCCAGTCGCCGAGCGTAGTGCAGCCGAGCGTCTCGTCGGAAACATCCGCGGCGAACCAGCCCGGCCCTTTCGCGACGACGGAAAGGCAGGCGCCGCCGCAGGCGATCGACGCGCCCAGGACGATCGCGCCCGTGTCGTAGCGCGTCTCGAAGGCGAAGCGCGCCCCCTTGCCGCGCTCGATCGAGCGCACTTTTCCGAGGTCGGTGACGATACCGGTGAACATGGAGGAGAACTTAGTCGCGACGCCGGTAGGTTTCCATGATGTCGTCGCCGAACGGCTGCAACCCTGTCCGTTCGAAACGCGGCATCGCCGTCAGCGTGCCGGCAGCGAGCTTCTCGACGGCCGGTATGCCGGCCTCCCCCATGACGCCTGGCGCATGGAACCAGTAGAGACGATCCACGAGGCCCGCATCGAGCAGCGTGGCGGAGAGCCGCCCGCCCCCTTCGACCAGCAGCCGCGTGATGCCGCGCCGGCCGAGCACCTCGAGAGCGGCGGCGATGGCCGGCCTGCCGCCCGGCCCGGGCTCGATCTCGATCGTCTCGACGCCCGCCGGGCCCGGAGAGTCTTTCCTGCCGACCGCCCGCAGCAGCCAGGTCGGACGGGATTTGGCGGTCGCCACGAGCTTTGCGCCTTGCGGGATGGCCTGCGAGCCCTCGATCACGACCCGCACGGGCGAACGGCCCTCGAGGCCCGGCAGGCGGCAGGTGAGATCGGGATCGTCGGCGATGACGGTCGCGGCGCCGACCAGCAGCGCGTCATGCTGCGCCCGCAGGCGATGGGTCTGCGCCCGCGCCGCAGGTCCGGTGATCCAGCGGCTCTCGCCGGCCGCCGTCGCGATCCGGCCGTCGAGGGTGGTGGCGAGCTTCAGCGCGACCAGCGGTCGGCCCTTCTCGATGCGGGAGAAGAACCCGGCATTGAGCTCGGCCGCCTCCTTCTCCAGCAGCCCCTGCTCGACCGCGATGCCGGCCGCCTTCAACCGTGCGATGCCGCTGCCGGAGACGCGCGGATCGGGATCCCGCACGGCGACGACCGCGCGCGCGACGCCCGCCGCGATCAGGGCCTCGGTGCAGGGCGGCGTCTTGCCGTGATGCGCGCAGGGCTCGAGCGTCACATAGGCGGTGGCGCCCCGCGCCGCCGCACCGGCGCGCGCCAGGGCCTCCGTCTCGGCGTGGGGACGGCCGCCGGCCTGCGTCCAGCCGCGGCCCGCCACCTCCCCGCCGGCCACGATCACGCAGCCCACCGCCGGGTTCGGCCAGACCCGGCCGAGCCCGCGCGCGGCGAGGCCGAGCGCTGCGCGCATATGCGCGATATCTTCGGGCGAACGGTTCGCTGTCACGCCATCGGCCTTTCAGCCTCGCGGTCGCGCGAAGATCCCGGCCGCCGCGCGGGGCGGGTGGCTACTCGGCCTCGCCGAGCCGGCCGACGAATTCCTCGAAATCCTTCGCCTCGCGGAAATTGCGATAGACCGACGCGAAGCGTACGAAGGCGACCTGATCGAGGCTGCGAAGCGCTTCCATCGCCATCTCGCCGATCACCTTGGTCGGAATGTCGCTCTCGCCCGAGCTTTCGAGGCGGCGCACGATGGAGTTCACCACCCGCTCGATCCGCTCGGGATCGACCGGCCGCTTGCGGAGCGCGAGCGACATGGAGCGCATCAGCTTGTCGCGATCGAAGGGCTCGCGCTGCCCCGTCGTCTTCACCACCGTAAGCTCGCGAAGCTGCACGCGTTCGAAGGTGGTGAAGCGCGCACCGCAATTCGGACATTGGCGGCGGCGGCGAATCGCCGAGTTGTCCTCGGTGGGCCGGGAGTCCTTTACCTGGGTATCCTCGGTTCCGCAGAACGGACAGCGCATGGTTTTCCCCTTCCGGCTCCAGAGCCGTCACATCGGTCAGCGCCGGCCGGGATAGACCGGGAAGCGCCGGCAGAGGTCCTGCACCTCTTCCCGCACCGCCCGCTCGATCTTGCCGTTGTCGTTCGGATTGGCGACGAGGCCATCCAGGACCCGTCCGATCATCTTGCCGACCGTGCGGAACTCGGCCGTGCCGAAGCCGCGCGTCGTCGCCGCCGGCGAGCCGAGCCGCACGCCGGAGGTAATCGCCGGCTTCTCCGTATCGTACGGGATGCCGTTCTTGTTGCAGGTCATGCCGGCATGCTCGAGGCTCGACTCCGCCGCCTTGCCGGTGAGCTTCTTCGGCCGGAGATCGACCAGCATCATGTGGTTGTCGGTGCCGCCGGTGGTGATGGCGAGACCTTCGTTGACCAGCGTCGCGGCGAGCGCCTTGGCATTCTCGACCACCGACTTCGCGTACTGCTTGAACTCGGGCCGCAGCGCCTCGCCGAAGCAAACCGCCTTGGCGGCGATCACATGCATGAGCGGGCCGCCCTGCAGGCCCGGGAAGACGGCCGAATTGATCTTCTTCCCGATATCCTCGTCGTTCGAAAGGATCATGCCGCCGCGCGGGCCGCGCAGCGTCTTGTGCGTGGTGGTGGTGACGATATGGGCGTGCGGCAGCGGGCTCGGATGAGCGCCGCCGGCGACCAGCCCCGCGAAATGCGCCATATCCACCATGAAATAGGCGCCGATGGAATCGGCGATCTTGCGGAACCGCTCGAAATCCCAGAAGCGCGGATAGGCGGAGCCGCCGGCGAGGATCAGCTTCGGCCGCGCTTCGCGGGCGAGCTTCTCGACCTCGTCCATGTCGATGCGCTGGTCGCTCTGCCGCACCGTATAGGGCGCGACCTTGAACCACTTGCCGGACTGGTTGACCGGCGAGCCGTGGGTAAGATGCCCGCCCGCGGCAAGGTTGAGGCCCATGAAGGTGTCGCCCGGCTGCAGCAGCGCGAAGAACACCGCCTGGTTCGCCTGGGCGCCGGAATGAGGCTGCACGTTGGCGAAGGCGCAACCGAACAGCTTCCTCGCCCGCTCGATGGCGAGGCTCTCGGCGACGTCGACGAACTCGCAACCGCCGTAATACCGCCTGCCCGGATAGCCCTCGGCATATTTGTTCGTCAGCACCGTGCCCTGCGCCTCGAGCACGGCGGCCGAGACGATGTTTTCCGAGGCGATCAGCTCGATCTGGTCCTGTTGGCGCGACAGCTCCTGGCCGATGGCGCGGTAGAGGTCGGGATCGCGCTCGGCGAGCGACGTGGTGAAAAACCCGGGAATCTGGCCGGTGTCGTCGGCGGGAGACATCGTCGTGGCCCTTTTTCTTCTTGTGGATCGTCAGGACATTTTGGCGACGCGCCGCTCATGGCGCCCGCCTTCGAAAGCCGTGGCGAGAAATATCTCGAGGCAATCCTTCGCCACCTCGGGACCGACAAGCCGCGCACCGAGCGCCAGCACGTTGGCGTTGTTGTGGAGGCGGCTGAGCCGCGCGCTGGTGGCATCGTGGCAGACCGCCGCGCGCACATGCCGGTGCCGGTTCGCCGCGATGGCGATACCGATGCCGGTGCCGCAGACGAGCACGCCGCGCGTGGCGCGACCGTCCTTCAAGGCGCCGGCAAGACGATCGGCGAAATCCGGATAGTCGACGGAATCCTTGCTCGCCGTGCCGAGATCGAGCGCCGTCAAACCGCGCGCTTCGAGCGCCGCCTTCAGGCTCTCCTTGAGCTCGAAACCGGCGTGATCGGCGGCGATGGCGATGGTTTCGGCCGGCATGGCGGGGGCTCTGAATGTGAGAGAAGGCGCGGACGGATCACTTACCACATCTGGCGAAGGCAAACCAAGGCGCCACAAGGGATCGCGGAAGGCCCAATATGCCGCCGTCCGGACGGCCATCGGCCGGATTGCCATCGCCCGGCTCGGAGGCCCGCCTCCAGGCTATCCAAGCCTCGGCATTCCCCGGCCCGACGAAAGCCCGCTGCTTGACGAAGTGCGGCGCTCTAAGGTTAACGAGATTGAGAACCCGCAGCCCCCGGAGATGCCCATGACCCCGCCGCCCGACGATCCCCCCGCCCCGCCCGCCGGCCCGGTCGACACGGTCGTGGTGCCCCGGACGCGCGATCTCGGCGGCTTCGAGGTCCGGCGTGTCCTGCCCTCGATCCAGCGGCGGATGGTCGGCCCCTTCGTGTTCCTCGACCAGATGGGACCGGTCCGTTTCGAGGGCGGCAAAGGCATCGACGTGCGGCCGCATCCGCATATCGGGCTCGCCACCGTTACCTATCTCTTCCGCGGATCGATCCTGCATCGCGACAGCCTGGAGTCCGTCCAGCCGATCCATCCGGGCGATGTGAACTGGATGACGGCGGGTCGCGGCATCGTCCATTCCGAGCGCACCGATCGGGAGGTCCGCCGCCAGCCGCATGAGCTCTACGGGCTGCAGCTCTGGGTGGCCCTCCCGCAGGACAAGGAGGAGACCGCGCCCGGCTTCGTCCATCACGGGCAGGCCGAGCTTCCCCGCATCGAGGATGCGGGGCTGCGCGCCCGCGTGATCGCGGGCAGCGCTTTCGGAAAAGCTTCGCCGGTCGCGACGCTCTCGCCGCTCTTCTTTGTCGATGTCGCACTCGATGCGGGCGCGCGCCTCGAGCTCGACGCGGACTACGAGGAGCGCGCCGCCTATCTCCTCGAAGGCGATGTGGAGATCGATGGCGTTTCCTACAGCCCGCCGCAGCTCCTGGTTTTCGCGCCGGGCCATCGGGTCCTGGTCGCCGCCCGGACGCCGGTCCGGCTCGCGCTGGTCGGCGGCGCGCCGATGGACGGGCCGCGGCATATCTGGTGGAACTTCGTTTCGAGCCGGAAAGAGCGCATCGAACAGGCGAAGCGGGATTGGCAGCGCGATCGCTTCGGCGTCGAGGTGCCGGGCGATCCGGAATTCATCCCGCTTCCCGATGGACCCTGAGGTTCGTCAGGAGCCGTGGCCTTCGCGGTCGACCGATCGGCCGCGCAGCCTTCGCCATAACCGTCCGTCGATGAAGGCGAGACCGAGCCCGATCAGCGCCATACCGGCGAAATGCTCGGGCGCGAGACGCTCGCCCAGGAGCCCCATGCCGAACAGGAGCGCGCTCACCGGGATGAGGAAAGTCACGAGCTGGAGATTGGTCGAGCCGGCGGTCGCGAGGATCCGGAAGAAGATCACATAGGCGAGCGCCGTGCTGAAGAGGGCGAGCCCGACGAGAGCTGCGACGGTGGTGCCCGAAGGCATGGCAAGCGACCAGGGCCGGTCGAAGACCAGCATGACCGGCAGAAGCAGGAACGTGCTCGCGGTCACCTGCCCTGCCGCGGTCACAAGCGGCGGATCGTTGCGGAAACGCCTTCCATAGATGCTGGCGCAGGCATAGGCGATCGGGGCGCCGAGCGTGACGAGCTCGGCGAGCAGATGACCGCCGAGATCCCGCATCGCCGAAGGGCCGATCATCACGATGACGCCGGCGAGCCCAGCCACGACGCCCATGAGGCGGAGCGGCGTCAGCTTCTCGTCGGTCGTCAGCCGGTCGGCCAGCAGCACGGTGAAGAGCGGCGCCGTCGCGTTCAGGATCGAAGCGAGGCTACTCGAGATCTGCGTCTGGCCCCAGAGCAGCAGGCTGAAAGGGATGGCGTTGTTGAGCGCACCCATGGCGAAAAGCCGCCGCCATTCCGCAAGAGTTCGCGGCATCCGCAGGCCCGAGAGCCGGACCAGGAGATTGAGCAGGAGCGCGGCAAGTGCCACCCGCGCCAAGGCGACGGTGAAAGGCCGCAGCTCCGCAAGCGCGACCTGGCCGAAAAAGAAGGAGGCGCCCCAGAGCACCGAGAGGGTCAGCAGCAGGGCCCATTCGAGAGGGCCCATGGTACGGTTGATGACGGTCATGCGCTGAGGATTTTCCTGCGACCGAGCCTCGCGCCTTCGGCCCGACAACGCCACCCGTTTGTTGCGCCGATTCTCGAAAGACGGACCCGGTTTCAAAAGAAAGGCCCGGTGCGAGCTTCCCCGCACCGGGCCGATCCTGCGGCCCCCGAAGGAGCGCGGAAACTACATCTGCGAGTAGTTGCCGTCCTTGAACACGTACCACACATAGGTGGCCGCGGTGAGGTCGCCCTTCTCGTCGAAGCCGAGACTGCCGATCACCGTATCCCAGCTCTGGCTACGGATCGTCTCGGCGACCTTCGCGGGGTCGGTGGTGCCGGCCTTGGCAACGGCCTGCGCCCAGACCTGGATCGCCGCATAGGTCGAGAGGGTGTAGCCTTCCGGCTCGAAGCCTTCGGCGCGGAACTCTTCCACCGCCTTGGCAGCGGTCGGCAGGTTGCGGGCTTCCGCCGCGTTGGTGAACATCACGCCGTCGGCGGCAGTGCCGGCGAGCGTCGCGAACTCGAGCGTGTTGAGCGAGTCGCCCGAGAGCAGGTTGGCCGTCAGGCCCTGTTCACGCGCCTGCTTGACGATGAGCGCCGCTTCCGGGTGATAGCCGCCGAAATAGATCACGTCGACCTTGGCGTCCTTGAGCTTGCTGACGAGCGCCGTGTAGTCCTGCTCGCCCGCCGTGATGCTTTCCGACATCACTTCGTTCATGCCCGCCGCATGGAGCGATTCACGGGTGAGGTCGGCAAGACCCTTGCCGTAGGCCGACTTGTCGTCGACGATGGCGACGTTCTTGCCCTTGAAATGCTCGGCGATCCAGGCGCCGGCGAAGTCGCCCTGCTGGTCGTCGCGACCGCAGGTGCGGAACACCGTCGTCCAGCCGCTGGCGGCTGCGTCTTCCGTGAAGGCGGGGTTGGTCGAAGCCGGCGAGATCTGCAGGATGCCCTCTTCCTGATAGACAGCCGAGGCCGGGATCGAGGAGCCGGAGCAGAAGTGGCCGGCCACGAACACGACGCCCTTCGAGACGAGGTCGTTCGCGACGTTCACCGCCTGCTTGGGATCGCACTGATCGTCGCCCGTCTCGAGCGCGAGCTGTTCGCCGAGCACACCGCCCGCCTTGTTGATGTCGGCCACGGCCTTCTCGGCGCCGCGCTTCATCTGCGCACCGAACTCCGCGAGGTCGCCGGTGATCGGACCGGCCACCGCAATGGTGATGTCGGCTTTCGCCGTCGCGACGCTGAACGCCACCGCGACGGCGGCGAGCAGCGGTATCGTGAGCTTACGCATGGGATTCTCCCTGTTGCACACTCGAGCTCCGCATGGGCATGCCGGAATTGGGCCGGAACCTGTATGGAATGTCTTCTTGGGTTTCCGCCGATGCGGGATGGCGATATTCTATCAGGTGGCACAACCTCGGCAATTCGTTTCCGGCCGGAGGGCGCCGGGGGCCCTCTTCCGGCTCGGAAAACCGGGGCCGGCAGGCGGCGCCTCAGCGATTGCCGGAACCGATCTCCCGCCACGAAAATGCGCCGTTCCGCTCGTATAACCACGGATATTGCGTGATCATCTTGCGCACGCGCGTAAGACGGTATGACGCAAGCGTGATCGGG
>CADEFF010000077.1 GCA_902826565.1 uncultured Rhodospirillaceae bacterium | reverse complement strand
TCCAGAACGACATCCTCAAGGAGTTCATGGTCCGCAACACCTACATCTATCCGCCGGCGCCCTCGATGCGGATCGTGGCGGACATCATCGCCTATACGGCGAAGCGCATGCCGAAGTTCAACTCGATCTCGATCTCCGGCTATCACATGCACGAGGCGGGCGCGACGGCGGTGCAGGAGCTCGCCTTCACGCTCGCGGACGGCATCGAATATGTGCGGGCGGCGCTCTCGCAGGGCCTCGCCATCGACGCCTTCGCGCCGCGGCTCTCCTTCTTCTTCGCGATCGGCATGAACTTCTTCATGGAGGTGGCGAAGCTCCGCGCCGCGCGCCTGCTCTGGGCGCAGCTCCTCCAGCCCTTCGGGCCGAAGAAACCGGCGAGCCTCGCGCTCCGCACCCACTGCCAGACCTCGGGCGTGAGCCTGACCGAGCAGGATCCCTACAACAACGTGATCCGCACCACGATCGAGGCGCTTGCCGCGGTGCTGGGCGGCACGCAGTCGCTCCACACCAACGCGCTCGACGAGGCGCTCGCGCTGCCGACGCCCTTCTCGGCCGGCATCGCCCGCAACACCCAGCTCGTGCTGCAGGAAGAGACCGGCATCACCCGCGTCGTCGATCCGCTCGCCGGCAGCTACTACGTCGAGGCGCTCACCGCGAGCCTCGCGGCCGAGGCGAAGAAGCTCATCGACGAGGTCGAGGCGATGGGCGGCATGACCAAAGCCGTCGAAGCCGGCATGCCGAAGCTCCGGATCGAGGAGGCCGCGGCGCGCCGCCAGGCCGCGATCGATCGCGGCGAGGTCGTGATCGTCGGCGTGAACAAATATCGCAGCGCCGAGAGCGCCGCGGTCGAGCTGCTCGATATCGACAACAGCAAGGTGCGCGAACAGCAGATCGAGCGGCTGAAGCGGGTCCGCGCCGCGCGCGACGAGGCGCGCTGCCGGGCGGCGCTGGCGACGCTTTCCGAGGCGGCGAAGGGCGGCGACGGCAACCTGCTGGCGCTCGCCGTCGAGGCGAGCCGGGCGCGCGCCACGGTCGGCGAGATCTCCGACGCGCTGGAGCGCGTCTTCACCCGGCACCGCGCGACCATCCGCAGCATCAGCGGCGTCTATGGCGGCGCCTATGCGGGCGACGAGAGCTTCCGGCGCATCCAGGACGAGGTCGGCAGCTTCGCCAAGGCCGCCGGCCGCCGGCCGCGCCTCCTCGTGGTCAAGCTCGGCCAGGACGGCCACGACCGCGGCGCCAAGGTGATCGCCACCGCGTTCGCGGATATCGGCTTCGACGTCGATATCGGCCCGCTCTTCCAGACGCCCGAGGAAGCCGCCCGCCAGGCGATCGAGAACGACGTCCATGTCGTCGGCGTCTCCTCGCAGGCGGCCGGCCACAAGACCCTCGTGCCGGCGCTGGTGAAGGCGCTCCGGGCCGAGGGCGCGGGCGACATCCTGGTGGTCTGCGGCGGCGTCATCCCGCCCGCCGACTACGAGTTCCTGAAGCAGGCGGGCGTCGCCGCGATCTACGGCCCCGGCACCAACATCCCGGCGGCGGCGCACGAGATGCTCGATCTGATCCGCCTGAGGCGCAAGGCGGCCTGAGCGAAGCTTTCATGAACGAGCCCCTCCTCAGCCGCCGCTGGCTTCTCCTCCTGGGGACGGGGTTCAGCGTCGCATGGCTCGCGCTCTCGGTCTGGGCGATCGACGGCCAGTTCGGCTGGAGCGGATTCGCCTACGCCCTGCCGCACGAGATCGGCGCGGTGCTGGCGGGCGTCTTCGCGCCGCTCGCCTTTCTCTGGCTGCTGCTCGGCTTCCTCGCGCGGGGCCGCGATATCGCCGCCCATACGGCGATGCTGCGGGCCGAGCTCGAGGCCCTGACCGTGGCGCCCGGCGCGCCGAACGCAGCGGTCGAGGCGGCGTCGATGACGTTGCGGCGCGACGCCGAAGCGGTGCGCGCCGCGAGCGCCGAAGCCATGAGCCTGCTCGGCGGATTCGGCGACACCCTCGCCGCGCGCGGCGCCGAGCTTCGCGCCGCGACCGAGGATGCGCGGACGACGCTGCTCCATCTGCAGAACACGCTCGGCGGCGAGATCGAGGCGGGCCGCGCCATCGCCGACCGTCTCGAGGCGGCGCGCGCCGGCTGGCAGACCGCCCTCGACCGCCAGGGCGATCTCATGAAGGAGGCGATGGCGGCCACGGTCGGCGAGCTCGCGACCGAGCGCGGACGATGGGTCGAAGGGCTCGCCGCCGAGCGTGATCGCCTGCATGACGCGACGGACGGGCTGATCGAGCGCTTCGCCGCGGATCGCGCCGGGCTGCAATCCTTCCTCGACGGCGAGACGCAGCGCCTCCAGACGAACCTCCGGGAAGCGGCCGACGGCACGGGCACGGAACTGAAGGCGCAGGCCGACGCGCTGCAATCCGCCGTCGAGCGGACCCTCGCTCAGGGACGCGGTATGATCGAGGAGCTCGGCGCCGGCGAGCGCCGCTTCGCCGAGTTCGCGGAGACCGCCGCGGCGCGCTTCGAGCGGCGGCTCGGCACGCTGACCGAAGAGCTGTCGCTTGCGAGCGAGGCGGCCGGTCAGCGCGGCGACCGGCTGCTCGCGGATCTCGCCCGCCATGTCGAGGCGATGTCGGCCGCGACGGACGAGGCGTCGGAACGGCTGGGGCAGCGTCTGGACACGGCCTCCGGCGCGCTTTCCGCGGCGCTCGCCGCCCTCGGCGAGGCCATGCAGGCGCGCATCGGCGACGCCAGGCGCGAAACCGAGGCGATGGTCCGCTCGGTCGGCGAGGCCGAGGATCAGCGCCGTCTCTTCGAGCGGTCGCTCGCCGAAGGCGAACAGCGCATCGATGCCGCGAACGAAGCGGCGCTCTCGGCGGCGAATGCAGCGGGCGACCGGCTGACGGCGCTTGCCGCCAGCAGCGCCGACGCGATCGAGCGGCCCTTCCGCGACAATCTCGCCAATTTCCAGCAGCTCTCGAAGGAGGCCGCGGCCGGCGCCGAAGGGGTGGCGGAACAGCTTCGCCGCCAGAGCGATGCGCTCGCCAGGACCGTCGCCGACGTGCAGGCGAAGACCGCCGGCCTCGGCGGCGCGCTCGAGGGCCAGATGACCGAGATCGTCAATGCCGGCCGCCGCTTCCTTGCCGATGGCGCGACGCTCGGCGAAAGGCTGCGCGGCGAGCTCACGGCGAGCTTCGCGGCGCTCCGGAAATCGGGCGAGGCGACGGTCGGCGAGCTCGACGCCTCGCTCAAGCTCCGCACCGAGGAGCTCGCGCGCCAGCTCGCGGCGGCGGGTCGCGAGGCGGCGGCGACCGCGACGGAGCAGGGCGTGAAGATCGAGGCGGCGCTGAAGCGCGAGGCGGCGCTCGTCGTCCAGAGCGCCGCGGAGGCGCAGACGCTGACCGAACGGCTCGCGCAGACGCTCCGCACCGAGATCGAGGGCATGACGTCCGCCGGGCGGCGGTTGATGGCGGACGGGACGGCGATCGGCGCCGGGCTCGCGCGCGAGCTCGAAGGCTTCGTCGGCCGCCTCGAGAAGGAAGGCGACCGCATGCTGGCGGAGATCGAACAGCGCGCCGCCGCGCGCGGCGAGACGCTCGGCCAGCGGCTGCTCGAGATCGGCGAGACGATCGCGAACGACGCCGAGGAGCGCGGCCGCGGCATCGAGGCGCTGCTGCAGCGCCGCGCGGAGGCGGTGCAGCGCGTCGGCATCGAGGCGCAGTCGGCGAGCTCCGGCCTCGGGGCCGGGCTGCAGCAGCAGCTCGAGCTGATCCTCGGCGCGAGCCGTACGCTCATCGCCGAGAGCGAGGCGACGGGCGAACGGCTCAAGGCGGAGTTCGACCGCCTGGCGCAGCGCATGACCGGCAGCGGCGACGCGGCGCTCGGCGCCTTCGACGCCGCCACCCGGGAACGCGGGGAGGCGCTGCATCGGCATTTCCAGGCGCTCGCCGACGCCATGGCCGATCGCGCGAAGCAGCTCGGCGACCGGCTGCAGGCCGCGACGGCGGGACTCGACGCCGGCTGGCGCGAGACCGCGGCCGAGGCCGAGCGGCTGAAATCCGGCCTCGGCGAGGAGCTGGCGAAGCTTCGGGGGCTCGGCACCGAGACGGCGACCGGGCTCGGCGACGCGGTCGCGGCGGTCGAGCAGCGGCTGACGGCGCTCGCGGGCGAGAGCGGCGGGCTCGTCCGCAGGATCGAGACCCTGCTGGCGGAAGGCGCGCGCCAGACGACGGCGCTGGCCGCGGCGGCCCATGCCGGGGAGACCCAGATCCAGGCGGCGGGGCAGCTCTTCGCCGAGCAGGCGGCGCGGATCGCGGCGTCGGCGAGCGGGGCCGCCAGCGCCGAGCGGCAGATGCAGGACGGGCTCGCGCGGCTCGACCGCAAGCTGGTCGAGACCGCCAGCGCCGGCGAGACGCGGGTCGTCGCGCTCGAGCAGCGCGTGGCGGCCCTCAAGGGCGAGTTCGCGCTCGCGGCGGAGGCGGCCGAGCGCCAGGCCTCGGCGCTCGCGGCCGAGTTCCGCACCGAGGCCGAAGGGCTGGTCGAGGTGGCGAGCAAGGCCGCCTTCCAGACCGCCGCGGTGCGCGGTGCGGTCAAGGACCAGCTCGCCGAGCTCGGCGGCCTCGCGCAGCAGATCACCCAGCTCATGACGACCGCGCGGGAGACGCTCGCGCAGCAGGCGGCGGGCTTCGCGGAGGTCGCCGCGGGCACGCGCACCGACAGTGCGGCCATGCGCGAGGAGCTGGCGCAGCAGGCGACGGCGCTCGCCGGGGCGGCCGACCGCGTCGCCGAGCGGCTCGCCGAGATCGGCGCCGCGGTCGACGGACGGGCCGAGCGGCTGGTCGAGGCCGCGGACTATGCGAGCCGGCGGAGCGGCGAGGTGGCGGCCGGCTTCGCCGAGCCGACGCGCCTGCTGCGCGACACGGTCGATCGCGTGGCGGGGCAGGTGGACGGGCTCGCCGGCCTCTTCGCCGCGCAGAGCGCCGCCCTCGTCAAGGCCTCGTCGCTCGCGGCGGAGCAGACGGTCGCGCTCCGCAAGACCCACGAATCCCTCGCCGGCGATCTCTTCCTCAAATCCGCGACGGTGATGATGGAGGAGCTGAACGGCATCGCGCTCGACATGCAGAGCCTGCTCGACAGCGACGTCCCGGAGGATGTCTGGCGCGACTATCACAAGGGCGACCGCTCGATCTTCGCGCGGCATCTCTTCCGCACGCGCGACAGCTACATGATCCCGGCGATCGAGCAGCGCTATCAGGAGGACGATCGCTTCCGGGCGCTGGTCAGCCGCTACATGGACCGGTTCGAGACGCTGCTCGGGCGGGCGCAGGAGATCGATCCGGAGAACATCCTTAACGCGGCCTTCATCACGGCCGACGTAGGAAAGCTCTATCTGGTATTGTCCCGGTCTCTCGCCCGGCAAACGGCAAGCTGAAGGCTGGCCGGGCCATGACCGCGAGCCGGCCGCGCGAGGAGCAGGGTATGGAGCAGAACAAGCCGAAGGTCGTCGCCCCGGGGCCGCGTCTCGCGCTTTCGGCCACGAGTCGGGTCCAGCCGCAGCCGCGTCGCGCGGTCGATCTCGAGCAGCCGGTCGGCGCCGATGCGCCCGAGGAGATCCAGGCGAAGCCGGCGCAGCCGCGCAAGCTGCAGAGCCGCCGGCTGCGCCATCCGCTGATCGCGCTCGGGCTCGCGGTCGAGCTGCTGCGCGGAAAGCCGCCCTTCTCGCGGTTCCGGTTCGGCAAGTTCGCCTCGGTCGTCAAGGGCCAGATCCGCCGCGGCCACTATCTCTTCACCTTTCGCGGCAACCAGCCGGTCGGCTATATGGGCTGGGCGGTCTGCGAGGAGCACATCGCCCGGGCGTGGATGGAGGAAGGCTACAACCCCACCTACAAGGAATGCATGACCGGCAATACCTGCGTGCTCATCACCTTCGTCTCGCCGAACCGGGAGGTGACCTTCCATCAGATCCGGCAGAGCCGGCTGCTCTATCCCGATCACCAGATCTACTTCATGCGCGAATACAAGGACGGCCGCAGCCGGAAATCGACGGTCCGCAACAAGGCCTTCCGCCCGGGCGAAGGCTGATCCCCGCCTCCTTGCCCCGGTCGCCGCGGATCGCAGGCGCGGGGCGACAAACCCCCTTCCGCCGGTGCATGATCCGGCCGCCGTTACGGCGTCCCTGTCCTGGAGCGCGTTTCCTCGAAGTCGAATCGGAACGCGCTCCAGATTCCTTGGTTTGGTCGCATTTTCTGCCGCGAACCGGTGCCCACTTCGCGGGAAAATGCTTTAGGCTCTCCGAGTTCCCATGACCGAAGCGCCCGTTCCCGCGCCCGGCCCGAACCCCACGCTGTCGTCGCAGCGCGCGGCGCTTCGCGCCCTGCTGCCCTATCTCTGGCCCAAGGGAGAGGCGGGGCTCCGGGTTCGGGTGGTGGCGGCGCTGTTCTGCCTCGTCTGCGCCAAGTTCGCCAACATCTACGTGCCGATCCTCTTCAAGCGCATGGTGGATGCGCTGGGCCCGACCAACGCGGCGATCGCCGTGCCGGTCGGGTTGCTGCTCGCCTATGGCGTGGCGCGCGTCATGACGCAGCTCTTCGCCGAGCTGCGCGACGCGATCTTCGCCAAGGTGGCGCAGCGCGCAATCCGGAAAGTGGCGCTCTCCACCTTCCGCCATCTGCATCGCCTCTCGCTGCGCTTCCATCTCGACCGGCAGACCGGCGGGCTTTCCCGCGCCATCGAGCGCGGCGCGAAGGGCATCGAGTTCCTGCTCTTCTTCGTGCTGTTCAACGTGCTCCCGACCCTGCTCGAGATCGCGCTGGTCTGCGGTATCCTCTGGAAGCTCTACGATTTCTGGTTCGCGCTGATCACCTTCGTCACCATCGTCGGCTATATCGCCTACACGCTCCTCGTCACCGAGTGGCGGATCAAGTATCGCCGCCAGATGAACGAGACCGACAGCGAGGCCAACACGAAGGCGATCGACAGCCTGCTGAACTACGAGACGGTCAAATACTTCACCAACGAGGAGCACGAGGCGCGGCGCTACGACGTGGCGCTGCAGGGCTACGAGAAGGCCGCGGTCAAGACGCGGGTCAGCCTCTCGCTCCTCAATATCGGCCAGGCGGTCATCATCGCGGTCGGCGTCACCGTCATGATGGCGATGGCGGCGAGGGGCGTGGCGCAGGGCCGGATGACGGTCGGCGACTTCGTGCTGGTCAACACCTACCTGATCCAGCTCTACCTGCCGCTCAACTTCCTCGGCACCGTCTATCGCGAGATCCGCCAGTCGCTGATCGACATGGAGGCGATGTTCTCGCTGCTCAGCGTCGATGTGGAGGTAGCCGACCGCCCGGGCGCGCCGCCCCTCCGGGTCGACCGGGGCGAGCTCGCGTTCGAGGGCGTGAGCTTCGGCTACGATGCGCGCCGGCCGATCCTGAAGCAGGTCTCCTTCGCCGTGCCGCCGGGCCATACGGTGGCGGTGGTCGGCCCGAGCGGGGCCGGAAAATCGACCATTTCCCGCCTGCTCTTCCGATTCTACGATGTGAACGAGGGGCGCATCCTGATCGACGGGCAGGATATCCGCGAGGTGACGCAGTCGAGCCTGCGCGCCGCGCTCGGCATCGTTCCGCAGGACACCGTGCTGTTCAACGACACGATCTACTACAACATCGCCTATGGCCGTCCCGGCGCCCCGCGCGGCGAGATCGAGGACGCGGCGCGGCTCGCCCGGATCGACGGGCTCGTGGCGAGCCTGCCGGACGGGTACGAGACGCGCGTCGGCGAGCGCGGCCTCAAGCTTTCGGGCGGCGAGAAGCAGCGCGTGGCGATCGCCCGCACCATCCTCAAGCGGCCGGCGATCCTGCTCTTCGACGAGGCGACGTCGGCGCTCGATACCCATACCGAGAAGGAAATCCAGAAGAGCCTCGCCGAGGTCTCGGCCGATCGCACCACCCTCATCATCGCGCACCGGCTCTCGACCGTGGTCCATGCCGACGAGATCCTGGTGCTGGAGGCGGGGCGGGTGGTCGAGCGCGGCCGTCATGCCGATCTGCTGGCGCGGGAGGGCGTCTATGCCGCCATGTGGCGACGGCAGCAGAGCGGCGCGGAGCAGGCAGGCGCGCGGGACGAAGATCCGGCCGTCCTCGAGCCCGATCCCGCGGATGTGAAATAGGCGGATCGGATGTCGGAACGCGGCGAGCAGAGATCGACGATCGAGGCGTTGGCGGAGCAGGTTCGCCGCGGCGACCGCCGTGCGCTCGCCCGTGCCATCACGCTCCTCGAATCGACGCGCGACCCGGACCGGCTCGAGGCCGAGGCGCTGCAGCAGAAGCTGCTTCCGGCGAGCGGCGGCGCCGTAAGGCTCGCCATTTCCGGCCCGCCCGGCGTCGGCAAATCGACCTTCATCGAGACCTTCGGGCTGCATCTCGCGGCGCGCGGCCATCGCGTGGCGGTGCTGGCGATCGATCCCTCCTCGCGCATCAGCGGCGGCTCGATCCTCGGCGACAAGACGCGGATGGTCGAGCTCGGCCGGCACCCGAACGCCTATATCCGGCCCTCGCCGGCCGGCGCCACGCTCGGCGGCGTCGCGCGGCGCACCCGCGAGGCGATCCTCGCCTGCGAGGCGGGCGGGTTCGACGTGGTGCTGGTCGAGACGGTCGGGGTGGGGCAATCGGAGACGGCGGCCGCCGATCTCGTCGATATCTTCCTGCTGCTGGTGCAGCCCGGCGGCGGCGACGATCTGCAGGGCATCAAGCGGGGCATCGTCGAACTCGCCGACATGCTGGCGGTGACCAAGTCGGATGGCGATCTCGAGGCGGTGGCGAAGCGCACCGCGGCCGAATACCAGTCCGCCATGCGGCTCCTGCGTCCGGCGGCGGAGGGCGCCGTGCCGGTGCTGCAATGCTCGGGCCTCACCGGCGAGGGCATCCCCGAGCTCTGGGCGGCGGTGGAACGGCTGCAGCGGGAGCGGAAGGCGAACGGCGCCTGGGCGTCCAGGCGCGCGGCGCAATCCAAGCGCTGGCTCTGGAGCGAGCTTTCGGAAAGCTTGCTGGCGGCGCTGACCGGCCATCCCGAGGTCGCGGCCCGCCTGCCGGCCCTCGAGGCCGCGGTCGAAGCCGGCAGGATGACCCCCTCGGCGGCCGCCCGGGAACTGCTGGCGAGCGCCTTCGGCGGGGCCGGAAAGCCGCGGATTCCCTGAGCTTGACGGCCGCCCCCGGGGTCGCGTAAAACGGCCCGCTCCGGAGGCCGCCCCCGTCGGCAGCCCCAAAGAATTATCGTTCATCCGAAAGGACTTAAGCCATGGCCCGCCGCTGCTCGATGACCGCCAAGGGCGTGCATGTCGGTAACAAGGTGAGCCACGCCAACAACAAGTCCAAGCGTCGCTTCCTGCCGAACCTGCAGCAGGCCTCGCTGATGAGCGACGCGCTCGGCACGATCGTGCGGCTGCGGCTCAGCACCAACGCGCTGCGGACGGTGGAGCATAATGGCGGCATCGACGCCTTCCTGCTCGACACCTCGGACCGCAAGCTGCCGGCCGAGGCCCTCCGGCTCAAGCGCCGCATCGAGAAGCGCATCGCCAAGGCGCAGGCCGCCTGAACCCGTTCCTTATCAAAGCTCCTCTCTGGCGCCGTCGTCCCTCCGGGACGGCGGCGTTTCGTTTTCCGGCGCCTGCGACGCATGCAACGTCCTGCGCTCGCGAGGCTGGTTCGCCCGGCGCCGGTCGGGCATGATCCTTGCCTCACCCCGGTTCCCCGCGCCTCAGCCAGGAGCATCGCCATGATGAACCCGTCGCTTTCCCCGTCCGCTGCCGGCGGCCTGCCGCTTGCCGCCATTCTCGCCGATCCGCTGCGGGTGGCGGAGACCGCCGCGAGCCTTGCGGCGGTGGAGACGAAGACGGGCTCGGGACGCAGCGTGAAGGGCTATCTCGGCACGTCGGCGAAGCAGGCGCCCGCCGTGCTGCTGATCCACGAATGGTGGGGCCTCAATGACGAGATCAAGGCGGTCGCGGCCGATCTCGCGGAGCGCGGCTATCTCGCGCTCTGCGTCGATCTCTATGAAGGGAAGCTCACCAAGGACGCCGATCAGGCCGGCGCCTACATGCAGGCGCTCGACGGCAGGAAGGCGACCGAGACGCTGACCGCCTGGATCGAGTGGCTGCGGCGCCATGCCGCCGGCACCGGCAAGGTCGGCACGGTCGGCTGGTGCATGGGCGGAAGCTGGTCGCTGAACGGCTCGATCGCGGCGCCCGTCGATGCGACCGTGGTCTATTACGGCCAGGTCGACCGCTCGGCCGCGGACCTCGGGAAGCTCAAGGGCCCGGTGCAGGGACATTTCGCGGTGCGCGACCAGTGGATCACCAAGCCGATGGTCGAAGGCTTCGCCGCCAGCATGAAGCAGGCGGGCAAGACGCTCGATCTCCACTGGTACGAGGCGGACCACGCCTTCGCCAATCCGACCGGCGCCAATTTCCAGAAGGCCGACGCGAAGCTCGCCTGGGACCGCACGCTCGGATTCTTCAAGTCGAACCTCTAGAGCGCTCGATCCTTCGCCGCCGCCGCCGCCCGCGTCACGCGCTTGTGACCGGCCGCGCGGGTCTTTGCGCGCGCCCGCAGGATTGTTCCTGCCCGGCGCCGCATGCGACTGTTTTGCGACAGATCTGGATCGGGCAGGAGGGAGCTTCGCCATGAGGAGCCGACGCCGCTTTCTCGCCATCGCCGCCGCTGCGGCCGCCGCCGGGCTCCGGCCCTCGCTCGCGCGCGGCGACACGAGCGCCGCCGCGGCGCCCGAAGCCGGCCCGCTGCTGACCCGGCCGATCCCCGCCAGCGGCGAAATGCTGCCGGTCATCGGCATGGGAACCTCGGGCAGCTTCGACCGGCCCGCCGATGAACGCGACGCGCTTCGTGAGGTGCTGCGGCGTTTTCTTGCCGCCGGCGCGCGCGTCATCGACACGGCGCCCGTCTATGGCGAGGCCGAGGCGGCGGTCGGCGTGCTCGTGGCCGAGGCCGGCGCGCGGGAGAAGGTCTTTCTCGCAACCAAGATCTCCATCACCGGACGCGAGGCGGGGCTCGCCCAGTTCCAGCGTTCGCTCGCCGATCTGCGCACGGATGCGGTCGATCTCCTGCAGGTGCACAGCCTGCGCGACTGGCAGACGCAGCTTCCCCTGATCCGGGCGCTCAAGGCCGAAGGGAAGACCCGCTATGTCGGGGTCACCCATTCCAGCAACGGCGCGCATGACGATCTCGCCGCGGTGATCGAAAGCGAGCGGCCGGACTTCCTGCAGGTGAATTATTCCGTGGCCGAGCCCGCCGCCCAGGACCGCCTCCTGCCGCTCGCCCGGGATCTCGGCGTCGCGGTCATCGTGAACCGGGCCTTCCTCGATGGCGCGCTCTTCAAGCGGGTGGACGGCAAGGCGCTGCCGCCCTGGGCCGCCGATTTCGGCATCGGCTCCTGGGCGCAGCTCTTCCTCAAATTCGCGCTGAGCCATCCGGCGGTGACCGTGGTCATTCCGGCCACCGGCAAGCCGGACCGCCAGAGCGACAACCTCGAGGCCGGCGTCGGGCCGATGCTGCCGCCGGCGCAGTGCGCGGAACTGGTGCAGATCTTCGCATGACGGCGCCGGGTCCGGCCGTGTCGCGCCGCTTGCGCTGGCGTTCGCGCGGCCTCGCCCTGCTCAATGTCGCGCCGGAGGAGGCGGGCGGCGTCCTCGCCGGCTTCCTGCTCTTCTTCCTGCTCTTCACCGGCTATTTCATGCTGCGGCCGGTGCGCGAGACCATGGGGATCGCGGGCGGGGTCGAGAACCTGCAATGGCTCTTCACCGGCACCTTCGTCGCGACGCTTCTCGCCATGCCGGTCTTCGGCTGGATCGCGGCGCGCGCCTCGCGGCGGCGGATCCTTCCCTGGTGCTTCGGCTTCTTCGCCCTCAACCTGCTCGGCTTCTCGGCCGGGCTCGCGGCGGCGCCCGAGGATGTGTGGCTCGCCCGCGCCTTCTATATCTGGCTCTCGGTCTTCAATTTGATCGCGATATCGCTCGGCTGGAGCCTGCATGCCGATCTCTTCTCGCCGGGCGCGGCGAAGCGGCTCTTCGCGCTCGTCGCCGCCGGCGCGAGCCTCGGCGGGCTCGCCGGCCCTTTGCTCGGCGTCGCGCTGGTCGGGCCGCTCGGCCAGCCGGGACTGCTGCTCCTGTCCGCCCTGCTGCTGCTGGCCTCGATCCTCGCGGCTTCGGCGCTGCAGCGCTGGCGCGACCGGCATCCGCGGCCGGGGGCGGACGCAGCGCCGCGCCGCGCGCCGCTCGGCGGCAGCCCCTTCGCCGGGGCGACGGCGCTCCTCGGCTCGCGCTACCTCCTCGGGATCGCGCTCTTCGTGCTGCTGCTCGCGAGCGTGACCACCTTTCTCTATTTCGAGCAGGCGCGGCTGGTGGCCGAGGCCTTCCCCGACCGCGCGGACCAGACGCGATTCTTCGGCATGATCGACGCGATCGTGCAGGCGTTCTCGCTGGCGACGCAGTTTTTCCTCGCCGGGCGGATCGCCGAGCGGTTCGGCGTCGGCACGCTGCTGGTCGCGGTGCCGCTCGTCGTCGCGGCCGGCTTCCTCTGGCTCGCCTTCGCGCCGGTCTTCGCCGTCATGGCAGTGGTGATGGTGGTCCGCCGGGCCGGCGAATATGCGCTGGTGCGGCCGGGGCGCGAGATGCTGTTCACGGCGGTCCCGGTCGAGGAGAAATACAAGGCCAAGAACTTCATCGACAGCGCCGTCTATCGCGGCGCCGACGCCGTCAGCGGCTGGCTCAAGGCGCTGATCGATCTGCTGGCGCAGCATCCGGCCGTCGCCGCCCTCGCCGGGGCCGTCATCTCGCTCCTCTGGGCCGCAACCGGCTGGTCGCTCGCCCGCGCCCTCGGCCGCCGCACCGCCGCCGGACGAAGCGAAGGACCGCTGGTCGCAGCACCCGGCGAAGCCGGCTGAACCGGCGCGGCCGCGGAGGTTGCGGGAGCGCTCGCCGGCCCGAGCGGACCGTCGCGGCGGGGTTCTCTAATGCAGCCGGCGGCCGGCGCGGGCGGCGCCGCGCACGGTCGGGCGTTCCTTCTCGTCGAAGAGCTCGGAGAGCTTGTCCATCACCGCGCCGCCGAGCTGTTCCGCATCGACAATGGTGACGGCGCGGCGGTAGTAGCGCGTCACGTCGTGGCCGATGCCGATCGCGATCAGCTCGACGCTGGAGCGGGTCTCGATATAGTCGATCACCTCGCGCAGATGGCGCTCGAGATAGTTGCCGGGATTGACCGAGAGCGTGGAATCGTCGACCGGCGCGCCGTCCGAGATCACCATCAGGATGCGCCGCTGCTCGGAGCGCGCCAGCAGCCTTTCATGCGCCCAGAGCAGCGCCTCGCCGTCGATGTTCTCCTTGAGGATGCCCTCGCGGAGCATGAGGCCGAGGCTCTTTCGCGCCCGGCGCCAGGGGGCGTCGGCCGGCTTGTAGATGATGTGGCGGAGATCGTTGAGCCGGCCCGGATTGGCGGGCTTGCCGTTGGCGAGCCAGCGCTCGCGCGACTGGCCGCCCTTCCACATGCGGGTGGTGAAGCCCAGCACCTCGACCTTCACGCCGCAGCGCTCGAGCGTGCGGGCGAGGATGTCGGCGCTCATCGCGGCCACGGTGATCGGCCGGCCGCGCATCGAGCCCGAATTGTCGATGAGGAGGGTCACGACCGTGTCGCGGAACTCCATGTCCTTCTCGCGCTTGTAGGAAAGCGGGAGGACCGGGTTTACCACCACGCGGCTGAGCTTCGCGCTGTCCAGCAGCCCTTCCTCGAGATCGAACTCCCAGGAGCGCGATTGCTGCGCCATCAGCCGGCGCTGCAGCCGGTTGGCGAGCTTGGCGACGACGGCCTGGAGATGCTGGAGCTGCTGATCGAGGAGCTGACGCAGGCGCGTGAGCTCGTCCGCGTCGCAGAGGTCGGCGGCCTCGACGACCTCGTCGAACTCCTTGGAGAAGGCCCGATAGGCGGGCTCGCCGCGGCTGTTGCGCTGGTCCCAGTTCGGCGGCCGGCCGGGCCGACCGGGGGCGTCCTCGTCGGCGTCGGTCGATTCGTCGCTCTCGCGGTCGGCTTCCGTCGTCTCGGCGTCCTGATCGCCCTGGTCGCCGTCCTCGGTCTCCATCGCGGCCTGCTCGGCGGACTGCTTCTCGCTGCCCTCGCCGCGGCTCTGATTCATCTCGTCGGCCTGGTCGTTCTGGTCGTCGTTCTCGCTCTGGTCGGGCTCGATATCCTCGGGCCCGATATCGACGTCGAGATCGGCGAGCAGCTTGCGGATCGCCTCGGCGCAGTTCTTCTGATCGTCGAGCGACGTAGCCAGGCCCTCGATATCGGCGAGCGCCCTGTCGCCGAGCGCCGGGCGCCACAGCTCGACCAGCTTGCGGCCGGAAGGCGGCAGCGGCGCGCCGGTCATGGCGCCGCGGGCAAGCAGGCGGATCGCCTCGGCGAGCGGCGCGTCGGCGCGGTCGGTCAGGCGGTTGAAGCCGCGCTGGCGGCAATGCTCCTCGAGCGCGGCCGCGAGGTTCTCGGAGACGCCGGCCATGCGCCGCGCCCCCAGCGCCTCGACGCGGGCCTGCTCGACCGCGTCGAAGATCTCGCGCGCGACCTCGCCCCTCGGCGCCTCGCGGCGATGCAGCACCGCGTCGTGATAGCGAAGCTTCAGGGCGATCGCGTCAGCCTCGCCGCGGACCTGGGCCACTTCCGGCGCCGGCAGGTCGCGCGCGGGCAAGGGCAGCCGCGCCTCGGTGCCGGCGAGCCCGTGCTGGCCGGGCGCGAAGCTGACATTGAGCTCGGATTTGCGCGCAATCGCGCGCATTGCGGCCGCCGTTACGCGGCGGAAAGCCTCGACTGCGCTTTCGCCCTGCGCCATCGGCTCAGACGAGCTGGACCTTGCCGGCGAGCTTCAGCTCGGTGCCGAAACAGCGCTGGTAATACTCGGCCACGGTCGAGCGCTCGATCTCGTCGCACTTGTTGAGGAAGGTCACGCGGAAGGCGAAGGCGACGTCGTTGAAGATGCGCGCATTCTCCGCCCAAGTGATGACCGTGCGCGGCGACATGACGGTCGAGATGTCGCCGTTGATGAAGCCGGACCGGGTCAGGTCGGCGAGCGCCACCATCGCGGCGATGCGCTTGCGGCCCTCCTCGTTGTCGTAGGACGGCGCCTTGGCGATGACGATGTTCACCTCGTCGTCATGCGGCAGGTAGTTCAGGGTCGCGACGATGTTCCAGCGGTCCATCTGGCCCTGGTTGATCTGCTGCGTGCCGTGATAGAGGCCGGTGGTGTCGCCGAGGCCGATCGTGTTCGCGGTCGCGAAGAGGCGGAAGGCGGGGTGCGGCCGGATCACCTTGTTCTGGTCGAGCAGGGTGAGCTTGCCTTCGACCTCGAGCACGCGCTGGATCACGAACATCACGTCCGGCCGGCCGGCGTCGTACTCGTCGAACACGAGCGCCGTCGGATTCTGGATCGCCCAGGGCAGCAGGCCTTCGCGGTACTCGGTCACCTGCTTGCCGTCGCGCAGCACGATCGCGTCCTTGCCGATGAGGTCGATGCGGCTGATATGGCTGTCGAGATTGA
>CADEFF010000076.1 GCA_902826565.1 uncultured Rhodospirillaceae bacterium | reverse complement strand
GGATGTTCTGCGCCCCTGCAACTTGCTCCATGGATCTCCATCATAGTCTTGGCAGACCGCAGTGTGCAGCTTCCGCAGCGCTTTAGTCGTGTGCTGTGTATATTCCCTACAGATTTTAAGCCCATATATTCTCTGACCGTGCACGAACTTATTCCGCATCTCGACAGCTTTTGGAACGTGCTGCCAGTCACGATTGCCAACACATTCTGGCAGTGATCGATGTCCTTTATCGAAGACGCTCCACAGGTTTTTCAAATCTTGAAATCCTTTCCGGCCAAGCAATTGGTCAGTTTGTTTCGATGTAAAGCCGCGAGAAAGAATTGCGAATCGCAAACTGCGGCGCATCAATTTCTCTAAAGTGAAAACTGAGGTCACGAGCGCCTCGGCGCTATGGCCGTGCTTCAAGAGAGAAGCGATACGACTAAGCGCTTCGTCAAAGCCGAGTGTTACAGGATACATTTCTCACCCTCTACATTGCTCATTGTTAGGGCGTCTTCCGCATTAGTGGAACGGTTAAGTTCGCGACTGATACGCGCAATACTGCGAAAGGCTAGTCAAAAGAATGACCCCACACACTGCAGGGTTCAAGCGCTTCCAGACGACGCGAATCGTCTTGGCGGGCTTCCCATCCATCTTGGGGTGCCGGGAAGCCAAGAGAGCGCGAGCCTCTTACTTTTCTAACTCCGCCCGGTTCTTGAAGAGCTCGAGCGTCTCCGGGTTCGCCAGGGCCTCGCGGTTGTTCACCGGCCGGCCATGCACCACGTCGCGCACCGCGAGCTCGGTGATCTTGCCGCTCTTGGTGCGCGGGATGTCGGCGACCTGCAGGATGCGCGCCGGGACGTGGCGCGGCGTGGTGTTGCGGCGGATCTGCTGCCTGATCCGCTCGCGCAAACCGTCGTCGAGCGCCATGCCCGCCCGCAGCCGCACGAAAAGCACGACCCGGATGTCGCCCTCCCAATCCTGGCCGATGACGATGCTTTCCTCGACCTCGGGAAGCTGCTCGACCTGGCGGTAGATCTCCGCCGTGCCGATCCTGACGCCGCCCGGATTGAGCACCGCGTCCGAGCGGCCATAGATGATCATCCCGCCATGCGCCGTGATCTCCGCGTAGTCGCCATGGCACCAGACGTTCGGGAAGCGCTCGAAATAGGCCCTGCGGTATTTCGCGCCGTCGGGGTCGTTCCAGAAGCCGATGGGCATCGAGGGGAACGGCCGGGTGCAGACGAGCTCGCCCTTCTCGCCGACGAGGGGTCGCCGGTTCTCGTCCCAGACCTCGACCGCCATGCCGAGCCCCAGCGCCTGGATCTCGCCGCGCCAGACCGGGCCGGTCGGATCGCCCAGCACGAAACAGGAGACGATGTCGGTGCCGCCGGAGATGGAGGAGAGGCAGACGTCCGATTTCACCTTGCCGTAGACATAGTCGAACCCTTCCGGCAGCAGCGGTGAGCCGGTCGAGGCGATGGTGCGGAGCTCGCGGAGATCGTGCGTGGCCTTCGGCTCGAGCCCGGCCTTGGCGCAGGCGTCGATGAACTTCGCCGAGGTGCCGAAGAAGCTGCAGCGCTCGGTCTCGGCGAAATCGAAGAGAATGTGGCCGCCCTTGAGGAAGGGCGACCCGTCATAAAGCAGCAGGGTCGCGCCGGAGGCGAGGCCCGAGACCAGCCAGTTCCACATCATCCAGCCGCAGGTGGTGAAGTAGAACTGCCGCGCGCCCGGCTTGATGTCGGAATGGAGCTGATGCTCCTTCAGATGCTGCAGCAGCGTGCCGCCCGCGCCGTGCAGGATGCATTTCGGCACGCCCGTCGTGCCCGAGGAATACATGATGTAGAGCGGGTGATCGAAGGGGAGCCGCTGGAACTCGACCGGCTTCGCCGGGTGGGGTGCCAGGAACTCGGCGAGCGGCACCGCCTTCGGCGGCAGGGGCGTCTCGCTGCCGGCATAGGGCAGCACCACGACCCGCTCGACCGACGGCAGCTTCGGCAGGAACTCGGCGACGCGGGCGAGGCAGTCATGCCTCTTCTCCGCGTAGAAATAGCCGTCCGCGGTGAAGAGCAGCTTCGGCGCGATCTGCCCGAACCGGTCGATGACGCCCTGCGCGCCGAAATCGGGCGAGCAGGAGGACCAGACGGCGCCGATCGAGGCGGCGGCGAGCGTCGCGGCGATGGTTTCCGGCAGATTCGGCACGAAACCCGCCACCCGGTCGCCTTCCTTCACGCCGGCCGCGCGCATCGCCTGCTGCAGCCGCGAGACCAGCCGGTGCAGCTCGGCATGGCTCATGCGGCGCTTCACCTTGTCCTCGCCCCAGAAGACGAGCGCGTCGCCCTCGTCCGTCCGGCGCAGCAGGTTTTCCGCGAAATTGAGACGCGCCTCGGGGAAGAAGCGCGCGCCCGGCATGCGGTCGCCATCGACCAGCCCCGGCTCGCCCGGCCCGTCGCCGATCACGTCGGCGAACTTCCAGAGCGCGCGCCAGAACGCTTCCGGCGCATCGACCGACCAGCGATGCAGCGTGGCATAGTCCTCCGCCGTCACGCCCCGGTCGGCGGCGACCTGCCGGCGGAAGCGGGTGAGGTTGGCGTCGGCGATGCGCCGGCTGTCGGGTTGCCACAATGGTTCGGTCACGCGTGTTCTCCGTTCGAAGGGGCGCAATTCTGGAGAGGCGCTGCCGGCGAGGCAAGAGGCGGGCGCGCAGGAAATGGGATGGCGCCGCGCCCGAGCACCGTCATAGAGTCGGGCCCGGGCCATATCAGCTCTGTCATGTCGCCTTTCCATCGCATCTCGCGCAGCTTTGCAGGCCTGTCGCCGCCGGTCCGCGCGATGCTCTGGATGGTGCTCGCCTGCTTCGTCTTCTCGATCCTGAACGCGCTCATCCGTGCGACCTCGCACTATCTGCATCCCTTCCAGGTGGCGTTCTTCCGCAACCTGTTCGGGCTCGCCTTCATGCTGCCCTGGCTCATGCGGGCGGGACTCACCGGCCTGCAGACCGGCCGGTTCCAGCTCTATTTCTGGCGCGTCGTGATCGGGCTCGCCTCGATGCTGACCTGGTTCTTCGCGCTGGCCTTGCTGCCGTTCGCGCAGGCCGTGGCGCTTTCCTTCGCGGCGCCGCTCTTCGCGACCGTCCTCGCGGCGACCCTGCTGGGGGAAACGGTGCGGGCCCGGCGCTGGACCGCGACCTTCGTCGGGTTCGCCGGCGTGCTCGTCATCGTGCGGCCCGGGATCGATTCCATCAGCCTCGGCGCGATTCTCGCCCTCGTCTCGGCCGCGCTCTCCTCGGTCTCGGTCATCGTGGTGAAGCAGCTTTCGCGCACCGAGCCGATCAATGCGGTCGTCACCTACATGGTATTGCTGATGACGCCGATGTCGCTGGTGCCGGCGCTCTTCCACTGGGTCTGGCCGCCGCTCGAGGTCTGGCCCCTGCTGGTGGGCATGGGGCTTTCCGGGACGCTCGGCCATCTCTGCTATGTGCGCTCGCTGCATATGGCGGACGCCTCCGCCGTGATGCCGTTCGATTACACGCGGCTGCTCTTCGCCGCGATCCTCGGCTGGCTCTTCTTCAGCGAGATCCCGGATCTCTGGACCTGGGTCGGCGCCGCCGTGATCGTCGCCTCGGCGCTCTATATCGCGCATCGCGAGGGGATCGCCCGCCATGCCGCCGGCACCGCCGAGGCGGCCACCAAGGCCGCGGCGAGCGCCGCCGAACCGACCCTCAACGTTCCGGCGGGCGGGCGCAATCCGTGAGGCGGCCCGGTTTCGCACAGGACATGGCAGGGCGCTGGTCGGCCTTGCCGGCGAACCTGCGCGGCGGGCTCTGGATGGTGCTCTCCGCCCTCGGCTTCGCGCTGATGGCGATCTTCATCAAGCTGCTCGGCACGCGGCTCGACAGCTTCCAGGTCGCCTTCTTCCGCTGCCTGATCGGCTGGCTCGTCATTCTGCCGATCGCCTTCAGCCGACCCTGGTCGAGCTTGCGGAGCGACAAGCTCCATGTCCATCTCGTGCGCGGGCTGCTCGGCGCCTTCGGCATGTTCTGCGGCTATTACGCGATCGCGCGCATGCCGCTCGCCGATTTCATGGGCTTGAGCTTCTCCCGCCCGCTTTTCACCCTGCTGCTGGCGGCGCTCATCCTCGGCGAGAGCGTCGGCTGGCGGCGCTGGCTCGCGACGGCGGCGGGCTTCGCAGGCGTGCTGCTGATGGCGCGGCCCGGCAGCGAAGGCTTCAACCCGGCCGCCGGCTTCGCGCTCGGCGAGGCCTGCACCATCGCCTTCCTGTCGATCCTGGTGAAGCGGCTGCCGGCACGCGAGCAAGCGATCGGCATCCTCTTCTGGTACGGGCTGTTCTCGTCGGCGACCTCCTTCCTGCCCGCGGCGCTCTTCTTCTGGACCTGGCCCGATGCCAAGGAATGGTCGTGGCTCCTCGCGGTCGGCGCGCTCGGCGCCTTCGCCCATTTCTGCTATATCCGCGCCTTCCGTGCGGGCGAGGCCTCGGCGGTGGTGCCGTTCGACTATCTGCGATTGCCGCTGGCGGGACTCGTGGGCTGGTTCGTCTTCGCCGAGCTGCCGACGCTCTGGACGCTCGCCGGCGCCGCTGTGATCGTGGCGAGCACGCTCTACATCATGCAGCGCGAGGCGCGGCTCGCGCGCGGACGCGCCGCCGGGGCGCCGGTCGTCGGGGCGCCGGTCGTCGCGGCGACGGCAGCCGAGCCGCCGCCCTGAGGCGATGGCGGCGCTCCCGGCCTCCGCGCCGGGTCAGCCCTTCAGCGTCTTGTCGATGATCGCCCGCGCGCGCTCGCGATGGTCGGGCTTGATGCTGCCCGTCACCGTCTTGATCGCCGCATAGAGCACGGCCGCGTCGTCGGTGAAGCCGAACCAGGCGAGGAAGTCCGGCAGCATGTCGACCGGCATGACGAAATAGGCGATGGCGCCCATCAGCACGGCCTTCGCTTGCAGCGGCGTCTTCGGATCGAGCGCGCAGTAATAGGCGGCGACCAGCTCGTCGAGAAACGGCAGATGCGCGGCGGTGCGCTTCAGCTTGCGCCAGAAGCCGCGCTCGACCTGCTTCTGGTCGCGCTTCAGCTTCTCCGGATCGTAGAGGACCGGCAGGGTTTCGCTCATGACCCACCGATATGGCCCCGCCGCCCGGCTCGCGCAAGCGGCGGGTTGGAGGGCTCCGGACGCCGGCCGGGCGCGCCGGCGGAGGCGGATCGCCAAGCCGGGCCGCTTCTGCTAGAACCCGCCGCGATTTCAGGGATCGGACGGGCGAAGGGGAGATTTCGCGATGGATATCAAGGGTGCGGCAGCGCTGGTCACGGGCGGCGGATCGGGAATGGGCGCCGATGTGGCGCGGCATCTGGCGAAGGCCGGCGCCAGGGTGGCGCTGCTGGACGTGAACCGGGCCGCGGCCGAGGTGGTCGCGCAGGAGATCGGCGGGCTCGGCCTCGCCTGCGACGTGGCGAGCGCCGAAAGCGCCGAGGCCGCGGTCGCCGCGGCGCGCGCCGCCCATGGGCCGGCGCGCATCCTCGTCAATGTCGCCGGCATCCTCATCCCCGGCCGCATCGTCGGCAAGGACGGGCCGCTGCCGCTCGAGAAGTTCAGCAAGGTGATCGAGGTCAATCTGATCGGCAGCTTCAACATGATGCGGCTCGCCGCCTTCGACATGGCGGCGCTGCCGGCGCTGCAGGACGGCGAGCGCGGCGTGGTGATCTCGACGAGCTCGATCGCCGCCTATGAAGGCCAGATCGGCCAGGCGGGCTATGCCGCCTCCAAGGCCGGCATCGCCGGCCTCACCATCGCCGCGGCGCGCGACCTCGCCCGCTCCGGTATCCGCGTCAACACCATCGCGCCCGGCCTCGTCGCGACGCCGATGATGCTGACCCTGCCGCCCGAGCTGCAGAAGAGCCTGACCGACGCCATGCCCTTCCCGCAGCGCCTCATCCGCGCCGACGAGTTCTCGCGGCTCTGCCTGCACATCATCGAGAACGTCGCGCTCAATGGCGAGGTGATCCGCCTCGACAACGCGGTCAGGCTGCAGCCGAAGTAAGCCCTACAGTCACGGACCGCTCGCGCTCCGGACGCCTCATGCTTCGACAGGCTCAGCATGAGGACGCGTTCGTTTCAGTGACCCCCCAGCCCTCACCCCGAGCCTGCCGAAGGGCGAGCCCGTCGAAGGGCGAAACCGCCGAGGCCCGAAAGCCGCGGCGGCGCCCTATCCCGCGAGCGCGTCGATCGCCTTGGCGAGCGTCACGTCGCGCTGGCTCAAGCCCCCCGCATCGTGGGTCGAGAGGGTGATGTCGACCCGGTTCCAGACGTTGGACCATTCCGGATGATGGTCCTGCTTCTCGGCGAGCAGCGCCACCTGCGACATGAAGCCCCAGGCCTCGGCGAAATTCCTGAACTTGAAGGACCGCTCGATGGCGTCGCGGCCCTTTGTCTCGCGCCACCGGGAGAGCTCGCGGAGCGCCGCCGCGCGCTCGGACGCCTCGAGTTTCGCCACCATCTTCGCCTCCTTTGCGGATCGGCCTACTCTGCGTGCGGTTGGCGGGAAGGACAAGCCCGCCTAGAGTGCGGGTCATGAATACCAACCCCATGACGCGCCGTGCCGACGAGCAGGCCCCGACCCTCGAGGAGATCGAAGCGCTGGCGGCGGAGGCCTTCGCCCATATCCCGGCCGTGCTGGCGCGGCAGGTGGAGGGGGTGGTGATCCGGATCGAGGATTTCCCCGACGCCGAGACGGCGGAGGAGATGGAGCTCGAATCGCCCTTCGATCTGCTCGGGCTCTATCGCGGGCGGCCGATCGGCGAGCGGAGCGTGAGCGATCCCTCGCCCGACATCGACCTCATCTTCCTCTATCGCCGGCCGCTGCTCGATTACTGGTGCGAGAGCGACGAGACGCTCGGCCATCTCGTGCGCCATGTGCTGATCCACGAGATCGGCCATCATTTCGGCTTCAGCGACGAGGATATGGAGCGGCTCGAAGCGGAAGCCGACGCCTCCGCCGAAGCCGGCACCGGCAGCCATCACTGAGGCGACGACGAGGGTGCCTAGCCCCCGAGCGCCTTCCCGCGGCGTCGCCTCAATTCCGGCAGCAGCGACGCCTCGAACCAGGGATTGCGCTTGAGCCAGCCGGTGTTGCGCCAGGAGGGGTGCGGCAGCGGCAGGTAGTCCGGCAGATAGTCGCGGAAGGCGCGCACCGTCTCCGTCATGCTCGGCTTGCGCGCCTTGCCGAGATAATGCGCCTGGGCGTAGCTGCCGACGAGAAGCGTCAGCGAAAGCTTCGGCATCAGCGCCCGGATCCGCAGATGCCAGTGCGGCGCGCATTCGGGGCGCGGCGGGTAGTCGCCGCCCTTGGGATCGGTACCGGGAAAGCAGAAGCCCATCGGCATGATCGCGATCCGCCGCTCGTCATAGAAGGCGTCGCGATCGAGCGCGAGCCAGCTTCGCAACCGGTCGCCGCTCGGATCGTTCCACGGAATGCCGGTCTCGTGCACGCGGCGCCCGGGCGCCTGGCCGACGATGAGGATCGAGGCCGTCCGGCTCGCGCGGACCACCGGCCGCGGCTCGTGCGGCAGCAGCGCGGAGCAGAGCCGGCAGGCGCCGACTTCCGCGAGAAGCGCCGCAAGTTTCGCCTCGGGCTTCATCGCCCGTCGAGCAGCGCGGCGAGGAAAGGCGGCACCAGCGCCGTCGCCTTGCCGTAACGGCTTTCGTCGAACATCCGCGCGCCTTCGCTGGGCTCGAGGTTGAGCTCGATCGTGCGGGCGCCGGCGCGCCGCGCCTCCTGCACGAAGGCTGCGGCCGGATAGACGTTCCCCGAGGTGCCGATCGAGAGGAAGAGGTCGGCGCCCGCGAGCGCCGCCGCGATGCGGTCCATCTCGTGCGGCATCTCGCCGAACCAGACGACGTCGGGGCGGAGCTGTCCGACCGTGCCGCAGTCGCCGCAGCGGCTGTCGAGATCGAGATCGCCGCGCCAGGAGAGCACCGCCGCGCAGGCGAGGCAGCGCGCCTTCAGCGATTCGCCATGCATATGGACGAGGCGCCGCGAGCCCGCGCGCTCGTGGAGATCGTCGACGTTCTGCGTTACCAGCAGGAACTCCCCCAGCCAGGCCGCGTCCAGCGCCGCCAGCGCATGATGCGCGGCGTTCGGCTGGACATGACCCTGCAGCAGGTTGCGGCGGCGCATGTTGTAGAAGGCGAGCACCGCCGCCGGGTTCCGTTCGAAGGCGTCGGGGGTCGCCACATCCTCGACCCGGACCCTGGCCCAGATGCCGTCGGGGTCGCGGAAGGTATCGAGGCCGGATTCCCGGCTGACGCCGGCGCCGGTGAGGATGACGATGTTGCGGGTCATGGTGCGGCCGCCGCCTTCAGGACGCGCCCAGCGCGTAGCTTTCCTCCGCGCGATAGAGCGGCCCCTCGCTTCGCGTGAAGCTCGAGAAGAGCGTGAAGTGGGTCACCGGAAAACGGCCGCTGCGGAAAAGGCTGTTCTGCGCGAGGAAATCCTGCAGCTTGCCGAGCTGCGCGACGTTCGAGCGCGTCAGCGTGACATGCGGGCGGAAGCGCTGTCCGTCCGGCGCGATGCCGGCGCGCACCGCCGCCGATTCGATCTTGTCGTGCAGATGCTGGAGCGCCGGCTGCGGCTGCACGCCCGCCCAGACCGCGCGCACCTTGGTGCCGCTGCCGAAATGGCCGACGCCGGCGAGCTCGAGATCGAACCCCGGCGCGCGAATGCCGGCGAGCGACGCATCGACGTCCTCCATCGTCCCGCCGTCCACCTCGCCCAGAAACCGGAGGGTCAGGTGGAAATTCTCCTCCGGGACCCACCGCACGCCCGGCAGCCCGCCGCAGAGCAGCGAGAGCCGAAACCGTATCTGCGCCGGCAGCGCGAGGGCGACGAAGAGACGCATGCTTTCCCTCAGACGGCGGTCGGAAGGCAGGTCGGAAACTATAGCGCGGCATCCGCGGCCCCGTCAGCGACGCGATGAAGCAGCCGCGCCTTCAGAGGAAAAGCGCGAGCACGCCGGTATAGCCATAGAGCCGGTTGTGGCAGATCTCGCCATTGGCGAGGAAGCTGACGAGCGGCACCGGCCCCAGCGCATCGGCGAGGATCGCCATCTCCTGCGAGTCGGCGCCGAAGAGATTGGCGCCGCGCGCGACGCAGGCGAAATAGACGCCGCCCTTGATCGCCGTGCCGGCGCGGCCGCGCAGCTTTTCCAGCATCTGCCGCAGGTCGCGCTCCGCCGCATCGCGGTCGCGCCGCACGAAGAGAAGCCTCCGGCCGCGCTCGACCTGGTCGCCGATCGCGAGCCAGCCCTTCTGCCGGTCGATGCCGATGAGGTTGCGCACCAGATAGTCGTTGCTGTCCGAGCCCGCGATCGGGAGCGCCACATGGATGTAGCCGGCGATGCGCTCGGGGTTCCGGCTCAGCACCTCGCCGATCTCCTCGCCGAAGACCTCGAAGGCGGGCCGGCCGTCGAGCGCCTTGACGATGTTGTCCTCGGCCTCGGTCACCTCATGCGCCGGTCCGATCGGCGAGCAGCCTTGCGTGAGGCCGGTCGCGACCGCGAGCTTGCCGGCGAAGAACCCGCCCGAAATGCCGCCCTCGACCACGCCGCTCGCGACCTGCGGAAAGCTGCCGCCGCGCGAGCTGGTGAAGCCGCCGACGAGGAAGCTGCCGGTCGCCTCGGAAAGCTCCTCCAGGATCGAAGGACTCAGCGGGTTCCGCGGGTCGGCATGCACCATGCCGAGGAGCGGATGGGTGCGCGCAAGCCAGGCGCCGTTCTGGTCGCGGAACGGGCCGAGGCCGCCATGGACAGGCTCGAAGACCCGGAAGCTGTCCGCCGGCAGCGCCCCCAGCATCAAGGCGAGGGCCGGCCGATCGTAATATTCGCGCGGGCTTCCGCCCTCGCTCTGCGCTCCGATGCCGATGCCGGTGGTGCCGATCCAGTCCGCAATGCCGGTTTCGGCCCGCAAGCCTGCCAAGATTTCGCCAAGATGCGGTGCGAGGTAGTCGGTTGCGTAGAGGAACCCCATATTCTCGTCCTGCCGCCGCGGGCCGAGCACCGCCAGCGCGCCTGAGAGAATCTCCTGCCAGGACGATCCAGCCCCATGCGCCACCCGAAAGCCCACCATCGCCCGTCCTCAGCCCTGCGCCGCGGGCAGCGCGTCGATCATCGCGCGCAGCGTCGGCACGAGGCGCTCCACGATCTTCGCCACCCCCGCCGCGTTCGGATGGATGCCATCCGCCTGGTTGAGGGCGGGGTTGGTCGCCACGCCTTCGAGGAAGAAGGGGTCGAAGCGCACCCGATGCTTCCCGGCGAGGCGGGGATAGAGCGCATCGAATTGCGCGGCATAGTCGGCCCCGAGATTGCGCGGCGCGCGCATGCCGGCGAAGAGCACCGGGATCTTCTTCGCCGCGAGCAGGGCCAGCATCGCGTCGAGATTGCGCTCGGTCGCCGCCGGATCGAGGCCGCGCAACCCGTCATTGGCGCCGAGCTCGAGGATGACGAGATCGGGCCCGTCGCCGAGCGCCCAGTCGAGCCGCGCGAGGCCGCCGGCCGAGGTATCGCCCGCGACGCCGGCATTCGCCACGCGCGCCGCGACGCCCGCCGCCGCGAGCGCCCGCTGGAGCTGCGCCGGAAAACCGTCCGTCTCGGGCAGTCCGTAGCCCGAGATCAGGCTGTCGCCGAAGGCGAGAATGGTGACGGGCTCCGCCGCCCGCGCAGTCGGGGAACCGGCGCCGAAGAGCAGGACCGCCGCCGCGAGCACCGCCAGAACGGCGCGTCGTCCCGCCCGGGTTTTGCCGTCGCCGGACCGCGCGATGAGGTCGCTCGGGATGATCTTTCCTCCCTTCGCCGCTGGAACCGCGGCCGCATCTCCGGGGAAACCGTCGATGACCCGAATGTGATGTGCGCCCTGGGGTTCTTCAACGATCATCGGCAGGCGCTGCCCCACCCACGGGAGTTGGCATGATCCGTCTCGATTCCGTCGAGGTCACCCTGACGAGCGCCGCCGGCCCGGTCAACGTCCTGAACGGCCTCGATCTCGCGATCGAGCGCGGCGAGACGGTGAGCGTGCTGGGCCCTTCGGGCGCCGGCAAGACCACCATGCTGATGGTGATCGCCGGGCTCGAGCGCGCGCGGTCGGGCCGCATCGCGATCGACGGCACGGATCTCCGCGGGCTCGACGAGGACGGGCTCGCGCGCTTCCGCCGCGGGCGCATCGGCATCGTGTTCCAGGGCTTCCATCTGATCCCGACCATGACGGCGCTCGAGAACGTGGCCGTGCCGCTCGAGCTCGCCGGTCGCGGCGACGCCTTCTCGCGCGCCGAAGCGGAGCTGGCCGCGGTCGGGCTCGGCAAGCGGTTCGGCCATTACCCGGCCGAGCTTTCCGGCGGCGAGCAGCAGCGCGTCGCGCTCGCCCGCGCCTTCGCGATCGAGCCCGCGATTCTTCTCGCCGACGAGCCGACCGGCAATCTCGATCAGGAGACCGGTCGCGAGGTGATGGATCTGATGTTCGGCGAAGTGGCGCGCCGCGGCACGACGCTCCTGCTCATCACCCACGACGAGCGTCTCGCCGGGCGCTGCGGCCGGAGCCTGCATCTGGTCGATGGCCGGATCGCGAACGGCGAGACGGGCCACGGCCCGGATGGCGCTGCCGACGATGCGCGCTGAACCCGTGCCGCGTCCCATGCCGCACCCCGCGCCGGAACCGCGCCGATGACCGACGCCGCCGTCGAGGACGAACGGGTTCCGCTGCGAAACGAGAGGGCCGGGGCAGGTCTCGCCTTCCGCCTCGCGGGCCGCGAGCTGCGCGGCGGGGTCAAGGGCTTCCGCGTCTTCCTGCTCTGCCTCGCGCTCGGCGTCGCCATCATCGCCGCCGTCGGGTCGCTGGCGGCGATGGTGACAGGCGGCATCGCCGCCAATGCGCGCACGCTCCTCGGCGGCGATATCGAACTCAGGCGCGTCTACCGGCCGGCGGAGCCGGAGACGCTGGAGCGGATGGCCGGCACCGGCACGGTTTCGCGCCTCCGCGAGATGCGCGCCATGGCGCGCGCCGATAAAGGGGACGGGCTTGCCCAGCTCGTCGAGCTGAAAGCGGTCGATGACGCCTACCCGCTCTACGGGGCGATGGCGATCGCGGGCGCCCCCAGCCTCGCCGCGGCGCTCGGCGAGCAGGACGGCGTCTGGGGCGCCGCCGCCGATCCGGCGCTCCTCGAACGGCTCGATCTCAAGCTCGGCGACCGTATCCGCGTGGGCGACGCGGTCTTCACGCTGCGCGCCACCATCGGCTTCGAGCCCGATCGCGGCGCGCAGATCTTCTCGCTGGGGCCCCGGCTCATGATCGCCGACCGCAGCCTCGAGAGCACCGGGCTCGTGGTGCCGGGCAGCCTCGTCTATTACGGCTACCGCGTGCGCGCGGAGCCGGGGGCGGCGCTGTCGCCGGCGGAGCTCGCCGCCGAGTTCGCCAACCGCGACTGGCGGGTGCGCGATCTCTCCGATGCCGGGCCCGGGCTTCGCCGCTTCCTCCGCAGCGCCACGCTCTTTCTCGGCCTCGTCGGGCTCGCGACGCTGCTGATCGGCGGGGTCGGAGTCGGCAATGCGGTCGCGGGCTTTCTCGAGCGCCGTGCCGGCACCATCGCGATCCTGAAATCCGTCGGCGCCACCAGCGGCATCGTCTATCGCACCTATCTGCTGCTCGTCCTGGCGCTGGCGCTCGGCGGCGTGGCCATCGGCGTGGCGGCAGGCGCCGGGCTTGCGGCGCTCGCGGCCCCGATCCTCGGGCCCGCGCTCGGCGTGGATATCGCCGCCGCCCTCTATCCGGCGCCGCTGATCGAGGCCGCCGGGATGGGGCTTCTGGTCGCCCTCCTCTTCTCGCTCTGGCCGCTCGCCAAGAGCCGCGCCGTCTCGCCCGCCGAGCTTTTCCGCGGCCGCGTCGCGCTGCGGCGCTGGCAGCCGCGGCTTGCCGATCTCCTGGCGCTCGGCGCGACGGGCCTCGCGCTCGGCGCGGTCGCCCTCTTCGTCACCCCGCATCGCGGCCTCGCGCTCGGCTTTCTCGGCGGTGCCATCGTCGCCTTCGCGCTCTTCCGCGGCCTCGCCGCCCTGCTCGCCTGGGGCGCCCGCCGGCTCGCGCGCCAGGCGCGGAAACAACCGGGCCTCCGTCTCGCCCTCGCCAATATCGCGCGGCCCGGCGCGCCGACGGCGAGCGTGACGCTCTCGCTCGGCCTCGCCCTCACCGTGCTGGTGCTGGTCGGCCTCGCGCAGGGCAGCCTGACGCGGCAGATCCGCGCGACCCTGCCGGAGACGGCGCCCTCCTTCTATTTCATCGATATCCAGCAGGCGCAGCAGCCCGGTTTCAAGGCCGCCATCGAGGCGACCCCGACGCTCGCGAGCTATCGCGAGGTGCCGATGCTGCGCGGCCGCATCACCGCGGTGAACGGCGTGCCGGCGGAGCGCCTCACCCCGGCGCCCGGCAGCGAATGGGTGCTGCAGGGCGACCGCGGCATCACCTGGGGCCCGGCGCTTCCGGCCGGCAGCCGGCTCGCCGAGGGCGAATGGTGGCCGGCCGGCTACCGGGGTCCGCCCCTCGTCTCGTTCGAGGCGGAAGCCGCGGCGGGGCTCGGCCTCGCGCTCGGCGACAAGATCACGGTCAATGTGCTGGGGCGCGAGGTGACGGCGACGCTCGCCAATATCCGCGCCATCCGATGGACCGACCTCACGATCAATTTCGTGATGGTCTTCACCCCGGACGCCTTCGCCGGCGCGCCCGCGACCTATCTCGCGACGGCGTCGGTGGCGCCGGATCGCGAGACCGCGCTCGAGCGGCGGCTGATCCAGGCCTTCCCCAACGTCTCGATGATCCGGGTCAAGGACGCGCTCGCGGCGGTCGACCGCATCCTTTCCGCGATCGGCACGGCGGTGGCGGCGACCGCCGGGGCCACGCTGGTGGCGGGGCTCGCCGTGCTCGGCAGCGCGCTCCTCGCCGCCGAGCGGTCGCGCGCCTATGACGCGGTGCTGCTGAAGGTGCTGGGCGCCACGCGGCGCGACGTGGCGGCGGCCTTCTTCCTGGAGCATGGGCTGCTCGGGTTCGCGGCGGCCGCGCTCGCCATCCTGATCGGCAGCATCGGCGCCTTTCTGGTGGTGACGCTGGTGCTGGGCGGGGACTGGGTGTTCCTGCCGGGCCTGGCGCTCCTCATCGCCGTCGGCGGCAGCGCCGCGGCGTTGCTGCTGGGATTTGCCGGCATCCTCCGGGCGCTCTCGAGCAAGGCGGCGGATCACCTCAGGAACGAATAGCCCTGCTTCCCCCGCGCGTCGCCGCTTGCCCCGCCGCGCGGGGTTCGCCACTCTCTGGCGCCGAACTTTATTCAGCGGATCGATCAGGGGACCAACATGGCGAGCGAAACGTCGCGCATCTCGGCGGATGTCGATTACGAGCGGAACGGCAAGCAGTGGGGCCATCTCCATGTGCCGAACTCGACCAACGAATCCGCCTTCGGCACCCTCATGATCCCCGTCTGCGTCATCAAGAACGGCACGGGACCGACGCTGCTGCTGACCGGCGGCGTGCATGGCGACGAGTATGAAGGCCCGCTCGCCATCATGAAGCTCGCGCGCCGGCTCCATCACGACGACGTGCAAGGCCGCCTCATCCTCATTCCGGGCCTCAACCTCCCGGCCTTCGCCGCCGGGCAGCGGCTGTCGCCGATCGACGGCAAGAACCTGAACCGCGCCTTCCCCGGCAAGCGCGAAGGCACCATCACCGAGGCGATCGCGCATTACGTGATGCATGTGCTGTTCCCGCTGGCGGACGCGGTGGTCGACCTCCATTCCGGCGGCAGCACGCTCGACTATGTGCCGACCGCGATCATCCATATCACCGACAACCCGCAGCGCGATGCCGCCTCGGCCGCGCTGCAGCGCGCCTTCGGCGCGCCGATCGCGCTCGCCAACCGCGAGCTCGACGATGTGGGGCTGCTCGAGACCACGGCCGAGAAGATCGGCAAGACGGTGCTCGCGGCCGAGCTCGGCGGCGACGGCCGGGTCTCCAAGGTAGCGCTCGAGGTAGCGGAGACCGGCGTCGACAATCTCCTCGTGCATCTCGGCATCACCAAGGGGCGCATCGTGACCCCGGCCGAGCGCGGGCGGCCCGCCACCCGCTTCATGGATATCCCCGATCTCGGCTGCTACGTGAAAGCGCCGGCGAACGGCATCTTCGAGCCGTTCCACGAGCTGGGCGCGGTCGTGACATCCGGCAGCGCCATCGGCCAGATCCATTCGCCGCATCATCCCGACCACCCGCCGGTGCCGGTGATCGCGAGCTCCGCGGGCGAGGTGATCTGCATCCGCCCGATCGGCAAGAGCGAGATCGGCGACTGCCTCTTCGTGCTGGCGCGCGAGATCGCGCAGTAGCGCCTTTCGGCAGCTCCATATTTGGCGGGCTCATCCTTCGACGGGCTCGGGATGCGGCGACAGGCGGAGCGGAAAGACCGTCAGGCGGCCTTCCGCGAGAGCGCCTTGCGGAAATCGGTGCGCTCGAAGGCGCCAAGCAGGAGCCCGAGCCCGCCATAGGCGACGAGGCCGGTCGGCACCAGGAGACCGAGGGCGAGGAGCCTGAGCCAGCCGCGTGCCTCGATCAGCGGGTCCAGCAGCTCGGCCATGCCGAACAGCACCGCCGCCATGCCGAGACTCGCCAGCAGGATGCGCGGCAGGCGGCGCTTGAGGCGCTCGTCCAGCACCACATGCTCCAGCCGGTGCAGCTTCGCGCCCAGCAGGCTCGCATTGAGCAGGGTGGCGAGCGTCGTCGCGATCGGGATGCCGACGAAGCCGATCGCCTGCGACAGCCCGATGCTGAGGGCGATGTTGGCCGCGACCGAGACGAGGGCGAAGCGGAAGGGCGAGGCCGTGTCCTCGCGCGCGAAGAAGCAGGGGGCGAAGGCCTTGACGAGGGCGAAGGCGGGAAGCCCGGCTGCGAAGGCGGCGAGCGCCCAGGCCGAAGCGTGGCTCGCCTCGGGCCCGAAGGCGCCGCGCTCGAAGAGCGTCGTCATGATGGTGACGGGGATGACGAGCAGCGCCGCCGTCGCCGGCAGGATCAGCGACATCGAGAACTCGATGCAGCGATTGAGATTGTGCATCGCGACGTCGTGGCGACCGGCGCGGAGCGAGCGGGTGAGCGTCGGCAGCAGCACCACCCCCACCGCCGCGCCGATCACGCCGAGCGGAAGCTGGAACACGCGGTCGGCGTAGTAGAGATAGGAGACCGCGGCCGGGAAGCCGGTCGCGATGATCGTGCCGACCAGGATGTTGATCTGGGTGACGCCGCCCGAGAGCAGCCCCGGCGCCATCAGCCTCAGCAGCCGCCTGATCTCGGAATCGAGCCTCGGCATGCGGAGGCGCAGATCCATGCCCGCGCGATGGCAGGAAAGGGTGAGCCAGAGGAACTGGCAGAGGCCCGCCGCCGCGACCGACCAGGAAAGCACCAGCCCCGGTTCCGCCGCCCAGGGCACGATGAAGAGCAGCGCCGCGCACATCACGATATTGAGGAGGATCGGCGCCGCCGCCGCGCTGCCGTAGCGATGGACGGAGTTCAGCATGCCGCCCTGGAGCGCCGTCAGCGACATGAAGAGGAGATAGGGAAAGGTGACCTGCGTGAACTGCACCGCATAGGCGAACTTCGCCGGCTCGTCGATGAAGCCGGGGGCGATCGCATGCATGAGCCAGGGCATGGCGATCTGCGCCGCGACCGTGAAGAAGAGCAGCCAGAAGAGCAGCACCGCGAGCACGCGCTCGGCGAAATCCCGCGCCGCGCCGACGCCCTGCTGCTCGAGCCGGCCGGCGAATATCGGCACGAAGGCCGAGTTGAAGGCGCCTTCGGCGAACATCTGCCGGAAGAGATTGGGAAAGCGCATGGCGATGAAGAAGGCGTCGGCCATCGGGCCGGTGCCGAGCAGATGCGCGAGCAGGATGTCGCGCGCGAATCCGAGAGCCCGGCTGACCCCGGTCAGCGAGCCCACCTTCACGATCGAACCGATGAGGGCCATGAGGCCCAGCTTCTACAGGATTGTGGCCGGATTCGGGAAGGGCGCGGCGTCTTCGAATCCCTTCCCCTCGACCCGCAGCGCAGGCCCTCCGAATCCCTCCCCCTCGGAGGGGGGAGGGAAAAACATTCCGCACGGCCGCTGGCGAGCGGCGTCTACTCCGCAGCCGCGGTGCTGTCGGGCTCGCTGGCGGCGGCGGCCGGCGCCGCGGCGTTCGGTGCGTCGGCGCCCTCCTCCAGCACGGCCATGAGCGCCTCGCGGATCGCCTTCACCCGGCCCTCGGCCTCGA
>CADEFF010000075.1 GCA_902826565.1 uncultured Rhodospirillaceae bacterium | reverse complement strand
CGGGGACGCACGATGCCTCGACCGCGGCGCTGATCGCCCGCGTCCGCGCCGTCAATCCGGCCGATTGAGCCCTGCGGCGTCGCCGATCGCCGGCCGGCCGCCTAAAGCCAGCCGGACTTGTGGAAGCGGTAATAGAGGTAGGAGCAGGCGGCGATGATGCCGCCCAGCACGATCGGGTAGCTGTATTTCCAGGTCAGCTCCGGCATGTATTCGAAGTTCATGCCGTAGATGCCGGCGATCGCGGTCGGCACGGCGAGGATCGCGGCCCAGCCCGCAAGCTTCTTCGTCACCTCGTTCTGCCGCACCGAGGACAGCAGGAGATGCGCCTCGAGGGCGGAGGACAGCGTCTCGCGAAGCTGGTCGATGGTGTCGTTCGCCTTGATCGCGTGGTCCTGCACGTCCCGGAAATAGGGGTAGGTATCGCGGTCGATCAGCGGCACGTCGTAGCGCGTCAGCCGCATGCAGATGTCGAGCAGCGGAAAGACCGCGTGGCGGAGCCCGATCAGGTCACGCCGCAGCTCGTAGACGCGCTCGACATCCGCCGGCACGAAGTGATTGGTGAAGATCTCGTCCTCGATCTTCTCGATCTCGTCCTCCATCTCGTCGAGGGTCGGGAAGTAGTTGTCGACCACGAAATCCATGATCGCGTAGAGGATGAAATCCTCGCCCTTGGCGAGGGCCTTCGGCGCCGATTCGCAGCGCTGGCGCACGGCGGCGAAGGACTGCGAGGGTCCGTGCCGCACCGTGACGACATAGCCCTTGCCGATGAAGATGTGGCTTTCGCCGAATACCACGCTGCCTTCCTCGCGCTTCGCGGTGCGCAGCACGATGAACAGCGTCTCGCCATAGACCTCGAGCTTCGGCCGCTGATGCGCCATGTTGGCGTCTTCGATGGCGAGATCGTGCAGCCCGAAGCGCCGCTGCACGATGCCGAGCGTGCGCTCGTCCGGTTCCAACAACCCGACCCATATCAACTGTCCGGGCGCGTCCTTGACCTCGTCGAGCTTTTCGAAATCGAGATCGCGGACGCGTTGACCGTTGCGATAGAGGGCGCAATTCACGACCTGATCCATCGGCGCCTCTCCCCTTCGGCTTGCCGGCGGCCGGACGATAGCATGAGCCCGGCGCGGCTTGCCATGACAGTTGACCTCGTCGAAGCGTCTGGCAAGCTCCGTCCATGCAGGATCGCGATGCCGAAATGATTCGCCGTCACGACGCGCTTTGCCGCGCGATCGAGCGGGCGCCCATGCCGAACGACCTCGGCCTTCTGCTCGACCAGGCGGCGGAGCGCTGGCCGGACCGGACCGCGCTGCTCTTCGTGGATACCGAGGACAGCCTGAGCTTCGCCCGATTCCGCGAGGAAACGCTCAGGGCCGCGGCCGCCCTGGCGGCGCTCGGCGTGGTGAAGGGAAGTCATGTGGCTGTCATGAGCCACAACTGTCCGCAGGTGCCGGTGCTGTGGTTCGCGCTCGCGCGGATCGGCGCGGTGCAGATTCCGGTCAACAGCCGCTACACGCCGCGCGAGCTCGCCTATGTGATGGAGACGGGCGATGCGGAGTTCCTGCTGATCCACAAGGAGCTGCTGCCGACCTACGAAGCCATGGACAGCGGCAGGCTGCCCGATGCGCGCCTGCGGGTCATCGCGGGCGAGGGCCGGCCGGACGCCTGGGAAGCGATGCTGGCCGCCGCCGATCCCGGCCGCGCGCCGCGGCCGAAGCTCTACCCCGAGGATCCCACCACGATCCAGTTCACCTCCGGCACGACGGGCTTTCCGAAGGGTTGCGTCCTCACCCATCGCTACTGGGTGACGATGGCCCAGGCGAAGAAGGCGATGATCGAGTTCGACCTAAAGCGCGCCCTCTACAACCAGAATTTCTTCTATCTGGACGGCCCCATCCTGCTGCTTCTCGCCATCCACAAGGGCGCGACGCTGGTGATGGTGTGGAAGCCGAGCGCCACCCGGTTCCTCGAATGGGCGCGGCGCTACGCCATCCAGTATCTCTATTTCTTCGAGCCGCTCTACAAGCAGCCGGAGCGGCCGGAGGACGGCGACACCGCGCTCGAGCTCGTCCATATCTACGGCTTCAACAAGAACAACCACGCCGATCTCGAGCGCCGCTTCAAGATGAAGGCGCGCGAGGCCTTCGGCATGACCGAGAGCGGCGCCGCCTTCGTGATGCCCTTCGAGGCCGATCACTGGGTAGGCTCCGGATCGATCGGTCTGCCGATTGCCTTTCGCGAGGCCATGGTGGCGGACGACGCGGGCGATCCGGTGCCCGTCGGGGAACAGGGCGAGCTCTGCGTGCGGGGGCCCGGCATGATGCTGGGCTATTACAACAACCCGGAGGCCACCGCCGCGAGCTTCCACCAGGGATGGCTGAGGACCGGCGATCTCGCTCGGCGCGACGGGAACGGCTTCTACTACATCGTCGGGCGCAAGAAGGAGATGATCCGCCGGAACTCCGAGAACATCGCGGTCCGCGAGGTCGAGGAAGTGATCCGCGGCATCGCGGCGATCGAGGAGGTGGCGGTGGTGCCGGTGCCCGATCCGGTGGTCGGCGAGGAAGTGAAGGCCTATGTGAAGCTGAAGCCGGGCGCCGATCCGGCCGAGACGAATCCGGAAGCGATCCTCGCCTTCTGCCGCGAGCGCCTCGCGCCCTTCAAGATGCCGCGCTTCATCGCCTTCCGCGAAAGCTTCCCCATGACCGACTCCTCGCGGGTCGAGAAGAAGAAGCTGCTGGCGGAAGATCCCGATCTGCGCCGCGGCAGCTACGATCGCGTCGAGGGACGCTGGCTCTAGGGCGTCCCGTCGGCGCCGTTCCCGGCGCTATTCCCTGAACCAGAGCACCAGCCAGTCCGCCACCACCGCCGGCTTCGCCTGATTCTCCACTTCGATCCGGTGCTGCTGCTTCAGCAGCATGCCCTGGTCGCCGCGCGGCGTCGCGTCGATGAGCGTGACGTGGCTGCGAAGGCGCGATCCGGTCAGCACGACCGAGGTGAAACGCACCCGGTCCATGCCGTAATTCAGCGCGTAGGAGGTGCCGCGCGGCACCAGGCCGATCTGGTGGGAAAGATCGATCACCAGCGACAGCATGAGGAAGCCCTGCACGATGGTTTCCTTGTAGGGGCTCTCGCGGCGGCTCCGTTCGACATCGACATGCATCCAGTCGGGGTCGTGGGTCGAATTCGCGAACTCGTCCACCATGGCTTGCGTCACGGTGACCCAGGGCGAGGTCCCGATCGGCTTGCCGATCCATTGGGGGGCTTCGTCGATATGGAACAGCGCCGGCGCCACATTCTTCATGTCCGATGTCCTCATGGGTGATCTTCCCGGCGGCGCGACAGTTCCTGCGGCGTCTTCACGCGTCCCGGGCGGCGATCCTAGCGGCAGTCGGGGCGGTTTTCATCGCTATCCGTGTGGATGGCGTGCCGCCCGTCTGGCGGGGCTTCGGAGAGGCGGCGCCCTGCCGCGAGAGCGGCCGGCAAGGTTCGGATTCCGGGTTGCTCCAGGCGTCAAATCGTCCCATTTTGCGCCCGTATCCGATGGCAGACCTGTCGCAAACGCCGCCAAGCCCGGCAGAACCCTTGCCGCCGGCAGCCCTTGCCGAGCGGCTGCAGTCGCTCTGGCAGGAGGCGCTGGGGCTCGACGAGGTGCCCGCGGAACGAAGCTTCCTCGAGCTCGGGGGCGACTCGCTGGCGGCGGCGCGCATCGTCGCGCAGGCCGGCGCCGAGTTCGGTCTCGAATTTCCCCTGACGACGCTCGTCGAGGCTGCGACCTTTGCCGACTTCGCCGACGCGGTGACGGCGGCGACGCTGGCCGCCATCCCGGCGCTTCCGCCGGCCGGCGCGATCGACGCGCCGCTCTCCCTGCCGCAGCGCCGCCTCTGGCTCGCCGAGAAGCTCGCGCCGGCGAGCGCCGCCTACCATGTTTCCATGCGTTTCGCGTTCGAGGGCGCGCTCGATCTCGCGCGGCTCGTCGAGGCGCTGCGCCGCCTTGCCGATCGTCATCCCATGTTGCGCGCGGCGCTGCGCGACACCGAGGAGGAGCCGCGGCTCGTCATCGCGGCCGAGGTGGAACCCGCGCTCGAACGGATCGATCTGCGCGGTCTCGACGCGGCCGAGCAGGCGACGGCGCTCGCGCGCCGGTCGCGCGCGCTGGTGGAAGCGCCGTTCGATCTCGCGCGCGCGCCGCTCTGGCGGGCGGCACTTTTCCAGCTCGACCAGGACCGCGCCGAGCTGCTGCTGGTGCTGCATCACATGATCTCGGACGGCTGGTCGCGGCGCGTGCTGCTCGCGGACCTCGCCGCGTTCTATCGGGAGGGCTCGGCCGCGCGCCTCCCCGCGCTGCAGACGGACTATGCGGCCTATGCCGCCGCGGAACGTGCCGCCACCGACGATCGGCCCCTGCCGCCCGATCTCGTCGAACGCTTCCGCGACCTGCCTCTGCTCGATCTGCCGACCGACCGGCCGCGTCTTGCCGGCGGATCGCTCTCGGGCGCCGCCGTCGAACGCAGGCTCGATGCCTCGCGCCTCGCCATGGCGAACCGCCATGCGCGCGACGCCGGCGTGACGCTCTTCACGCTGCTGGCCGCGGCGCTCGGCGCGCTGCTGCATCGCATGAGCGGAACGACCGATCTCGTCATCGCAGCACCCGTCGCGAGCCGCGATCGGCCGGCGCTGGAGCCGCTGATCGGGTTTTTCATCGGGCTGCTGCCGATCCGCCTCGATCTTTCCGGCGATCCCGCCTTCGCGACCCTGCTCGCACGCGCGCGCGACGCCTCGAAACATGCCCTTCGGCATCGCCATATCCCGTTCGACCGGCTGGTCGAGGCGGTCAATCCGCCGCGAAGCGGCGACCGCCATGCGATCGCCCAGGTCGCGCTCAACATGCTGAACCTGCCGATGGCGGCGGTCGACCTGCCGGGGCTGCGGATCCGGCCGCTGATGGCGCCGCCTGCCGGCTCGGCCTTCGATTTCACCCTGCACGTCCATCAGCACGAGGAAGAGCTTCTGCTCGAGCTCGTCTATCGCGACGCGCTGTTCGATCGCGAGCGGATGGTCGATCTCCTCGCGCAGTTCGAGGTCCTGCTGACCGCCGCGATGGAGACCCCCCGATTGCGGCTGAGCGAGCTGCCGCTGCTGAGCGACAGGGCCGCGCGCGCGGTGCTGGCCATCGGCCGCGGGCCGGACCCCGCTTTCGTTGCGGAACCGCTTCCGGCCCTTCTGGCGCGCGCCGCGGCCCGCCATGCGGATCGGACGGCGATCCTGGCGGCGGGCGAAGCGATCTCCTATGCGGCGCTGGAAAGCGCAGCGGCGACCATGGCCCGCCGGCTCCGCCGGGCCGGCGCCCGGCGCGACGAGCCGGTCGCGATCCTTCTGCCGCGATCGCCGGCGCTCGTCATCGCGATGCTGGCGAGCTGGAAAGCCGGCGCCGCGTTTCTCTGCCTTCCGCCGGATAACCCAAAGGCGCGTACCGCGCGCATGGTGGAGCTCGCGGGCGTCCGGATCGTCGTCACCGATATTGCCCGCGCATCCCTGTTGCCCCCCGACATCGGCCAGTGCGTCATGCTTCCCGAGACGGCGGAAACGGGGCTGGCGGCAACGGATGAAACCGCACCGGCGCCGACCGCTCCGCCGGCTCCGGACATCGCCCTCGAAGACCTCGCCTACGTCACCTTCACCTCCGGATCGACCGGCGAACCGAAGGGTATCGAGACCCCGCATGCCGGCCCGGCCCTGGTGCTGCCGGCGCTGATCGAGCGCCACGGGCTGGGGCCGCAGGATCGCGTGCTGCAGCTCGCCGCCACGGCCTGGGATGCGAGCTATCGCGAGATCTTCGCGACGCTCCTTTCCGGCGCCACGCTGGTATTGCTGTCGGACGAGGAGGCGCGCTCCCCGGCCGCGATCCTCGAGCGGATCGACTCCGAGCGCATCACCGCGCTGCTGAGCGTCGTTCCCACGCTCCTCGGCGCGCTGCTCGAGGAAGCCGGCGACCGCAGGCCGCGGCTGCGCCTGCTACTCTCGACCGGCGAAGCGCTCTCGAAATCCCTGGCGCTCGCCGCTGCCGACCGCTTCGGCGCCGCCATCGTCAATAATTACGGCCCCTCCGAAGCCACGCTGACGCAGCTTTTCCATCCCGTCTCCGCCGCCGACGACGAGCTGCTGCCGGTCGGCCGGCCGATCCCGGGCTACGAAGTGCTGCTGCTCGATGCGCAGCTCGCGCCGGTGCCGCCCGGCAACCCGGGCGAGATCTGCATCGCCGGCGCCGGCCTCGCGCGCGGCTATTGCGGCCGGCCGGATCTCACGGCGGAGCGGTTCCACCGCCACCGCTTCGCGGACGGGATCGAGCGGCGGTTCTATCGGACCGGCGATCTCGGGCGCTGGCGGCGCGACGGATCGCTGCAGTTCCTCGGTCGCGCCGACCGGCAGATCAAGCTGCGCGGCGTGCGCATCGAGCCGGGCGAGATCGAGGCAGCGATCCGCCGCCTTCCCGGCGTAGCGATGGCGGCCGTCCATTGCTGGAATCCGGGCGAGCCCGCCGCGCGGCTGGTCGCCTATGTCGTGCCGAGCGGCGGTGCCGCGCCCGACAGGCGCGATTTGCGCACCCGCCTCGGCGAGCATCTTCCGGCGACGATGCTTCCCGCCGATTTCGTGCCGATGGACCGACTTCCCCTGCTCGCCAACGGCAAGCTCGACGCGGCGCACCTGCCGCGCCCGGAAGCGCCGCAAAGCCGGGGCCGGACGGCCGAAACGCCGAGCGAGATGCTGGTGGCGCAGCTCTTTCGCGAGCTGCTGCGCCTGCCGACCATCGATGCCGATGCCGATTTCTTCGCCTTCGGCGGCCATTCGCTCCTCGCCGCCAGGCTCTTCACCCGGATCGAACGCAAGACCGGGCGGCGGCTTCCGCTGACATTGCTGCTCGAGCAGGCGAGCGTCGCGCATATCGCCGCGGCGCTCGATCGCGCGGACAGCGCCGCCGACTGGGAGAGTCTGGTGCCGGTGCGTCGGCACGGCACCGCGACACCGCTCTTCTGCGTCCATGGGCTATCGGGCGATGTGCTGTTCGCGCGCCGCATTGCGCCGCTGCTGTCGGCCGACCGGCCGCTCTGGGCGCTCCGCGCGCGCGAGCTGCGCGGCGCCGCGGCGGCGCGTCCCTCCGTCGAGGCGGTCGCAGCGGACTACATCGCGGAGATTCGCAAGATCCTGCCGAACGGCCCCTATCACCTTGCCGGAGTCTGCTTCGGCGGGCTCGTGGTGTTCGAGATGGCGCGCCAGCTCACGGCCGCCGGTGCGACGCTCGGCCTCGTCTGCATCCTCGACAACCTTGCCCCCGACACCCAGCTCCTGCTGCCGCGCCTCCGACGGCAATGGCGAAGCTGGACCCGTCGCAGCCGCGCCACCGCGATGAAGCTCTTCAAGCGCGGCGGCCGCCATCTCCTCTCGCGCTGGATGCGCCGCGTCGGCACGCCGGATCATGTGATCCGCCGCGTCGAGCGGCCGAGCTTCTCGGTGCCGGCCATGCTCGACCTCATCGCCCGGCGCTACCGGCCCGGCATCCATCGCGGACCGATCGCCGTGCTGGCCGTGCCCGAGACGCAGACCTTCGCCGGTGGCGACGCCTCGCTCGGCTGGCGGCGCTTCGCCAGGGGGCCGCTGACCTGCCGGCCCATCCTCGGCACCCACCATTCGATGCTGGTCGCCCCGAACCTGGCGAGCAACATGCTGCTGCTGAACGCCCTGCTGCTCGAGGCAGAAGCCGCGCAACCTCTCGCCAAGGCGGCGGAATAGCGCGATGGGGTGGGAGCGCCCTCTCCGGCCACCCGCCCTCGCGGCGGCGCCGCATGTCTGGCGCGCCGACCTCGACGGGCTCGCGACGGATGTGGCGCTGCTCGACGATGCGGAGCGCGCTCGCGCCGCGCGCTTCGCCTTCGAGACGGATCGCCGCCGCTTCATCGCCGAGCGCGGGTTCCAGCGCCGCCTCCTCGCCGCCTATCTGGACAGGCCCGCCGCCGAACTCGCCATCGCCCCCGACCGATATGGCAAGCCGCGGCTGGCCCCGGCCGGAATAGCCTTCAACGGATCGGAATCGGGCGGCACGGCCCTCATCGCCGTCGCGCGGACAGGAGAGATCGGCGTCGATCTGGAAGCGCTGCGTCCCGAGCGCGCCGACCTCCGCATCGCCCGCCGCTACTTCCATCCGGAGGAGGTTCGGAAGCTGGAATCGCTGCCTCTCGAGCAGCAGCCCGCCGCCTTCTTCGCGGTCTGGACGCGAAAGGAAGCGCTGGTGAAGGCGGTCGGGCTCGGTTTGCGGATCCCGCTCGCGAGCTTCGTCGTCGGCGTGCTGCCGGAGGAGGCCCCCGGCCCGCTTCGCTATGAGGCGGACTGGCCCGGCACGCGCGACTGGCGGCTGGTGCCGCTGCCGCTCGAACCGAGCCATCTCGGAACGCTGGCGGTCGCCGGCACCCTGCCCGATCCGCGGCTCTTCGAATGGGCGGCGAATGATGCATGAGCGATGTCGGGCGGTCTTTTCCCGGGCGGCGCCCCGGCCGAGGCCCGACGACCGATCAGGCGTGGCGAGGCGATCGGACTGGGCTAGACTTGAGCTGCCCGCAACCGCAGCTCCTCCGATTCCATGACGCTTCCCCCGCTGCTCGAGCCGGACGAACCCGATCCGGTCGCGATCCACCGCGCCGAGGGCGGTTCCGAGTTCGTCTTTACCGGCGATCACGCGGGACGACTGCTGCCGCGCACGCTGGGCGACCTCGGCCTCCCGGCGACGGAACGCGAACGCCATATCGCCTGGGATATCGGGATCGCCGGCGTGGCCCGGCGGCTTTCCGAGCGCTTCGACGCCACGCTCGTCCGTCAGATCTATTCGCGGCTCGCGGCCGACTGCAACCGGCCGCCGGAGGCGCCGGATTTCGCGCCGGCGCGCAGCGAGCTCACCGACATTCCGGGCAATCGCGATCTGGGTGCGGCGGCGATCGCGCGACGGCGCGCCGCCATCTGGCAGCCCTATCACGACAGCATCGCCCGGATACTCGACGCCCGCGAGCGCCGGAAGCGGCCGACCATCCTGGTGGCGCTGCACAGCTTCACCCCGAGCTACAAGGGCGATGCGCGACGCTGGCATGCAGGCCTGCTCTACAACCGCGACCGGCGGTTCGCCGACATCCTGTTCGAGCTGCTCGGTGCGGAGCGCCTCGAGGGCGGCGGGATGCTCGCGGTCGGCGATAACGAGCCCTATCGGCTCACCGACCAGACCGACTACACCATTCCCTTCCATGGCGAACGCCGCGGCATCCCGCATATCGAGATCGAGATCCGGCAGGATTTGATTCTTTCGCCGGCGGGACAGTCGGAATGGGCGGAGCGACTCGGCCGGATCTTTGCTGCGGCGGCGCTCCGGTGGCGCAGGCGCGCATGACGGCGGCGGTCCCGTCTCATGCCATTCTCGGGGGGAAGTGGCAGATTTCCGCGGGGAACCAAGCGGCACCGTTGCCGTTCATTGAGGGAAACAACCCGCCCATTCTATGATCGGTTCAAGGCGGGCATTCGCTTGCTTCGCAACCCATAGCGGAATAGCCGTTCGAGCCCCGGGAAACCGCTGCCGGGAATGCCTCAAGACGAGTTTCCCTTTCAAAGGATGAAACGACATGAAGCGACTTCTCAAGACTTTGACGGTTTTCTCGGCCTTTGGCCTGGCTGCCTGCCTCGGCGCCACGGCGCCGGCTTCGGCCGCTGAGGGCGGCGTCAAGGCGGGTTTCCTGCGCTGCGACGTGGCCGGCGGCACGAGTTTCATTTTCGGCTCTTCGCGCGACATCTCCTGCACCTACTCGCCGGACGGCAAGCGCGTCGATCGCTATGTCGGCGAGATCAAGAAATATGGCGTCGATATCGGCTATCAGGAGAACAGCGTGATGCTGTGGGGCGTGATCGCTCCGACCTCCGATGTGGGCCCGGGCGCGCTTGCCGGCGACTATGCCGGCGGCACCGCCGCGGCTGCGCTCGGCGTCGGCGTCGGCGCCAATGCGCTGATCGGCGGCAGCAACGACACGATCGTCCTCCAGCCGCTCAGCGTCGAAGGCATCGAGGGCATCAACGTCGCAGCCGGTATCGGCATTCTCTCGCTGAAGGCCGCGAACTAGGCTTCCGATCGCGGCGCCGCCCGGGGCGGCCGCCGGATCCATCGACCAGGGCTGCGATCGGACCTCCGGTCGCGGCCCTTCTCGTTGTCGGCGCGGCGTTGCGGGGGCAGGGGCTCCGATGCGCCGCCGGCGTCCGGATGAAACCGGACGGTCGATGGCGGGTTCTCCCGACAGGTTCCGGCACGAACGGTCCGCAGGAGGGGTCTGCCATGGACGACCGCCATCGATCCGGCACGACCGCAGAGCCTGCTTCGCAGGCGCTCGACCTCGTCTTCTTCGCAAGCCTGCTCTCGACGGCGCTCTCGCTTGGTCCCGCTCTCGCCCATCTGCTGGCGCTGCCGAACAAGATCAATCTGCCGCAGGCGGATTATTTCGTCGCGCAGCAGGTCTATCGGGGATGGGCTTTTCTGGGCGTTCTTATCCTCGCGCAAATCCTCTCGATTCTCGCCCTCATCGTCATGACGCGGCGCGCGCCGCACCTCTGCCGCCTTGCCGCTCTCGCTCTCTTCTGTGTGGCCGCTGCGCAGCTTCTTTTCTGGATCTTCACCTTCCCCGCCAACCGGCGCACGGAGAACTGGACGGTGGCGCCCGCCGACTGGGAAAGCCTGCGGCAGCAATGGGAATACTCACATGCGGGCGGCGCGCTTCTGCAGCTCCTCGCGCTCATCGCGCTGATCTGGGCCTTGCTCGCCTACGTGCGCGCCCGGCGACCGGTCTGACGAGCCAGATCGTCGCGCAAGCCGCGCGCGCCGCCACGGTGGACCTCTCCCGCCCCCGCGGGCGATAGTTCGGACCGAGTTCCACCCTGCTTCCGCGAGGCCGCCCTTGATCAAGAATCCGGTTCCCTGGCCGAACGGCGCGCGCTGCGCCGTCGCCTTCACCTTCGACATGGACGCCGACAGCATCCTCCACCTCGCGCATCACGCGAGCGCCCATACCCGCGTCTCGGCGCTTTCCATGCTGCGCTACGGACCCGAGATCGCGGTGCCGCGCGTGGTCGAGCTCTATCGGCGCTTCGGCATGAAGCAGACCTTCTTCCTGCCGGCCTGGTGCATGGAGCGCTATCCCGCCGCCGTCGAGACGATTCTCAAGGACGGACACGAGATTGCCCATCACGGCTATCTCCATGAGCATCCCAATGCGATGCCGCTGGAGAAGGAGCGCTACTGGCTCGAGCGGGCAAGCGACGTGATCCTCCGCATGACCGGCAGGAAGCCGCGCGGCATCCGCGTCCCGACCTACAAGTTCTCGGTCAACACGCTCGACCTGCTGATCGAGCATGGTTTCGAATACGACGCGTCGCTGATGGGCGACGACATTCCTTATATTCTCGCTCGCGAGAAGGAAGGCAGCGTGGTCGAGCTGCCGTCGCATTACGGGCTCGACGATTTCCCGCATTACATGGCCTCGCGCGACCTCGCCTACATCATGCCGATCAAGGCGCCGTCGCACGCCATGGACGTGTTCCGCGCCGAGTTCGACGCCGCCTGGGAGTTCGGTGGGCTCTGGCTCGCGGTCTGGCACCCCTTCCTCTCGGGCCGCCTCGCCCGCGCGCGCGCCATCGCCGGCCTCATCGAATACATGCACGAGAAGGGCAATGTCTGGTTCGCGCCGATGGAGGAGATCGCCGCCCATGTGCGGCGCATGATCGCGGAGAAGCGCTGGACGCCCCGGATCGACAAGCTTCCCTACTATACCGGCCCGATCCCGGAGCTCGGCGAGATCGAAGCGGCGCTGGCGGGATAGCGGGACAGCGGGATAGATAGCAGGCAAGGCAGACAGGCGAGCGGTTGCCGTCCCTGCCCCAGGCCGCCTCCTCCGTCATGCTCGGGCTTTTGACCCGGGCATCCATCGCCGTCGAGGACGCGCATCGCCCGATGGTCCGTGCGGGCGGGCGAGATGGACCCTCGGATCAAGTCCGACGGCGACACGTCTTCTCGGGGGTGTCGCCTTTCCGAGGGTGACGAATCTTACAGACGGCGGGCGCGGCCCAGGCGCGCGACTTCGCCCGGCTCATGCGCTACTTCGCGCGGCTCATATAGTCGTAGGCCGAGCAGACATGGGTCCGCACGATGTGGAGGAATTCCTCGACCGCGACGAATTCGTCGACCCCACCCATCTCGATCGGCGAGGGCCCGTAGACGATCGCGGGAATCTCCTTGTAGCGCCATAGCCGCGCGTCGGTGCCGCCAAGGCTGATGACCGGGATCGGCTCGATCCCCGACAGGGCCTTTGCATTGGCGCGGACATGCTCCGCCATCTCGGTGTCGGGCGGCGACCAACTCGGCGGGTTATAGACGATCACCTCGTAGCTCGCCTCCGGGTGCCGGGCCACGATCTCGTTCACCTTCGCGCGGACATGCCGATCATCGAAGCCGTTCGGCAGGCGGATATCGACCTCGAAGCTGCATTCCGCGGCCACCAGGTTCACCTTCGCCCCACCCTTGAGCAGCCCCGGATTGACCGTCACCCGCCGAACGTTGCGCGCGGCGCCGGCGCCCCAGGCGCGATCGACGGTCTCGGCCGCCGCATCGAGGGCCGAGGCGAGGTTGCCGGCCTCGGGCGGGGTCAGGTCGGAAAGCTTCATGAGATCGCCGATAATCTCGGTGGCGATCACCGTGGCGCTCTTGCTTCGATGCACATAGGCGCCGTGTGCGCCGTGGGTGCGGACGGTGAAGCGCAGCCAAAGCGGCCCCTTCTCGCCGAAGCGGAAGGTGTCCATGCTGGTCGGCTCGCCATTGAGGCAGCAATCGCCGAAAACCTCGGGATGGTTCTCGTAGAGATAGCGGGCGCCCCAGGGCCCGAAGGTCTCCTCGTCGGAAACCGCCGAGAGGGTGAGCCTGCCATGCAGCTCGGCGCGCATTTCCCGCAAATAGAGGAAGGCGAAGATCGAGGCGGTGGTGCCGCATTTCATGTCGCAGGCGCCACGGCCATAGATTTTGCCGTCGATCAGCTCGGCGCCCCAGGGATCCCGGGTCCAGCCATTGCCGTCGCCGACCGGAAACACGTCGATATGGCCGTTGAGCGCAAGATGCCGCCCCGGCTTGCCGCCCTCGAAGCTCGCCACGATGTTCGGCATGACCTCGTTCGGCGCGATGATCCGGTAGTCGACGCCATGCGCGTCCAGCAGCTTCCGGACATGCGCAGCCGCCTTCAGCGTATCGCCCGGGGGGTTCGGGCTCGCGCAGCGGATGAAGTCCCGCAGATAGTCGATCAGCAGCGCACGGTCGGCCTCGATGCGCTCGAGCAGCTTCCGCTTGCCCGCATCCATCCGGCTTTCCCCGCCCATGCCAGCGGTCTTGCTGTCGAGATTCATAGCAGAGGCCTCACTCGGCGGCCGATTTCTTCCGGCCGGGGCCGGCGGCGGGCGTCTCGTAGCTCCGCATGAAATCCTCGACCATGGTCTTGGCCGCGTCCCAGTCGTAATAGCGATAGGAGTGGCCGCGCGCCACATAAGTCGCGCCCGAATAGAACATCTCATATTGCAGGTGCCGCGAGCCGAATTCGGACCCGATCGCGTCCCAGGCGAGCTTGAAGAGCTTGACGCGATCGCGTGGCGGCAGCACCGGCGAACGCTGCGTCTTCTCGATCAGCGCCGCCATCTCGGGATTGGCGAAATCCACCGCCGAAGACGGCGTCATGATGAGCCCGCCGCCGGCAAGCTGCCGCAGCAGCTCGATCACCTGGGGGTAGAGCGTCTGGCTCTCGACCTGCGCCGCGCAGAGCATGAGCCGGTCCGGGACGTAGTAACCGCTATAGCGCTCGCCCTTCGACTCCATCCCGGCCACGAGCCCGTCGATCAGCACGGCCTTTGCGGCGAGCAACCCCAGCATCTCGCGCACCTGCGGGAAATTGATGATGCCGTTGGTTTCGGCGATCTTGCGCGCGATTCCGGCGAGAAAGCGCAGCTTCACCGCGAGCCTGATCTGGCACTGGTAGTTCTGCATGATATGGGCGCGCGTCGCGTGCCATTGCGCCTGACCCATGGCGATGTCGCGATGGAAGAACACGCGGTCCCACGGGATCTTCACCTCGTCGAAATAGGCGACCGCATCGTTCTCGTCGAAGCGGCTCGCCAGCGGGTTGTCGAACGCTGAGACGGCGGAGGCCTCGTAGGATTTCCGCGAGAGCAAGGTCACGCCCTTGGCGTTTACCGGGATACAGGCGAGGAAGGCGTATTTCTCGTCGCCCTGCTGGAGAGCCTGGAAGCCCGAGATCATGATCTCGTTCGAGAGCACGGCGCCGGTGCCCAGCATCTTGGCGCCCTTGATGGTGATGCCCGTCGAATCCTCGTCGCAGATCCCCGCCGTCAGATACTCGTCCGGCTGCTCGCCCGCCGATTTCGAGCGGTCGGCCTGCGGATTGATGATCACGTAGGAGAGATAGAGGTCGTTGTCGCGCGCATAGGCGTAGTAATCCTCGAGCGCGGCGGCGCGTTTCGGATCGTGCTTCCTGAAGACGTCGATCCCCATGACCATGCCGGCGAGCGACGACGCGACATGGTCCGGCGAGCGGCCCATCATGCCGTTGGTCCCCTCGGCCCATCCCGCGAGCGCATGGCGACGCTGCAGCAGCTCCGCATAGGAGACGGGAAGCTGCCAGCAGCGGCTGACCGGCTTGCCGCTGGTCGGCGAGCGGAAGGTCATCCTCTCGGGATCGACCGCATTCATGTCGTAGAGCGAAGCGACCGAGCGCGCCGCATTGCGAAAGGCCAGATGGGTCGTCACGTCCTCGACGCGCGCGCCGTCGATATAGACCCGACGGCCGTCCTTGAGGCTCTCGATATGTTGCGCTGCGGTCTTCATCTGCCGGGCCTCCCGAGCCATGGGTCGAGGCGCGCCGGCAAGAGGGTCCGATGCCCTTCAGAGCCAAGCTTCGCGAGCTCGTCGGTCGGTGATCCCGGCCCCGGCCCCGCCTGTTCCCAGGATCGGGCGCCGTATCCCGCGAAAACCTGCGCGGGCGAGGCCTGACGAAGGAGGAAATCCGGCCGCTTCGCACCCCGGTCGGAGAGCGTAGCCCTTCCGGAGCGGCGGGCAAGATCGCATCCGTCGCGCGTCGAAGTCAACGCCGCCGGTATCATTTTCCGCTGCGAGGCGCCGCCACGCGCCCATCGTTCCGTCCGGGCGAGACGGCGCGGCGCCAAGCGACTATAATCCTTGTTCCCGGTCGTGCCGGCCGCAGGAATCCCCCGGAACCGTTTGCCGCGAAGACCCGAAGAATGCATCAGCGCCTCTCGACCTGGCCTTTCCGCGTCGCAATCCTGCTGACGCTCGCCGTCTTCGGGGCCGTCGCCTACCAGCTCGTCAGCGGGCCCCCGCTCTGGAGCGAGCAGGGGCCGGCCGCCCTCCTGCAGATCCTGATCCTCTGCCTGATCGCCGGACTTTTCCTCCGCCTTGCCTTTTGCCGGCCGCACATCAGGGGCCAGCGGACCGGAATGGGCGCCATAGCGGCGCTGATCCTCACGATCGCGCTCTTCGACGCGGCGAGCCTCTGGCGGGGCAGCGATCTGGTCGGCGAGCGGCTGGACGATTTCGGAAACATCCTCGCCTGGTTCTTCACCGGCAGCGCGCTGGTTCTCATGATGCGCCAGACCTGGCTGCCGACCCGTGCACGGCGTTTCCTGCATCTGGGATTCGCGCTGCAGAGCATCGGCCTGATTGCCGATCTCGGCGACGGCGGCATCTTCGACGCGCCTCAGATTTCGATGATCCTGATGGGCGACCTCGATGAGATTCTCGACATGCTGTTCCTGGTCGCCTATTGCCTCGGCTTGTCGCTGTTCCTGCGGCAGATGCTTTCGGACGGGCTCGCGCCGCATGTCCGGCAAGGTCCGGCCGTCTTCGCGCCGGCCGCGCCGAGCGACATCATCCGCCGCACCGTCGAGGAGACGCGCTGGCAGGGCCGGCGCAGGACGCGCTACGCCCGAATGCTGCTGACGGACCTTCTGCGGCCTTTCCTCTCGGCCGGCTTCATTGTCGCCGGGACCTGGCGCAATGGCAGCCAGACCGGACGGCTGGCCGGAAAATCCGTCCTGCGGCAGCTCCGCGAGCAGATCGCGGTGGCGACGGCCCGGCCGCCTGCGAGCCTCTACTACTATCCCTTCGAGCTCTATGAGGATTCCCGGCGGCGGCGCCTCGGCGCGTATCTGTTCCGGTCGGAGACCAAGGGCGGGCTCTACCGGTTGCTGCGCAAGGCGCCCACCACGCCGCTGACCGACAAGGCGGCGTTCCATCTGCGCTGCCGGGCGCACGGCCTGGCGACGCCGGCGCTGTTCCTCGCCCTCGACGCGAAGGGCCAGGCGGTCTTTCCCGCCGACGCGCTTCCGGGCCTTCCGCCCGCCGACCTGTTCATCAAGCCCAATCCCGGAAAAGGCGGGCGCGGCGTCGAGCGGTGGCATTGTGCCGGCGAGGAGGAGGTCTTCGAGCGCGCCGACGGGCTCCGCCTCACGCCGGCGCTATTGCTGCAACGCCTCCGGCGCCCGCCGTTCGAGAGCGGATGCGTGGTGCAGGCCTGCGTGGTCAACCATCCCGATCTGCTCGACCTCGCGCCGCGGGCGCTTTCGACCGTCCGGATCGTCACCTGCCGCGACGAGGCCGGGGGCTTCGAGGCGACCCACGCGGTCTTCCGCATGGCGCAGAGCGCGTCGGCCGAAGTCGACAACTTCCATGCGGGCGGCATCGCCGCCGCGGTCGATCTTGCGACCGGCGCGCTCGCGGCGGCGACCGATCTCGGCTTCGACCGCAGCGCGCGCTGGCATCGGCGCCACCCCCTGACCGACGCGGCCATCGAGGGCCGCTTACTGCCGCTCTGGCCCGAGACGCTGGCGCTCGCCTGCCGCGCGCATGCCGCCTTCGCCGACCGCATCATCATCGGCTGGGACATCGCGATCCTGGCCGACGGACCTTCCCTGATCGAGGGCAATAGCAGCCCCGACCTCGACATCATCCAGCGCACGCACCGCGGGCCGGTGGGCGATACCCGCCTCGGCGAGCTGCTGGCGGCCGCCCTGCTCCGTCGGCGTTTCTGAAGCTCCGCTCGCGGCGAAACGCGATCGTCAGGCGTTGCCGAGCGCGCGCCGTTCCCAGACGACGCTCGCGATCGCCTGCAGCAGCACCGCGGCGAGCACGATGAGCCCCCCGACGAGCGCGATCGGCGCCGGAACCTCGTTCACGAAGAGCCAGACCCAGATCGGACCGAGGATGGTGTCGGCGAGCAGCAGGAGGCCCGCCTCGGCCGCCGGGATTTTCCGCGTCGCGAGCATGACGCAGGCGAAGCCCGTCGCCGTCTGCACCACGCCCATGCCAAGCCCGGCCAG
>CADEFF010000074.1 GCA_902826565.1 uncultured Rhodospirillaceae bacterium | reverse complement strand
GAGGGCAGGCTGTAGAGCATGCCGTCATGGCCCATGGCGATGCCGTCATCGACGGCGATGGTGTTGAACTCCTTGGCGACGCCGCCGGCCCGCTCGATCTCGCGCGCGACGAGCTGCCCCAGATCCTTCAGATGCACATGGCCCGGCACGAACTGGGTGAAGGAGTTGACCACGGCGATGATCGGCTTGCCGAAATCCGCGTCCTTCATGCCGGTGGCGCGCCACAGGCCGCGGGCGCCGGCCATGTTGCGGCCATGGGTGGAGGTGCGGGAGCGATAGGCGGGCATGGGAAATACCTGACTGACGATTGATGCGGAGTTGACTGCGCTATCTCGATTGGCGTTGCGGGGCAGGAATATAGCGCAAGACCCGCGCTTCGAGCAGCCGGAGGAGGGCAGGGTCCATGAAACGGCATCGGTCCGGAATATCGAGGCAGATCACACGCTTGCCCCCGAGGGCGGCCCGAAGCGCTGCCGCAGCCGGATCCGGTGCCGCTTTTCCATCACGAAGATCAGCTCGGCCCGTTCGACGAGCTCGGCAGTCAGCGGGGTCTCGGCATCGTTGCTGGTGCCGGCCGAGGCGACCTCGAGATCGGTGCGGCTCGAGAAATGCTGCTCCGCCGCCGGGCTCCGGAGCCGGTTCTGGCTGCAGACGAAGAGCACCCGCGTCACGACCGGATCGGACTCAACCCGCCGGCGGGATGAAGGGCTGCTGGATCGCCGCGAAGGCCGGCAGCGCCTCGCAGCGCGCCGCATGTCTCGCGAGCGCGGGATGGTCCTTCATCGGTACCAGTCCCGGATGAGCCTCGGTCACGAAGCGCAACATCGCGGCGACGGCGATGTCGGCATGACCGATGGCGGGACCGAACCAGTAGTCGCCGGCGCGCGCGGCGCAATCGGTCTCGAGGGTCTTGAGCGCCTCGGAGATCTGCGTGCGGCAACGCTCGACCCAGAGCTCCGATTGCTCGCGATGCAGCAGCTTCTCGTAGAAGAGGCCGACGCCCTTGTCGGCGAGGCCGGTCGCCAGCGCCGCCACCTTGAGGGCGCGATGGCGCTGCGGCTCCGTCCTCGGGAACATCGCGCGCTCGGCGGGCACCAGGCTGTCGAGATAATCCAGCATGACGTGGCTCTCGATCAGCACCTCGCCGTCATCCAGCACCAGGGTCGGCACCCGCGTGAGGGGGTTGTAGCGGCGGATCTTCTCGGCGTCGCCGAAGGAGGACCAGGGACGATGCTCGAACGACATGCCGTAGAGCGTCAGGGCGATGCCGACGCGGCGCACGAAGGGTGAATCATATTGCCCGATGAGAATCATTCCGTTTCCCCTTTGAAGGCGGCAGGAAGCGGGCCCGGCCCGCGGCATTCCGGCGAGTCGCGCGGAGTTTCCCCCATCGGGGAGCTGCGCGGCACCAAAGAAATTTTATGGCGCGGCCGGTCCCATGTGTTTTTTTGGGGATCGGCATCCTCGAAGTATTGTACACCCCGTTAACGAATTGATGGGCGATTCGCGCATCTGATGGTCGAGCTGCTGAGCCTCGCGGAAGTCCGCTCCTCGCGACTGAGGCGGCTTCACGACTATTGGCTCGAGAAGCGGGGGCGGCGCGATTTCCCGGCGAAGCGCGAGATCGATCCGCACGACCTGGTGCCGCTGCTGCCCTTCCTCAGCATCGCGGAGATCCATCGCAACCCCTTCCGCGTGCGCTATCGGCTGGTCGGCACCGCCGTGGTCCGGCTGCATGGCGGCGAGTTCACCGGCCGCTGGCTCGACGAGCTGCCCTGGCCCCAGGACGCGATCCGCCGCCTCATCGCGGATTTCCGCAAGCTCATCGAAATCCGTTCGCCGCTCTTCGGCACGGATGCGCTCGAATGGCAGGACGGCCAGCTCTGGAACTACGAATGGGCCTTCTTTCCGCTCGCGGATGACGGCCACGCCATCAACCATTGCCTGATCATCGAGGATATGGGGCGGCGCCTGATCTAGGTGAAACCCGGCCTGCCACCTCGCTTTTTTACGTTAACGCACGCGAACTCCCGGCGTTTTCCACAACCGGGGACCGCTCGAATAGCGTTTGACTGCGGAGGGCGGCTGCTTCACGGTCGCTCCAGCTTCGCCCGCTCAGAAGATCTGCGTTCTCGTGAATCGGCCCGTCACGACCTATCTCAGGCCCGAAGAGGTTCGTTCGGCCAGCGTCCGGCTGCTCCATTCCCATTGGAGCGCGCTTTGCCGTGGCGATTCCCTGCCGTCCAAGCGCGCTATCGACCCGGCGGCGATCGTGCCCTGCCTGCCGTACCTGACCCTGGCCGAAATCCACCGCGATCCGCTGCGGCTGCGCTTCCGGCTGGTCGGCACCGAGATCGTGCAGCTCCGCGGCGGCGAGTTCACCTGGCGCTGGCTCGAGGAGCTCGGCTGGGAAGCGGCGCTGGTCGCGACGCTCCTTGCCCGGACCGCCGACCTGATCGAGCGCCGAGCCCCGCTTTTCGGGCTCGGCGATGTCGTCTGGCATGACGGCCGGCGGCAGGTCTATGAGTGGGCGATGCTGCCCTTCAGCGAGGACGGCACCGAGGTCACCCATAGCCTGATGATGGACGATTTCCGCTTTGCGGAGTGAGCCGGGCGGGCCGCCGCGCCGGTCGCGGCAGGCGCCGGTCGCGGCAGATAGCGCCGCCGCGACCGGGACGGGCGTGGGAGGTCAGATCAGGCGGCGTCGACCGAACGCTTGTGATAGGCCGCCGCGCAATGCTGAGCGCAGTAGGGCCGGCCCGCTTCCGCCTGGGCGCCGCAGAAATGGAAGTCGGACTGCTTGGGATCGCCCACCGGCCACATGCAAGTCTTGCTGCCGCCGCCGGCTTGCGGGGCGGCGGAACGATGCACCGGCGGCTGCGGGGCCGGCGGGGCGGGGGCGTGAACGACTGGCACGGCGGCCGCGGCCGGCGGTGCCGCCGGGGCACGATGCAGCGGGATGGTGCGCGCGGTTTCCCGCTTGATCGGCGAGGGGCGGGCCGAGAGCCCGAGGCGATGCGCCTTGCCGATCACCGCGTTGCGGCTGACGCTACCCAGACGTTCGGCAATCTGGCTTGCCGTCAGACCCTGCATCCACAGCGACCTCAAGGTCTCGATGCGATCTTCCGTCCATTCCATGGCTAGCCTCCGATTCGTGCAGACCACGACATCTTGTGGGTGGCGGATTTCAGCCTACCAGATGCGGTGTTGCAAGACGAATCGGCAGGCGCGCTCGAGTCTCCTGTGGGAATCCATGGAACATATATGGAACGCGGGGTGGCGAACGTCGAGAGGCTCAGCCGACGACGCGCAATCCCCGATCGAAGGCCTCGACGAGGTCCGCGATTTCGGGCGAGCGGCGAACGGGATGGCGCCCGTCCATCAGCGCATATTCCGGCGCCTTGTCGCCCGGCAGATGGCGCTTGGTGATCGTGAAAAGCGGCTTTTCCCGGCTGCTGCGGAAGACCGAGAAAACGGCGAGGCCCGGCCGGTGGTCGAGCGCATAGTCGCGCCACTGGCCCCGCGCGACCCGCCGGCTGTAAAGCGACAGAAGATGGTTGAGCTCGCGCCGATTGAAGAACACGATCCGCTGGTTACGGCGGATTTCCGCGAGACGGACGATATTCGACATTCGTGAATGGGACGGTTCGAAACGCTTGCGGCGTTTGAGTGTTTCGTAAATCCGGGGGTGGGTCCAGCCCGATTTCCGGTCGCGACCGGGCGCTTCAGCGGACGAGCCGCTCGTCCTGCCCGGGCTCGGGATCGGTGTAGCAATCCGCCTCGCCGAGCGTCCGGTAGCAGAAGACCGGCATCGCGACCTCCGGCTGGTTGGCGAGCTCGTCGGCCGCGATCTCCGCTTCGGTGCGGCAGAATTTCCCGGTGCGCTCCATTTCGAGCGAGGAGCAATCCTCGCCCGTCACCCAGGAGGCGATGTGATCGGTCGGCAGCTTTTCGGTGGTGGCGAAGCTCGCTGCCGTGACCGCGGAGGTCGCGAGGAACACGGTGCCGTCGCAGCCCGAAAGGACGAGCGGGCCGCAGAGCGCGAGGAGGATCGGCGCGGCATTGGGTCGCATTTTTTTCCCCTACCTGGGATTTTCGTTGCGCCGAGGCTAGCCGCGGGGCGGTGAAGAACCAGTTAGCGCCCCCAAGGAACGGCGGATTCCGGCCAGATTCCGGGCCTTTGGCGGTTTGCCATCGGAGGGGCTCCGGGCTATGGTTGCCGCCCGATCACCCCAAGGTCCGGAGCCCGATTTGGCCGACATCTTCAAGGAAGTCGAAGAGGAACTGCGTCGCGAGCAATATGAGAAGCTCTGGCAACGCCACGGCAAGCTCCTGATCGCGATCGCCGCGGCCGCGATCATCGGCACCGCCGCCTATGTCGGCTGGCAGAAATACCGCGCCAACGAGCTCGCCTCGCTCAGCGACCGCTATGCCGCGGCCCTGACCTTGACCGATCCGGCGGCGGGCGACCCTGCCGCGGCCGAAGCCGCCTTCGCGGACCTGCAGGATGCCGGCGGGGGTTACGGCACGCTCGCCCAGCTCCAGGCGGCGGGCCTCAAATCCAAGACCGATCCGGCCGCCGCCGCGGCGCTTTACGACAGGCTCGCCGCGGACGGAGGCGCGCCCGACGAGCTTCGCGACCTTGCACGGCTCCTGAAGGTCATGCAGCTCGTCGAGACGGGCGACGGTGCCGCGCTCTCGGCCGAGCTGCAGCCGCTCGTCGCCGACACGAGCCCCTGGCGTTTCACCGCGCGCGAGCTTCAGGCCGTGCTCGCCCTCAAGGCCGGCGACAAGACCAAGGCGACGGAGCTGCTGACCCAGCTCTCCGACGATGTGGCGGCGCCGCCCTCGCTCCGCGCCCGTGCCGCCGAGCTGCTTGCCGCTCTCAAGGGTTAGGATCTGGCCATGACGAACTCGGCTTCCGACCGGCGCTCCGCCGCGGCTCCCGCTTTCGCCGTCCTGCTGGTCGCCGCCATGGCGCTTTCCGGCTGCGATACCTTCTTCGGCAGTCCCGAAGCGCCGCCGCTGCCGGGCGAACGGGTGTCGGTGCTGAAGATGAACACCGGCCTCGTGATCGATCCCGAGGCCGCGTCAACGCCCGTTACCTTGCCGGCCGCGACCGCCAATTCCGACTGGTCGCAGGCCGGCGGCAGCTCGAACCATGCGATGCAGCATCTCCAGGCGTCGGACACGCTGAATGTCGCCTGGCGTGCCGATATCGGCGAGGCTGCCGACGACAGCCGCTTCCTGCTGGCGGAGCCGATCTCGAGCGGCGGCCGCGTCTTCACCATGGATGCGGGCATGACCGTGAGCGCCTTCGACCTCGGCAATGGCGGGCGCGCCTGGCAGGTCGATCTCACGCCGGAAGACGAGGACGACGATCTGTTCGGCGGCGGGCTCGCGACCGACGGGAAGGCGGTCTATGTGAGCACCGCCTTCCAGCAGGTGCACGCGCTCGATGCCTCGACGGGCGCCCAGATCTGGGTGACCGCGATCAGGGCGCCGATCCGCGCGGCGCCCACCTATAGCGATGGTCGCGTCTTCGTCGTGACGGTCGACAATCAGATCTTCGCTCTGGCGGCCGAGGACGGCACAGTGCTCTGGAGCTACCAGGGCATGGCCGAGGTCGCCGGGCTGCTTGGCGGCGCGTCTCCGGCGGTGCAAGGGCCGGACGTGATCGCGCCCTTCAGCTCGGGCGAGCTCGTCGCGCTGCGGGCCGATACGGGGCGCGTGCTCTGGACCGAAAGTCTCGCCGGCGGCGCGCGCAGCGAGGCGCAGTCGCAACTTGCCGACATCCGCGGGCGGCCCGCGATCGATCGCGACCGCGTCTTCGCGATCAGCAACAGCGGCATTACCTCGGCGATCGATCTCGCGAGCGGCAGCCGCATCTGGACGGCGAATTTCGGCGGCGGCCAGAGCCCGTGGGTTGCCGGCGACTACATCTTCCTCGTCACCCGCGATGGCGATGTCGTGTGCGTGACCCGCAACGACGGCCGCATCCGCTGGGTGCAGACGCTGCCGACCTGGGAGGACGCGGAGGACCAGACCGATCCCATCCTCTGGTCGGGACCCGTGCTCGCCGGCGACCGGCTGCTGCTGGTCGGCTCCAACGGCGACGTGCAGATGATTTCGCCCTATACCGGCGAAGCGATCGGCAGCACCGTTCTGCCGGGACGCTCGCATCTGCCGGCGATCGTGGTGCAGGGTACGGTGCTGATCGTCACCGACGCGGCGGAGCTGATCGCGCTGCGCTAGACGCGATCGCCCGCAGGAGACGTCATGCCGGTCAGGCTCGCCATCGTCGGCCGTCCCAATGTCGGCAAATCGACCTTGTTCAACCGCCTGACGGGCCGTCGGCGCGCGCTGGTGGACGATCAGCCCGGCGTCACCCGCGACCGCCGCTACGGCAAGGGCCATCTGGGACCGATCGAGATCGAGGTGATCGACACCGCCGGCTTCGAGGAAGCGAGCGGCGACACGCTCGAGGCGCGGATGCGCCGCCAGACGGAGCTCGCCGTGGCGGATGCCGATATCGTGCTCCTGCTCATCGATGCGCGCGAGGGTGCGACGCCGCTCGACCGGCATTTCGCGAACTGGCTCCGGCGCCAGCCGAAGCCGGTGCTGCTCGTCGCGAACAAGGCGGAATCGCAGGCAGCCGTGCCGGGCATCGCCGAGGGCCATCGGCTCGGCTTCGGCGAACCCATCGCGGTTTCGGCCGAACATGCGGAAGGCATGGCCGATCTCGCCGACCGGGTGATCGAGCGGCTGGGGCTCGCGGAGCCCGAGGCGAAGGACGAGAACGCGCCGCGCCGCGGCTCGCGCCGCTCGGAAGCGCGCCAGCGCCAGCAGGCGAAGGGGCGGGCGGCGGCCGAGGCGGAGGCCGACCGCGAAGCGGGTGCCGCCGAGCCGCCGGAGGACGATCCCGACCGGCCCTTGCAGCTCGCCATCGTGGGAAGGCCGAATGTCGGCAAATCGACGCTGGTCAACCGCCTCCTCGGCGAGGAACGGTTGCTGGTCGGGCCGGAAGCGGGAATCACGCGCGATTCCATCGCGATCGACTGGCACTTCAGGGGCCGCAAGCTCCGCCTCGTCGATACGGCGGGGCTGCGGCGGCGCGCCCGCATCACCGACAAGGTCGAGCGCCTGTCGGTCGGCGACACGCTGGAAACGATCCGCTTCGCCGAGGTCGCCATCCTCGTGCTCGATGCGACCGTGATGCTGGAGAAGCAGGATCTCGCCGTCGCGAGCCTCGTGGCCGAGGAAGGCCGGGCGATGGTGATCGCGGCCAACAAATGGGATCTGGTCGAGGACAAGCCGGCCGCGCTCCGCAAGCTGACGGATCGGCTCGAGATCTCGCTGCCGCAAGTGAAGGGGCTGCCGGTGCTGCCGGTGTCCGCCCAAAGCGGACAGAATCTCGACCGCCTCGTCGAGGCTGCCATCGGCGCCCATGCGGCCTGGAACCGTCGCATCCCGACGGGCGACCTCAATCGCTGGCTCGCGGCGGCGACGCAGAACCACCCGGCCCCCATCGTGTCGGGCCGCCGCCTCCGACCGCGCTACATCACGCAGATCAAGACGCGCCCGCCGACCTTCGCGCTCTTCATGAACCGGCCCGAGGCGTTGCCGGAAGCCTATCAGCGCTATCTCGTGAACGGGATCCGCGAGCGGTTCGATCTGCCGGGGGTGCCGATCCGCTTCACGCTCCGCGGCGGCAAGAACCCCTACGCAACCAGGGACTGAGCGCTGATCCGCTCGCCATGCCGCGTGCAGGCGGGCGCCGCGAGCTCGACGAAAAGCCCGGTCACCGCCTCCGGCGCCGGCAGCGTCGCCGGATCCTCGCCGGGATAGGCCTTGGCGCGCATCGCCGTGCGGGTGCGGCCGGGATCGACCAGATTGACGCGGAGGGCGGTCTTGACGGTCTCCGCGGCATAGATGCCGACCATCATCTCGAGCGCCGCCTTGCTCACCGCATAGGCGCTCCAATAGGCGCGCGGCGCCCGTGCGGCCCCCGAGGTCACGAAGATCGCGCGGCCGGAAGGCGAGCTGCGCAGCAGCGGGTCGAGGCTGCGGATCAGCCGGAAGTTGGCGGTGAGGTTGATCCCCATCACCTGCTCGAACTCGGCCGGGCGCATCTGCGCCATTGGCGTGAGGCTGCCGAGCGTGGCGGCGTTGCCGACCAGAATGTCGAGCCGCTTGTAGCGCTCGAAGAGCGTCGCCCCGAGCCGGTCGATGGCGGCGTAGTCGGTGAGATCGAACGGGGCGAGGGTGGCGCTGCCGCCGGCGCGCTTGACCGCGTCGTCCAGCTCCTCCAGCGCGCCGATGGTGCGGCCGACCGCGACCACATGCGCGCCCTCGGCCGCGAGACGCTGCGCCACGGCGGCGCCGATCCCGCGCGACGCGCCGGTCACCACGGCGATGCGGCCTTCGAGCCGCCGCGTCTGCCCGGTCATGACGCTCAGACCGGCTCGGTCAGGAGCGAAAGCTGCGCCGGGCGCTCGCCCTCGGCGATATCGGTGAGCGTCGTCGGATAGTCGCCGGTGAAGCAGGCATCGCAATAGCGCGGCGCTTGCGGGTCGCGGCCGGGCGCGCCCATGGCGCGATAGAGCCCGTCGATCGAGACGAAGGCGAGGCTGTCGACGCCGATGATGCGTGCCATCTCCGGGATGTCGTGCCGGGCGGCAAGCAGCTTGTCCCGTTCCGGCGTGTCGATGCCGTAGAAGCAGGAATGGGTCGTGGGCGGGCTCGAGATGCGCATATGCACCTCGCGCGCGCCGGCATGGCGGACCATCTCGACGATCTTCTTCGAGGTCGTGCCGCGGACGATGCTGTCATCGACCAGGATGACGCGGCGCCCGTCGAGCTTGGCGCGGTTCGCGTTATGCTTGAGGCGGACGCCGAGATTGCGGATATGGTCGGACGGCTCGATGAAGGTGCGGCCGACATAGTGGTTGCGGATGATGCCGAGCTCGAACGGGATCCCGGCCTCCTCGGCATAGCCGAGCGCCGCCGGCACGCCGGAATCGGGAACCGGCACCACCACATCGGCGGCGACACCCGCCTCGCGGGCAAGCTCGGCGCCGATGCGCTTCCGTGCCTCGTAGACGCTCTGCTGCTCGATGAAGCTGTCGGGGCGCGCGAAGTAGATATACTCGAAGATGCAGAAGCGATGCGGCTGCTTCACGAAGGGCTTGAGGCTGCGCACGCCCTGTTTGTCGATCACCACGACTTCGCCCGGCTCGAGATCGCGGACATAGGTGGCGCCGATGATATCGAGCGCGCAGGTTTCCGAGGCGAGAATGGTGGCGTCGCCGAGCCGGCCCATCAGCAGGGGCCGCACGCCGAGCGGATCGCGCACGCCCATCACCTTGTCCTCGGCCATCGCCACCAGCGAATAGGCGCCCTCGACCTGCTGCAGCGCCTGGACGAACCGGTCCACGACCGTGCCGCGTCCGGCGGCGGCCATCAGATGGGTGATGACCTCGGTGTCGGTGGTGGACTGGAACAGCGAGCCGCGTCGTACCAGGTCGCGGCGCAGCGCGTAGGCGTTGGTGAGGTTGCCGTTGTGGGCGATCGCGAAGCCGCCGACCTCGAGATCGGCGAAGAGCGGCTGGACGTTGCGGAGCACCGTCTCGCCGGTCGTGGAATAGCGCACATGGCCGATTGCCGCATGGCCCTTGAGCCGACCGACCACCGCTTCGGAGGAGAAATGGTCGGCCACATGACCGAGCTCGCGATGTGCGTTGAAGCGCCCGTCGAAGGAGACGATGCCGGCCGCCTCCTGGCCGCGATGCTGCAGCGCATGGAGGCCGAGCACCGTGAGGGTCGCGGCTTCCTCATAGCCGTAGATGCCGAACACCCCGCACTCCTCGCGGAGATGGTCGTCGTCGTAGGGATTGGTGATGGCCAGTGCCATGGGCTCTCCGGGCTGGGCGGCGCTGGGTTCGGTCATTGCGTGCCTTGGATCAGCCGCTCGAGATCGCCTCGCTCGGCATCGTTATAGCCCGATGGTTTCTGGCTGCCAGCGGAATCCGGCCCGGCATCGCTGCCCTGCGTTCCTGCCGGGGCCGGGGCGCCGGTTCCCGTGAGATCCTGCAGATCCTGTAGGGTTTCTCCGGTGCCGATGGCCTGGTTGACGGCATCGCGGGCCTGCTCGGCCGCGGCATTGCTCCGCTCCAGCGCCGACTCGGGCAGGAGCGATAGCAGGAATTCCGCGCCGGTTTGGATGAGGGGGAGGGTGCGGGCCTCCTCGATCCAGGCCGGCTGCTCCTCCGATCGCGGAAGCACCCAGATCGCCACCAGATAGGCGAGGCAGACCAGCACCGCGCCGCGCACCAGCCCGAAGACGAGGCCGAGCGACCGATCGACGGCGCCGAGACCGGTCAGATGGACCGTTTTGGCGATCATGTGGCTGAGCAAGGTCAGGAGGATGAGCACGACGACGAAGATCGTGACGCCGGTCACGATGTCGGCGATCAGCGTCGAGCTGATGTAGCTGCGCGCGATCGGCTGCGCCAAAGGGAGCCCGTAGATCGCCACGATCGCAGCGCCGACCCAGGCGCCGATCGACAGCACCTCGCGCACGAAGCCGCGTGCGAACGCGATCCCGGCCGAGATCAGCAGCACGAGGATGACGATGATGTCGGTGATGTTCATGCCGGCCGCATTCCTGCCCAACGATCCGTCATTCGGCGCCGAGCCCGCTCTGGCGCCTCGCGCCGCGAGCGTCGCGGCCGATCAGCCCTACCAGGTCGTCGAGATGGGCGATCTCCGTCAAGGCGAGCTCGCTGCCGAGCTTCGCCTTGCCTTTGGTGCGGGGCGGCAGCCAGGCGGCCGTGAATCCGAGCTTCGCCGCTTCGCGCAGCCGCGTTTCGGGCTGGCTCACGGCCCGAATCTCGCCGCCGAGCCCGATCTCGCCGAAGATCACGATATTGTCCGGCACGGGACGGTCTTCCAGGGCGGATACGAGGGCTGCGGCCACGGCCATGTCCGCCGCCGGTTCCTCGATCCGTAGCCCGCCGGCGATGTTCAGATAGACATCCCGCCCCCCGACGGCAAGGCCGCAGCGGGCTTCGAGCACCGCGAGCGTCATGGCGAGACGGGCATTGTCCCAGCCGACAACCGCGCGGCGCGGGGTTGCGAGGGCCGACGGGGCGACCAGCGCCTGCACCTCGACCAGCACCGGCCGCGTGCCTTCGAGCCCGGCGAAGACCGCGCTGCCGCTCACATTGCCGCGGCGCTCCGCGAGGAAGAGCCGGGAGGGGTTCGGCACTTCGACGAGGCCGCCGTCGGTCATCTCGAACACGCCGATCTCGTTCGCCGGGCCGTAGCGGTTCTTCACCGCGCGCAGGATCCGGTAGTGGTGGCCGCGCTCGCCTTCGAAATAGAGCACGGTATCGACCATATGCTCGAGCACGCGAGGCCCCGCGATCAGCCCTTCCTTGGTGACATGGCCGACGAGGAAGAGGGCGAAGCCGCGTCGCTTCGCGAGGCGGATGAGCTCGGCCGCGCTGGAGCGGACCTGCGCCACCGTTCCCGGCGCGGAGTCGAGCGTGTCGACATACATGGTCTGGATGGAATCGATGATCACCGCCGCCGGCAGCGCGCCGGTCTCGAGGCTGGTGACGATGTCGCGCACATTGGTCGCGGCGGCGAGCTCGACGCCCTCCTTGCCGAGGGCGAGGCGCCGGGCGCGGAGCCGCACCTGGTCGGTCGATTCCTCGCCGGAGATATAGACGACGCGCGCGCCGCGACTGCCGGCAGCGAGCGCCGCGGCGACCTGCAGCAACAGGGTCGATTTGCCGATCCCGGGATCGCCGCCGATGAGCAGCGCCGAGCCCGGCACGATGCCGCCGCCGGTCACCCGGTCGAGCTCGGCATTGCCGGTCGCGAGCCGTGGCTCCTCGGCGAGGTTCTCGCCCGAAAGCCCAACAAACTCGATCCTGCGGCCGCCCCTGGTGCCGAGACCCTTCGGCGCCGCCTCGCGCGTGGCTTCCTCGATGATGCTGTTCCAGGCGCCGCAGGCTTCGCAGCGGCCGCTCCAGCGCGGCGCGCTTGCGCCGCAGCTCTGGCAGACATAGCGGGCCGCGGATTTCGCCATGGTCAGGCCTGCCCTTTCCGGGCGGTGGCGGCGCGCCGGCGGCTCACAACGGCCGCACCGGCATCTTGATCGGACCCTCGGCGCGGCCGTGGATGAACTGGTCCACATGATCGTTGCCGGAACTGTCGATGGCCGCGACCGGCCCCTGCCAGATGATCCGACCACCATAGATCATCGCGATGCGGTGCGCGATGCGCCGCGCGCTCGCCATGTCGTGGGTGATCGAGAGCGCGGTCGCGCCCAGCTCGCCGACGCATTTGCGGATCAGGTCGTTGATCACATCCGACATGATCGGATCGAGGCCGGTGGTCGGCTCGTCGAAGAAGATGATCTCGGGCTCGCGGGCGATGGCGCGGGCGAGCGCCACGCGCTTCTGCATGCCGCCCGAAAGCTCGGCCGGATGGAGCTCGGCCACGTCGGGGCCCAGCCCCACGGCGGCGAGCTTGCGGAGCGCCACTTCCTTCGCCTCGCGGCGCGGCTTGCCGTCGCCGGCGATGAGGCCGAAGCCGACATTCTCCCATACCGGCAGGCTGTCGAAGAGTGCGGAGCCCTGAAACAGCATGCCGAACTTCGCCATGATCCGCTCGCGCTCCCCGCCATTGAGCCCGACCGTTTCCTCGCCGTCGATCTTGATGCTGCCGGAATCAGGCGTCATCAGCCCGAGGATGCATTTGATGAGCACCGACTTGCCGGTGCCCGAGCCGCCGATCACGACGAGGGATTCGCCGACGGCGATGTCGAGATCGATCCCCTTCAGCACCGCCTTCAGGCCGAAGGATTTGGTGAGGCCGCGGATCGCGATCTTGGGCTGCCGGTCGTTCATCGGGCGAAGAACAGCTCGGTCACGATGTAGTTGCTGATCAGGATCAGGATCGAGGCGGAAACCACCGCGTTGGTGGTGGCGCCGCCGACGCCCTGCGCGCCGCCGCGCGAATGGAAGCCGTGATAGCAGCCCATCAGCGCGATCATGAAGCCGAACACCGCCGCTTTCACGAGACCCGATATCACGTCGAGCGGCTCGAGGAAGGAGAGGGTGTTGTGGATATAGATGCCCGGATTGAAGCCGAGCTTGTAGATGCTGACGATATAGCCGCCGAAGATGCCTATGATGTCGGCGATCAGCACGAGGAAGGGGAGCGTCGCGGTGGCGGCGAGCAGACGCGGCGCCACCAGATAGCGCATCGGGTTGGTCGAGAGGGTGCTGAGCGCGTCGATCTGGTCGGTGACGCGCATGGTGCCGATCTCGGCCGCCATGGCGGCGCCGATGCGCCCCGCGACCATGAGGCCGGCCAGCACGGGCCCGAGCTCGCGGGTGAGCGAGACGACGACGACCTGCGGGATCGCGGATTCGGCGCTGAAACGCGCGAAGCCGGTGAAGCTTTGCAGCGCCAGCACCATGCCGGTGAAGACCGCGGTGAGGCCGACGACCGGCAGGGAGTAATAGCCGATCTCAATCATCTGCTTGAGGATCAGGCGCGGGTAATAGGGCGGGCGGACGATGGCAAGAAGCCCGTCCAGCGCGAAGAGGATCAGCCGGCCGAGCGTCTCGACCCCGTTGAGGAAAGTGTGGCCGATCGCCTGAAGGAAGGCCATCGCGATCGGGATCAGCGCGCCGTGCCGGCGTCGAGATAGCGCCGCGGATAGCGGCGTCCGAGCGCCGTCAGCATCTCATAGCCGATGGTGCCGGCTTCGCCGGCGAGATCGTCGACGCTGTGATGCGGACCGATGAGGTCGATCGTGGCGCCGCGTCGCGCCAGTTCCGGCGGCGCGTCGGTGACATCGAGCGTCAGCAGATCCATCGAGACGCGCCCCACCACTGGAACCCGGACCGGCCCGAGATAGGCATGTCCCCGATTGCCGAGGGCGCGGAACAGACCGTCGGCATAGCCGGCGGAAACGGTCGCAAGGCGCGACGGCCGGGTCGTGCGATGCGTCGCACCATATCCAACGGTCATATGGCTGTCAACGCGACGGACCTGCAGGATTTTTGCTTGCAGCCTAACGACTTGCCGCATCGGGTTGGGATGGCCGTTGAGCGGCGGAAGGCCATAGAGCGCGGCGCCGGGGCGGGTCAGATCGAGATGATATTCGGGCCCGAGGAAGATGCCGCTGGAGGCTGCGATGCTGAGCGGCACGCGCCCGCCGGCGAGCCCGAGCGTGTCGATCGCCGAGAGGAAGGCGGTCCGCTGCGCGGCGTTCATCGGATTTGCCGCATCGTCGCCACAGGCAAGATGCGTCATGGCGAGCACGAGCTCGAGCCGGTTCCGCAGCCCGTTCTCCTTCGCGAGCGCCGCCCATTCCTCGGGCGGCATGCCGAGCCGGGAAATGCCGGTATCGAGATGCAGCACGGCCGGACCGCCACCGCCCTCGACCCATTCCCGGATCGCCTCCAGGCTGTCGAGGCAGGGGATGAGCCGGTGCGCGCGATAGGGGCCGGCGCGACCGGGCTCGAGCCCGTTCAGGACGTGAATGACGGCATCGGGCAGCAGGGCGCGGAGCGCGATGCCCTCGGCGAGCCAGGCGACGAAGAAGCGTCGTGCGCCGGCAGCCGCGAGCGCGGGCGCGACTTTCGCCATGCCAAGGCCGTAGGCGTCGGCCTTGACCGCCGGCGCCAGTTCGGCCATGGGCGCCTGCGCGGCGAGAAGGCGGTAGTTCGCGACGATCGCGGCGAGATCGATGGTAAGGAGCGCCGGCTCCTCAAGATCGGACATCGGGCAGGCGGTCGTCACGCATGAGATCGCCGAACTTCGTCAGCATGCCGTCGAAGAAGAGCTCGACCGTCCCGATCGGGCCGTGACGCTGCTTGGCGATGTTGACCTCGGCCACGTTGTGGATCCGTTCGCCGCGATCCTGCCAGCGTCCCATCCGTTCCTGGTATTTGGCGTCGGTCTCGTCCTCGCGCTGCTTCGGCTCGCTGCGCTCGTGATAGTACTGCTCGCGAAAAATGAACATGACCACGTCGGCATCCTGCTCGATCGAGCCGGATTCGCGAAGGTCGGCGAGTTGCGGACGCTTGTCCTCGCGTTGCTCGACGGCGCGGCTGAGCTGCGACAGCGCCAGGATCGGCACGTCGAGCTCCTTGGCGATCGCCTTGAGGCCGCGCGTGATCTCGGAGATCTCCTGGACCCGGTTCTCGTTCCGCGCCGTGGGCGAGCCGCGCATGAGCTGAAGGTAGTCGATGACGATGAGGCCGAGGCCGTGCTGCCGCTTGAGGCGGCGTGCGCGGGTGCGCAGGCCCGAGACGGTCATGGCGGGGGTGTCGTCGATGAAGAGGGGCAGGGTTGCGAGCTCCCGGGAGACCGCCACGAAAGTCGGGAAATCCTCCTGCTTCACGTCGCCCCGCCGGATGCGATCGGACGAAATGCCGCTCTGCTCGGCAAGGATGCGCGTGGCGAGCTGCTCGGCCGACATTTCGAGCGAGAAGAAGGCGACCTTGGCGCCCTCCCGTACCTCGACCTTGCCGAACTCGTCGCGCTCCTCGCGATAGGCGCGGGCGGCGTTGAAGGCGAGGTTGGTGGCGAGCGCGGTCTTCCCCATCGACGGGCGGCCGGCGAGGATCACGAGGTCGGACGGGTGCAGGCCGCCCAGCTTGCGGTCGAGGTCGGCGAGGCCGGTGGTGACGCCGGTGACGTGGCTGTCCCGCTTGAAGGCGGCCTCGGCCATGCTGATGGCCTCGGTCAGGGCGCTCGAGAAGATCCGCGGGCCGCCTTCGGTCTGGCCGGTCTCGGCCAGCTCGTAGAGCTGCTGCTCGGCCTGCTCGATCTGGTCGGTGGCCGGCATCTCGATGTCGTAGCGGAAGGCGCCGTTCACCACCTCCTCGCCGAGCTCGATGAGCTGGCGCCGGAGGTAAAGGTCGTGGACGGTGCGGCCGTAGTCATCGGCGTTGATGATGGTGACGACGGCATTGGCGAGCCGCGCCAGGTATTGCGCTCCGCCGATCTCGATCAGGGCGGGATCCTGGTCGAACTGGTTCTTCAGCGTCAGCAGGTTGGCGATCTGACCGCGCTGGATGAGCTTGCCGATGGCGTCGTAGATGCGGCCATGGAGCGCGTCAGCGAAATGCTCGGGCAGCAGGAACTCGTGCACCCGGTCATAGACGGCGTTGTTGGCGAGCACCGCGCCGAGGAGCGCCTGCTCCGCCTCGTAATTGTGCGGCGGCACGCGCGCGCCGAGGGCTTCGCCGTCGGGGCCGCGAAAGGAGGTGACGTTGCTGCCTGCGAGGATGCGTTCCACCATATCGGTGCCGACACTATCAGAGTGGACGGGCGATCAATCGCATCGGTCGTCGCCGAGAGAGTGGAACGCGGGGATAAGTCCCCGCAAGAGCGACGTGCGTCGGCCGCCGGGTCGTTGCGCCGGCGAGCGAAGAACGGATTCGGGCATGCGGCGACTCGGGCCCGGGGCGCCCGGTCTCAGGCGGCGGCGGTGGACCGGTGGCTGAGGCGCCGCTCGTCCTCGGTCATGTAGTCCCGCGTGAGCGGCACTGCGTCCGGCCGCTTCGAGAGCTGCACCTGGAACACCATCTGGTTCAGGTTGCGGAACGCGACCTCGCAGCCCAGCAGATAGAATTCCCACATGCGGCAGAAGCGCTCGTCGTAGAGCTGGCGGATGCGGTCGCGGTTCGCCTGGAAGCGGCGATGCCACTCGCGCAGCGTCTTCGCATAATGCAGGCGGAGAATCTCGACGTCCGTGACCCAGAGCCCGATATCCTCCACCGCGGCCATGACTTCGGAGAGGGCGGGCGTATAGCCGCCGGGGAAGATGTATTTGCGGAGCCAGGGGTTGGTGGCGCCCGGCGGCTCCATGCGGCCGATGGAATGCAGCAGCATGACCCCGTCATCGGCCAGCAGGTCCTTGGCCTTCCTGAAGAACTCCCGGTAGTGCTTGGCCCCCACATGCTCGAACATGCCGACCGAGACGATACGGTCGAAGCGGCCCTGCTGCAGCCGGTAGTCGAGCAGATGGAACCGGACGCGATCGGCGAGGCCGGCCTCGCGCGCGCGGTTCTCGGAAACCTTGTGCTGCTCCTGGGAGAGGGTGATGCCGGTGACGTCCACCTTGGCCGCCTGGGCGAGGAAGAGGGCGAGGCCGCCCCAGCCGCAGCCGATATCGAGCACCCGCTGACCCGGTTCCAGCAGCAGCTTCGAGGCGATATGGCGCTTCTTGTTGAGCTGGGCGAGCTCCAGCGTGTCGTTGTCGGTCGCGAAATAGGCGCAGCTATATTGCCGGTCGACATCGAGGAAGAGGTCGTAGAGCGCCCCCGACAGGTCGTAGTGATGCGCGACGTTCCTTTGCGCCCGCTCGACGGGATTGTGGGTATGGATGAAGCGGAGCGCCCGGCCGAAGAACTCCTGCACCGCCTGGAGCGGATGTCGCTCGACGCTGGCGAGGTTCCGGGTCACGAGGTCGAGCAGCTCGTAGAGCGTGCCTTCCTCAATGGTGAGCGAGCCGTCCATATAGGCTTCGCCCAGATAGAGCTTGGGGTTGGTCAGCAGCTTCCGGTGCAGCGCGCGATCGTGAAAGCGCACCGTGACGGCCGGGCCGCCGCCCGGGCCGAAGCTGTGGCGCCGGCCCTTGGCGTCGATGACGTCGAGCCGGCCTTCCTTGATCAATATCCGAAACAGATGCGATACCAGCATCACCGCGACCCCGCGCAGTGTGAATTCTGCCTAGGAACCCCCATCCCTGGAAAGGTTCCAACCAAAAAGGCTAGTCACAAAACTTTGGCTTGTCCATTGCGCGAGGCAGGGCAAAAGACCCTGCATTCCGTGCGGAAAATCGCGACCGACGCGACGCTGCCCGGGCGCGAAACGAAAAACGGCCGCCGCTGCTTCCGCAGTGGCGGCCGTTCGGTTCGCGAGACGGAAGAGCTTACTCCTCGGCCTCGTTCTTTTTCTTCTTCCTGGCCTTGGTCGGCTTTTCGTCAGCCGGCTCGGCCTCGGCGACCGGGGCTTCCTCGGCAGCCTCGGGCTGTGCGGCCAGCTCCGGCGGAATCTGCGTGTCCGCATCCGCCAGCATGTCGTCGAGCGTCGCCGCCCGTTCCTCGGCCGTGCCGCCGACATAGCCGCCATGCTTCTGCTGGATCGCGGCCTCGTCCTCGGACTTCGCCACGTTCGCGGTGACGGTCACCACCACCTCGGGGTGAAGCGCCACGCGCACCGGGTAGAGACCGAGCGCCTTGATCGGGCGATCGAGGACGATCTGCCGGCGCTCGACGGCAATGCCGTTCGCGGCGATCGCCTCGGCGATGTCGCGCGGCGTCACCGAGCCGAAGAGCTGGCCGGTTTCGCCCGCCTGGCGGATCAGCACGACGCTCATGCCGTCCACCTTGCCGGAGACGCCCTCCGCCTCCTCGCGGCGCTTCAGGTTCGTCGCCTCGATCTGGGCACGCTGCTGCTCGAACCGGGCCTTGTTGGCCTCGGTCGCGCGCAGCGCCTTCTTCTGCGGCAGCAGGTAGTTGCGGGCGAAGCCGGGCTTCACCTTCACC
>CADEFF010000073.1 GCA_902826565.1 uncultured Rhodospirillaceae bacterium | reverse complement strand
TCCACCTGCGGCACGGCCTCGGCGATGGCGAAGATCACCACCCGGTCTTCCGGCCGGATGATCGTGTCGCCGCGGGCGACGATCACCTCGTCGCCGCGCACGATGGCGCCGACCAGCACGCCGGCCGGCAGCTTCGCCTCGCGCAGCTTGACGCCGACGAGGCTCGAGGTGGCGAGGGCGTCGGCCTCGATGATCTCGCCGAACCCGTCGCTGAGGCTGTAGACCGAGCGGATCCGGCCGCGGCGGATATGCTGAAGAATGCTGGACACGGTGATGGCGCGCGGGCTCACCACGGCGTCGATCCCGAGCGATCCGAGCAGCGGGCCGTAGGCGGTCTTGTTGATGAGGGTGATCGAGCGCTTGCAGCCATGCCGCTTGGCGAGCAGCGAGGAGAGGATGTTGGTCTCGTCGTCGTTGCTGACCGCGATGATGGATTCCGTCGCCTTGACGTTCGCTTCCGCCAGGATCTCGGGATCGAGCGCATCGCCGTTGATGATGATGGTGCGCTTCAGGCTCTGGGCGACGAGCTCGGCGCGCCGCCGGTCGATCTCGATCAGCTTGATCCCGACCTTGGGATGCTTCTCCTCGATCTGTTCGGCGAGGAAGCGCCCGATATGTCCGCCGCCGACCAGGATGATCCGCCGTGCTTCCGGCTCCTCGTGGCCGAAGGCGGCGAGCGCGCGGGAGAGATGCGTGCTGTCGGCGACGAAATAGACTTCGTCCCCCGCCAGCATCTGGTCCTCGGCCGAGGGCACGATCCGCCGGTCGTTGCGCACGATCACCATCACCGAGATATTGAGCTCGGGAAACAGGTCCGAGAGCTGCCGGAGCGGTGTGTCGATGACCGGGCAATCGGCGTCGCAGCGCACGCCCACCAGGGTGATCTTCCCGTCGGAGAGCGGGATCGCGTCGAATGCACCCGGGATGCGCAGGCGACGCTCGATCGCGCGCGCCACCTCGATCTCCGGCGAGATGATGCTGTCCACGGGAATGGCGCCCCGGCCGAAGAGCTCGCTCCAGTGCGGCGCCAGGTAGCTCTGCGCCCGGATGCGGGCGATGCGGCGCGGCACCTCGAACAGCGCATGCGCCACCTCGCAGGCCACCATATTGACCTCGTCCATATGGGTGACGGCGATGAGGAGATCCGCATCGCGCGCGCCGGCCTGGTCGAGCACGTCCGGATGTGAGGCGTAGCCCACCACACCCTGCACATCGAGGGTGTCGCTGATGCGGTTGATCAGCGATTCCTGGATGTCGATGACGGTGACGTCGTTGTCCTCGCGCGCGAGATATTGCGCGATGTTGAAGCCGACCTGGCCGCCGCCGCAGATGATGACTTTCATGAGGGCAAGGGTTCGATGAGGCTCAGCCTTCGGCCTTCTCGCCGCGCTCGGGCGCCGCGAGGCCGAGGGAGCGCAGCTTGCGATGCAGCGCCGATCGCTCCATGCCGATGAAGGTCGCGGTGCGCGAGATATTGCCGCCGAAGCGCGCGACCTGGGCATCGAGATAGTGCTTTTCGAACAGCTCGCGCGCCTCGCGCAGCGGCAGCCCCATCAGCTCGCCATTGCCCATGGCACCGATGGTGGCGCTCGACCGGCCGGCGATGTCGGGCGGAAGATGCCGCGCGCCGACCGGCTCGCCGGCGTCGCCGGGCGCCATGATCAGGAGCCAGTCGATCATGTTGCGGAGCTGGCGGACGTTGCCGGGCCAGACATAGGTCTGCAGCGCGACGACCGCATCTTCCGCGAGCCGCCGCACGGCGCCGCCGGAAGCCTCGGCGGAGCGGCTCATCAGGTAATCGACCAGCAACGGAATATCCTCGCGACGCTCGCGGAGCGCCGGCACGCGCAACGGCACGACATTGAGCCGGTAATAGAGATCCTGCCGGAAGCGCCCGTTGGACATTTCCTGCGTCAGATCGCGATTGGTCGAGGCGATCACGCGCACATCGACCTGCACCCGACGATTGCCGCCGACCCGGGTGAAGGTCTGTTCCTGCAGCACGCGAACGATCTTGCCTTGCGTCTCGATCGGCATGTCCGCGACCTCGTCGAGCAGCAGCGTGCCGCCATGGGCCTGCTCGAGGGTGCCGATCTTGAGGCGCCCGTTATCGCCCTCGGCCTGCTCCTCCTCGCCGAAGAGCTCGACCTCGAGCCGGTCGGGATGCATGGTCGCGCAGTTGAGGGCGACGAACGGCCCGTCGGCGCGGCGCGACAGGCGATGCATCATGCGCGCCGCCACCTCCTTGCCGGAGCCGGCCGGGCCGCTGATGAGGACGCGGCTGCCGGTCGGCGCCACCCGCTCGATCGCCTGGCGAAGCTGCGTCATCACGACCGACTGGCCGACCAGCTCGCCCTCGCCGCCGGCGCGCTGGCGGAGCTCCTCATATTCGCGCTTGAGGCGCATCGCCTCGATCGCGCGCTCGACCACCAGCAGCAACCGATCGGCCTTGAAGGGCTTCTCGATGAAATCGTAAGCGCCCTGCTTGATGGCGGCGACGGCGGTCTCGACGTTGCCGTGGCCGCTGATCATCACCACCGGCACGTTCGGGTGCTCGCGCTTCACGATCTCGAGGATCTGCATGCCGTCCAGCGCGCTTCCCTGCAGCCAGATGTCGAGCAGCAGGAGGTTCGGCCGGCGGTTGCGGATGGCGTCGAGCGCGCCGTCGCTGTGCGCCGCCTCGCGCGTTTCGTAGCCCTCGTCCTTCAGCACACCGGCCAGGAGCAGGCGGATGTCCGCCTCGTCGTCGACGATCAGAATGTCACGCGCCATGCGCGGCGGTCCTCGGTTCTTCGTTCTCCGGCGCAGGGTCCGGCATCGCGTCGGCGCGGCGCGTGAAGAGGAGCGTCACCACGGCACCGCCGCCGGGGCGGTCGGCCAGATGGAGCTGCCCGCCGTGATCCTCCATGATCTTCTTCACGATGGCGAGGCCGAGGCCGGTGCCCTTCACGCGGGTGGTGACATAGGGCTCGGTCAGCCGTTCGCGGCCGCTCTTCGGCAAGCCGCGGCCGTTGTCGCTGACCTGCACCAGGATGCGGTCGCCCTCCTCCCGGAGGGTGAGCTCGATCTCGCCGGCGGGCAGCGGCTGCTCCGCCATCCGCGCTTCGATCGCCTCCTCCGCGTTCTTCAGGAGATTGGTGAGCGCCTGGCCGACCTGCCGCGCGTCGCACAGCACCGTCACGCCGCCCGCCGGCAGTTGCGTCCGGAACGCGATTTCGGGATGCGCGTTCTGCTGCAGGAAGAGAGCTTGCCGGCAGAGCTCCAGCATATTCTCCGGATGGAGCACCGGCGCCGGCATCCGCGCGAACGAGGAAAACTCGTCCACCATGCGGCCGATATCGCCGACCTGCCGGACGATCGTATCCGTACAGATCTTGAAGGTTTCGGGATCGCTCGTGATCTCCTTCAGATATTTCCGCTTGAGCCGCTCGGCCGAAAGCTGGATCGGCGTCAGCGGATTCTTGATCTCGTGCGCGATGCGTCGCGCCACGTCCGCCCAGGCGGCCTTGCGCTGCGCCGACATGAGCTCGGTCACGTCGTCGAAGGTGACGACCAGCCGGATGAGGTCGCCCGCATCGAGCTCGCTCACCACCCGCACCACGAGGGTCCGGGTTTCGGTGCCGCGGGTGAGATGGATCTGGCCCTCGGCCGCGCGACCGTTGCGGCGGCGCGCCTGCTCGAGGAGCACCGCCATCTCCGGTACGATCTCCGCGAGCGGATGCCCGACCGCGCTCGCGAGGTCGGTGCCGAGCAGCACCGAGGCCGACCGGTTCGGGAGCCGGATGCGGGCCTCGTCGTCGAGGCCGATCACGCCGGCCGAGACGCCGGCCAGCACCAGCTCGGTGAAGCGACGGCGTTCGTCGAGCTGGTTGTTCGCCTCGAGGAGCTCGCTCCGTTGATTGGCGACTTCCGTGGTCATGCGGTTGAAAGCCCGGCTCAAGGCGCCGACCTCGTCGTTCGACGGCCCCTCCGCCACGCGCACGTCGAGATCGCCTTCCGAGATGCGTTCGGCGGCGCTCACCAGGCTGCCGATCGGCCGGGCAAGCTGGGTCGCCACGATGAGGGCGATCCAGATCGCGGCCAGAAGAATCAGCAGCGCCACCACGAAGAAGATCAGCACGAAGGTGATCTGAAGACCGGATCGCCGGCCTTCGAGCTGCTCGTAAAGCTGCGCGGCGCCTTCGGAGGCGTTGACGTGCCCGACCACCTTCGGATCGACCAGCCGCCCGACATAGAGATAGACGTCGCTGTCGGGCGAAATCTGGAGCAGGGCCCGCACCCGGTCGCCGGTGTCGCTCGGCAGCAGCACCAGATCGCCTTCGCGCGCGCGGGCCAGCGCCCATTCCGGCAGGCCGGGATCGAAGGACATGACGAGGTTGAAGCCGGCGCTGGCCAGGATCTGGCGCTGGCCGTTGATGAGCACCGCTTCGTTCAGCCCGCGCACGCGGACCTGGGCCGTCATCACCTGCTCGATGCGCTGCCGACCGGCAAGCAGGATCGGCCCCTCGCGGCGGAGGTCGGCCGCCATGGCGAGCGCATCGCCGCCGATGTTCCGCTGATGCTCCTCGAGATAGGAGCGGGCCACGACGAGGGAGTCGTGCACGGCGGTGCGGACCCGGTCGCTGAACCAGGCATCCATGCCGAGATTGAGGAAGAGCGTCGAGAAGATCGCGACGACGATGGTCGGCGTCACCGCGACCAGGCTGAACAGGAAGACGAGGCGCAAATGCAGCCGCGATCCGGCAAGGCCGCGGCGGCGCTCCGCCCAAAGCAGCACCAGGCGCCGCGCCACCACCGTGCCCAGCAGGAGGAGCACGATCAGGTCGGCGATCAACAGCAGGAGAACGGTGCTCGGATTGACCCGGATCCCGAGGCTGCCGCTCATCGAAAGATAGGTCGCGACGCCGGAGATCAGCGCCATGGCCAGCAGCAGGATCGAGAGCTTGCGCTCCACCCTGTTGCGCCGCGCCCAATCCAGCACGCGTCGATAAAGGGGTTCGATGGCGAAGGATCGCGCAGGCTGGACGGTGGTGTTTTCGGCCGGCATGTCCGACATCCTCGCGCCGCTCACTTTACGCCTCGAATCACCGGGATGTCCAATTCCCGGATCTTCTTGCGCAGCGTGTTGCGGTTGAGGCCGAGCAGTTCGGCGGCGCGGATCTGGTTGCCGCGCGTCGCCTCGAGCGAGATGGCGATGAGCGGTCGCTCGATCTCGCGCACGACCCGGTCATAGAGGCCGCGCGACGGGAGGCCGTGGGTGTGGGCGGAGAAGAACTCGCGCAGGTGGCGCTCGGCCGCCGCACCGAGCGATTCGGTCGGGCGCCCCGCCGAGGCTGCGGGCGCCACCGACGCCAGCTCGGCCTCGACGATCGGGCCGCCGATCACGTCCTCCGCATAGAGCGCGGCGATGCGCCGTACCAGGTTCTCGAGCTCGCGCACATTGCCCGGCCAGTCGTAGCGCTGCAGCCGCTCGAGCGCGCCCGCATCGAAGATTTTGGGCCCTCCGCCGGCTGCGGCGAGGCGGTTGAGGAAATGCCTGACGAGGTCGGGAATGTCCTCGACCCGCTCGCGGAGGGCGGGCAGCCGCAGCGGCACGACATTGAGCCGGTAATAGAGATCCTCGCGGAACAGGCCCTGGCGAATGAGCTGACGCAGATCCCGGTGCGTCGCGGCCAGGATCCGCACATTGGCGCGGACCGGCGCGCGCCCGCCGACCGCCGTGAATTCCCCTTCCTGGAGCACGCGCAGCAGGCGCGTCTGCGCCTCGAGCGGCATGTCGCCGATCTCGTCGAGGAAGAGCGTGCCGCCGTTCGCTTCCTGGAAGCGCCCCGTCGTAAGGACGGTGCCGCCGGAGGCGCCGGCCGCTTCGTGACCGAAGAGCTCGCTCTCGATCATGTCGCGCGGGATCGAGGCCATGCTGAGGGCGACGAAGCGCCCGCGCTTGCGCCGCCCGAAATCATGCAGCGCGCGGGCGACCAGCTCCTTGCCGGTGCCGGATTCGCCGGAGATCAGCACGGTGAGATCGCTCGCCATCAGCCGCGCCAGCACGCGGTAGATCTCCTGCATCGCCGGCGACCGTCCGACGATCGGCAGCGCCTCTTCCTCCGCGGGCCGGTCGCCGGCGGCCGCGGGGCCGGGTTGCGTCAGGGCGCGCGACACGGCGGCCGTCAGGTCGCCGAGATCGAAGGGTTTCGCGAGATAGTCGAAGGCGCCGCGCTCGGTCGCCTTCACCGCCGTCAGGAGCGTGTTCTGGGCGCTCATCGCGATGACGCGCAGGTTCGGCCGCAGCTTCTGGATGCGCGGGATCAGGTCGAGGCCGTTCTCGTCCGGCATCACCACGTCGGTGATGACGAGGTCGCCGAGTCCGTCCGCGACCCAGCGCCAGAGCGTCGCCGCGTCGGCTGCCGTGCGTACCTCGTGACCGGCGCGCGTCAGGGCCTGGGAGAGCACGGTGCGGATGGCGCGATCGTCGTCCGCAACGAGGATGGTCGCATTCATCGTGTGGCCTCCGTCGCGATCGGCAGCAGCACGGCGAAGGCCGTGCGGCCGGGCTCGCTCTCGAACTCGATGGCGCCGCCATGGTCGCCCACGATCTTGGCGGCGAGGGCGAGGCCGAGCCCCTTGCCGCCGTTCCGGCCGCTGACGAAGGGATCGAATATCCGGCCCTTGAGCGCATCCGGCACGCCGGCGCCGTTGTCGGCGACGGTCACCACGAGCGGCAGATGCGCGCGCTGCCCCGCAGTACCGCCTGCGAGCTTCGCGCCCTGGCGGTAGCGGGTCGAAAGGGTGATGCTTCCCCTGCCCGGCTCGGTCGCCTCTGCCGCGTTCTTCACGAGGTTGAGAAAGAGCTGAATCAGCAGGTCGCGATGACCGGCGACCTCCGGCAGCGAGGGATCGTAGTCCGCCAGGATGCGACGGTCGGTGGCGAAGCCGCTCGCCGCGACGCGGCGCACGTGATCCAGCACCTCATGAATGTTGAGCGCCGCGAGGGCGGTAAAGCCCGGCTCGGCGAACATCTCCATCCGATCGACGAGGCCGCGGATGCGATCGACCTCCTCGCGGATGAGCCGGGTGAGCTCCCGGTTCGATTCCGGGAGATCGCCTTCGAGGAGCTGCGCGGCGCCGCGGATGCCGGAGAGCGGGTTCTTGATCTCGTGCGCCAGCATGGCGGCCATGGCATGGAGCGGCCGGACCGCCTCGCGCTGCTGCCGCTGCCGGTCGAGCGCGCCGGCAAGGGCGCGCTCGGCGATGGCGAGCAGCACCCAGCCCGGACGCCCGGGGAGCGGTGCCGCATCGACCCGCACCTCGCGCGGTGCGAGGCGGGGGCCGCCGATGACCAGGTTGTGATCCGATACCGGGGCGCCGCCGCCGCGCGCCTGCTGGGCGAGCGCCTGCAGCGGGCTGTCGGCGGCGATCAGCTCGGCGAGCGGGCGACCTTCGAGATGCACGGCGCTCTGGGCGAAAAGCGCTTCGCCGGCGGCATTCACGCGGCGCAGGATCCCGGCCTGGTCGAGCAGGAGGATCGGCAGCGGCAGGGCATCGAGCAGCGTTTCGACGTCCGGCAGCGCCGCGATCGGGAATGACGCGAGCGCGGCGGGGCCCGCGGTCATCTCACGCGGCTTCCCGCTCGCCCGCGGTTTCGCGCTCGGCGAGCGGCAAATAGAAATCCTCGACCATGCGTTCGACCGCGGCCGGATCGTCGGTGCGATTGACCTGCGTCCGGAACTCCGCGGATCCGTGCAGCCCCTTGCTGTACCAGCCGAGATGCTTGCGCGCGATCTTGACGCCGGCCGACACGCCGTAATGACGCAGCATCTCGCGATAGTGGCCGAGCAGGGTCGCGAGCTGCTCGGCGATCGGCGGATCGGGCAGACGCTCGCCGGTGCGCAGATAGTGCATCGCCTGCTTCAGGAACCAGGGCCGGCCGTACGCGCCGCGGCCGATCATCACGCCGTCCGCGCTCGAGAGCGTCTTCGCCTCCACCACCTCTTCGAGCGTAGTGATGTCGCCGTTGGCGATCACCGGAATGCCCACGGCTTCCTTGACGCGCCGGATGAAGCCCCAGTCCGCGCGGCCGGCATAGAACTGGCAACGCGTGCGGCCATGGATCGTGATCATCCGGATACCGCAATCCTCGGCGATGCGCGCGAGGTTCGGCGCGTTGCGGTTGGCGTCGTCCCAGCCCGTGCGCATCTTGAGCGTGACCGGCAGGGATACCGCCTTCACCGTCGCCTCGAGAATGCGCGCAGCCTGGCGCTCGTCGCGCATGAGGGCGGAGCCGGCCTCTCCGTTCACCACCTTCTTCACGGGGCAGCCGAAATTGATGTCGATCAGCGCGGCGCCCCGGTCGGCGTTCAGCTTTGCGGCCTCGGCCATGACCTCGGGCTCGCAGCCGGCGAGCTGCACCGCCATGGGGAATTCCTCCGGCACGGTCTCGGCCATCTTCAGGGACTGGCGCGACTGCCGGATCATCGCCTGGCTCGCGATCATCTCGGAGACCACGAGCCCCGCGCCCGACTTCTTCACCAGACGCCGGAACGGCAGATCGGTCACGCCGGACATGGGCGCGAGGATCACCGGATCGTCGATGGTCAGGTTTCCGATCGCAATGCCCATGGTTTGGGCAACCTCAGACTGTGCCTAGAAATTGAGCAACGCATTTTAGCCGCGCGATGTGCTGCGTCGCAACAATTTCCCGAAAATTCTGAAATTTCTATCTGTTATCGGCCGAGCATAAGCTGGGTTACGACCTTCACCCCGAGATAGGCGACGGTCAGCAGCAGATAGGCAAGCAGCGCGATCCGCGCCGCCCGGCGTCCGCGCAGCCCGTTTGAGCGCCTTAGCCAGAGCAGCAGCAGGATCACGAAGAAGGCGGAGACCGCGAAGATCGTCTTGTGATCGAAAAGGAAGGCGCGGCCGATCTCGAGCCAGGCCGTCGCCATCCCGGTCAGAAGGCCGATGCCGAGCACAAAGGCCGCGATGGCCATGAGCTGGAGCTCGAGGCGCTCGCCATCGGCCACCGACGGCAGACGCCGGCTGAGGGCCGTGGGCGCCCGTCGTTTCAATGCACGCTCCTGAAGGAGCACGGCGAGGCCGGCGACGGCGGCCAGCGTCACCAGCGCATAGGTCGCGAGCGAGACGACGATGTGGAGATCGAGCCAGGCCACGGCCGCGCCGGCTGCAGAGGTTTCGGCGCCGCTTCGGCCGATCAGGAGCGCGGCGACCGCCATGATGAGCAGATAAGGAAAGAGCAGCGCACCGAGCCGCGCCGCGACGGGCGCACGCCACAGCAGCAGTGCGAAGATCAGCAGCACCGTCGCGATGGTGGCCCACAGGGCTTCGCCGAGACCCGGGCTCCAGCCGCCCGGAATGCGAACGCCGATGACCAGCGCAGATCCGGCGAAGGCGACGCCGAGCAGCAGCCAGAACAGGAGATCGGCCGCGGCGGGGCGGCGCCAGGCGAGAATGCTCGCCGGCAGCATCGCCGCCAGCGCCGCCAGCGGGAGTATGGTCGAGGCGGTCATGGCGGGCGACTATAACGATGGCGGCAAGGCCTCGCCACCTGCCCGCGGGGCCGCGGCCCGGCTCGCGGCAAGGCCGCCGGCGCCATGCTTGGCAAGCGCGCGCCGAGTGACTAGCTTCGCGGCCATGAGAGGAAACCCATGAGCGGCGCGGTCGCGCTGGTGGTGGCAGCAGGCCGTGGCCATCGCTTCGGCGGGGAGCTGCCGAAGCAGTATCGGCTGCTGGCCGGCAAGCCCCTGCTGCGCCATTGCCTGGAGCGGTTTCTCGCGCATCCGGCGATCGACGCGGTGCGCGTCGTCACCAACCCGCTCGACGCCGCGCTCTATGAGAAGGCGACGGCGGGGCTCGCGCTTCTCGCCCCTGTCGCCGGCGGCGACACCCGCCAGCAATCGGTGCGCAACGGGCTCGAAAGCCTGGCGGCCGACGCGCCCGCCCATGTGCTGATCCACGACGCGGCGCGGCCCTTCGTCACCGCCCCGATGATCGACCGGGTGATCGTTGCGCTCGGCCGTTCCGCGGGCGCGGTCGCGGCCCTGCCGGTGGTCGATACGATGAAGCGCGCCGCGGCGAGCGGCGCGCGCATCGAGGCGACGACGAGCCGCGAGGGGCTCTGGCGCGCCCAGACGCCGCAAGGATTCCGCTTTGCGGATATCCTGGCAGCGCATCGCGCCGCGGCGGCGACCGATCTCACCGACGACGCGGCCGTGGCGGAGGCCGCCGGCCTCGCGGTCGAGCTGGTCGAGGGAACCGAGGAGAACTTCAAGGTGACGAGCGAGGCGGATCTGCAACGGGCCGAGCGCGTCCTCGCCGGCGCCTGGGAGTATCGCAATGCGAGCGGCTATGACGTGCATCGCTTTGCGCCCGGCGATTTCATCACGCTCTGCGGCATTCGCCTGCCGCACGACAAGAGCCTCGAAGGCCATTCCGATGCCGATGTCGGGTTGCACGCCCTGACCGACGCGATCCTCGGCGCGATCGGCGCCGGCGATATCGGCCAGCATTTTCCGCCCTCCGATCCGCAATGGCGGGGCGCGGATTCCGCCCGCTTCCTCGCCCATGCGGGTGAGCTCGTCGCCCGCCGCGGCGGCCGCATCGTCAATCTCGACGTCACGGTGATCTGCGAACGTCCGAAGGTCGGGCCGCATCGCGAGGCCATGCGCCGCCGCATCGCCGAGATCCTGCGGCTCGAGCAGGACCGCATCAGCATCAAGGCCACCACGACGGAAGGGCTCGGCTTCACCGGGCGCGGCGAAGGCATTGCGGCCCAGGCGACCGCGACCGTCGCGCTTCCCGCCGGGCTCACGGCCGGACCGTCATGAGCGATCCGGCCGCGCTGCTGGAACGCTATCGGCGCGCCGGCCGGCGCCTCGCGACGGCGGAATCCTGCACCGGCGGCATGGTCGCCGCGGCGCTTACCGACATCGCCGGTTCCTCCGACGTGGTCGAGCGCGGTTTCGTCACCTATTCGAACGAAGCGAAGCAGGAGCTGCTCGGCGTGCCGGCCGACATGCTGGCGAAGCATGGCGCAGTGAGCTTGCAGGTCGCACGCGCCATGGCCGAAGGCGCCCTCGCCCGCTCGCATGCGGACGTCGCGGTGAGCGTCACCGGCATCGCGGGCCCCGGCGGCGCTACGCCCGGCAAGCCGGTCGGCCTCGTCTATTTCGGCCTCGCGCGCAGGGGCGCGGAGACGCGCGTCGAGCGGCACAACTTCTCCGGCGACCGCGGCACGGTCCGTCGCAGCGCGATGGAGACGGCGCTCGATCTGCTGGGCGAAGCACTTTGACCCTCGATCGCCGCCGCGCGATCGGCGTCGATTTCAGCGGCGCGGGGGATGCCGGCAGGGCGATCTGGATCGCCGAAGGGCACATCCGTCGCAACCGCTCGCTCGCGGTCGAGGCCTGCCGCCCGGCAAGCGCTCTCCCGGGCGGCGATGTCGCGCGGGCGCCGGCGCTCGCGGCCTTGGTCGCCTTCCTCGCGAAGCAGCGTGCCGCGGTGATCGGTTGCGATTTTCCGGTCGGGTTGCCTTCGGCCGTGTTGGAGGATGGCGACTGGCTGCGCTTCCTTCGCGGTTTCGCCAAACGCCATGCGACGGCGGAGGCCTTCCGCGCGGCCTCGCATCGCGCGGCCAAGGGCTGCGAGCTGCGGCGCCCGACCGATATCGCGGCGAAGACACCGTTCTGCGCCTGGACCCTGCGGCTGTATCGCCAGACCTATCACGGCATCGCCGACGTGCTGGCGCCGCTCGTCGCGCGAGGCTCCGCGACGGTGGGACCAATGCAAGCGCCGGTCGAAGGCCGCGGCTGGATCGTCGAGACCTGCCCCGCCTCGGTGTTGAAGCCGCTCGGGCTTTACCGGCCCTATAAGGGGCGTTCGCGCGACAGCCGGCGGCAGCGGCGCGCGATCCTCGATGCGCTGATCGGGCTCGGCGCGCTCCATCCGCCTTCGCCCGCGATCGCCTCCTGCGCGGTCGAGAATGCGGGCGGCGACGCCCTCGATGCGGTTGTCGCGGCTGTCGCGGCCGCCTCGGCGCTATGGGACGACAGCCCCGTCACCGAAGCCGAACGACGCGAGGGCCGCGTTTATTTCGCGCTGCGATCCGCGGCCGGGACGAGAATCGGCGCGCCCGATTCCGGATGCCGGAGCAGCAGCATCGGTGCGCCATAGACGCGTTCCACGAGATTCGGCGTCAGTACCTCGGCCGGACTCCCCTCGCCCGCAAACCCCCGCCCCTCGAGCAGCACCAGGCGGTCGGCATGTGTCGCCGCGAGGTTGAGGTCGTGCATGGACACGACCACGCCGCAGCCCGCTGCGGCCATCTTGCGCGCGACGCGCAGCACGGTCTGCTGATGGGCGGGATCGAGATTGGCGACCGGCTCGTCCAGCAGAAGATAGCGCGGCTCGGCCGTGCGTACGGCGGTCCAGAGCTGGGCGAGGCAGCGCGCGAGATGGACCCGCTGCTGCTCGCCGCCCGAGAGCTTGCGGTAGTCGCGCTCGGCGAAATCGGCGAGGCCGACCGCGTCGAGCGCCGCCGCCGCGGCAGCATCGTTCTCTGCCGCCGTCGCGTGATGTGCGCTGCGGCCGAGCGCCACCACCTCCGCGACGCGGAAGCCGAAGGCAAGACGATTCTGCTGCGCCAGCATTGCGCGGCGCCTTGCCAGGGCGGCCGGCTGCCATTCCGCGAGCGAGATGCCGTCGAGCATGGCAGCGCCGGCGGCCGGTTTCAGCTCGCCGGCGAGCGCGTGAAGGATGGTCGATTTCCCGGAGCCGTTCGGACCCAGCAGCGCCAGGACCTCCCCCGACCCCAGCCTGAGGCTTATGTCTTCGAGCACGATCCGGTCGCCGCGCGCGAGCGTCGCGCTTTCGAGGGCCAGCATCAGTTCCGCGCCTCCCCGCGCAGCAGCAGCCAGAGGAAGAAAGGTGCCCCGACGAAGCTGGTGACGACGCCGATCGGCAATTCCGCCGGCAGCACCACGAGCCGCCCGATCAGATCGGCGAAGAGCAGCAGCGTCGCGCCGAACAGCGCCGAGACCGGGAGGAGTCGCCGGTGATCGGGGCCGACGATGAGCCGCGCGAGATGCGGGACGAGCAGCCCGACAAAGCCGATCGTGCCGGTCAGCGCCACGGCGGCGCCGCTCGCGAGCGCGGTGATGATGACGAGCTGCCGCTTCAGGGATTCGACCCTGAAGCCGATATGGAAGGCTTCGGATTCCCCGAGCAGCATCGCGTTCAGGGGGCGCGCGAGACGGAAGAGCAGCGCGAGCGCGATCGAGATCATGCCGGCGACCGGCAGAAGCTGCGGCCAGGCCGTGCCGGCGAGGCTGCCCAGCATCCAGAAGGTGATGTCGCGGAGCTGCCGGTCCTCGCTGACGAAGGTGATGAGGCCGAGCCCGGCGCCGGCAAGCGCATTGAGCGCGATGCCGGCGAGCAGCAAGGTGCCGAGATCCATGCCTTCGCGCCGCATGGCGATGCCATAGACGAGCGCCGTGACGGTGAGCGCGCCGAGGAAGGCGGCGCCCGGCAGGAACCAGGGTGCGACCGCCGCGGGCAGCGTCGCAAGCAGCCCGCCGCCGAAGAGGATCGCGGTCGCGGCCGCAAGCCCGGCGCCGCCGGTGACGCCGAGCAGCGCCGGATCGGCGAGCGGGTTGCGGAAGAGGCCCTGCAGCGCGGCACCCGACACGGCCAGTCCCGCCCCCACCACCACGGCCAGAATCACGCGCGGCATGCGGATCGAGAGCATGACGGCGGTCTCGGCCGTCGAGGTCTCGGCGAAACCGGGGAGACCGATGCGTTCCGCGAGGATGGAGAGAATCTGGATCGGCGTGATCGGAACGGCGCCGATACCGAGAGCGAGAAGCAGCGCCGCGCCCAGCAGCAGGAACAGGGCGAGGAGCGGCAACCGCTCGCGCCGGCGGCGGCGGCGCGGGAGAGCCATCGCGGGGAGGCTCATTGCGCCAGCTCGGCCGCCAATGTCGGGTGCAGCCGCTGCGCCAGCTCCGCCGCGGCCCCAGCCGCGCGGGGGCCGAAACCCAGCAGGTAGTTCGCCTCCATCACCATGACGCGGCCGTCGCGGACCGCGGGAAGCAGACCGAGATCGGGCCGCGCCGAGAGCCCTTCGAGGCCGCCCAGCAGCGCCATCCCGTGCTCCGAGATCAGCACCAGGTCGGGATCGATATCGATCGCCGCTTCCGGCGAGAGCGGCTTGTATCCCTCATAGCCCTGCACCGCGTTGGTGCCGCCCGCGAGGGCGATGATGCCATCGGCGGCGGTTTTGGTGCCGGCGGCGAGCGGTGCGCCGGAGGAGGCCGTCAGGATGAAGAGCACCGAGGGATGCGACGGCGCACGCTTGACGATCGACGCCACGCGCGCGAGATCGGCATCGACCTTGCCGACGAGCGCGGCACCGGCCTCCTCCTCGCCGACCGCCGCGGCCACTTCCTCGATCTTCTTGATGACGCCGGGCGCGTCGTACCCGTCCGATACGACGGCCACGGTGAATCCCGCCGCGGCCACTTGATCCAGCACCTGGCGCGGGCCGGCATGATCGACCGTGACGACGAGATCGGGCGCGAGGGCGACGATCGGCTCCGCCGCGAGCGTCCGCATGTAGCCGACCTTCGGCAATGCGAGCGCGGCGTCGGGATAGAGGCTCGTGGTATCCACCGCGATGATGCGGTCGCCGAGGCCGAGGGCGAACAGGATCTCGGTTACGGCGCCGCCGATGGAGACGATCCGCTCGGCCGCCGTCGCCGGAACGGCGAGCAGCAGCGTCGCGGCGAAGGCAATTCCGGCGAGACGCATGGGTCAGGCCGCCTCGGCCACGGCGCGGAGCGCAAGGCTCGGCCAGGCGTTGTCCTCGGCCTGCCCCGGCTTGCGCTTGCCGAACATCCAGGCGATCTGCTGCCCGGCCGCGTCGAACAGCTCGACGGAGGTGACCCAGCCGTCGCGGGTCGGCTTGCGCACATGCCAGCAGGTCGCGATCCCGTCCTCGCGGAGATGCAGGTTGAAGGTCGGGTCGAGCACGTTCTGCCAGGGCCCCATCCGCTTTACCGTCGAAACCGGGCCGGTATGGATCTGGATGCAGCCGGGCGAGCCGACGAAGACCATGATGGGAAGGCCGTCCGCGGCCGCGAGCTCGAGGGCGCGCGAGAAGCTGCCGTTCGGCACCTGCCGCGCGAGATCATCCGGGACGAGCCGGAAGGCCTGGGTGCGGCCGAGCTTGAAATCGCGGAGCAGCGGGAAGAAATCGTGCGTGTCCTGCAGCGCAAGCCAGCGCCGATGCAGATCCGCCGTATCGACCTCGCTGTCCGGCCGCTCGCTCGCCGGCTTCGGGCTCGGCTCGACGGGCACACCGGCGCTCTGGTCCGCTGCCTTGAACCGCGCAACCAGCGCCTCATAGGCCGCGGCGTCGCTCGCCGGCTTCAGGAAGATCTTGTGCACCGCGGTGCCATCGGCGTCGAACATCTGCAGGCTGCGGCGCGGGCCATCCTGGGCTGGCTCCGATACGGCGAAGCCGTGACGCCAGCGATTGAAGAAGAGCCGCAGGTCGATGTCGGGCGCCAGTGTGACTCCGCCCCGCTCGTTGACCTGGATCTCGTCATAGCGACCGGTCTTCTCATGCACCGCATATTCGTTGCGGGTGAGCGCCATCACCGTGCCGAGGGCCGGCATCGCTTCGATAAGGTCCTTCCATTCCGGGCGCAGCCGCGTCGCAGTCGTGCCGACGCCGGTGGCGACGAGCTCGCCCTCGCTCACGCCGAGCGCCGTTGCCGCATCGCGGACCCGCGCTTTCGGATTGGCGTCCCGATAGCCCTTCCAGGCAGTGGCCAGCGCCGTCGGGTCGCTGCGTCGCGTTGTCGTGGCGTCATCGGGCATTGCAGTCTCCTTGGTTTTCTATCGTCACCAGGCCAGGGTGTAGGAAATCCAGCCTTTGTAGTCGCGACCCGCCTCGTAAGCGCCCGTCCAGACGCGCGTGTAGGCTTCGTCGAAAAGATTGTCGATGCCGGCCGACAGCGACAGCCCGCGGATCGGCTCGAAGCTCGGCCGCCAGATCGCGTAGATGTCGTGCAGGGTGTAGCCGTCGCGATCGGCCGAAGGATCGCCGGTGTCCTCGAACTTCTCGGCGATGATCGTGCGCCAGCCGATCTGGGTGTCCATGAAACCGAGCTTGGCCGCGGCATGCAGCGCCCAGGTGTCCGGCTGCAGCAGGCCGAGCGTGTCGCCGGTGTCGCGGTCGATGCCGTTGATATGCGAATAGGCAAAATCGAAGATCATGAAGTCGTTTTCGTAGCCGGCTTCGACCTCCACGCCGTCGAGCTTCGCCCGGTTCACGTTGTCGATGATGGTGGTGCCGTCGCAATCGCCGGGAATGGCGGGATTGCAATCCACGAACAGGGCCGGCTGGTCGACCGTGCGCGAGATGAAGTCCTTGCCGTACGTCAGGAACCAGCCGCCCTTCGCGTGGAGATCGTCGCCTTCCGCCAGCACGTCTTCGAACTGGAAGCCGGCGCCGGCCTCGATGGTCTTGGTGCGCTGCGGCTTCAGGTCCGGATTCGGCACGAAGCGGTTGACGACCGTGCCGAAGGGCGGCCCGAGCGGGATCTCGAAATGCACCCCGGTCAGATAGAGATCGTTGATGTTCGGCGCCGAGAAGGCGTGGGCGTAGCTGCCGTAGAACATAAGCCAGTCGGTCGGCAGGTAGCTGACGCCGATTTTCGGCGACACCGCGGTGTCGACGTTCTTGTCGGAAAGGTCGCTGCTGGCGTCGTAATAGTCGAAGCGGACGCCGGGAATGATCAGGAAGTCGCCCGGCATGCCGAAGGGCGCCGCCACGTTGACTTCCGACTGCAAGAAGATGCCGATGGAGTTGGAATCGGCGTCCGGCACGCCCTCGCGATCACCGCCGTCGGCGTCGCCGTCCTGCACGTCGCGGAAGGCGTCGATGCCGTAGGTAAAGAGGATGCTGTTCTCGGTGTCGATCTCGACCTTCGACCGGTTGTCGAAACGGAGGCCATAGGTGTCGACGTCTCGCTTGAGGTCTTCGCCTTCATCGGGTCCGTCGAGCCGTTCTTCGTCCACCTCGAACTGCGTGAAGTAGACCGTCGCGTCGAGATTGACCCAATCGTTGTCGGGGTCGCTGTAGCCGTAGGTGGCGCGCCAGGTCTGGGACAGGATGTCCTTGTCCGCGAAATCGGTGTCGGTATCGGTCTGGGCGTTGTTCGGCTCGATCGCGCTGGCGTCGTAACGGATCCAGGCGCCTTCAAGGCTGTGCGGCCCCTCGGTGAAGGTTGCCTTGGCCATGCCCGAGATGATGTCGTCGTCGGCATCGAGCTCCGCCCCGTTGCCGAGCTCGATGTCGCCGGAATCCCGGTAGATGAAGCTGCCGACGAGGTCGAGGTTCTCGCTCGGCGCGCCGAACAGGGTGATGCCGGGCGAAATCTCGCCGTTCACGCTCTGGGCGCCGAAGAAGACGTTGGCGCCGAAGCTCTCGCCGGGCGCCAGATAGTCGCTCGCGTCCTTGGTGCGGACTTCCATCACGCCGCCGAGGCCGCCGGAGCCGTAGAGCGCCGATCCTGCGCCGCGGACGACCTCGACCTGCTTCAGGAGCGATGGATCGAGAAAGAAGCGGCCGTCATGGGCGGAGTTGAAGTTCTGCCGCGTACCGTCCAGCAGGACGATGACGTCCTGATTGGAGAAACCCCGGATGATCGGGCTCTCGCCGTTGCGGCGCGGGCCGCCGGCCGAGGTGGTGTTGGGCACGCCTTCGATCACGTCGTCGATGGTGGACGGGATCCGCTCGTCGATTTCCTGCTGGTCGATCACCGTCACGCTGCCGGGATACTCGAAGGTGGTGATCGGATTCTTCGTGGCCGTGATGGTCACCGGGCGTGTGCGCACGTTCACGTCCTCGGCCGAGGCCTCGTCGCTTCCTGTCAGGGGTGCCAATGCGATCGTCAACATCGCCGCCCAACGCAATCGCCCGAACTTCGTAGCCATGCCCTTACTTCCCCCTATCGAGCCGCACGCTCGATGTCTCATCCGGGGCTGGCGGACGGGTCCCCTCGGCGGGATCCGCGCTAGCTGGCTAGGATGTTCTGTTGTGAAAATCGGCGCGGGAGACCGGTCGCTCCCGCGCAAAACCTACTTCGTCAGGATCAGCTTTCCGCGGCCGGTGACGCGCAGCCGATAGATGGTGCCGTCGCCATGCTCGATGCGCAGCTCCGGATGACCGCGGAGCAGCGTCGCGCTGTTGATGCTCGGCACTTCGTAAGTGTCGCCGCCGCGGACCGGGTCCGGCTGCCGCATCGGCATCGAATAGCCGTCGTCGGATGTCGTCATAGCCCCTCTCCTCAGCTCCGGAAGCCGGGCCGCGACAGGCTCCCCGGCTCCAAAAATCCAGAGCTTTTCGGTCGTAATGCAAATCATTTGCAATTGCAACAGCTAATCGTTTCTATAGGCGGCGACAATCGTTTCGGAAGGTTCTGGGCGGGATGCGCGCAAGTTCGATCGTTTCGGCGGGGGCGCATCTTGCCGTCATCGTGGCCCTGCTCTGGACGCAGCAGGCGCTCGACGCCAATGAGGTGCCGGGCGTCGAGGCGGTGAACGTCGGGGGCGAAGCTGTGGAGGCCGAGGTGATCAC
>CADEFF010000072.1:15415-18753 GCA_902826565.1 uncultured Rhodospirillaceae bacterium | reverse complement strand
CGCCTGGCATTTTTCCTCCCGCTACAGACCGCCGTCGCCCTAGTCCTCGCCGCGAGGCCGTCATAAAATCATCGGGCCCGATGCCCCTCAACCGCAAGCGAGCCATGCCCGACAGCCCCTCCCTCTCCCGCCGGGATCTACGATGAGCGGCGACATCGCCCTGCTGACGGCCACCGGGATGGTCCGGCGGTTCCGCGACGGCAGCCTCACGCCGCTCGAGGTCATGCGCGCCGTCTTCGATCGGATCGACGCGCTCAACCCGACCCTCAACGCCTATGTGGCGCTCGACCGGGAGCGGGCCTTCGCCGCGGCGCATCGCGCGACCGAGGCGCTTGCCGGCAAGCCCGCGAGCCTGCCTCTGCTCCATGGGGTGCCGGTCTCGATCAAGGACGTCACGCCGGTCGCGGGGCTTCCGCTGACCTACGGCTCGGTGCTGCATGCCGGCGAGGTCGCGCGCAGCGATGCCCTCATCGTGCAGCGGCTGAAGGCGGCGGGTGCCATCGTCACCGGCAAGACCAACACGCCCGATTTCGCCTTCGGCGGCACGACGAACAACGCGCTCTTCGGCCATACCCGCAATCCCTGGGATCCGCGCATGACCGCGGGCGGTTCGACCGGGGGCGGCGCCGTCGCGGTCGCGACCGGCATGGGTCCGATCGCCCAGGGCGGCGATCTCGGCGGATCGCTGCGCACCCCGGCCGCCTTCTGCGGCATCGCCGGCTTCCGCACCACGCCGGGGCTGGTGCCGATCTGGCCCAACCTCCTGCCCTGGGACAGCTATGTCGTCGAAGGCACCATGGCGCGGAGCGTCGCCGACCTCGCCCGCTCGCTTGCCGCGATCGCCGGCCCCGACGAACGCGCGCCGCTCTCCTACGGGGTCGACGGCAACGGCTTCCTCGCCGCGCTGGACCGGCCGGAGATCGGGGGCTGGCGTGTCGCCTGGACGCCGGACCTCGAGGGACTTCTCCCCGTGGAGCCGGAGGTGGCGGCGACGGTCGAGCGCGCCGCCCGCTCCTTCCAGGAACTCGGCGCCACGGTCGAGCGCGCGGCGCCCGACTTCCGCGAGCTGCTGGAGGTGGTGCTGCCGTCGCGCGGGCTGCTGATGGTCGCCCTCCACGGCGAGAAGCTCGCCCGGCATCGCGACAGGCTGCCGCCGGCCCTCGTCTGGAACATCGAGCAGGGGCTGGCCCTCACCGGGCAGGATCTCGCGCGCGCCGAGCGGGTGCGCGGGTGTCTCGCGCAGCGTGTGCGCGCCTTCTTCGAGCGCTACGACATTCTCCTCCTCCCGACGGAAGCGGTGGCGCCGTTTCCGGTCGAGCAGGACTTTCCGAAGGCGATCAACGGCATCCCCCTCGACAACCCGATCCACTGGTTCGCGCTCGCCTACGCCATCACGGTGGCGGGGCTTCCGGCGATGTCGGTGCCGGCCGGCTTCACCAAGGCCGGATTGCCGGTCGGCATGCAGATCGTCGGCAGGGCGCGGCGCGAGGATCAGGTGATCCGCGCGGCGGCCGCGTTCGAGGCCGCGCACCCCTGGGCCCAGATCGTCCCGCCCACGGTCGCGGCGCTCGCCGGTTAAGCCGGCGCGTCCGCCCGGCGTTTCTTCTCGTCGGATTTCTTCGACGCCCGCGCTTCCTCAGGGGCCGGCGCGGCGCGCTCGTCGATCACGCTCGCATGAGAGCCGATCCAGGACGGCGGATCGCTCGCGGGAAAGGAATCGGCCGAGGTCCGCTCGACCGGATCGCGAATCTCCACATCGCGCGCAACCCGCGCCGCGGTGGGAAGCCCAACGGCCTTGCGCTTTTCCTTCATCGCATCGACCCCTCTTTCCTAATTCCCATTATGTGGGAGCCGCGACGGCCATCCGCAATGCGACATTGCGCCGTCGGCGCGGGGCGACATTGCGCCGACGGCGCGGGGGCGACAATGCGCCGACGGCGCGGGCCCCACAATGCGCCGACGGCGCGGGTGGCCGAAGGGCGGTCCGCGCCGTCGTTCTCCTGATGATGCCTACAGGGCCGCTATGGATTCATGCCCGCCGCGAGGCGTCGCTCAAACTTCAGCTACGGCCGCGCTTCTGGCTCGCATCGGAGGCCCGATCGCGATCCTGCGAGAAATCGCCGCCCATGCCGCCGGGACGGTCCTGGTCGCGTTTCTGCTGCAAGTGGGATTCGTCCTCGCGATGCTTCGGCCGCCCCGGCGCGCCGCCCTTCCCGGCCCGATCGCGGTCGCGATCCGGGCTCTGCTCATGCTCGCTGCGGCGCGGATTCTGCTGATGCTGCGGCTGCTTCTGGGGCTGGCCCTGGTTCGGATTCTGGTTCGGCATGGAACTCTCCTTGGTGTTGTCTTACCGAACCAATGAGGGCTTCCGGAGCCGGTTCCGGCAGCGAGCCAGATTTAATGTTCTGCGTCGGAATGGCGCGTAAAGGCGCTCGAAAGGGTGCGCAAAGGGGCCCGAAACGGCACGGGAAGGGCTCGAAAACGTACGAAAATGCACGCTTCCGGCGCCGTTTTTGCCGCTATTTGCGCCTTGGATGCGGGCTTCTGCCGGTCGCCGCCAGACGCGCGCATGACCAGGCGGCGAGCGTCGCCTGACGCAACGCCCACGCATCCTCCGCCAGAATCCGTACCGAGAAACCTGCCGCGCGCGGCAGGGCCGAGGCGCCGACATAGCCTCCCGCCACGCCCGCGAGCGCCGTGCGAACCGCGCCGAGAATCTCGGCCTCCGCGCCCGGCATACCCAAAATGAAAAGCGAGCCATGGGCGCGATAGCGTTCGCCGGCGCCGGGCACGGGCTCGGACGGATCCTCGATCGCCATGCGGTCCAGCAGCAGGAGCTCGCCGTCGCGCTCGACGCGCACCTCGCTCGCATAGCCGCGATAGAGCGCCTTCCCGCCGCGCGGATCGTGCGAGAGAAAGGCCTCGCCGACGATCGCCGTCGCGTCGGGCTCAAGAAGGAGCCGGATGCGGTTCTCGAACCGCGCCGCAGGGAACAGGATGAAGGGATCGGGCAGATATTCGAGACAGCCGCCGGAACCGACCGAAAGCTCGACGGTCTGGCTCGCGGTCCCCTCGGTCATGGAATGGACGATGGTCGAGGCCTGGGTCGTCAGATGCATCGCCGCCCGGGCGTCGACCCGCACCGATTCCGCGAGACGGTCATGCTCGAACATGCCGCCGGCGCAGGATTGCAGATAGAGCGTCATCATGCCGGCGGGATCGCCTTCGACGATCTGCGGCCGGCAGATGTGATAGGGATAGGAGGCATATTGCCGCGAGAGATAGGTGCGGCCGTCCGGCGCGCGCGTCGCCACAAGCTCGACCCGGCCGCGCCGCGC
>CADEFF010000072.1:0-15315 GCA_902826565.1 uncultured Rhodospirillaceae bacterium | reverse complement strand
AGGTGCGGCCGTCCGGCGCGCGCGTCGCCACAAGCTCGACCCGGCCGCGCCGCGCGAGCGCATCCTCGAGAACCGGTTCCGCCGTGCGGGCGTCGTCCATGCCGTACCTCAATCGAACAACATGTCGAACGAAACGAGCGCGACCCGGCAGCGCCGCCTCAGCGCATCTTCCAGAACCGGTTCTGCCGTGCGGGCGTCGTCCATGTCGGGCCTCAATCGAACAACACGTCGCGCGAGAGCTGCTGCACGACCGCATCGACGCCCTCGCCCGTCGCGCAGTTCGTGAGCAGGATCGGCCGCCCGCCACGCACCTCCTTCGCCTCCGCGACCATGCGCTGGAGATCGACACGGACATAGGGGGCGAGATCCGTCTTGTTGATGACGAGGAGGTCGCTCTGCAGGATGCCGAGCCCGCGCTTCCTGGGAATGTCGTCGCCGCCGGCGACGTCGATCACGAACATCCAGTAATCGACGAGGTCGAGCGAGAAGGTCGAGGCGAGATTGTCCCCGCCGCTCTCGATCAGCACCAGGTCGAGCGGGCGGAAACGGTCCTCGAGCAGGTCCGCCGCCTGGATGTTGAGGGTCGGATCCTCGCGGATGGCGGTATGGGGGCAGGCCCCCGTCTCCACCGCCATCACGCGCTCGGGCGCGATGAGGCCGCTGCGCCTGATCCGCTCGGCGTCTTCCTGGGTCACGAGGTCGTTGGTCACGACCGCGATATTGGTGCCCCGCCCGATGAAGCGCGGGATGAGCTGCTCCAGGAGCGCGGTCTTGCCGGAGCCGACCGGCCCCCCGATCCCGACCCTCGCGGCGTCGCCGCCGCTGCGGCTTCCGTCCGGGCTCATCGCAGCATGTAGCGCTGGGCGAGCGGCAGGCTTTGCGCCGGCTCGCAGGTGGCGACCTTGCCGTCGACGATCACGTCGAAGGTCTGCGGATTGACCGTGATCTTCGGACAGGCATCGTTGTGCCGCATATCGCGCTTGGTGAGCTTCCGCGTGCCTTTGGCGGGCAGCAGCCGCTTGGTGAGGCCGTGCATGCCGGCCACGTCGGACTGCAGCGCAAGCTCGGTCACGAAGCTCGCCGAAAGCGACTTCCGGGCCGAGCCGAAGGCGCCCCATTGCGGCCGCATGGCAATCGGCTCGCAGGTCATCAGCGAGGCGGCGCTGTCCCCCATCGCCCCCCAGACGATGAAGCCGCCCTTCACGACCAGCTCCGGCTTGATGCCGAAGAAGGCCGGCTTCCACAGCACGATGTCGGCCATCTTGCCCTTCTCGAGCGAGCCGATATGGGCGTCGATGCCGAAGGTCTTCGCGGCGTTGATCGTGTATTTCGCGATGTAGCGCTTGATCCGCTCGTTGTCGCCGATCCGGCTCTTCTCCTCCGGCAGGCGCCCGCGCTGATCCTTCATCTTCGAGGCGAGCTGCCAGGTCCGGCAGATCACCTCGTTGATGCGGCCCATGCCCTGGCTGTCGGAGCCCAGCATCGAGATCGCGCCGATGTCGTGCAGCACGTCCTCGGCGGCGATCGTCTGGGCGCGAACGCGGCTCTCGGCGAAGGCCACATCCTCCGGCACCTTCGGATTGAGGTGGTGGCACACCATGATCATGTCCAGATGCTCGTCGAACGTGTTCACGGTGTAGGGGTTGGTCGGGTTGGTCGAGGACGGCAGGCAGTTGAGCTCGCCGCAGATCCGGATGATGTCCGGCGCGTGGCCGCCGCCGGCGCCCTCCGCGTGATACATGTGGATCGTGCGGTTCTTGATTGCAGCCAGGGTGTGCTCGAGGAAGCCGCTCTCGTTGAGCGTGTCCGTGTGAAGCTGAACCTGGAAGTCGAGCTCGTCCGCGACGGAGAGGCAGCAATCGATGGCCGAGGGCATCGCCCCCCAATCCTCGTGAATCTTGAGCCCGAGGCAGCCGCCGGCGATCTGGTCGATGAGGGAGCCCGGCTTCGAGGAGTTGCCGCGGCCGAGGAAGCCGAAATTGATCGGCCATTCCTCCGCGGCCTGCAGCATCTTGCCGACGTTCCAGGCGCCGCCGCAATCGATGCCGACGGTGATGGGGCCGAGCGAGCCGCCGAGCATGGTGGTGAGGCCCGAGGAGATCGCATGCTCGCAGAGCTGCGCGCTGTCGAAATGCACATGGACGTCGATGCCGCCCGGCGTGGCGATCAACCCTTCCGCATCGCGCACCGTGGTCGCGGCCGCAACGATCAGGTCAGGATCGACGCCATCCATGACCTGCGGGTTGCCGGCCTTGCCGACGCCGACGATGTTGCCTTCCTTGATGCCGATATCGCCCTTCACCACGCCGAGCACCGGGTCGATGATGACCGCGTTGCTGATCAGCATGTCGAGCGAGCCCTGGCTGCTGTCGAGGCCGGCAACGAGGCCCATGCCGTCGCGCAGCGTCTTGCCGCCGCCATGGAGGCATTCGTCGCCCGGCACGGCGTAGTCGTGCTCGATCTCGGCGAAGAGCGAGGTATCGCCGAGCCGTACCGCGTCGCCCCTGGTCGGCCCGTAGAGCGTCGCATATTCCTTGCGGGTCATCTTTGCCATGGCTCAGGCTCCCTTGAATCCGCGCTCGCGGGCGCGTTGCAGCGCCGCCGCCTTCTGGCCTTCGCCGGTGGCGCCGCCGGTCAGGTCGTTGAGGCCGAAAATCTCGCCCGTGCCGCCGAAGGCGACGAGCGCGACCTGCTTCGTCTCGCCGGGCTCGAAGCGCACCGCCGTGCCGGCCGGGATGTCGAGATGCATGCCGAACGATGCCGCCCGGTCGAAGTCGAGCGCCGGATTGGCTTCGAAGAAGTGATAGTGGCTGCCGACCTGGATCGGCCGGTCGCCGGTATTGACCGCCTTCACCGTCGCCTTGCGGCGTCCGACATTGATCTCGATCTCGCCCTCGGCCGCAACGATCTCGCCCGGCACGATGCGATCCTTCTTCTGGATCGCGGTTTTTCCCGGCCGGATCGGCTCATGCACGGTGACGAGCTTGGTGCCGTCCGGGAAGGTTGCCTCGACCTGCAGCATCGGCATCAGGTCGGCCACGCCCGGCATGACGTCATCGGTGGTGAGCAGGGTCGAGCCGAAGCCGATGAGATCGGCGACGCTGCGCCCGTCCCGCGCGCCCTCCAGGATCTCGTCGGCGATGATCGCCGTCGCCTCGGGATGGTTGAGCGCGAGCCCGCGCGCGCGCCGCTTTCGGGCGAGCTCGGCGGCCGTGAAGATGGTCAATCGCTCGAGTTCGGTGGGCGTCAGCAGCATGGCGGCTCTCCCTCTGCCTTCCGTCGCTAATTGGCGAAAAGACGCGCGGTCTGGGTTTCGTGGCGCATCGCGGCGATGTCGGCCGCCGGCGCGAAGCTGTGGGCCTCCCGGATATCCAGGGCAGGTTCCGCGAGCTGCGCCGCGATCAAGGGCCGCATCGCCATGATGATCGCCTGCGCCGCGACATGGCCGATGATCCCGAGGCGGATCGCCGCCCCCACCACCCCGACCGAGAGCGCATGGGCCGAGAGCGCCGCGGCGGCGGCTTCCTCGATGCCGCAGGCGCGCCAGACGAAGCCCTGCACGACGGGGAGCGCGCCCGAAGCGCCCGCGTCGCGAACCAGGGCGCGATAGTCGGCCGCACCCGCCGTCGCGAGCCGGCGATGGATCTCGAGCAAGGCCCCGCCGGCGCGCACCGCGCCTTCGCGCAGCTCGCGCGGCAGCACCATCGCCATATAGACGCGGTCGATCTCGGCGATCCGGCCGAGGTCGCCGGCGGCCCGATGCGCCGCGACGAGGAAAGGCCTGTCGCAGCTCGCCCAGCGCCGCTCGATCTGGGTCCCTAGGAAGCGCTCCACAGCCGCCGCGTCCGCGACCCGCCCGTCGCCATGGAGCGGCTCCAGCCCCCAGGAGAAAGCCGTGCCGCCGCCCGGAAAGAAGCTGTCGGCATGCTGCAGCGCGACCAGCAGAGCGGCATCGTCACGCATCGCGCACCCGCCGGACCTTGCCGTCCTGCAACAGATGGGCGAGCCGGTCGAGATAATGCTGCTCCGGCCCGCCGAGGGCGATGCGGAGCCGATTTTCCTCGAAGCGGACCGGCCAGTGCATGTTGCCGGCGAAGTAGGCGATCTTGAGCGCCGAGGCCGGGTCGTCCGTCTCCAGCGTCAGCCATTGCTGGCGTTCGAGCTGGACGAGGATCGCGCGCTCCGGCTCCAGCAGCAGGACGGCCCCGTTGCCGAGCTTCTCCTTCCGCGGCAGGGCCACGGCGCATTCCGTGCCGCGGTCGGTCACGACATGGAGACGGTGACGCAGCATGTCGTCGCCGGAGAGCAAGATCCGCTCGACTTTGCCGCCATGCTCGAGCGCATGGAGCGGGCCGGCCATGCCGGCGTCGCTCGCATATCCCAGGATTCGCTCGAGCCGAAGCACCTGCTGCCGTCTCCGCTCCCGTCGTTACCTTTGCCGCGGCCTCGCCGGTCAGGCCGATTTCGGCCGCCGCAGCGATTCGTCCACCGTCTTGCCGTGCGTCTGGGCCATCGCCGCCATGATGCGGAGGATGATGCAGACCGCAAGGCGCGACGTGGTGCCGCTCACGTCGAAGATCGGGCAGAGCTCGGAAATCTCGATCGCCGAGACCTTGCCTTCCTTGCCGATCATATCCGCAATGCGGATCATTTCGCGGGCCTCGATGCCGCCCGGCTCCGCCGAGGTCACGCCCGGCGCCGCCGAGGCATCCATCACGTTGAAATTGAAGCTCAGATACTGCGCGTCCGTGCCGTCCCAGACCTTGCGGATCGCCTCGCCCGCGACCTTGGTGACGCCGCGATCGAGCATCTCGATCATCGGGTAGTAGCGCAGCTTCCTCTCCTTCGCGAGATCGATCCAGTCTTTCGGATTCAGGGAGTTGCGCGCGCCGAGATGCGCGCAATGCTCGGCCTTGATGCTCGGCTGCTCGGTCACCCGCGCCCAGGCGCAGGTGCTGACGGTCTTCTCGCCGGCCCAGCTATCGGCGAGGTCGAGCTGCGCCCCGAAATGCAGATTGCCGACCTTCTTGCCGGCATAGTGGTCGGAGAGCGCGCGGCCCACGGAAATCGCGAGCGAGCGGTCGCCGCCGCAGATGATCGGGATCACGCCCGCCGCCAGCACTTCGCGCACCGCGCCATAGATGCGCTCGCGGGCGAGGGTCGGATTGACCTTCGGCATCTGCACGTCGCCGCAATCCACGGCAACCCCCTGCAGGTCGACCTGATACTCGAACCAGTAGGGGAAATATTCCTGCGAGGCGATGCGGAACTCGCGGGGGCCGTCCTCGGAGCCCGGCTTGCCGATATTGCCCTCGTCGAACGGCACGCCGATGAAGGCGAACTTCACGCCCGACTTCTTGAGGGCCTCGGTCTTCAGCGGCACGTGATCCGAGCGGAGGAACGTGATCTGGCCGGGCGCGCGGTAATTGTCGGCGCCGTCGCCGCCGGTGGGGGAGAAGAGATGGCTGTATTTCGCGGGGTTCATGGTCGTTGCTCCTGATGCAAACGGTGGAGGGCGCGCGTCCGCGCCGTTATGGCTTCTTGCCCTGGTCGCGCAGGGTCTTCGCGCGGCTGCCGAGATACTGGTAGAGCATGCAGCAGGCGAGCTTCGTGCTCATCTGGCTCACGTCGAAGATCGGGCAGAGCTCGGAGATCTCGAGAATGTCGGCGCCGTAGGTGCCGGCGATGCGCGCGAGCTGCAACGCCTCGCGCGCCTTGATCCCGAAGCATTCCGGCGCGGTCGTTCCCGGCATGCAGCTCGCGTCGAGCGAGTCCGTGTCCCAGGAGCAATAGATCGCATCGGTGCCCTTCCAGGCGATGTCGAAGATCTCGCGGGTGCATTCCTCGATGCCGCGATCCGCCACCTCCAGCATCGGCATCATGCGGACGCCGTTGTCGGTGAAGAAATCCACCCAGTCCTTCGGGTTGAGGCCGTTGCGCGAACCCATATGGGCGATGTTCTTTGCATCGCAGTTCGGCAGGTCGAGCGCGCGCGACGGGCCGGAACAGTTGGTGGCCCTGATGCCGCCCCAGTCCGGCGCGGAATCGAGATGGCAATCGATATGGAGGTAGCCGATCCTGCCCTTTTTGTTGAAATCGGAGAGGGCTCTCGCCGCCGGGATCGGCACGGAATGATCGCCGCCGCAGAGCAGCACCTTGGCACCGCCCTCGAGGCACTCCGTCACATAGTTATAGATATATTCGTGCGAGCGGTCGTTGTTGCCCGGGACGAGCGGGATGTCGCCGCAATCCACCACGCGGAAGAAGGTGAGGAGATCGACGTCGAACTCGAACATGTAGGGGAAATACTGCGTAGAAGCCTCGCGCAGCCCCGCCGGACCGGAAGACGTGCCCGACCGCACGATCTGCCCCTGGTCCCAGGGCACGCCGAGGAAGCAGATTTTGGCCCCCGCCTTGCGGATCGCATGCCGGTCCGGCACGCAATAGGGCGCCCCCATGAAGGTGGCGAGCCCGGCCGACTTGAATGCGCCGTTATGGAGGCGCGGCGAGCGGATATGGTCGTCCTTCTGGTCGTGGCGTCCCGGTCCGTCGAGCTGATGCGGAAGGACTTCCCAGGTATCGGTAAGGCGCGTGCTCATGACGTGCTCCTTGCGTAAATCGGTTCGTCGCCGGCGCGGCCGAGGGCCGGCCGGTCGCTGGCGGCATCGGGCGCCAGCGCAATCGAGACAAGCTGCAGCTCGCGCCCGGTAACGACCTGCGGCGTCGGCACGCCGCAATCCGGGCAGCGGAAATTATAGAGGCCGCTCGGCGCCTTCACGGCGCGGCAGGCGGGGCATTCGACGGTGAGGCCGACCTCCTCGATCTCCAGCACCGCGCCTTCGCAGGCGGTCCCGCGCGCCACATTGTCGAAGCAGAAATAGAGCGAGCGCGCGACATGCTGCAAAACACCGATGCGGATCATGACCTTCGTCACCCGCCGGCCCTCATGCTGCCGCGCGTGATCGCAGGCTAGCTCCACGAGGCTCGTCGCGATGGAAAGCTCGTGCATGGCGCCCTCTCAGATCGCCGCGGCGCGGCGGCGATGATCCATGGCCGCGAGGCCGTCTCCCCGCTCCTCTCGGCCCGCCCCGGCGCCGCCGGGCAGGCCGGCGCGCGCCGCGCGGGCCTGACGCCGCAGCATCTCGAGCCAGGCCGGCATGCCTTCGCCCGTCTCGGTCGAGAGGCGGACGACCTCGATCGTCGGGTTGACGCGCCGCGCATAGTCGAGGGCGCGCTCGAGGTCGAAGCGGAGATAGGGCAGCAGGTCGATCTTGCTGATCACCAGCACCCGCGCGGCCGCGAACATATCGGGATATTTGATGGGCTTGTCCTCGCCCTCCGTCACCGAGAGGATCGCGACCTTGTGCGCCTCCCCCAGATCGAAGGAGGCCGGGCAGACGAGATTGCCGACATTCTCGATCAGCAGCAGCGAGCCTCGCTCGACCGGCAGGCTGTCGAGCGCATGGCCCACCATATGGGCGTCGAGATGGCAGCCGCGACCGGTATTGATCTGCACCGCGGGGACGCCCGTGGCGCGGATCCGCTCGGCGTCGTTCTCGGTCTCCTGATCGCCTTCGATCACGGCGATCGGCAGCTCCTTCTTCAGCCCCTCGATGGTGGCGACCAGCAGGCTGGTCTTGCCCGCGCCGGGACTGGAAACGAAGTTGAGGGCGAGCATGCCCTGTTCCGCGAAGCGGGCGCGGTTCGCCGCCGCGAACCCGTCATTCTTGCTGAGAATGCCCCGCTCGATCGCGACGAGATGCTCGCGCCCGGTGTCCGGCACGATGCCCGGCGACTGCAAGGCATGGCCGTGACCGTCCCGATGATGATGATCATGGCTGTGGCCGTGGATATGGTCGTGGCCGTGCCCATGCCCATGCCCATGCCCATGATCGTGCGACGCGGGTGTCGTCCTGCTGCGGATCAAAGGCGGGTGCGCCGCTTCGGGCGACGGGTTTCCGTCGATGCGCGCTTCGCCGGCATCGCAGCCGCAAATTCCGCACATGGCTTTCTCCCTTCCTCTCCGGTTTCAGTGCGCCTGGCCGGCGGCACTGTCCGCATCGCGACGGCTCTCGTCGCGCATCAGATGCATGATCTTCTTCTCGAGCTCGTAATAGCCGGGCGCCTCGATCATCTGTTCCCGGCTCTGGAATCGGCGCCCCTTCTTGAAATCGACCATCAGGTTCTCCCGCACCGTCCCCGGATGCCGCGACATGAAGACGATCCGGTCGGCGAGGAAGATCGCTTCCTCCAGGTCGTGCGTCACCAGCAGCAGGGTCGTCTGTGAGGTCTCGGCGATGCCCACCATCAATTCCTGCATCTGCCATCGGGTCTCGGCGTCGAGCGCGCCGAAAGGCTCGTCCATCAGCAGGATCGAGGGATCGTTGGCGAGCGTGCGGGCGATCGCCACCCGCTGACGCATGCCGCCCGAAAGCTGCGAAGGATAGGCGTTGCGGAACCTCGTGAGCTTCACGAGATCGATGAAGCGAGCCGCCCGCTCCTTCCGCTCCGTCTTCGGCACCTTGTTGATCCGCATGCCATATTCGACGTTCTGCTGGACCGTGAGCCAGTCGAAGGAGGTATAGGCCTGGAACACCATGCCGCGCGATTTGTCGGGGCCTTCGATGCGATGACCGTCGAGCGTCATGGCGCCGCTCGTGGGCTCCTCCAGCCCCGCCACCATGCGCAGCACCGTGGATTTGCCGCAGCCCGAGGGACCGAGCAGCGCGCAGATCTCGTTCTCCATCACGTCGAAGGAGACGCCGCGCACCGCTTCGATCGTCTCGCGGCCGCTGAACTGGAAGGTCTTGCCGACGCCGCGGACGGCGAGCTTGCTCCGCCGCGCGGCCGGGGCGATCTTCGATTCGGGCAACGGGCTCATCCGCCGGTCCTGGTCCTTCCTAGAAGAAGCGCAGATATTCGCGCTGCTCCCACTCCGTGATCGTCTCGTGGAAGCGGTCCCACTCGTCCTGCTTATGCCGGACATAGAGCTTGTGCATGGTCGGGCCGAATACATCCTTCGCCAGCGAATCCCCGGCGAAGGTCGTGATCGCCTCGTTCAGGTTCCGGGGCAGCGGCTGCACCTTGTATTTGGCGCGGTCGGCGGGGCTCATGTCATAGAGCGACTTGTTGAGCGCCGGGCCGGGATCGAGCTTCTGCCTGATGCCTTCGAGCGAGGCCGCCGCATGCATGGCGAGCGACAGATAGGGATTGACGCACATGTCGACGGCGCGGTTCTCGATCGCGAAGCGCGCCTGCGGCAGCCGCAGCATCGCCGAGCGGTTGTTGACGCCGTAGGTGATATGGGTCGGCGCCCAGGTGACCGTGCCGCCCTCGAACTCCTGGGCGCGGCCGATCAGGCCCTTGTAGCTGTTCACCGTCGAGCAGTTGACGGCCGCCATCGCGACGCCATGCTTGAGCACGCCGGCGATCGATTGCAGCGCATAGTCGCTCCACCCGTCCTTCTTCGGGTCGTGGAACAGGTTCACGCCCGGTTTCTTCACCGACTGCATGCTCCAGTTCACATGCGCGCCGTTCCGCCAGTCGGACTGGGTCGGCTTCGGCATATAGGTGATGAAGCAGCCATGGCGCTTCCCCACTTCCTTCAGGAGCGCGCGCAGGAAGGTGAAGCGGTCGGCCATCGCCAGCACGTCGGTGTAGCCGAAATCGATCTCGAACTGCGAATAGGCGCCCTCGCAGACGACGTTCTTCATGCCCCAGCCCATCCCGTTCAGGATGCCGATGAGCTCGCCGAGGAACGGCATGGCGTCGAGCGAGAATTCGAGGTCGTAGCCGAAGGCCTGCCGGCGCGGACGGAAGCCGCGGCCGGGCTCTGGGTCGTTGTCGAACGCCTTCACCGGCTGGCCCTGGTCATTGTATTTCATGACCATGAATTCGGGCTCGAGCCCGGCATAGAAGGCGAAGCCGGCATCCGCCGCTGCCTTGACGGTGCGCTTCAGCGCGAGGCGCGGGCAGACATTGTAGGGCTCGTTCTCGTAGAAGAGATCGGCCATGACGATCGCATATTCGCGATTCCAGGGCGCGATCTGCAGGCTGTCGAGATCGGGGATCGGGATCTGGTCCGGGTCGGCGGGCCCGAGCTCCGGAAACATGGTCACGGAATGGACGGCGAATTGCGGCCCCTTGCCGGTGCAGATGGCCTCGAGCTCGGAGACCGGCACAGGCTTGGTCTTGGCGCTGCCGAGAATGTCGATCCAGCAGGACAGGACATATTTGACGCCGGCCTTCTCGAGGTCGGCCCTCGTCTTGGCGATACGCGCCTTGCTCGGAAACGCGTCCTGCATGGACGCCGGGTAGTTCGTCGTCATCGGTCTTGGAACCTCATGCCCGGAGAATGGAATTCGACGCCGGCGGCGGTCCGAGCCGCGCCGCCGGCGCCGGAGAGACTTGGGTTCAGCCGCGATAGCCGCTGTCGTAGAGGTCCTTGAGAAGGCTGCAATCGACGCCCTTGTCGGCGGGATACATCTCCTTGACCACGCCGAACTTCACCCACCATTCGTTGGTGAGCTTGTAGTAGTCGTCCATCTGGCCGTTCTTCTGGCCGAAGGGCGGCTCGCCGGGGGCCGCACCGCAGAACCGCGCCGCCTCCATGAAGTTGTAGGGGTAGAGGCCGGAATCGAGGCCGCTGCCGTCCTTGCCGATCACCAGCTCGACGTCGGCGACCGACATCTTCATGCCGTCGGCGATGATCTGGTTGCCTTCGGCGGGATTGGCCTTCCACCAGGCGATCGCGTCATACATCGCCTTCAGCGTCTTCACGGCCACATCGCGATGATCGCGGATCCAGTCCGCGTTCATGAAATGCGCGTCCGCGATGATCGCGGTCTCGGCCCATTCCGGATCGGCGGTGCTCGCCGCCTTGGTGGCGCCCGGGATCGCGGCCAGCGCCTGGCTCGCGAAGGGCTCCCAGAGCTCGGCCGCGCCGACCGTGCCGCCGATCATGGCCGCCGCTGCCTGATCCATGATGACGTTCACATATTCGACGGAATCGAACGGCACGCCGTTCTTCTCGAGATAGATGCCGAGCATGATCTGCGGCAGGCCGCCGACCATGACGGCCACCTTCTTGCCGCGCAGATCCTCGGCGCTCTTGATCTCGGGCCGGAGCAGGATCTGGTCCGTGCCGTGCGAGAGATTGCCGTAGGTGATCTGGCGCACCGGCATGTTCTGCGAGGCGCCGATCGGGGCGAACTCCGCCGTGCTCGAGATCACCTCGAGCTGGCCGGAGGCCATCAGGGCGAAGCTCTGGAAGGGATCCTCGATCGCCTGATAGGTGATCTCGAGATCGGGCGCGAGGTCCTTCGCCTCGATGATGTACCACCAGCCATAGCCCGGCCAGGTGAGGCCCGCCACGCGGACCTGGTCCTTGGCCGCGGCCGCACCGGCGGAACCGATGACCGCCGCCGCGGCGAACGCCGCCGCGAGCATGAGACGCCGAAGCGTCGATCCGGAACTCTGTCGCATCTTGCACCTCCCATTGAGTGCGCCGGTTCGCCGGCGCGGTTCGCCTGGTTCCAATTGCAGCGTGGCTCAGTCCAGCTTTTTTTCTCCTTCCGCCCCGGCTCTCTCCTCTCGCCTAGTTGTTCCCGCGCTGGAGATAGGGAAACAGCAGGCGGTGCGCGAAGCGAAACAGGAAATCGAAGGCGAGGCCGAGCACGCCGATCACGACGATGCCGGCCATGATCTCGTCGACATGCAGGAAGCGCTGGCCGCGCATCATCACGGCGCCGATGCCGGTGGTCGAGGCGACGATCTCGGCGATGACGAGGTAGGTCCAGCTCACCGCCAGCATCTGCCGCATCGAGATCAGGATGTTGGGCAGCACCGCCGGCACCACGACGGTGCGCAGGATCTGCCGCCGGCTCGCCCCCAGCGTCATGCCGGTCTCGATGAGCTCGGTGCGCACCGCGCGGGTGTGGTCCATCACGAGGGTCGCGAGGAAGAACACCACGCCGATGAAGAGCAGCGCCAGCTTCGAGCCCTCGCCCGCGCCGAACCACATCAGCAGCAGCGGCACGAAGGACGGCGCCGGCAAATAGCGCCAGGCGGCGACGAACGGGTTGACGAAGGCGTCCACCACGCGGAAGCAGCCCATCAGCACGCCGATCGGCACCGCGATCGCCGAGGCCGCAAGGAAGCTCACGACGATGCGGTAGACGCTGACCATGATGTCGGTCAGGAAGGCGCGCTCGGCCAGCATGACGTAGAGCGTGCCGAGCACCGTATGCGGCGCCGGCATGAAGGTCGCGTTGACCCAGCCGCGGACCGAGGCGATCTCCCAGAGCCCGAAGAAGAGCACCCAGATCGAGATGCCGAGGCCGAGCGCCCAGGTCCAGGGGATGGCGCGCTTGTACTCGAAGATGCGCCGGGCGCGAGGCTTCGCCGGCAGGGGTGCTGCGCCGTCGCGGTCGGACGCGATCCCGCTCACGGACGGCCCCATTTCATCAGGCTCTTCAGGAGCTGCAGCCCCATCATCGGCTCGACGCTCGCGATCTCGGGGTTGTTGTAGCAGCGATCCAGCAGGAAGTTCCGGAACGCCTCCGCCTCCTCGCAGATCACCTCCACCATGAGATCGAACTTGCCGGCCGCGAACAGCACATAGGTGACCTCGTCGCAATCGGCGAAGACCTTGCCGACGCGCCGCGGATCGGAGCCGGGCGCCACGGTAAGCCCGACCATGGCGTAGGAAGTGCGGCCGAGCGAGACGGGATCCACGACGGCGATCACCCGCATCAGCCGGGTCTCGATCATCCGGCTCACCCGGTTGCGGATGGTGGCCTCCGAGGTGCCGAGCTCGCGGGCGATGCGGGAGAAGCTCATGCGCCCGTCATCCTGCAGGCGCTTGATGATCTCCCGGTTCATGTCGTCCTCGGCGAGCGCGCGCGCCTCGTGGCGCAGCTCGTCGTCGCGCTCGTCCTCCTCCCAGACGGAACGCGGGACGACATGGACCGGAGCGGTGGATTTGCTCGTCTCAGCAGCCATGTACTCAGCAGTGCGATGAAGGAGGTCGCCGCCGCCGCTGATTCCGTTGCGGATTTCGTAATTTTTGTGCAGTGCAACAACGAAAACCGCGGCGTTCGCCAGCATTTACCCCGTAACTCGCAACGATGCAACCCCAGATCTGCCGGACCCCTTGCGCGCGCGGAGCGGCCCCGCCAGCGGAAGACGGGCGAGTGGAAGACAGCGCGCGCTAGCGGCCGCGCCACCGGGAGTCGGCGGGTGGCGGACGGCGCGGGCGGCTGGCAGAGTGCGGCCGTTGGCAGAAGAGGATTTCGTCATGGCCGAACGACGCTTCACCCTCGCCGCCCGCACCGGCGCCGCCTTCGCCTTGCGGAAGGGAGAGCGGCTGCGGGTGATCAACAGCCACGGCACGCAGGTCGTGGACACATGGGCCTTCGCATCGCCGGGGGCCTTCGCATCGCCGGGGGCCTTCGCATCGCCGGGGGCCTTCGCATCATCGGGCGAATATCTGTCGCTCGAACATTGCCGCGAGGTGCTGCAGAAGCTCTTCTTCGAGACGGGCGACCTGCTGCTGACCAATCTCTACCGGCCGATCCTCACCGTGACGCAAGACACCTCGCCCGGCCGGCACGATACGCTGATCGCCGCCTGCAGCCGGCTCATGTATGAGCGCGCCGGCCGCGGTCCCGATCATGCGAACTGCGCGGACAATCTCGCCGGGGCGCTCGCCGCGCATGGGCTGAGACCGGCCGTGACGCCGAGCCCCTGGAATCTTTTCATGCAGGCCCCGGTCGAACCCGGCGGCCATATCGACTTTGTTCGACCGCTCGCGAAGCCCGGCGACTATGTCGAGCTGCGGGCCGAGATGGATTGCCTCCTCGCCTTCTCCGCCTGCCCGGACGATGTCTATCCGACCAATGGCGGCGACGGTACGCCGCGGGATGTCGAGATTCATCTGATCTGATCTGATCCGATCTGATCCGATCCGATCCGGGCGACCGCCCGCCGACGGCGCGGCGCGAACCTGCCCTGACGCGCCGCGCCCTTCCCGCCCGTTGCCGGCGAACCCAAGCCCTTGAAAGGACAGGCCTCCCCGATCGGCCGTGGCATTCCGGGCGCGACCCGGAGCCGAACGGCCGGCCCGGGGGTTGGTTGGTCGTGGGGTTCACGGGGGGAAGCGCCGCTTGGCGGCGGGAGGAGGTCGTCGATGACGGCACGACATCGGAAGTCGAAGGCGAGAATTCTGCTGCCGGGGCTCGCGGTCCTTGCGGCGGGCGCCGTCGTCGCGGGCGCGGCCCTGCTGATCTCGACGCCCGCTTATCCGGAGGCGCCGAATTGCGGCCCCAGGGATTCGGTGGTGAAAGCCCTGACCGACAAGTTCCGCGAGGCGCCGGCGGCGACCGGCATCTCGGACAACGGGTCGCTCGTCGAAGTCCTGGCAAGCGAGGAAGGCGCCACCTGGAGCATCCTGCTCACGCAGCCGGACGGCACCAGTTGTCTGGTGGCGGCGGGCGAATCCTGGCAGCCGCTCGCGCCCTTTACGGCTACGGCGGTGAGCGATCGCCTCTAGCGCGGATCGAACCGGTTTCCGCCGTACCCCGTATCGGGCGTCCTCTCGCGGCGATGGAACGATGTCGAGGCGGCAGCACTCGACGGCAGGACCCGGGGCCCGAGGTTGCGGGAGACGGGCGACAGGAAATCCCGTAGCTAGCGAAAGCCGTCTCCACTAAGATCGCCGGCGCGTTGTCGATCCACGTACGGAATTTCGCGGCACGGAATGTCAAAGTTCGGAATCGGACAGCCGGTCAGGCGCATCGAGGATGTTCGCCTGCTCACGGGAAACGGGCAGTTCGTCGATGACATCCAGCTTCCCCGGCAACTCCATGGCCATGCGCTGCGATCGCCGCATGCGCATGCCGCGATCCGCCGGATCGAAACGGCGGCGGCCGCGGCCAATCCCGGCGTCGCCTGCATTCTCACGGGCGTCGATCTTGTCAGCGCCGGGCTCGGCAGCATCCCCTGCCTCCCCGGGCTGAAGGGCCGCGACGGCGCCGCCCTCATAAGCCCGCCCCACTACGCGCTTGCCGTCGACCGCGTCCGGCATGTGGGCGATCCCGTCGCTTTCATCGTCGCCGACACTCTGGCGGCCGCACGCGATGCCGCGGACCTGATCGAAATCGAGTACGATCCGCTGCCGGCCGTGGTCAACACCGCCGCAGCGCTCGATGCCGGCGCGCCGCCAGTGTGGGACGAAGCCCCGGGCAATGTCTGTCTCGACTGGGCGCTGGGCGATGCGGCAGCCGTCGAGGCGGCATTCCGGAAGGCCGCGCATCG